>JAWKKM010000009.1:0-181020 GCA_041393255.1 Bacteroidales bacterium | reverse complement strand
GGCTCTTTACGGTTTTGGGCAAAGAAAAAGAAATGGAAACCACCGTTAAGTGGGCTACTTTTATTGTTCCTGTTGCTTTGGTTTTGGGATTAATCGCCCTTTTCCTTGATCTGAAACATCAATTGTATTTTTGGCGACTTTACACCACCATCCGTATGGAGTCGCCTATGTCATGGGGAGCCTGGACTTTGATGATCGTAACTCCTTTGTCCATGATTTGGGTTGCCGGTTATATTAAAGAAGTTATTCCCCGCTGGAACTGGAAGTTTAGATTTCTGGAAATGGGCGAAAGCTGGGTAAACAATAATCGCAAGCCATTGGCCTGGATTATGATGGGTTCAGCTGTTGTGCTGGGGATATATACCGGAATTTTGTTATCGGCATTCAATGCAAGGCCTTTGTGGAACAATTCGATATTGGGGCCTCTGTTTCTTGTTTCAGGTATGTCAACCGGTGTAGCCACCATTATTTGGATGTCAAAATCCCATCAGGAACGTTCGATAATGAGTAAAATTGATTTGGTTTTAATAGCCATCGAACTTTTCCTTATCACACATATGATCATGGGGTTCCTGGCAGGGCCAAGTGTTCAATTGGAAGCGGCTAATTTATTTTTAGGAGGCCAGTTTACCGTTTCATTTTGGGTATTTGTTGTTATACTTGGACTGATTTTTCCAGCTATACTTGAAGTTTTGGAATTGGTTGGATATAAAATTCCAGTTGTTATTCCTGCGGTACTAATTTTAATTGGTGGCCTTGTATTCCGCTTTATTATGGTTGAAGCCGGTCAAATTACGCGTTACTTATATTAAAGAAAATTAAAATAAAATTTATATGAATTCGAAGAGCAATGATAAGAGCAAACTATATTTCAATCCCTATTTTGGAGGGGTGATGCTTGGATTGATTCTCCTAACTACTTTTTATTTTACAGGAAGAGGGCTCGGGGCAAGTGGCGCTGCAAAAAGTACCGTTGTGGCCGTGGTAGATCGCTTTGCTCCTGAACATGCAGAAAATTCAGATTATTATAGTAAGTTCATAAGTGATGACAATCATCCTATGAATACCTGGTTGGTATTTGAGGTAATTGGTATGTTAGCCGGAGCTCTGCTTTCAGGGGCCTTGTCGGGCAGATTAAAGTTTAAAACAGAGCATAGCCCTAAAATCACAACTAAAAAACGTTTGGTTTTTGCTCTTATTGGTGGTTTGCTCTTTGGACTGGGTTCCCAAATTGCCAGGGGTTGCACCAGTGGTGCAGCCCTGAGCGGTGCAGCTGTATTGTCTCTGGGCGGGTTTATTACCATGTTGGCTATTTTTGGATCGGCCTATGCTTTTGCTTATTTTTTTAGAAAATTGTGGATTTAATACTTAAAAGATAAAATTATGGGACCATTAATTCCTTTAGGTGTAATACCAGAACAATGGAACAGTGTAATCGCCGTTTTAATCGGAATGGCTTTCGGGTTTATTATGGAAGGCTCTGGTTTTTCATCCTCCCGAAAAATTGTCGGCTTGTTTTACGGTTACGATTTTACTGTTTTGCGGGTGTTCTTTACAGCAGTTGTAACAACAGCTATTGGAATACTGTACTTTGATTATTTGGGTTGGATGGATTTTAGTATGCTATACATACATCCTACCTACGTAACAGCAGCAATTGTAGGCGGGTTAATAATGGGGCTAGGTTTCATTACTGGTGGATTTTGTCCGGGCACAAGCGTATGTGCCGCAGCCATTGGTAAAATTGATGGAATTGTATTTACTCTTGGACTAATGGTTGGCATCTTTATTTTTAGTGAAGCCTATTCATGGTTAGAAGGTATCTACAACGGAAACTATCTTGGTTCCGTCAAGGTAACTGAAACATTGGGTATCTCAGATAGTTTGTTTGTTGTCCTGTTTGCAATTGTAGCCCTGGTGGCATTTTATGTTACTTCACTCATCAGAAGGCGGGTTAAAGAAGTTAATTATTAATTAAGTATAATCATGTCAAAAACATATATAGTATTGACCATAGTGGCAGTATTAGTTGCTGTCGGCCTTTTGTTTTTGCCGGAAAAGGGAAATTACAAAGAAACAAAACCTGAATTACTGATCAAAGAGATTAACGACCCGGCAAGGTTTTTCCATGTAGACCAAATAGCTGAAAGGCTAATTGACGAAGATCCTTCAATGATGCTAATCGATGTTCGTACAGCAGATCAGTTTGCAGGGTTTTCTTTGCCGGGTGCTATAAATATTCCTTTGGATCAGGTATTGCTTCCCGAATGGAAGGATTATTTATACCAGAATGACCTGGATGTGGTTTTGTTTTCGAACAGCGATTTGTATGCTGATCAGGCATGGATATTATGTACACGCCTGGGTTATAAAAATTTATACGTTTTGAAGGGAGGCCTCAATGAATGGTACACGTGCATTCTGAACCCCATTGAACCACCCGAAACTGCACCAACTGAAGAATTTGATTTATTTTCATTCCGGTCGGCCGCATCGCTCTATTTTAAAGGTGGGGCAGATGTAAATGCAGATTCTGGGGATTCCAGAGAAACAATCATTATAAAAAAACGAGAAAAAAAGTCTACTACAGCAGGTGGTTGCTAATCTATATATAATTATCCATTATGAAAGAGTTAACAAGGACACGCAGATTGACCATTATAACCCTGATTTTTGTATTAATATTAATCATCGGGTTTCTTACTTTCTCAAAACCAGAGTTCATATACATACTTACACCTGAAGAAACTTTGAAAGAGATTTCCAATGGCAACAATGAAATTGCGCCTGAATTAATAATTAATGCATTAGCTGAAAATGATCCTGCAATGGTATTAGTCGATGTCCGAAATCCTTATGATTATGTTAAGGGATTTCTTGGTGAAGCCATCAATATTCCGGTTTCGGAGATATTGACTAAAGAAAGTATTTCTTTTTTTAAAAAAATGCAAAAGGAATCTCTCACTGTTATTTTGTATGGAAAAGATCAATTGGAAGCAAATGGCCCATATATGTTTTTAAAGCAGTTGGGTTTTGATAATGTTAAAATATTATTGGGAGGGTATGATTGTGTTTCAAATTTGAAAAAAGGTAATGAAATAGGTCCTGAAAGCCTTGATTATCAAGTTGAAAATCCAATTGTTGATTTTGATGAAGTTTTAAAAATTACGTCGGTTCCTATTCAAAATAACGAAAGTGAAAACACCTCCACCATGCAAATAATTCCTGTAAAAAGAAAGAAAAAGGATGCTACCAGTGGTGGTTGTTAACATCCAAATGCAATATTTGATAGTTGTCGGTTTTCTGTATGGTTCTACCCAACCAATCATTATTTCTACGAAAGCGGAGAAACACCATAAGCCCCTAATTGATCACACTTTCCACATTTTGTTGTATATCAGTGCGTTATTAACAATTCCATGTTAATAACCCTGAATGCAAATTCTTATTAGTTTGTATTAGTTTTTGCAACATTCAGTATATCAGTAATATATAAATTTTGGTACAAACATTGAATTCATGTTTTTCCCAATAAAAGGTTTAATAGAACTTAAATGGAAAAACGGGCAAGCAGACAAAACATTTTTTTTCTTGATTTCTGGAATGCAATTCTTCTTACGCTGATATTGCTGATCCAGGGAAATGCCTTTGGCCAGTATCAGAAGCCACCACCAAAAATTTCCGTTTTGTTAAAAAACTGGTCTATAAATGTAAATGGAGGAAAAACTTCCTTTTTTGGAGAACTTAGTTTGTATGATGATGAAATAACAGAAAAATTATCCAAGGAGGGTGCTTGGGGATATGGGTTTGATTTATCTTATCAAATAACTCCCATATTTAGTTTGGGTGGACAATTGTTATTTTGTGAATTGAGGGGCAGCAGTTCTCGTTCACAATTTGTTGCCGAGGTTTCTGAGTACGTTTTTAATACTACGATCAATATTGTTAACCTCTTAATGCCTGATAACAATGCCCACTTTTTTCTTTATGGAAAACTCGGGGCAGGTCAGTTCAAATTTAATTCAACCTTAACTTTTGATGACCCCGAAAAAGATGACAAATATTTTGAAGCTAAGTCCCCTGAGTTTTTATTTCTGCTTGGTGGAGGTGCATATTATAAAATCAGCAATTCATTTAATGTCAACCTTGAAATGGCAGCCCGGTTTGCCAACAATGACAAACTGGATGGCACAAGTAATAAAGAAGATAAAGATTACTACTCATATTTATCACTCGGTTTAACTTATAAAATTAACAATAGACCCAGAGATACACGATATTATAAACGATTGGGAATGAAGTCGCCTTTGATACGGCGCAGGTAGCTTACACTATGAAAAGAATACGGGTTAAATTTATCAGATTGAATAACTAACTAAAAATATTTAAAGGTGAATAAGGAAATAAAACTTTTGGTGCTGCTAACCCTTCTGGTTGGAATTTCCATTCCTCAAATTACATCCGCGCAAGGATGGGGTGGAAAACGCAGCAAACCCGGATTATGGGACGATTGGTCCGTGAACCTTAATGCAGGTTTAACTTCATTTTTTGGAGACTTAAGTAAATTTGACTCAGAAATAATGGAAAAGCTTTCAAAAGAAAGCGGGCCTGCTTTTAGTGGTATAATAACCAAACATATAAACAACAAGTTTGGTATCTCCGGCCAATTGCTTTATGGAAATTTACAAGGCGAAAACAATTTGCAAGTTGCTTTTGAAGCCAGTGTTATTGAATACAATATAAGTGGCAGTGTTGATTTTATCAACCTTTTCTCTCCCGATAATCTTTCAAAATTTGGCATTATCGCTTATGGTGGAGTCGGACAATTTATTTTTCAATCCCAGAAAATTGACTATAGAGAAGAATCACCCTCAGTTGTGCAACAAAAAACAGGTACTCCTGAGTTTGTTTACTTTTTTGGACTGGGTGCAAATTATGACATAGGAGATCGGTTTGCTGTTACTTTGGATTTCGCTATGCGTCAGGCACAAAATGACAAGTTGGATGATTACAAAACAAAAGATGATAGTTTTGACTACTACTTCATACTTAAGCATGGGCGTTACTTATAAAATTCATAGTCTAAAGAAATCAAAAAAGTCATTTAGAGGAGGTAACACAAGAGGGAAAGCACCAGGCAGATTACCCATACGCAGACGTAGATAGCATTTCTAATCACCATTCAAAGTATATACTATAAAGAAAACAATCTGATAAACACAATGGAGGCCGTTCAATTCAATTTGGCGGCCTTTTTCTTTTGAGAAGTATTTGCCTTCCCGATTTCAATCGGTGGTTATGTTGATCGTTGCGATAATTGTTATCAGCCGTAACATTTGATTGAGTTATAGTTACTAGTTGCAGATACTGATATGTTCAGAAAAACAACTATGATTTTCGGAAAAGCAATTTGTTAATTGTTAGAATTTTAAAGGAAATTAACTACTTCTCACATGAGTTTACGAGGTATACACTTTGGTTCATTATCATACATCTAAACTCTATTAGGGATATCCTCAGATAAGCATTGCGGAATAAATCCAAAGAAATCTCTTGACTTCTTCAGGGGATCAACTCGATCAGATAATCTCAGTTCGCTATCGTTCCAAAAATTAAAGCTGGATTGATTTAAAACTTATATTTCACACCTGTAAACCATGAAAAATAGTAGGGGTGGTAATCAAACTGGCTATCGTTATTCAGCGGATTTAAGGAATACTTAAAAGTAGGTTCCATATTAAATGAGAACTTTTTAGATAGTGCCACATCAAATCCCAGGCTGAAAGAGGAATTAATGATCACCGAATTTAGGTTGGAAGATGATCCAATATCGTATTTGGCATTATCAACTTCAAGGTATGTAGTGTTGTCGAGTAAGTAGGCAGGACTTAATCCACCGGCAAAACTTATCGAAAGTTTCTTATGCAAAAACTTGTATTTGAGCATTAACGGGATTTCAAACAGATCAAAATTCTGTACAATTTTTACGTCACCAATGTTAATAGCTTCCAGGGTGTCTTTAGGAGGAGTGATTTTTCGAACATCATCAGGAACTTTTTCAAAAGCAATGTTGATATTTCCTGTTGAAGTATTAATGGAAAACAACAAGTAATCATTGTTCTCCTGTTTGAAATTTAATGCATCCGAATTCACTTGTCCGATCCTGGAATAATAGGCACCTGATTGAATGCTCCAACGCTTGTTAAGATTGAAATTTATTTCAACACCTCCTGCATAGGAAAGAAGTGATTCCTCCATGTTGTTTAAATCCGATTTTTCGTCGGGAGATCCGTTGTTTTGCGAACCGTAAGTATTGCTTATATCACGATAAGAGATAACCGGTGCGAACTGTGCTCCAACGGCCCAGGCTTGATTACTCTTTTTCTTATCCGGGTCATCGTATTGGTATTCATTCAATGGGTTTATAGGGTTTATACCAGTATTGAATTTTCCAGTACCATTTTTAGCAATATCTATCCTTGTATTTTGGCCAATAACCATTTTGTCATTTAGAAGCACGTTATCAAATTCAACCATATTCATCGAATTCCAGGATATTTTTTCCAACCTGGTTACTCTTTGGCTAAATTCAGTATTGGACGATTCCAGTAGATTTTGATTGGGTTCTGTATCGGTTTGAATAAAATTATTCTGTATTTCTGAATTTTTAATTTCAGGTTTATTCATCACAAGACTCGAGACCGGAGCTTCAATATCGTTCAATAGATCATTACTATCAATAGCATCAGTAGAATTGCTAAGGGCAGATTCAGGTGATTGAATTTCAGATGAAGGAATATTGATAGTTTCAGATTGCAAGTTCTTGTTAACGTTTAGGGTGGCAATGTAGTAACCTGACCCAAAAGCAATTAATATCAAAGCCACAGCTGCAATCCACCTAAAATAAACCAGGGGTTTGTTCGTGTAGGCTTTGTCCAGGTCGCGGTTGAGCCTGTCCCAAGCATAAACGGGTGGTTTTTCACCAACTCCTTTAAGGCCATTCTTAAAAAGCTGATCGATATGTCGGTTATCCTGATTCATTTATTTTTGCAGAAACATAAAAATATTTTTTAACCTTTTCTTGTAATATATACCTTGCCCTCGCCAGGTTTGATTTTGAGGTACCTTCTGTTATTCCAAGCATCTCAGCAATTTCTTTATGAGAATAGCCTTCAATAGCGTATAAATTGAAAACCATTCGGTATTTCGGGCTTAACTCTCGTATCAATTTGATTAAATCCTGCATTGAAATGTCATTAATAACACTTCCCGGATCAATGTCTTCATACGATTCAAATTCATCTCCAAGCACATAGAGTTGATTTTTTTTCCTGAATTTCTCAAGTGCCGTATTGATGATAACCCTTTTAATCCAACCTGCTAAAGAACCTTTGTGCTGGAATTGGCCAATCTTTTCAAAAACCTTCATGAAGCCGTCATGCAACGTATCTTCGGCTTCTGCATAATCTTTAGAATAATACAGGCAAACCCCAAACATCTCTTCCGAAAAAAGATTAAAAAGCTTTTCCTGAGCTTTTCTCTTCCCCTTAACGCAACCTTTTAATATGTCGTTAACTTCAATCTTTTTCACAGGTTTTACCGCTAAAATTGCAGAATCAGTAAAACCACTAATGTATAAAAAAATTGTATACTTCGATACAAAAAGGTTTATAAATAGATGGTATAAAAAAATAAACGGTTGCGTGACGGCAGAAAAATAAAGTTTTATCCATTAATTGTTTATGATTTATTAAGGAACCTCGAAAAATTTGATTCGATAAGAATTGGGCAAGAACTCATTGGACAAATATTTTTTGAGCAATTGATCGTTTTTATGGTCTTGATTATCTGGTTGTTTTAGTGTTTTTTATAGACTGCGCATTAATTCTATTAAAATTATTCAAATTTAACGCAACCAAAGAGTTTCTTCTACCATCTTACTAAAAACTGAAAGAGAATTAAAAACTAATACGATGAAAGCAGTGAAGAATTTATTTTTAGGCATTAAGAGATTCCCGATAGTTAAAATTGATCCGCATTTTGTTTTACTGCTGTTGGTGATTGTTTTTCTTCGTGCTGCTTTTTTGCTGTTGAGAATGTTGTTAAAGTTCTTTAATACCCTAAAATCTTTCAGGCCAAATAAAAAAGTCTTATTCATTGTAAAGCGCTTCTTATTTTGAGGGGCGCTTTTATTATGTTGAAAAGATAAATTTGCCAACCACTTCAAAATATTACTTTTGTAAAAATTGACATATGACTATTTTATGAAAAGTATTTTTTATTTTTACACTTTCGTTGTTATTCCTTAATACATTATTAGCCCAAACAGACATTATAAAGGTGATGTATTACAATACCCTCAATTATCCAACCGGTGGTGATCCCAACCGGGAAGATCATTTCCGGGTTGTTAATCAGTATTTGCAGGCAGATGTAATTCTTATCAATGAATTGACCAGTGAGTCTGGAGCGTTTACTTTGCTCAATGATGCTTTGAATGTTTATGGAACAACACATTACCAAAAAGCGGCATATACCGATGGTCCTGATACGGATAATATGTTTGTTTTATAACAGTGATAAATTAGTGTTGTATTCACAATGGTATATTCCTACCAGCCTGCGTCATATCAACGAATATGTTTTGTATTACAAATCAGATAACCTGGCTGATGGCGGCGATACGATCTTTTTTCGTTTTTATTCAGCCCGTTTGAGAGAGAAGCTTACCCGGGAGAATTCCCTTCAACTGACGAGTGATAAATTCATTTTTAGCACGCCTGAACAGTTTATCCAATACTGAAAATGTTTTTTGGGAAGGTGATATGAATATATATACCAGTGCCGAACCTGCATATCAGGCTTTGATTAACAATGCTCCAGACTGGCTTTTCGATCCTTTACCTGCAGGTGATTGGCATGCTAATTATACCTATCGGTTAATTCATACACAAAGTACCCGGACTGCAAGTTTTGGCGGAGGTTCTACAGGTGGAATGGATGATCGTTTTGATTTGATCCTTTTCACAGATGATGTTTTGACTGGTATAAATGGAGTTGAGTATCTCCCTGGTTCATGTGAGGCTTTCGGCAATGACGGCTTGCATTACAACCATGCATTGATTGATTTGCCTTTCCAAATCCCAATATCCCGAGATTCGGTTACCTATGCGTTGTATAATATGTCGGATCATTTGCCGGTTGTTTGTGATTTGAAAGTTACTGCAACAGTTGATACAGCCACATCAGAAATTGTAATTACTGAAATAATGTATAATCCTCCTGAAGTGGGAGCTGACACCCTGGAGTTGTGAATTGTACAATAATGGTTCAGAAATACTTCAGACCCTGACTGGCTATTATTTTTCTTCTGGTATTGATTTTACTTTCCCAAATTATTCGCTTAATCATGGGGAATTTGCATAATTTAGGAATCAATTCAAATGCGATGTTTGCGATATGCCTTTGGTGCAAATGCTTTTCAATGGATTGGAGGACTCAGCAATAACGGTGAACTTATTTTGTTGAAAGATACGTCGGAAACGCGGTTGATTCGGTTTATTATGACGATTCTTCTCCATAGCCACCTGAAGCTGGTCGTGACGCTTGGTGATTTTATGGGATCTGATGTCATTGGGTATGCATTGGACGCGCCTTCACAGAAATTTTATTGTAAACAATGGAGATGGAAATCCGATATATGCGACATGGATTTTCTGATGTCATGGATTTCCTCCATCAGCGAATTTTACAACCAGATCTAACTTCAGGTATTTACAGGTGAAAACGTTACTTTTCTGATCTCTCTCTAAATGATACACTTATAGAACTGGACTTTCGAAGGTGGTACTCCCCAATTCTTCTTTTGCAAAATCCGGTTGTAAGCTATAACTTGCCCGGAGTTTATGATGTGGAATTGTCTGTTTCAAATAGTGTTGGGACGAACTCGATTCTTTTTGAGGATTATATTACAGTATTGGATCAAAGCCCGGTATTGATGATAACGGAAATTATGCAAAATCCATCAGCCGTTTTGGATGAGAATGGTGAATGGTTCGAAGTATTTAATCCAACAAATAGTCCGATTGATATGAATGGGTGGTATTTAAAAGACAACGGAGTTGATTCGATCAGAATCAATTCGAGTGTTATTATCCCTCCCAACGGATTTGTTACTTTGGGTTTGAAATCTGATAATGGGATTAATGGAAATTATGTTTGCAATTATGAATACAGCAATTTCTTTTTGTCGAATGGAGCGGATGAAATTGTTCTTTTTAATGCCGGTGAAGAAGAAGTTGACAGGGTGGAATATGATGGCGGGCCTAACTGGCCTGATCCAAATGGCGCTTCGATGATTTTTACAGGAAATTCTACAGCTGATAATAACCTTGCTTCAAACTGGTCAACAGCTACAGCTCGTGAACCATCCTACAGCGGGACTTTTACTGACAAAGGTTCGCCAGGCACAAATGGTGCAGGACAAAACCTGATCACCTCCGGATTCGCCCTACATGTTGAGGTTTTCCTTCAAGGACCGTTTGAGGAGTCGGAAATGAGTACATATTTAAATTCTGCCGGAAGATTACCGATTTCGCAACCATTCAATGGCCTGCCATGGAATTACTCAGGTGATGAATCAGTTGCCGCCATTCCCAATCCCGATGTTGTTGACTGGGTTTTGATCGAGTTAAGGGATGCTTCTGATGTTTTGCAGGCAGATCATAATTCGGTGATTGGGAGAAGGGCAGCATTTCTTTTAAAGAATGGCCTTGTCACTGATTTGGATGGAAGTACGAATCTTCAATTCAGTATTTCGATATCTCAACAATTGTTTGTTGTTATCCAGCACCGGAATCACATTGAAATAATTTCTGAAAACGGGTTATCAGAATCGGCTGGAGTTTATAGTTATGATTTCACATTCTCTCAATTGCAGGCTCATAATGATGGACAAATAGAGATTGCACCTGGTGTATGGGGAATGATAGCAGCGGATAGTGATGCATCCGGATTTATTGATGATGCTGATAAAGACCCACTTTGGGATAACCAAACCGGGACAGCAGGATACTTGGAAAGCGATTCCAATTTGGATACCCAGATTAATAATCAGGATAAGAACGATTTCTGGTTTCCAAACCAGGGTTCAGGATCGCAAGTACCTGATTAGAAAATAGTTTAGTATTCGCAGGCAGCTTGTCATAAAAAAGATTGTTATGCAACAAATGCCGGTTATAAATATTGAGAATCTTACCAAGTATTTTGGTGAGGTAACTGGTGTTCAAAATATTTCACTTGAGGTTTATTATGGTGAGATTTTTGGTTTTTTGGGCCCAAATGGTGCAGGAAAAACCACCACTATCCGAATGGTACTGGATTTGCTTCGACCTTCCAGCGGAAAAATTGAAATTTTTGGAAAGGACATCAAGGAAAACGCATTCAAAATCCGGCAAAAATGTGGCTATCTGCCGGGAAGCTTTTCCGCTTTTGGCAATTTGAGTGGAAATGAGTTTTTGAAGCTGTGTGCGAAACTGCGAAATTTGAAAGGGAAAATCAGCCAGGACCTTTTGAATCGCTTTGAATTGTCAAACAGCAACCTGAATCAAAAGATTAAGTTCCTTTCACATGGTACTTTACAAAAGTTAGGAATTGTCCAGGCATTTTTTCATAATCCTGAATTACTGATTCTTGATGAACCGACTATCGGGCTGGATCCATTGATGCAAGAGACTTTTTATGAGCTTCTGACGGAGCGAAAGAACAAGGGATGTACAATATTCCTTTCTTCTCATAATTTAGCGGAGGTTGAGAAAGTTTGTCACAGAATGGCCATTATCAGAAAGGGAGAAATTGTCATTGTGGAATCAATTGATGTACTTCAGGAGCAATTAAGCCGAAAACTTGTCATCAAACTTGAGAAGCCTGTTGGCGAATTTAGTTTGCCAAATTCAAAATTGCATAAACAACAAGGTTTGTCCTATGAATTTTTAATTCAGGGTGATTTTAAACCAATGCTTAAAATGACCCTTTCAGAATTACCCCTGGCGAATGTTGTTTTTTCCTGAGCCCAAGCTGGAAGATATTTTTATTAATTTTTACAAAGAGGAGGCAAATGATTAATCTGGCATATATAAGATTGATTTGGAAGAATAATCGTGGCTTCGCCTTCTTTAGTATGGCCTTTATCACTTTTCTGCAATTCCTGATTTTATACCTCGTAACGACTATTGATACAACCTCCATATTGACAGCCATTCTTGAGCAATTACCCAAGCGGATGCAGCTGTTTCTTAATGATAGTTTTTTTAGTACACTTACTTTCGACGGGGCTGCTGCATTTGGGTTAAATCATCCGCTGGTATTGGCTTTGCTGGCCATCAATGCGATAAATATTCCAATCCATCACATCACGCATGAAATTGAATCGGGAACCCTTGAATTGCTATTGGCTCACCCGTTGAAACGAAGTACATTATTGACTTCGCTTTTGCGGAGTGGTGGTGCTTTAATAGTGTTATTAATAATTTTCGCTGCATTGCTTGGATCGATCACCTCCATTATTATATTTCATCACCTTAGTATGGATATAGTTATACAATTATTCCAAATCTGTTTAATTTATTGCTTGTTGTTTGTATGGTTTTCACATATACAATGATGATTGCCGTTTATGGGAAATTGGGGAGCAAGGCTGCCAATATCAGTGCTGTTATCACCCTGATCTTATATTTACTTCATTTTTTATCGCAGCTTTGGGATGCCCTTGAATTTACGAAGCCATTCAATATCTTTAGTTATTATGAACCACAGAAGGCTTTATGTTTAAACAAGGAAACTTTAGCCTGGATATTTTGGTTCTTGGCAGTTTGATTGTTATTTGTTTTGGAATAAGCTTAAGAAGGTTCCAAAACAGGGATATTCCTTAAATCGGTTATTCGTTATACCAGCTTGCATACATATTGTAACTATCGGCAATCCGGTTAATTTCGCCCTCCATTAGTTCCACATCTACTGTTTTTATTTTTTTTGCCGGAACTCCTGCATATACACTTCCCGACTCAATGATAGTCACAGCTTTCGAAACAACAGGCTCCTGCGGCAGCTCAATGGTGCTCTCCACCACCATGATCCATTAAAATAGAAACCCCATTCCGATCAATACATTATTTTTTATGGTACAACCATGGACAATGGCATTATGGGCAATGGATACATTGTTGCCAATTTCAACAGGAGCTTTTTGATACGTGCAATGGATAGTAGCATTGTCCTGAATATTGACATTGTTGCCGATTCGAACGGAATGAACATCGCCGCGGACGACCGCATTGAACCATATACTGCAATGATCGCCCAAAACGACATCACCGGTCAATGTTGCATTGTCGGCCAGGAAACAACCTTTGCCAATTATCAGGGTTACGCCTTTAACAGTTTTAATTGAGTGCCATTATTAATGAGCTCTGTTACAAAATAATCTGAGTTTTATTTAATTTTTGGTAATTCGGTTTTAGATTTTGGAATATATTTCTTATCTCCTTGAATTTAATTTCATAATGGCTTTTTCGGGATAGTCAATCGAAAAATGCAAGCCACGGCTTTCTTTTCGCACCAGAGCCATTTTTATAATCAGATATGCAACATTGACCAGGTTTCTCAATTCACAAATCTCAGTGCTGAGTATAGATTTATTGTACAAGTCTTCTGTTTCTCGGTAAATGATCTCAAGCCTGTCAAGGGCTCTTTGCAATCGAAGGTCAGATCGAACAATCCCCACGTAATTTGACATAATGGATTGAAGTTCCCGAATCGTTTGCGTGATGAGGATCATTTCTTCGTTCAAAACAAGGCCTTCTGCATTCCAGTCGGGGATGTGTTCACAATATTCAATACCATTGATTTTAGCTGTTGCATCCATTGCAGCGCGGTGTGAAAAAACAGCCGACTCAAGGAGTGAATTGGATGCAAGGCGGTTAGCGCCATGCAGTCCTGATGAGGCACATTCACCTGTCGCATAAAGATGTTTAATGGTACTCCTGCCAAATTCATCCACCTTGATCCCTCCACATTGATAATGAGCTGAAGGTACAACAGGGATCATTTCTTTTGTAATATCAATACCGATACTTAGGCATTTTGCATAAATTTTCGGAAAATTGTCGATGAGTTGGTTTTTTTTAAGGTGCCTGCAATCAAGAAATACATAATCATCTCCGCGGTGTTTAAGTTCGGTATCAATGGCCCTTGCAACAATATCTCTTGGGGCAAGGGAAAGCCGTTGATCGTATTTATGCATAAACGCATGACCGTCCTGGGTTTTTAATACGGCTCCAAAACCCCTTAATGCCTCACTTATCAAGAATGAAGGTTTTTCACTTGGATTATAAAGCGAAGTTGGATGAAACTGAACAAATTCCATATTCTCAAGGATGGCTTTGGCGCGATAGGCCATGGCCAGCCCATCTCCGGTGGCAATTGGGGGGTTGGTGGTGCTGCTGTAGACATTACCTGACCCGCCTGTTGCCAATAATGTGACTTTAGAGAGAATGGTTTTCACCTCACCCGTTTTGGGGCATAATACATATGCACCATAACATTGAATATCTGGCATTCCCCTTGAAACTCCCACACCGAGATGGTGTTGTGTAAGAACGTCGATAGTAAAATGATTTTCCAGTATTTCGATGTTGGGATGTTCTTTTGCCTGTTGAAGTAAAGCACGGATAATTTCGGCTCCGGTGCTGTCTTTATGATGCAATACCCTTGATTCGGAATGGCCGCCTTCCCTTCCTAAAGCATATCTTCCACTTTCTGTTTTATCAAATTTTGTCCCCCATTCGATGAGTTCTTTAATTCTTTCGGTTGATTCCGTGATGGTAATTCTAACTATTTTTTCATTACTTAAATCATCACCGGCAATCATGGTATCCTGGATGTGTTTTTCGTAAGTATCCGGCGAATACATCACCGCTGCTATTCCCCCCTGGGCATATTTTGTGGCTGTTTCGTCAGCGGTATCCTTCGTAACAATACATACCTTTCCTTTTTCTGCCACTTTTAATGCAAAACTCAATCCAGCAATTCCGGAACCAATAACAAGAAAATCAACTTTTTTTTGCATTTATTGAATTTTTTGCAAAGATATGAATTCGTCGGGTAAATATCGTTCAGTGAACCCGTTTTCGAGATAAACAAAAATCCTGATAAGGATAATCAGGATTTTTGACTTGGAATTATTTGCGAAGAAATCCTCTTCGGTGCTTTCCTAATTTATGGTTTATAGGTATTGTCTGTATTTCTCATTTTCATTTAGATTTATTCGGGAACCTGACTCACTTTTGTGAGGTTATTCATCAAAATATTGTTTTTATCCTGATTTCCTACCTGGCTGTCTAAATTATAATCTCCGGCTTTATAGCCCTCTGAACCAGCTTCTAAATTCCAACTATTTGTTTTGTCAAATTGCGTAACTTCGCCATCACTATTGCCGTCTCCTCCTACCATTCCCCAATACCCCGAAGGCAACAATTGTGTGTATCCTGCTGTTCCACCATATGCCTGGCTTGCTGAACCACGGAAATCGTACGTATAAACACCACCCGATTCTACCAAAGGAAATGCAGACATAATCCCCAGGTGATTTCTGTGCCACACTACAACGAACAGGTTTTGAGTAATATTAACATTAAAGACCGGAAAACCTGTGCCGGCAAGTTCTACAATGTATCCATTGGTTTTAACAAATAATGCTTTTCGAGCTATTGTTGTGGCTGGTGTGGCAGAGGCTGCATCTGGTGCATCACGTAGTTCCACAAGAACCCAGTCAATGGTTGTTGGATCGAAAGTAACCACCGACTCAGAACCGTTATAGTTCCATGGTGCTGTATTGTAAGGTTGAGACAATGGGATTAAACCCTCACTATTGAGTGTTGGATTCATCATGCCGGAAATAGTGTTAAACGGACCTTCTAAATACAATCTTACATTCAGATAGAAATCTTCGTGATCCCAGATGATGCGATCGTAGGGGTCATTTTCAAAAGGTTCGTCTGAAAAATCTCCACTGAAATTGGTAAATGTGATTTGGCCTTGATTTAGTGTTTTCGAAACATTAAATGTTCCTGACCAGGTATTGGCTGGGAAATTGGCTCCGTCAATTGTCAGGATTTGATTATTATTGATTGTCAATAATTTTCCTCCTGAAGTTCCTTCAGTGAATGTGCAATTCGTAAATGGATGTAAGGGGTCAATTGTTGCCCCGTTTGCCACCACAACTCCGGCTCCTTCAAAATATTCAAATGTTGTATATTCAGCACTGATTGTTCCTCCGCTCATCACTTCAAAGATTCCATAATTAGGGTAAGCTGATACTATACATCCGTTTCCGGGTGTTCCAATTACACTTAAGATTCCTCCATTTTGAACATTCAATTCGTTCTGAACATATATTTCTGTATTCTCATTCATCTCAAGCTCACCATCATAAATATTTAAATCTTCGGCTATTCTTATTGTGGAACTGGATGGGATTTGTACAAAATAGTGTGTCGCAGAAGTTTTATTAATGGTCAGGTTGCCAAATTCAACATCAGGATCATCACAATTAATTGTTGAATTATTGTTCCCATAAAAATTTACGGTATTTCCAACTGCTATTTGTCCATCTGTTCCGTTTTCAAAAGTCCAGTCACCAAAAACATTTATTGTACCTGCATCAACACTTCCGCAATCTGAACCGCTTTTCCAAATAATATCGTCACCAAAGGAATCTCCTGCATAAAGCACATCATTCGGGTCATCCATTTTTAACCTGTCAAAAATTATTATGTTATTGTTTACTGTTAATTCATGTCCATTAATTTTAAACAAACCGCCAGTTATTTCTAAATCGTTTTGAACCCAGACATCCGTTAAAAGCATTGCTCCTCCAATTATTGAAATGATCGGATTGACTTTTAGGTTATGTAAAAAATTTCCATTTGAGCAATAAATGGCTCCCATTGTATTATTATCGGTTTGAATTTCAACAGTACCACCGGATGGTTCAAATGTGCCGGAATGTTCAGCCATCAGCGAAGTTGTCCGAATTATTCCTCCAGTAATATTGGTTGATGAGCTTGCAGATAAAAAAAGCTGCTCATTTCCTTGAAACAATCCGTCACTTAGGTTAATTGTTCCATCAATGTCGCTATAACTTGTTCCACCATCATAAACAAAACTCCCACCCTCAATGATCAATTCACCGCTTAAAGCGAGATCAAATTTTCCATGGATGAGAACATCACCAATTCCAACTTCCAAAATGCCATACAATACAAAATCAGAATTATTTTCAATAGAGCCACCGCTATATATACCTGATATTTTAATTGTCCCTCCATTTTGGATATTCATGTTACCATCTACAATTAAACCTTTGTTCTGCATCCACAAAGTCTTTGAAGAATTTACTGTCAGGTTCCCGGAAATATGAACCGGTTCGGTATTGTATCCATCGAGGTAAAGATTCCCTGCATCTACTATAACACTTCCAAATTGTGCATCGCTATCTTGTGTATGAAGTATTTTAATTGCAAAAGAAGGCATAAACTTCACAACATTTCCCGTCCCGATCTGGCAATTCGTTCCATCGTTAAAGTACCAGTTTTGGGTCACTTCAATCAATCCTGTTGTCATATTTGCATAGGAGCCAGATTCCCAGATAATATCATTATACACCTGTAATACATCTGAAGCATTCTCCATTTTTAAACCCCCGAATATCTTTACATCATTTACTACAGTTGCCGTATTGCCATTCAACCATAAATGGCCCGCAATAATCTCCAGGTCATTGTTGACTATAATATCAGTCATCATCTGCATGTCGCATGAAGGATAATTGATATGCAGATTGTGAAAATAACTCCCATTGCTGCAAACATTAGTGATACTTTGCCCGACAAAATCTGAATAGAGTTCAACAATACCTCCAGTTGGGGCGAACCTGTCTGGATATTCCGACCAAAATGATTGAACCCTTATTGTTCCTCCCGAAACATTTACATACGCAGTGGATTCCACCCCAAAATATTCGTAGGATTGAAACAGACCATCGGTCATGTTAAAGGTTCCCCGGATGTTAAATGGTAAAGAAGATAAGCCTTCATCGCAAATAAAACTTCCTCCATCAATGGTTAATGTTCCGGATGTCTCAAGGTCAAATTCTCCATGGATCATCACATCTCCGAGCCCTACTTCCAGGGTGCCGTTCAAAACAAAGTCCGAATGGTTGGTCATTGTCCCTCCACTTGATAAATACATGGTTCCAGTGTTGGCAACATCCAGTATACCATCAACTTCAAGATCATTCCCCTGAACATGAAAGATATCTCCTGAACCTATGGTCATATCACCGGTGACCCTCATTATTTGTGTACTGGATGAATGTATCCACGTGGCAAGGTTGGTCTTATGAATCCCAATACTTCCGAATTCAGCATCTGCATCTTCACAATGAATCAATGATGTCATTACGCCAACAAAATTCACCGTATTAGCCAGAGATAGTGATGCGGATGTTCCATCCTCGAACCACCAGTCCTTGTGGACGTTTATTGTTCCGCTAGTGATGAGGTCACCAGATCCGGATTTCCAGTATATATCATTTTCAATATTTAAAACTCCTGAAGCATGATCCATTTGCAACTGACCATAAATTTCCAAATCTCCGTGAACGGTTAGGATTTCATCATATACCCGCAAAGAGGCACCGGATTCAATAACCAAGGTTGTTGCATTCCATGGTCGGTAGAAGAAACCCAGGATCATTAGGTGTTCCTGCCGGGATGACAACATCATCTGTTGGGCCCGGTTTTAAATGGTATTCCCAGTTATCCGGATCATTCCAGATGTGGCTTTCTAGACCGGTCCACATTCCCCTGACAAGTCCAGGCCAGTTGATCCGGTTGTACGAATCATTTTCAAAATCTTCACCAGCAAAGCCACTTGTGGGATCTATATTGGTAAATGTAACATAACCCTGGTTTAATGTTTTAGCAACATTGTATGTACCTCCCCATGTGTTGGACGGAAATCTAGCATAATCAATCGTAACCGTTTGACTATTATTGATGGTAAGCAAAGAACCACCAGCATCATTACCTTCAAATGAACAATGATTGAACGGATACAATGCATTAATTCCAGCACCACTGTTAATGGTAATTCCGGATCCATTGAGTTCAATAAAATCTGTATACTCGGCACCAATAATACCACTGCTGTTTACAATGATTGAAGTGGCTATTCCATACAAATTTCTAAACTGGGCTTCTTGCCCGGGTAATCCAATCATCAGTAATTCACCACCTGAATTTATTGTGAGGCCTGTTCCTTCACCTGCGGAAAGTGTGCCACCAGCTCCAACCTCAATTTTGCCACCATTATTGATAATAATATCATAAGGGACAAAAATACCCGCAGTATTTACATTTACAATTCCTTCCTCAACTGTTAAATAGTATGAAGTGATACCATTTCCTGCTATCTGGACAGTCTGGCTTTTTGAACCATTTTCCTTAGCTACATTATAATATTTTTTTCCTTCATCATCCGATAGATTATAACTGGAGTTTTTTGAAGCAGATTTATCAACTATTAAATTATAGAACTGCAATGAACCCTGGTCAGTTAGTATTTGGTCACCATCACCCATGAGGTAATTTGTTGCGCCGGTTTTATAACCTCGCAATCCGTCTGAATGAACCATAATATCTCCCCAATAATAATGATTGAGGTCATATACCTCATCCCGCCATTCTCCATCATAGATTGTAAAATCTCCATAAACTTGTGTGTTGTCATTTGATTTCAATTCACCAGCGGATTTGCCGATCACAAGGTTAAAGAAGTCCTCAACGGCAGCAGCAGTGCTTATATGCTGATCCGTTGTCCCATCAAAGGTTACCGTAGAAGAATTTCCAGGATTAAATCCAACCGGCGATGAATAAGTTGTGTTATAATTAACCCAATTGCCACCTATTTTAACGCTGGTGTTTGCATCGTTGGCATTTAAACCTGCATTGTTATAAATAGCAATATTTCCTGTGACATCAATCCCAGATCCGGGATTAAGTTCAAGGGTACCATCAAGGATTTGCAAATCACCAATTACATAAACGGATTGATTATCCTGTATTTCAACACCGTCGAAATTGGCATAGGTTTTATTGATTGTTAAATTGTAAAAACTTTCAGTGGTAAGAATATCAGAGGTGGTACTGCCCACGAAATAGACGGTACCCAATCCATACGAAAATCCTGAAGTGCCGGTCCAATCCCCCTCAATATAAATATCGAACGATTCTCCACTTACCGGCTGGACAGCATTCAGGATACCGGTATTTAAAATAAGATCATTTTTGATGTAAAGATCAGTATAGAGATAGAGATTATTGCCTGTTCGATTTACTACAAAATCCCAGAAGTAATTATCACCCTGGCAATAAATAAGGGAATTATAATATCCGTAAAATTCCATTGAACCTCCTGTTGGATGAAAGTCTCCCGTAGGGGTTAATATAGCACCCCTGGTTTTAATTACTCCGCCTGAAATATTGCTTGAGGAGCAGTTCCAATAATAGCTGTTGTTTGTAAAATCCAATATTCCTGAGGTCATATTTAACTCTCCGTCAAAATCCGACCATTGACCTGTTTCACCCTGATCGCGCCAAAAAGTACCACCATCAATGTTTAATATACCTGTTGCTGAAACATCAAACCCACCATGAATTGTGACATTGCCATCCCCCACATCTAATTCTCCATTTAGCGTAAAATCAGAATTATTTTCAAGATTGCCTCCACTACTTTGTCCATGTACCTCTATTTCCCCACCCTCAGCAATATTAAGTATTCCATCAACAATCAACGACTGATTCTGTATGTCAATAAATCCGGATGCATTCACAGTTAAGTTACCTGAAATATTCACAGGTTCTGTACTGACACCATCAATGTAAAGGTTTCCATCATCTACAACAACGCTTCCGAATTGAGCATCAATATCATACGAATAGATGACATCAATTTCGGGATCAGATATAAAATTAACAGTATTGCCAGGATCTATTTGGCAATTGGTTCCATTTTCAAAACTCCAGTTACCCCTCACTTCCACCAATCCGGCTGTCATATTTGCGGTAGACGATGGATACCACCAAATGTTACGAAGATTAATATGGTCTGATGCATTGGTCATTTTCAGGTTGCCGGTATTTACTATTGCCATGTCACCGGCAAGATCAATAAAATGACTACTGGGGTCAAAAGTACCACCATAAATTGCAATATGTGCAAGATAGATATCATCATAGACGGTAACAGTATTGCTTTTGGAAGGAGAATAATATGTTCCGTCCCGTCCCGTGAATCCACTCAAATAAATTCCTTTTTGTTGGTTGTTAGAGTTGGCATATAATTCGGGGTTAAATGAAATTTGCTGAATCTCGTCACTTTTTATTTCTTCCAAACTTTCCTTTTGTTTAATTTGATCATTGGAAAAGGATTTAGTTGTGGATTTATCAATATCAAGCTGATAAAGCCATCCATTGTCAATTCTAATTTCTGTATCTGTTAACCCTAGCATGGCAAATATTCCTCCTGCGGGTGTAAAATCCGCCCTGTCAACTCTTAGATTTCCAGTACATGCTATCCATCCATCAGTAATGTTTTCTGTCAGGGTTCCAGTATTTCGGATGTAAATTCCAACATCATGAAACTTAAGGCTTCCTCCAGACATTTCAATGGAAGCATTGGCATCAATTGGCCAGTAGCTATCATCCTGACCGCTGTAAACATGCATATATCCACCAAATATGTGGAGGTCACCGGCAAGATCAACATAGCCAAACGTGTTTGTGAGGTTTATTTCTCCCCCATCATTTAAATACCAGGATCCTTGAATACTGCTATCGGTTAAATCGTCTGCCGTAAAAGTTCCTTGCAATATATCAATTGCCCCTGCTGTCCAGTCATAGGCTGCACAATAAACCTCCGCAGAGGAGCTGTTTACGCGCAGCGCTCCGGCTGATTTATTCACCTCAAGGGTATAGAAATTTTCATCGTAATTGCAGTATTGATGTGCACTACCATTGAAAATAACCCGGCTTGTGCCTTCTGAAAATGCGCCTGTTCCTGCAACATTTTCCCAATTGCCACCCACAGTGATAGTTGTTGCTCCGGGACTTAAAATACCGCTTTCTAATCTTAACGTTCCTTTAACTTCAATATCATCCGCAAAAGTCTTTGTCCCTGTTGATGCAATAGTGAGGTTATTAAAATAATCGCCGGGCATAAACTGGCTGGTAGAAGATCCACCATCAAATTTGAAAGTGCCATTATTCATATAAACATGGCCTGACATATTATTTATAAATCCGGCAAGCATTATAGGTTGTGCTGTAAAGGACTGAAGTTGTGTATTTGAATAACAATATATATTTCCATTAATATCTAAAGGATAGGTAGATTGTCCACTATGCCCAAGATAACCGGAAGATTTGTAGTTCCTTATATGATTAAAATAGGAGTCATCATCCTTGCTTCGTATAAAGCTGTTGCCCGCACCATCAAAATTAACATATCCTGCAGTTAAAAACACTTCAGCACCCAGGGAGAATTCCCAGGTTCCTTCTACATAAATTGTTGCGCTGCCTGTCATACTGGCGGATGAGCCACTTAACCATGTGATATTTGAGCAATCCAATTCCGAAGCGGTGTTATTCATGTTTAAATTGCCGCTTACATTTACATTTCCTGAAACTGTCAGTTTCTGATCTGCAATGATTAAAGTTGCTCCTGAATTTATTGTCAGGTTGTTGCATGTTTCATCGTAATAATCAATATTGCAGGTATAACCTGATGTTGTGATCACCACATCTTCTGTACTTAGCGGAATATGTCCCAACGACCAGTTATTGTTATTATGCCAAAAAGTATTAAAACTACCGTTCCATGTGTTGGTTTGGGCATGTGAATTAATGTAAAAAGGAATTAGAATCAAAATAAGGAAAAAATGTTTTTTCATGATAACCTCCATTTAATTATTTAATCAATTTGATTGAGCATTATAAAATCGTTTTGCTTTTTTGTTGTTGTGGTTTTGTTTAAAATGTGGATTTCGGTAACGCATTTAGCTTGTTTGCATTTTTCAATAACCTGATGAATATCTTCATCATTACCTGTAATCTCAAGAATCACAGAACTAGCTGATTCATAAAACAAGGTCCCTGTAATGTCATTTTTATAGGCTAGTTGCATGCAGGAAAATCCAAATCCTTTTTGGGAAAACGAGCCTTTCACATGAAGCCTGTAAGTAAAGTATGGCATCGTATTTATTGATTTCACATTTTGGTGAATTAAAAGTAGCTAAATGATGACCCTGAAGTCAAGTTTTTAAGTAGGACAAATGGTAGGACAGGGGGGGTATGGAATTTAAAATTTTTGATTTTCGAAAGCAGGATAAGAGATCAGGTACTATAGAGATTTCAGGAAATTTGAAAGGTCGGCTTCGAGTTCGAGGCTCAGTTTTTTACGTAAACGTTGTCTGTTTTTGTTGACAGCAGCTACTGAGACATTCATGAGTTGGGCAATCTCTTTGGTTGATAAGTCAAGACGTAAAAAAGCCGAAAGCCTGATAAACTGTTCGCTAAAATCAGGAAATTCATGTCGGAGACGATCGAAGAATCCAGGATTTATTTTTTCAAATTCTGTTTTGAAACGCTTCCAGTTTTGGTCGAAATCGGTATTTTGATTTATTAATAAAAAGGATTTCCCTTTTTGTTGAATCGGGTGTAAGGGAAGCATTGATTTTACTCTTTAGCGTCGTAAGTATCTCGTTTTTATTTACCAACTGAAGAGTTGATCCAATTAGCTCCTGGTTTTTTAATTGGATTTCTGCTTCATACTTTTCGCGCTGCAAGCGGTTTACTTGTTGTTCTGCAAAAACATTATCCTGCAAGTGCTGCTTTTCCAATTCCTTTTTTTCAAGTTCAAGACTGGATAACCGTTTATCTTTTTCGAATAATTTTCGATCTTGCTTATGTGTTCTTGACCTTAACCTTAAAAGAAAGAATAACAAAACGGAAGACATCAGCATCAATGCTCCGATAATGATCAATGTTCGCTGGGTCCGTTTTTTTATTAAAAGATTTTTCTTTAGCAATTGATTTTCATTCTCCTTCTTCTCAGTCTCATACCTGATCCGGTAATTTGCAAGTTGTTTATGTACCTTGGAATTAAAAATAGTATCCTTCAAATCATCATATTTATGATGATAAAGGATCGCTTTTCGGAAATCACCTTTTTCTTCGTAAACTTTTGACAAAACCCTGTATGCTGCCATTTCATTTGCGATAGATCCAATTTCCTGTGAAATTGAAATACTTCTTTTAAAATAATTTTCTGCCAGCGGATAATTGCCTATTTCAAAGTAATTTGCTCCCAGATCTTGTAATACAATGGCCAATGATTCTTTTTTTGCTAAGGATTCTAAAATTCGCAGTGCATCCGAATTATACTCGATGGCTTTCATATAATTACCTGTTGCTGCAAAAACATTGGCAATTTCGTTGTAGCGAACGGCAATTTTAAATTGATTATTCAGCTGCTGGTCAATTTTTAACGCCTGATATAAAAATTCAAGGGCTACATCATAATTCTTTTTCTTAAAATGGGAGGTTCCGATATTGCTTAGTCTTATTGCCCTTGTTGCTTCACTCCCATTTTTTCCAAGATAGCTGAGTGCCGTTAAATAATGTTCAATAGCCAATTCATAATATCCCCAGGCTTCATAAACTTTTCCAATGTTATTGTATGAAATTGTCAATGCGTTACTGTCCCCACGTTCCATATCATAACCAAGGGTGCGGCTGAAATACTCCAGGGCGAAACTGTACTTTCCCCAGGTAAAATATACTATTCCCAGATTGTTCAATTGGTTACTGATTTCTTCCTCATTATTTGTTTTCTTGAAAATATTCAATGCCTGTTCAAAATAGGAAACCGCGGGTTCAAAAATATCAAGATTGGAAAAACAATATCCTATGTCGCTGATTCGTGATGCATATTTTTCAGAAATCTCACCTTCCAGTTCTAAAATTATGTCGGCAGAAACTTTATAATAATCAATAGCTTTTGCCAGGCTGTCCTTATAAAACCAGGCATCGGCAAGGACTTTTGAAGACCGGTAGGCATTTTGAGAAAAATAATCTGAACCCGTCAATTGGAAAGCTTTTTCACCAAAATAAATAGCTGAATCCAGATTTCCTTCTAAATAATAATTTGCCTTTTCGATTAGTCTGTCAATATTTTCTGCATCTATTACATTGGTATTCTTTGATCTATCATTTTGACCCGAAACCGGGAAATAAATTCCAGAAATAACTATAGAAATGGCTGTAAGTAGTTTAAACAAACTATTTCTAATGGGTTGCATACCATTGTTACTATTGGTCAATTAGCAAATATACAGTTATTTCATTAAATGCGCAATGTGTTAATTGGAATTGATGTCAACATTGACATCAAAGTAAAATGTTATTCAACCTGCAAAGAAGAAAACAAAATTGGACTTTACAATCCAAGAAGCTTCTCAGCGGGTTCCTTGCCGCCGGTTAACATCTTTGCAGGATTTTCGAGCATCTCTTTTACATTTACTAGAAATGTAACGGATTCTTTGCCGTCAATGATCCGGTGATCATACGAAACTGCAACATACATCATGGGATGTATTTCCACTTTGCCATTTACGGCGATGGGACGTTCTACAATATTGTGCATCCCCAAAATGGCGCTTTGCGGAGGATTGATAATGGGTGTGGAGAGCATGGAACCAAAAACACCACCATTGGTAATGGTAAAAGTCCCGCCCAGCATTTCGTCTATCGTAATTTTATTCGATCTGGCTTTGATGGCCAATTCCTTGATGTTCCATTCAATTTCGGCCAGGCTCATTTGCTCAGCATTTCGCAAAATTGGGACCATCAATCCTTTGGGTGAACTCACTGCAATTCCAATATCTGCATAATTATGATAAACTACTTCATTCCCATCAATTTGAGCATTTACACCCGGAACAATATTCAATGCCTCAGTAACGGCTTTCGTAAAAAACGACATAAAACCAAGTGACACACCATGTTTTTCCTTAAATATCTCTTTGTACTTTTTCCTGATCTCCATGATGGGTGTCATGTTTACCTCGTTGAAAGTGGTGAGCATCGCTGTTTCATTTTTCACCGAAACCAAGCGCTCAGCAAGTTTTAACCTGAGTGTCGACATTTTTTTCCGGTCCGAATCCCTTGTACCACCCCAGGAGGTTGAAGCTGCTGATGGAATATTCTTTTTTTCAGATAAAAAGAAATCAACATCCTTTTTTCCCACCCTGAAACCTTTCATGAAGTTGATAAACTCAGCTTCCGAAACATTGTTTTCGTGCATCAGCTTTTTGGCAAGAGGGAAATGTTTAACTGAGGCTGGTCGTTGGTTGCCGGTTGCTGTAGGTACTGGTTGCTGGTCGCCGGTCGCTGGTTGCTGGTTCTTCTTTTGCAGTTTCTGTTTTAGGTTGCTCAACTTTTGGCTCTGGTTCTTCGCTTTTTGTTCTCCTTTAACAGAAGTATCTATTGATGCAATAACAGCTCCCACTTCAATTGTATCACCTTCTTGAGCGAGGAGTTTTATTTTCCCATTTTCTGTGGCTGGAATACTTAAGGTTGCTTTGTCTGAATCAACTTCAACGATGTCCTGATCTTTTTCAACAAAGGCACCATCTTCAACTAACCATGCGGCTATCTGGACTTCCAAAATGGATTCGCCAGGGCTGGGAACTATTATGTCAATCATATTATTTTAATATTGAATATTGAACTTACAAAGATACCAAAATTCATAAAGAATTTTTAATTCTTATTTTTCGCTAAAAGGATGGTTCTTAATGGGTTTATTTATAAAGACAAACGTAGGCAGTATCTGTTTTAACCTTTACTTTGAATTTTTTGTCCTTGTCCACAACAAAAGTGTCATAAGGTTTGTAATCTTTCCACTCAGTTTCGCCAGGCAATTGAATTGTCATCACTCCTGAAACTACTGTCATATATTCTACTGTTGATGTTCCGAATTCATATTCTCCCGGGGCCATTACGCCGAGCGTTGCTGGAGATTCTTCTGTATTGAAGGCAATGGATTTCACCTTGCCATCGAAATATTCATTGGATTTAAACATGCTGTCGTTTTTTTTTGGCGAAAATATAAATTATTTTAAACGACAAGTGTTAGTGGCAAATATTAGGTATGTAATCTTTGAAATATAAAATTTGATTTGAGCGTTTTTGAAAAAAGAGAGTAAGGATTTGATAAAGCTTACCTCACATAAAATAAACGATGTTTGAGCTATCATAAAATTAGGATTTGTACCAGAATACATCGATTTATTTAAAAATGATAGGCTGATTATAACACCCGTTGCCTGGCATGTTATTTCGCGCGAACAACCTGAATTGTATCTAAATTCTATAGTGGTTTTTTTAACACACCAATTGATCCTGAATAGTTTCTTCTAATAAACCTTCGGTTTTCAAACTTAAATGGCTATCTTGACTCGAATGATGATAAATCCATCGAAAGAAATGTACTCCCTCTAAAATCTAACATAATGGATCGTAAATCCATTACAAATGCTTTATCCCAGAGATATCCTTGCTATCTATCGTCTCAACTTTTAGCTTTTCAATTTCCTCTTCGAAGGATTTCCATTTGTTGCCGATGCAAACCATTTTACAATCATATTCAAGATTGGGGCAAACGCATTCCTGGAATGTTTTTTCAATAATCTTCCGTTGCCTGACAAAATGAAATTTGCTCGACCCTGTTGCCGGGCTTCCGCTTGCCGGGCGTGCAATAAGTTTCAATGGTATTTCATCCAGTTCCTGGTGAATAAATGGCCATGCACCCATGTTGTAAGGCTCTTCCTGAACCCAAAGCCATGATTCTGCCTTATCGTATTTTGCAACAATCGCCCTGATCTGCTTTTTGGGTAGCGGATAAAGTTGCTCAACCCGCACGATAGCAATTGACTCATTTTTTAATTTTTCTTTTTCTTCCAACAAATCATAATAGATCTTGCCAGAACAAAATACAACTTTGGTTATTTTCTTGGGATTGGCAGAGGAGTCATCAATGGTTTCTTTAAACCCCCCGTTGGTAAATTCATCAATGGTTGACATGCAAAGCGGATGCCTCAACAAACTCTTGGGTGTGAAAACGATCAATGGCTTTCGAAAGGGCCTGTTAAACTGCCTTCTGAGAACATGGAAGAAATTTGCCGGAGTAGTGCAATTGACCGCCTGCATGTTTTGTTCAGCACACAGTGTTAAAAAGCGTTCGATACGTGCTGAGGAATGCTCCGGGCCCTGTCCTTCATAGCCATGAGGCAAATAGATGACCAGATCGTTCATTACATTCCATTTGTCTTCGGCACTGCTTAAAAACTGGTCGAAAATAATTTGTGCCCCATTGAAGAAGTCACCAAATTGAGCCTCCCAAATTGTCAGGCTATTGGGCGTAAGACATGAATAACCATACTCAAATCCAAGAACACCATATTCCGAAAGCAATGAATTATAAACTTCAAACAAAGCTTGAGTATCACTAATGTTGTTTAGCGGTACATATTCTATTTCAGAATCTTCAATCTTAAGCACAGAATGACGATGTGAAAATGTCCCCCGGGCTGAATCCTGTCCGCTTAACCGAACCGCGATACCCTCATCCAGTAATGTTCCATAGGCCAGTAATTCTCCCATAGCCCAATCGAGTTTGCCGGTTTTTTCAATCATATCACGCCTGTTTTCCTGTAGCTTGACGATTTTGCGAAATAGATTTATGTTTTCAGGAACATGGGTAATTTTCTTACCTATTTCAATAATTTTCTTTTTTGATACAGAAGTATCAGGCGAGGCATCAAAATCTTCTTTAACAGCTTTTCGAATATCCTTCCAACGTTCCTGTATAAATGTAATGTCTATTTTTTCGTTTTGCTTTGCTTCTGCCAGATTCTTTTCAAAAACAGCATTCAAGTCAGATTCTATTTGCCTGGCCTCCTTTTCATTTATCACTCCCATTTCAATCAACTTCTTCTTGTAGATTTGCATTGTGTCGGGATGCTTTTCTATTATCTTGTACAAAATCGGCTGGGTAAATTTAGGCTCATCTCCTTCGTTATGCCCATATTTTCGATAGCATAAAAGATCAATGAAAACATCATTGTTAAATTTCTCCCTGTATTCCATCGCCAGTTGAATAGTATATGCCAAAGCTTCCACATCATCGCCGTTAACATGAAATACCGGTGCAAAGATAGTTTTGGCAACATCTGTACAATAGGTACTGGTTCGTGCATCAAGGTAGTTGGTTGTGAACCCGACCTGGTTATTAACCACAACATGAACTGTTCCGCCGGTCTTGTATCCGGTTAAGCCTGACATTTGAAGAACTTCGTAAACAATTCCCTGTCCTGCAATAGAAGCATCTCCATGAATGAGGATGGGACAAACCTTATCAAAATCACCAAAATATTCTTTATCTACTTTGGCCCTGGCGATCCCCTCCACTACCGGATTAACAGCCTCTAAGTGCGATGGGTTTGGAGAAAGCGTAAGTTTAACATTTTTGCCGGTAGTCGTTTCTCTGTCAGTAACAAATCCAAGGTGGTACTTTACATCACCAAGCAGTGATTCATCCTGATACTCCTTCCCTTCAAATTCGCTAAAAATATTATGGAAAGGTTTTTTCATGATGTTGGCCAGAACATTTAGCCTACCCCGGTGGGGCATCCCAATGATGAATTCCTGTGTTCCTAAGATGGCACCTTTTTCTATGATGGCATCCAGCCCAGGGATCAGGGATTCAGCACCTTCAAGGGAAAATCGTTTTTGCCCCGGAAATTTTTTATGTATAAACTTCTCGAATAGAACCGCACGGCTTAAATGCCTGAATATGTATTTACGGTCTTCGGTTGTAAAAGCATAACTGTTTTTCGAATTCTCCATTTTGGCCTTTAACCAGTCGAGGATTTCGGGTTGACGAATATACATAAATTCGGCTCCAACCGATTGGCAATAGGTTTCTTCAAGGTGTGCAATGATATCTTTTAGTTTTGCTTTTCCGAGCCCTACTTCATTTCCGGCCTGGAATTCTTTTTCAAGATCCGCCGGTGTCAAATTGAAATTTTCGATGGACAAATCCGGGCTGTATTTTCTGCGAACCCTGACGGGGTTGGTTTTTGTAAACAAATGCCCTCGCTGCCGATATCCGTTTATAAGGTTAATGACTTTAAACTCGGAAGGATAAATTCCATCCATATCCGGTGTCTTAGAATAATCTGTTCTTGCAAATTCATATCCGGTAAAAAATTTTCTCCATCCTTCCTCTACCGATTCCGGATCTTTTTGGAAGGCTTGATACAGCTCTTCAATGGTGGCTGGGTCAGCCGCATTTATCCATGAAAATTTATCCATAAATAGCTTTTTAAGTATTGGAATGCAAAAATAGGAATTAATACATTAAGCAGGGTAGCTATCGGGATTTTTCAATTTTCCAATCGTGGTGGTTTTATTGAAAGTTCAAAATCTCAACCTGATTGCAGGAATTTCTTTCAGCGAAATTAAACTCTCTAATCCATAAAGGTAATTACATTTGTATTTTAAATATTCTAATTTCACAATATGAAAGTTTTTAATCTTGTTTTCCTGATCTGTATTTACTTCAGCTCCAATCTTTACTGCCAGGATAATTCACTGGAGATTTCAATTGAAATTACCGGCATAAATAATCAGCAGGGGAACGTTGGAATTGCCTTGTTTCGGGGAGAGGATGGGTTTCCAATGGGAATTGAAAGAGCGAAAACCACAAGTTTTGTTGCGATACAGGATTCCGCATTAATTTACAGTATCAAAGATATTTCCGTAGGAGAATATGCCATTTGCGTTTTTCATGATGAAGACCTCAACCGTGAGATTAATACTAATTTTATAGGAATGCCAAAAGAAGGAGTGGGTGTTTCAAACAACCCAAAGCCGCGGATGGGTGCGCCCCGCTATGTGGATTGTAAGTTTCATACTGACACCACGAATAGGTTAATGATTAAGATGAGGTATATTGGTCAATGATTTTAATTTGTTGCTTATAACCACCAGCCAAACGAATCGGAAATGCCCTGAAAAACCGCTTTCCTGGCAGGCAATTAACAGGGCATTTCATTCATGCTCATGTTGAAATATTACAGAGACCCTTTTGCTACTTCATTGAAATAAATAACATGAGGCACACCCATAACTCAGGCAGTCTTCATCGCATCACCCAATTTCGGATTATTGAGAAAAGCCTTTGGGGCTTTTATCGATTCACATTCATTAACGACATAGGCTGTGTTGGGTTCATTGTTAATTATTCCGACAGAAAAGCTTCGCTCTCCTGATGATTTGCGTATTTCAGTGAAGCTGTCAAAAGTTTTCTTCCTGTTGGCAAAATCTTCAACTTTATGATACATGAGTGTTTTAACATAATTAAAATGCTAATTTTAAATAATTACTGAATTTATAATCGTACGATGTGTTCCTTAAGTGAATAGGAAATGGCAAGCACTTCATTTTTTTCCTGTTGCCCAACATGGTTTTTGTCCAATGCAGTCAGAATATCATCCAATACATGCATAAATTCTGCCTCGCTAACGTTCATTCCCCGATGTGCTGTCGACATATCCTGTCCTTCATAAGTTTCCGGGCCACCTGTGCCCATGCCTAAAAACTGGCGCGTATGTTTTTTTGCTGTTGCCATTTTTTCAGGGTCGTCTATCATTGGTAGGAACCGGGTTTTTATTCCCGGATTGTTTAAATGATTATCAACGATGTCATCTACCAGGGCAGAAATACCTTTTGCTCCTCCCAGCCTTTCATACAGGCTTTCTTGATTTGTTTCCATTTTTATAGTTTTAATTAATAAATCGTATTGTAAACGGACTTGCCAATCCGGGTGATCAGGTAAAATTCAGCAACCTCTCGCAAAGGAATTATAAATGTATTCGCGGTGTTTTTGGATAAATAAAATTTTATGTTACGAATAGATTACAAATGTATGCACACAATTGCATGTGTAGTGTTAATGAACTGTTAAAGTTTGCTTATTGGCAATCAAAGCCGTTGTTTTTCTTGCATCTACCTATAATATTGTGTATTTTTATCCTCTTTATTTTGATTGCATAAAAGAGAAATATTGTTTTCTCTTACTTTATTTTTCACGAAAACCAAATAATAAATATCAGACATGAGCCATATTACCATCATAGAGATTGTCATTTCACTGGCACTGATTTATTTTATTCTTAGCAATGCTATTATAGGAGTGGTAGAAACGTTAAACAAGCAATTGAAAACCCGGGGCAAATTTTTAGTCAAATCGCTTAATAAGGTTTTGAATGATCCGCTGAATAAAAATTGGGCCGACCTGGTTTATACACATCCACTGATCGACGGACTAAAGAAGGACTTTAAATCCCCGCCTTCGTACATCCCGTCTAACTTGTTTAGTGCAGCATTTGTGGATGTAATAACGAAAGAAGGTAAGGTCGTTGAGGTGGATAGTACCAACCCGGGAAATGTTGTGATTAGTGAACATTTTAAACACAATGATCTTTTCGGGAATTTTTGTGAAGGGCTGAAGACATTAAATCCCAGCGACTTTAAAACCATGATCAGCACCATTATCAGTGATGATCAGAACAGTGAAGAATTGAAAATATCCATTGCAAATTGGTACGATTCCTATATGGATAGGGCATCCGGTTGGTTTAAATGGAAAATGAAAAAATGGGCTTTTTATATTGCCATTCCGGTTACCCTGTTTTTTAACATCGACAGTATAGCAATTATTGATACATTATGGCATAGCGATGAAACACGCCTGAAAATGGTATATGATGCTGCCTATGTGGAGTGGATTGATCAAAATGAGAAAACGGCTGCCTGGAATGGGGATACTATTGAAATGCAAAATGATTCGATAACAAAGCCTGACTTTAAAGAGTTGGTAAAAACCCTGGATACCATTCCAAACTTTCTTTCGTATTATAAGCTCCCTTTTGGCTGGCCTGCCAAAACGGAATTGGGTAAGGGTGAAATATCCACGTTTTCCTACATCACAACATTGATGGGCAGGATTACCTTCATTCAGTTTCTTGGCTGGCTCATCACTATCTTAGCTCTTTCACTTGGAGCGCCTTTTTGGTTTGAAACAATGAATACGTTTATTAATATCCGAAATGCCGGAAAAAAGCCCCAAACCGAGCAAGAAAAAAATAAAAAAGCCTAAACCATGAGTCTTTACACAAATATTCATACTCATATTTTTAATATTGATTGCGCTCCCCGAAGGTTTATCGGTATCAAACTTCCACAAATTATTTATAACCGGAAGATTGTAAAAGGGGTGACAAAAGTGTTGAAGTATATAATACCATCAAATGCTGACATACTTGACCGTTATGCCAATTTTCTATTGATCGGAACACGTAAAAACCAAAGTTTGATATGGGAGGATTTAGTGAGTGCCTATCCACACCTTAAAACGAGGTTTGTTGTTTTAAGCCTTGATATGGATAAGATGGGAGCCGGCGATCCGGGGAATAATTACGAAACCCAAATTACCCAATTGTTTGAAGTGAAGCAAAAGTTTCCCAACCAGCTCCTGCCATTTGTTTGCGTTGATCCAAGAAAGACCTATCCGTTTGGAGTCAGGACATACCTCGAGGAAAAATTCCTTCGTTATGGGTTTGTTGGCATTAAGCTTTATCCTGCTTTGGGCTTTTATCCTTTCGATCCGGAATTGGAAGCGGTGTACAGGTTTGCCTGCGAAAAAAAATTGCCTGTGATGGTGCACTGTACAAAGGGAGGGGTATGGTTTCAGGGAAAGATTGGACCCGAACATGTTTTGCCCGAAAACTTCAATCCTGAGCCTGTAAATAAATATAATTATCACAATCAAATTAAGGATAGAAACAGAAAATTTAAAAACAATTTTTCCAATCCCAAAAACTATGAGGAGGTGCTAAAAGTGTTTCCAAATCTAAAACTATGTTTTGGACACTTTGGAGGTTCAGGTGAAATTAAAATATCTCAAAAACATGGATCGGATACAAAAGAGACAAATTTCTATTTGAAAATTAAAGATTTGATGGAAAGGTATGACAATGTCTATGCCGACATCTCCTATACCCTCAGTGAGATTAAAAAAATTGAAGCGACACTTCTTGCTGATTTAACGCATGTTAAATACAAAGAAAGGATCATGTTTGGAACCGATTTCTATATGACTATTCAGGAGAACAGTGAGAAGAAGCTCGTTGACAATTTACTCAAATGCATTTCATCCGATGATTTCCATCAAATTGCAGCCGCAAACAGCAGGAAGTATCTCGAATCAGACTATTACAAACCTAACTAAAATACCATGAACAAATTTGCCGACTTGCACTGCCATCCGCACATGCGTTCTTTCAATTGGCTTCGACATAGTAAAGTTGAAGGTACCGATATGTTTCATCCCTGGCATGTGGTTGCCTCAAAAATCAAACCGAAGCAGGATGGAAAAAGAGCCAATGCCTATTCCCAGTGCGATTTGATCAAACTGAAAAACGGGAACATGAAACTGGTTTTTGTTTCGCTTTACCCGATGGAAAAGGGATGGTTTACGGGAAGGGAAGAGATTCCAAAGGGTGTCATCAATAAAGGTATTAACGCTATTACAAACAATGGGTTTATCAGGTCCCTGGCCGATCAAAACGTTGAATGGATTGAGAACCTTTTGTAAAGCCTGAGGAAAAGTGGAGGAAGTAAAATTGCTTTCCGGGATTTCCTTCAGGGTATATTTTTAAAGTTGCCAAACCGCCGGGTCCAGTTTTTACAGGGCTCAGAATATAATTATTTTGAGGAGATTAATAAGGAGCGGGAATTCCTTTTATCTGGAAACAAACTGGAAACACAATCAGAGCTTTTTATTCCAAACTTCAAAGATATTTTCGTGAGCAGGAAAAACTACTCAGGAAATATCCGGAAGAATTTACAGCAAAGGGTACGTATGAAATAGTTGCAAATAAAGAAGACCTGCAAAGGATTGACAACGAAAACGGAACGATGGCTTTTGTTTTTACCATCGAAGGGTCGAATGTATTCAATACCGAAGAACCGCTGGATAAAATACTGTCGAGAATTGAGCAGGTGAAAAATTGGAAGGATACCCCGGTATTCTTCATAAGTTTGTCGCATCATTTCAATAACTATCTGTGTGGCCATGCGCATAGCATACCTGATTACGGCGGTTTGGTTATGGATCAATCGCCTGGCATGAATGGAGATTTTACCGAAAAAGGGAAAAAAGTGGTCCGCTATTTTCTAAGCCTTGATGATCAGAACAGAAGAAAGGAGAATTTGGGCAGAAGGATTCTCATTGATGTAAAGCATATGAGTGCCCTATCCCGGAAGTATTATTATAAGGAAATCATTGAACCATGCAGAGATGTCTATGGTGATGAAATTCCCATCATTGCCAGCCATGTTGCCTATTCCGGAATAAAGACTTTGGATGAGTTGATTGTCAATGCTCCAAATGAAACGGATAAGGAAGGTGTGTCAACCTTCGATAAACCATTTAATACCTGGAACATAAATGTCAGTGATGAGGACATTATTGAGATCTTCAAATCGGATGGGATTATCGGGGTTAACCTCGACCAGCGCATCCTTGCTGTTCCGAAAAAGGAAAAGAAAAGAACCTATCCGGATGATTATGATATAGGGTATTTGTGGGATAACCTGAAAGGGATGATGAAGGTAATTATCAATAGCAGTTTGGACAACAAGGAAAAAGTGCTGAAATTGTTTGCTCTTGGTACTGATTTCGATGGTTATATTGATCCGCTTGATAAATACCCGACTGTGCTTGAATTTGATGATTTAAGAGAAGCATTGATTAAAAAAGTTAACCAGGAAGAAGCTAGTGAAAAAGTTGATTTATTATTTGGTATTAGTACCGAAAAATTTGTTGATAATATTTGCTACCAGAATGCTTTTGATTTTGCTGTTAGGAATTTGAAATAGGAAGAGCTTATTTATCGACTATGCCAGTAAGACTCAAAGTTACGCAAAGAGAGCGTTTTTGAAAACGTTAAAATTAACTTAGTGAAATCTTTGTTTCATTGAGCCTTTTTGGCAGTAATGGCATTTTTTTTTAAGCCACAAACTGGTAAATAAATATCCAAAGAGATATAAATTTGCTGATATTAAATAGCATTTTAAACCTAATCCATACTAAATGTGTTTACTTAAAAACAGGTTTTTCTCTTGTATAAAAAAACTAATCCGATGTATTATGAGCAACTATCCATTAACTACCAACCACTTTCAAGTTGAATGGGGCGGAACACGCATAAGCTTCTCAGAAGTTAGCGGCCTTATCATTGAAAACGAACCCATAGAATACCGGGAAGGAGCATCTCCGGAGCCCAACCCGGTGAAGATGCCCGGATTAAACAAGTTTCAGAACATTGTACTGAAGCGGGGGATTGTAAAGGGTGATAATGAATTTTACCAATGGATCAGAACAATTCAGCAAGGTACAGTTGAACGAAGGGATGTTATAATTAGTCTTTTGGATGAGGAGCACAGCCCCGTCGTTACCTGGAAAGTCAGGAACGCCTGGCCGATAAAATATGAAGGCCCCGTTTTAAAAGCTGATGCTAATGAGGTGGCCATCGAAACGCTGGAACTGGTGCATGAAGGGTTAACAATATTAAATGAATAGAAAGGTTATCTTTTTATCACCTTCTCCATTGAAATCACGTTCATATCTTTTACAATCCGTAGAAGATACATCCCGGGTTTCATCTTTGAAACCGGAATTGAAAAACGATTTGATCCCTGCAAAATTTTTTTGGTTTCTGAGTAAAGCCGTTTTCCATGTAAGTTCAGGATTTCAAACGTCAGGGCCTCATCTTTTTCAGCGGTTACCTTCAATTCCATATTATCAGATACCGGATTCTGAAAAGTTAGGCAAAGGCCAAAGGAACCGAGATCATTTATGCCCAAATCTTTTTCAATCAATAAATCCATCACCACCGGCAGATGGTCCGACATATTGTACAACGCTTGAAGAACATTGTTGGGAACAGCATTGTTGGTTGGGGATTCAATCAGAGATTTGTTGAAATGATTGCCGTCCTGACCCAGCGCTGTGTATGAGCCATTAATGTATTCCATTTTGTCATCCCCGTTTTTTATTTCGTCCGAAATGAGGATAAAATCAAAACGGTCGTCCATACCACCTCCCGAGAAACAATCGCCCGAAGTATGTGTAGATTGGGTGTGAACATCCGAAAAATAGGAGTTGTTGTTCCAGGCTCCGAGGGTGTTGATCGGATCGTAAAAGCGGATGCTTTCATCCGGATCAAAAAGCAGGTTCTGAAATGCTTGTTCCGAACTGGAGTAGACATTAAAATCGCCTGACATGGTATAGTTGCCCGAAGCATTAATGTCATCTAAGTAATCCATGAGTTTTCCCGTTTCGAATGCCCGTTCGGATGCACTGCTGTTGCCCGCTTTTAAGTGGGCGATCACACAGTTCAGGTAAACCGGTTCATGCGGGCCTTGTATGTTGTATTCAAACCTGAAAATATCAATATCACGGTAGTTGGTCATTATAGCATAATGATCGAGCAGTAATAGTTTATGAGAGTTGTAAAATACCTGGTTGACAATGGGGGAGTTGGAGGAATTGGAAGGATTGCCCATTTCATAATAATCCACCCCGTTTATGTTCAGGGCATTTGTCATCAGGTATTCATGATAAAAAGAAGTTCGGTAAATTTCATTAACGGTCAGGATATCCGGTTTTACATATTCAACAATGGTGTTGAGGTATCCGTTTTTATTGTCAATATTGTTGTTGGATGAAGTGCAGCCTCCGTAATTATCGCCATACATCAGTAAATTGTAATGCATCATCCTGAGGGTATCTTGCGAATAAAGAGAGAAAGAAACAAGCGTAAAAATAATGAGTACCAGAAATTTCATATCAAAAGTATTGAATTGCAAATATACTACCTTAATTAAAAAGTTTCAGGGCATATTTCATCAATATTATAGAGTCGGAACCCTGATAATCCTGATCTGGCAGAGTATCGCCTGCAAGAACCTTTAAAAATCCGTATGATCCGAATAATCGGCATTATTGGAAAAGTGGTGAATAAGTTTTGACAAGCTAAGCCTTGTAAATCTTAATTTATTTATAATTTTGACGTTTTTCGAAAGAACCTCTACACGGTATAGGACAATGAGCGAATTGGAAGATCAAGAACTGAATACTACAGAACAGGAAAATTCTGCTGAACCGGAATCAGGTGATGGCTATAAAACCGTTCATTTGTCAGGAATGTACGAAAACTGGTTTTTGGATTATGCTTCTTATGTGATCCTCGAACGAGCTGTTCCTGACCTCAAGGATGGGTTGAAGCCCGTTCAGCGCCGGATTTTGCATGCCATGAAGAACCTGGATGATGGCAGGTACAACAAGGTGGCCAACATCATCGGCCATACCATGCAATACCATCCGCACGGTGATGCCTCCATTGGCGATGCTCTTGTGCAGTTGGGACAAAAAGACATTTTAATTGACCAGCAGGGTAACTGGGGCAATGTGCTTACAGGCGACAGTGCTGCAGCTCCAAGGTATATTGAAGCTCGACTTTCAAAATTTGCCAGTGAGGTTGTTTTCAATCCGAAAACCACCCATTGGAAAGCTTCCTACGATGGCCGGAATAAGGAGCCTATTGCTTTGCCGGTAAAATTCCCATTGCTTCTGGCTCAAGGGGTGGAAGGAATTGCTGTTGGGCTGGCTTCCAAAATAATGCCCCATAATTTTGTAGAACTGATTGACGCTTCCATCAATATTCTGAAGGGACAAGAATTTGAGTTGTATCCTGATTTTCTGACCGGTGGGTATGTTGATGTGAGTCGTTACAACGATGGTTTACGGGGTGGCAGAGTGAGTGTCAGGGCGAAAATAAGCCAGGTGGACAAAAAGAACCTGGTGATCACTGAAATTCCTTTTGGTACAACCACCACCTCATTGATTGAGTCGGTTGTTGCGGCAAATGACAAGGGCAAGATCAAAATCAAGAAAATTGATGATAACACAGCTGAAAATGTCGAAATTTTGATCACACTTGCAAACGATGTATCACCCGACCAGACGATTGATGCGCTTTATGCATTCACCAATTGTGAAGTGTCAATTTCGCCCAATGCCTGCATCATTGATGAAGGAAAGCCACGCTTTATAGGTGTCAGGGAAATATTAAGGGTTTCGACGGAGAACACGGTAGAACTATTGAAAAGGGAGCTGGAGATTCGCCGGGAAGAATTGCTGGAACAGTGGCATTTTTCATCCCTCGAAAAAATATTTATCGAAAAGCGTATCTACCGGAAAATTGAAGAATGCGAAACCTGGGAAGATGTTATTTCAACTATTGATAAGGGATTGAATCCGTATAAAAAATTGTTCCGGCGTGAAATAACAGAGTACGATATCATTCGGCTGACAGAAATAAGGATCAAACGAATTTCCAAATTCAACTCTTTCAAAGCAGATGAAATTATTGAAGGAATTGAGCTGGAAATGGAAGAGGTGAACAATCACCTGGAGCACCTGATCGATTATGCAATCAATTATTTCAGGCAGATTAAGAAAAAATACGGTACAGGTAGGGAGCGTAAAACCGAGATCAGAAATTTTGATACCATTGAAGCCAGCCGTGTGGCAGCAGCCACTCAAAAACTTTATGTTAACCGCGAAGATGGGTTTGCTGGCACTTCCCTGAGAAAAGACGAATATGTTTGCGATTGCTCTGATATTGACGACATCATCGTTTTCAGGGAAGACGGGACCTTTATTGTTACAAAGGTATCATCAAAAACATTTGTGGGAAAGAATGTAATCCATATTGATGTCTTCAACAAGAGTGATGACCGTACCATTTACAATATGATTTACAGGGATGGTAAAAAAGGTTTTTCACGGGTGAAAAGATTTCCTGTAACCAGCATTACGCGCGACAAGGAATACGATTTGACAGCTGGAAATGAGAATTCAAAAGTTCTTTACTTTACGGCTAATCCAAATGGCGAAGCGGAAGTTGTTAAGGTTTTCCTCAGGCCGAAGCCAAAATTGAAGAAACTCTCCTTTGAGTTTGATTTTAGTGAATTGTCCATTAAAGGAAAAGGTTCTCAGGGTAATATTTTGACCAAACATGGTGTAAAGAATATTGTTAAACGGGAAGAAGGCGTTTCGACCCTTGGGGCTCGTGATATATGGTATGATGATACGGTGAAACGTCTCAATACCGATGAACGTGGAAAATACATCGGTGCTTTTATCTCTGATGATAAAATATTGACCATCCAGAAATCGGGAAATTACAAACTGATGAATTACGACCTCTCCAATCATTTTGAAGAGGATATGATCCTGATTGAAAAATTTAACCCAAAGAAAATTATTTCAGCCATCTATTTTGATGCTGCTCAGGAAGTTTATTATCTCAAGCGTTTTCAAATAGAAAACGGCAACGACATCAATAAAAAAATTGACTTCATTGGTGATCAACCCGGCAATTTATTGCATCGCTTTAGCTTTGATTATTTACCCCGGTTTAAAGTTTTATTTGATGAAAAGGCCAACAAAAAGGAAATTCCCGAATTGATTGTTTCTGCTGAAGAATTTGTTGGAGTTAAGAGCTTTAAAGCCAAAGGCAAACGCATCACAACCAAAGCCATCGAAAAAATTGAGTTTATCGAACCCTTGCCTTACGAAGAACCTGAGGAGAAGTTGGAAGAGCAATTGAGTGATGAATCCATTCCTCCTGAGGAAGATATTGCAGTTGCTGAAACCGGAGAGGATGAAGCGATTGTAATTCAACCCAATACGGAACCTAAACCGGATGCTGAAAAAACCGTTCCCGCTGTTAAGAAGAAAAAGCCGGGGGATGATCCGGATGGCTCCAAAAAACAGATGGAATTATTTTAACGAATTAATGATTATTTGCTGATGGAAAAAAAGAATATTCTGAATGTTACGAATGATGTAAAGTGGATAGGTGCACTCGATTTTGACATTGTATCCTTTGATGTTGTAATGGAAACCCAAAATGGAACTACTTACAATTCCTATTTTATTGATGCGGAAAAAAAGACGGTGGTCGATACGGTAAAAGAACGGTTTTGGGACGATTATTATGCTAAACTAAAACAGCTGGTCAATCCTGAAGAAATCCGGTATATTGTTGTTAGCCATACCGAACCCGACCATTCCGGTTGCCTTCGTAATCTATTAAATGTAGCCCCTAATGCTACTGTAGTAGGAAGCAGCAATGCCATTCGCTACCTGAAAGACATGATCGGGCCCGAATTCCCTCACCAGGTAGTCCGGGGTGGACAAACGATTGATCTTGGGAATAAAACACTGCATGTTATTGGTGCACCGAACCTTCACTGGCCCGACTCCATTTATACCTGGCTGCCCGATGATAGGGTATTGTTCACCTGCGATTCGTTTGGCTGTCATTATTGCAACGAGGAAATGTTTGATGACCGCGTGGGTAATTTTGATGATGCTTTCAAGTATTATTTTGATGTCATCCTGAAACCATTCAGTAAACACCTGCTCAAAGCCATTGAAAAGATCAGGCCGTTGGGTATTGATGTGGTTTGTCCGGGGCATGGCCCGATTTTGAGAAGCCACTGGAAAAAGTATGTGGATGTATCGGAGCAGTATGCCATCGCTGCCATCAACGAGCGGCAAAAGCAAAGGGTTTATATTCCCTACGTATCGGCTTATCATAAAACCGGAGTGTTAGCTGAGTATATTGCAAAAGGCTTGCGCGAAGCAGGAGATATTGAAGTAGAATTGCAGGACATTGAAAAAACACCCATTGGGGAGATGGATGAAAAAATTGCCAGAAGCTCGGCCATTATTATCGGATCGCCTACCATCAACCAAAATATTTTATTGCCGGTGTATAAACTTTTTGCCACCATTAATCCGTTAAGGGATAAGGGAAAATTGGCCGGAGCATTTGGCTCATACGGATGGAGCGGCGAAAACAAGAAAATGATCGAATCCAACCTGGTCAACCTCAAACTGAACTTTTTTGATGAAGGCGTGTTTGTTAAGTTTTCCCCAAGCGCAGATGAAGTTAAAACCAGCATTGCTTATGGGAAGGCTTTTGGAGAAGCACTCTTAAGCCAGGAGGAGAGTGTAGCGGTTAGCAATTAGCCTGACGGTCAGTATGTATTTCGAAATTGGCCACACAATTGTGTCCGGTTGGTATCAATGATTGATTTAAATGTCGAAAATCCTACTATATTCTTTTGTTTCTATTTTACTTTTTTCTTCCTGTTACCCCGAGTGGAATTTGGCTAAATCCTATATGGAATCCAAGCCTGATCTCGCCATCATGGTGTTCCCTGTGAATTACATTTTTAAAGAAACCTGAAAAGGGACGAAATTGGTGATACAACCCATATGGCTCCTTGGCAGGTTGATTCGGCGCGGATGGCCAACAGCCTGTTTCTGCAGGATATTTCCGACTCTGTTTTTCTCGAAACCTTCATCAACAGTATGATCCTTGAATTTGAAAAACTGGGATTTACCATTTACACCGAAGCTTATATTGACAGACTTCCTCTTTTTTCAAACACCGGCTTACATCCTTAATATTGCCCAGCTTGAGCTGGAAGAGCATTACCTGGAACACGAAGATTCGCAGGAATTTGGTGAATACGTTTATTACAAAACCATTGACCTGAATGCCGTGACTTTTAATACCTGGCTTGAGCTGAGTATGTTGAACAATGAACACAAAGGGCGGAGGCTCTTTTTTACTTCCGAAACCATTGCCGATATTGTGGATGGCTATTTTTCCGAAAATGTATTTACAGGCGGCGTAAAATATAAATACCAAACCATTGAGATTGATGTGGATGTTGTTTACCGCTATTGCGAGTTGTTGGGAAGGCGTTATGCTGGCTATACCTACGATTTTTTGATGAATGAATACATTGCGAAGAATTTTCCGCCCAATAAAAAGCGAAGGTATTATATGCACTTTAACCGCCAGAATAAAACCCTCGATATAACCTACGATGAAAGGTTCATTTTGTTGGAAGAGTAATTGAATTTAGTCCATCCCGATAGTGATTCATCCAAGGGTGTTAAACCGGATTCTGAATCATTCAAAGAAAAGCCTGATCTCTTCCATCTTAGCTCAGATAAAAAAAATCATAGGTCAATTTTAAAAAAATGTGTTGTTCCTTTTATTTGTTGGAATTTAATATTTATTTTTATTGCATGGATTTAACTAATTGACCAAGCACTTTAAAAATGAATAAAAGAAATATCCGAAGATGCTGCTATAAATGTTTTATTCACAGCAATGAATAATTTTTATGGAGTTCATGAAACATTTAAAAAGAGAAAGCGACAAATCATTAATGACTGCCGCTTTAAATGTTTTATTCACTTAATGATTTATTTTAATGGGATTCATGAAACATTTAAGCAAAAAAAAATGCCCCGCATTGTAAGGCGAGGCGGCTTAAATGTTTTCACAACGGAATAATCCTTATTGTGAATTGCTTTGAATTGTGTTGCGAATGTACAAATTATTTATATATGAATAATGGTTATCAATAAAATTTAAAATAACTCTGTGAACTCTGCGGCTACTCAGTGTTCTCTGCGGTAAAACAAGATTAATAAAAGTCTTTTAACCACAGAGGAAGCAGAGAAGACACGGAGGAAACGGAGAAATAAATAAAAACTATGAAGAAAATTTTAGGATTGGATTTGGGGACTAACTTTTATATGGAATGAAAATTAAAAAAAAATTGTATACAATGGGAAAATTTAAAAAAAACCCTACAGAAGTATGCAGGGTAAAGTTTGCCTTTTGGCAATTTCTTCGGCTTATAGCCTTGTTGTGAATTGTCTTTCGGTACAAAAATAATAAAAAATTGATAATATGGAAAAAATTTTAGGAATTGATTTAGGTACAAATTCAATTGGGCTAACATTAAGGGAAAATGATGCTTTCTCTTGGTATGGGGTATATACTTTCAAAAAAGGCGTGGGCGAAGGAAAATCAGGAGAATTTTCCTTTGCAGCGGAACGAACAAAGCATCGTGCTTCCAGAAGATTATATAATGCCCGAAGATATCGAAAATGGGAAACTCTTAAAGCGTTGATTGAAAATGGATATTGTCCGTTGGACATTGATGATCTTAATAATTGGAAACATTATAAAAAAGGAATTGGCCGGGTTTTTCCTTTAAATGATGAGGCTTTTCAGCAATGGATCAAATTAGATTTTAATGGTGATGGAAAACCTGATTTTTCAAGTCCCTATCAATTAAGATGGTTATTGATTACAGAAAAGTTGGATTTATCAATTCCTGAAAATCGTTTTAAAATTGGAAGAGCGCTTTATCATATTGCTCAGAGACGTGGGTTTAAAAGTAGCAGAAAAAATGGCGACAAAGAAAAATCCAGTGTTTATAATGGTGGAAGTGATTCTACCGCAATTCCTGTTAATAAATACAAAGAATTACTTAAAGATAAAGGTGGTTTAGGTGCAGCATTTGCGTATTTGGAGGATGATGGTATTCGGGTAAGAAATCGTTATACATTGCGATCGGATTATCGGGATGAAGTAAAGAAAATATTGGAATTTCAGGAAGTACAAGGTGAAGCATTTAACGACAAGCTTCTGTTAGAAACTAAGAATGGTTCCATTTTTTATCAAAGGCCATTACGCTCTCAGAAAGGATTGGTTGGAAAATGTACGCTTGAGCCCAGTAAGCTAAGATGCCCTGTTAGCCATCCGAAATTTGAAGAATACCGTGCTTGGTCTTTTATCAATAACATCAAATATCGCACGGATAAAGAGGCCAGATTTGAACCGATTCCATTGGAACTAAAGGAAAAATTGTATCACGATAAGTTTTTCTTTAAGAGTAAAAGGGAATTTGATTTCAGTGAAATACGAAAATTTATAAAGTTGAACGGAGGTTCTGACTGGGAATTAAACTACAGTCAAAAAATGGATAAAGTTTCTGTTTCAAGTTGTTTTGTTTCTGCAAGATTAAAATCTGTTTTTTGCGATGACTGGCAAAACTTTGAAAAGAAAATAAAAAGAACAAACAAAAAAGGTGAAGATGTAATAAAAAACTATACGATAGATGATATTTGGCACATTTTGTTTTCATTTGAGGATGAGGAATACTTTGTGGAGTTTTTAATCAAAGTACTAGAATTGGAAGAGGGTCAAGTAAAAGAGCTAGAAAATCTATTTGATAGGTTACCAGTTGGCTATGCAAATTTGAGTTTGAAAGCCATCAACAATATTTTACCGTTTTTAAGGGAAGGATTGATCTATGCCGAAGCAGTTATTTTAGCAAAAATTCCAGAAATAATTGGTAAGGAATTTTTTGAAGCGGATAAGGATTTCATCATTAATGCTATTAAAGATAAGATTGCAGAAAACAGGCATCAAAAGAAAATTATTGCAATTACCAATAATTTGATTTTCAAATATTATGCATCGGATTATCAAAATAGATTTGGATGGAAAGATACTTCTTACAAATTAGATGACGCTGATTCAAAAGATATTAAATATGCAGCTATAGAACATTTTGGAGACAAAACCTGGGATAAATTTGATGATGAGTACAGACAACAAATTTTATCCGAGGTATCTGTAAAATACCAGGAGTTTTTTGCCTCATCGAAAAGAGAGCACATAAAAGCACCACACCTGGTCAATCAAATTAAAGATTTTTTAGAGGCCAATTTTGATACCCCAGAAAATTTGACGAAAAAAATCTATCATCCATCCCAAATTGATATTTATCCAAAAAAGGAAGGCCAGCAGTTTTTGATGAGTCCTAAAACAGCAGCTTTCAAAAATCCCATGGCATATAAAACGCTATACAGGTTGCGTGATGTTATCAACTATTTGATTGAAATTGGAAAAATAGATCAGGAAACCCGGATTGTAGTAGAAATTGCGAGAGAGTTGAATGACAGAAATAAAAGATGGGCTATTGAAAAATACCAGAACGAACGTGAAGTTGAAAATAGGGAATTTGGTGCAGCTATTTCAGAGCTATTAAAAAATCCAGAATTTATTGGGGAGGCAGATTCTGAAAGCAAAGATGATATTGATAAAATCCGTCTTCTTATAGAACAAACTGATGAAAAGCAAAGCGATGAAGTATTTGAATTAAGAAAAATAATGCTAGACCCGTATAAAAAGCTGAAAGAGAAAAATGAAGCTCAAAAATCATTGATAAAAAAATATCGCTTATGGCTTGAACAGGGCATGAGGTGTATGTATACAGGCAATATTATAAAGTTGACAGATTTGTTCAATACCAACGAAGTTGATTTTGAGCATACTATTCCACGAAGTAAATCTTTTGACAACTCTTTAGCAAACTTAACAGTTTGTTATGCAGACTATAACCGAAATATTAAGAAGAATAAGATGCCAACGGAATTGCCAAACTTTAAAGCCGATTCAAACGGTTATTCTGCTATAAAGCCAAGGCTGGAAGCGTGGGAAAAGAAAGTTGAACATTTATTTAATCAAATTGATGTTTGGAAGACAAAATCAAAAAATGCAAAGGATAAAGCAGAAAAGGACAATGCTATCCGTACAAAGCATTTATGGCAAATGGAATATGATTATTGGAGAAATAAATTAGACAGGTTTAACCGAACAGAAGTTCCAAAAGGTTTTGTAAATAGTCAGTTAGTGGATACACAAATAATTACTAAATATGCTTACCATTATCTAAAAACTGTTTTCGGAAAAGTTGATGTTATAAAAGGATCGAATACAGCGAAGTTTAGAAAAATTTATAATATTCAGCCCAAAATTGAATTTAAGGACAGGAGCAAACATTATCACCACGCTATTGATGCCGCGGTATTAACATTGATACCTTCTTCAAGAAAAAGGGAAGAAATTTTGAAAAAGGCTTATGAATTTGAAGAAGAAAACAGAAATAAACAATATCACGAAAAGCCATTTTCTGATTTTAAATATTCAATGATAGAAGAAATTCATCGAAACATTTTAATAAATAATATTGCTGATTGGGATCAAACATTAACACCCGGCAAAAAAATTGTTAGGAAAAGAGGACGGGTTGTATGGTTGAGAGACAGAAATGGAAAATTATTGTTGGATGAAAATGGAAATAAAATTCCGAAAATTGCACAGGGAGATTCTATAAGAGGAGAGTTGCATCAGCAAACTTATTATGGCAAAATAAAAATGGCTGCTAAAGATGAAAATGGCAGTTTGCAAAGAAATGAAGAAGGAAATATTATTTATAACCAGGTTGATGGAAAAGATGAAATGTGGATGGTTCTGAGAAAACCAATTGAAAATGTCAATTTTAAATCTGATATCATTGTAGATGAACATTTGGCTGAACATCTTAAAAGGCAATTATTCGAAGATAAAGTACAACAAAACAAACTCAAAGACTTTAATGGTAAAACAATACGTCATTTAAGATGCAGAGTAAAATCTGGAAGAGGGTTTATGAATGCTGACAATGTTACTAAGGTAAAAGAACAGGTATATACTTCTTCAAAAGTATATAAAAATTATATATGGGCAGATTCTGGCGAAAACTTTATGTTTGGATTATATGAAAATGATAAAGGAAAAGAAATTATTTCAATTAATAAGTTTGAAGCTGCTAGATATATAGAGTCAATCGGAATTCCTGAAGATAAAAAGGATTTGTTTAGACAAAAGGAACCTGTATTTATTAAGAATAAAGAAGCTATATTATTACATATTTTTGAGTTAGGACAAAAAGTAATATTTTATAATACTATTGATGAATTAAAAGATATTGAATTTGACAAGCAGGAAATTTCGAAAAGATTATATTTTATAAAGAGATTACATCAGGCATCTGTTGGTAATATGCTTTTTCAACATCATCTAGAGGCGAGAAATGATGAGGAATTGATCAAGGCTTTTCCCAAAGAGATATTTAAATCAGCTGGAAAAGATGGATTTTCAAAATATCAAAATGACTTCATTGCTCCAAGGATTTTGTTTAAACCTACAAAACCAAATTTCATTATTGAAGGAAAAGATTTTGAAATGAAAATGGATGGAAGTATAGAATTTAAGTTCTGAAGTATGATCAAACGCACCCTCTATTTCGGCAATCCCTGTTTCCTGATGAAAAAGCAAAACCAATTGGTAGTGGATTATGGCAAAGAAAAGGAACAGAAACAAGTCCCCATCGAAGACATCGGACTGATGGTGGTGGACCATTACCAGGTAAAACTTACTGCTGCACTGATACAGGCATTGATTGATAATAATTCGGCGGTGCTGTTTTGCGACCAGAAACACCTTCCGGCCGGATTGATGTTGCCCATGGCCCAGCACCATGCCTTTACCGAAAAAATGTATTTTCAGCTTGAATCGTCCTTGCCGTTAAAGAAAAACCTGTGGCAGCAAACCATCATGGCCAAGATCAGGAACCAGGGGGCAGTACTGGAAAGTTACGGAGTTGATTCGGAGAAGATGTTGTATTGGGCGCGATCTGTTCGTAGCGGCGACCCTGATAATTACGAGGCACGGGCAGCGGCTTATTATTGGGATAACCTGTTTGCCGAAGTAGAGCAATTCAGAAGATACCGTTTTGGTGAACCACCCAATAATTTGCTGAACTATGGATATGCTATTTTAAGGGCCATTGTAGCCCGCTCATTGGTAGCAAGCGGTATGATGCCCGCTGTAGGAATTCACCACCGGAACAAATACAATCCGTATTGCCTTGCTGATGATGTTATGGAACCTTTCCGGCCTTATGTAGATGTCATTGTTCTGAGCATAATGGAAACGGAGGAGGATATTGAAGAATTGACACCTGATATTAAACGGAAATTACTGGCCATTGCTTCTATTGATGTTGAAATAGGTAATAAAACCAGCCCGCTGATGGTAGGCATGCAACGGACAACCGCTTCGTTGATGAAGTGTTTTGAAGGGCAGGCTAAAAAATTGCTTTATCCTGAAATAAGGGTTTAATAAACCACAGAGTCAACAGAGCAAACGCAAAGTTAACAGAGCGCTTTCTCAACGTTCTTTGTGTATTCTCAGATTCCTCTGTGGTAAAAAACAAAAGAAATTGCTTTATACTGAAATAATGATATAATAAACCACAGAGTCAGCAGAGCAAACGCAAAGTTAACAGAGCGCTTTCTCAGCGTTCTCTGTGTATTCTCTGATTCCTCTGTGGTAAAAAACAAAAAGAAATTGCTTTATACTGAAATAATGATATAATAAACCACAGAGTCAGCAGAGCAAACGCAAAGTTAACAGAGCGCTTTCTCAGCGTTCTCTGTGTATTCTCTGATTCCTCTGTGGTAAAAAACAAAAGAAATTGCTTTATACTGAAATAAGGGTTTAATAAACCACAGAGTCAACAGAGCAAACGCAAAGTTAACAGAGCGCTTTCTCAACGTTCTTTGTGTATTCTCTGATTCCTCTGTGGTAAAAAACAAAAGAAATTGCTTTATACTGAAATAATGATTTAATAAACCACAGAGTCAGGCAGAGCAAACGCCAAAGTTAACAGAGCGCTTTCTCAACGTTCTTTGTGTATTCTCAGATTCCGCTGTGGTAAAAAACAAAAGAAATTGCTTTATACTGAAATAATGATATAAATAAACCACAGAGTCAGCACAGAGCAAACGCAAAGTTAACAGAGGCGCTTTCTCAACGTTCTTTGTGTACTTTCAGATTCCTCTGTGGTAAAAAAAACAAAAGAAATTGCTTTATACTGAAATAAGGGTTTAATAAACCACAGAGTCAGCAGAGCAAACGCAAAGTTAACAGAGCGCTTTCTCAACGTTCTTTGTGTATTCTCAGATTCCTCTGTGGTAAAAAACAAAAGAAATTGCTTTATCCTGAAATAATGATTTAATAAACCACAGAGTTAACAGAGAGTTTTCTCAGCTTTCTCAGCGGCTTCTCTGATCCCTCTGTGGTAAAAAAAGATGATATGCAAGAAAACCAGCTATCAGAAAAAATAATCGGTTGTGCAATCAAAGTCCACAAGGCCCTTGGCCCTGGATTGCTCGAATCGGCCTACAAAGAGTGTCTTTTTTATGAATTGAAGATGGCAGGTTTGCAGGTTGAAAAAGAAAAGCCCTTACCGCTCATTTATTATGAAGTTCAAATGGAAGTTAGTTATCGAATTGATTTGCTGGTTGAAGGCCAGGTTATTATTGAAGTTAAATCAGTTGAAGGGCTTACTGATGTTCACACAGCACAAGTATTGACTTATTTAAAGCTGAACAACAACAAACTGGGTTTGTTAATCAATTTTAATGTGAGTTTATTGAAGAATGGTATTAAGCGGCTTATCAATAAATATTATGAGGCTTAAAACTACGTGTCCTCTGCGGCCCATCTTTTCTCTCTCTGCTAGAAACTTTAATCATAGAGTTAACAGTATTTTTCTCAGGGTTTTCTGTGTATTCTCAGATTCCTCTGTGGTTATAAAAAGAAAATGAACAGTGAAAATTTTAATCGTTTAAACCAATACAGGATTTTGTGGGTATTCGTATTTTATGATTTACCAACCGAGACAAAAAAAGACCGTAAGAACTTTACCCGGTTCAGAAAAGGCTTGCAGGATGATGGTTTTACCATGATGCAATATTCCATTTATACCCGCCATTGCAATTCCCGCGAAAATGCAGATGTGCATATCAAACGGGTAAAATCATTTTTGCCCCCGAAAGGGGAGGTGATCATTTTTACCTTAACCGATAAACAATTCGGGATGATGGAATTCTTCAGGTCAGCCTCCCTGGCGGATAAGCCGCCAACCCCTCAGCAACTGGAACTTTTTTAAAGGGAAACCTCAGCGCTAACACGACTTTTCTCAGCGTCCTCTGTGCCTCCTCCGTTTCCTCTGCGGTTAAATAAAAAGCTGATAAAATTGTCAAAAATAAAAAAACCGCTTCAACCAATGTCAAAACGGTTTATCACAGCTCGTTTTTTTAATCCTGATTCACAACCTAACTTTCAGAACCTTAAATGCTAAAGGCCTCCTATGCTGTGTTCAATAAATCAAAGATACAATTCAAAAGCAATTCACAACAAAATCGCCTGCCACCAGTCCGGTCATCGGGCTGTGTTCAATAAATCAAAGATACAATAAGCAATCGAATCGTAAGGGGGTTTGCGATTTTATTGGCTAAAGGTCAGATTAATCCCTTTTCCTGCCTTCTTTAACAAATTCGATGTTTCTTTTTATACCCTTAAACTTTGTTCTTTCAAGTGGCGAATTTTTAAAGATTTTTTTAAATTGTTCTTCGGTTAAACTTTCCCATTCCGGTTTTCTTTTTTTCATCAGCTCACCTGATGGATCGAATTCGGGTTCATGATGGGATTCTGATAAGCGGTTCCAGGGGCAGACATCCTGGCAAATATCACATCCAAAAATCCAGTCGTCAAAATTACCTTTTAATTTCTCTGTTATTTTTTCGCCCTTGTGTTCAATGGTCCAATACGAAATGCATTTGTTCGAATCCAATACATATGGGTTCAGGGCTCCGGTGGGGCAGGCATCAATGCAACGTGTACATCCGCCGCAATGGTTGGGGCTGGTTTCAATATCATAATCCAGATCGAGATCGGTAATTATTTCACCAATAAAAAAGAAAGATCCTTGTTGCTTGTTGATCAGGCAGGTGTTTTTGCCGATCCATCCCAATCCACTTTGGGCTGCCCAGGCCCGGTCGAGCACGGGGGCCGAATCAACAAATGCCCGTGCCGATGCATCACTATTTTGCTCTTTAATCCGTGCAATTAATTGAAAAAGTTTTTGTTTGAGAATATGATGGTAGTCGGTGCCGTATGCATATTTCGAAATCTTGTAATTGTCTTTTTCATCCAAACGCTTTTGTGGAAAGTAGTTGTATAAAACCGAGATAACGGATCTGGCATTTTCAACTAACTCCCTGGGGTCAGTTCTTTTGTCAAAATGGTTTTCCATATAGCTCATTTCCGCATGAAAACCTTTATCAAGCCAATTTCTTAAACGTTCCGAATCGGCTTTCAGTAATTTTGCTTCCGAAATTCCACAGGCAAAAAACCCCAGCTCCTGAGCTTGGTTTTTAATAAAGTTTGAAAGATGATTTTTTTTTGAATCAGGCATTTCAATCCACTATCTAAGATTTGAAATCTTCAATCAAAACAGTTTCTCCTGTTCTTTGGCTTTAAATTTTCCCATCCGGTGATAGGCGCGTTCAGTAGCTTCTCTGCCACGAGGAGTGCGCATCAGGTAACCTTCTTGAATCAGGAAGGGTTCATAAACTTCTTCGATGGTCCCTGAATCTTCACCCACGGCTGTTGCAATGGTTGTAAGCCCAACAGGGCCCCCTTTGAATTTTTCGATAATTGTTTGCAGAATTTTGTTATCCATTTCATCCAAGCCGTTTTTATCAACATTAAGGGCTTGCAAACCATAATGCGATATCGCTAAATCAATTTGTCCGTTTCCTTTTATTTGGGCAAAATCGCGGATGCGCCGCAAGAGCAGATTGGCAATACGAGGAGTTCCCCGGCTCCGGCCTGCAATTTCGGCGGCCGCTTCGGGGCTGATCTTAACCTTTAAAATTCCTGCAGACCGCTGAACGATATGATCCAGGGTTTTGGTATCGTAATAGGAAAGCCGGGAGTTGATGCCGAAACGGGAACGAAGTGGCGCTGTCAATAATCCCGATCGTGTAGTAGCGCCAATAAGGGTAAATGGGCTTAAGCCGATTTGTACACTTCGTGCATTGGGCCCGGTTTCGATCATAATGTCAATCTTATAATCTTCCATGGCGCTGTAAAGGTATTCTTCAACAACAGGGCTCAGGCGATGAATTTCATCAATAAATAATACATCGTTTTCTTCCAGGTTGGTAAGCAATCCGGCAAGGTCGCCGGGTTTGTCAAGTACCGGCCCCGAAGATATTTTAATGTTTACACCAAGTTCGTTGGCTATGATGTGCGAAAGGGTTGTTTTTCCCAATCCCGGAGGGCCATGGAGCAAAACATGATCAAGCGATTCACCACGAAGTTTGGCGGCTTCAACAAAAACTTTCAGGTTGTCGGTAACATTTTTTTGACCGGCAAAATCGTCAAAAACACTGGGCCTCAAAACTTTTTCAATTTCCAGTTCTGTTTTTGTAAGGTGTTGCCTGCTTGCATCCAGATTTTCGTTCATCGGTTACCGTGTAAATTAATGAAACAAAAGTAATCAAATAAAATTTTTCGTATTTTAGCAGATAGAAATAAATCTACTTAGAGATGAAAACAATAATCGTTGCCATTGATTTTTCCAAGTGCTCGGTTCATGCACTGGACTATGCCATTGAACTATCCAATAAAATAGAAGCCAATCTATTATTGGTTTGGGTGGATAATACCAAAAGTGATGAATCGGTCTATCCGGCTTCAATAAGTACACGAAAAGAAATAGCTGACAATTTTGATGAATTGATTGCAAAGCACTCTTCAAGGCTTAAAAAAGGAGAGATCACCTATAAAATCCGAAAGGGAAAGGTTCACATTGAAATTGCAAACCAAGCAAAGTACAGCGATGCCATGTTGGTCGTTGCAGGTACGCATGGAGTTACCGGTTTTGAAGAATTCTGGATTGGCAGCAATGCTTACCGGATTGTCACAACAGCTCCCTGTCCGGTTATTACCATTAGGGCTGATTATAAATATAAAAAAGGCATTAAGAAAATTGTAATCCCTATTGACAGCTCGCTTGAAACCCGGCAGAAAGTCCCATTTGCTTCAATAATCGCGAAATATTATAATTCTGAAATCCATATCGTTTCGTTGTATTCAACCACCATAAAAGCGGTAAGGTACAAAGTGGATAATTACACCAGGCAGGTCGTTAAGTACCTGGAGGAACAAGGTATTCAACATCATGTTGAATCGGTTGAAGCAGAAAATGTAACCAACTCAACCATTAACTATGCGAAAGCAATTGATGCCGATATTATTGCTATCATGACGGAGCAGGAAACCACAACCGCCAATTTGTTTTTGGGTGCCTATGCCCAGCAAATGGTCAATCACTCTCCCATTCCGGTACTGAGCATCCATGCAAAGGAATACATCCGAATTCAAAGCCGCTAAAAGTTTTGGTTGTTATTTGTAATTTCATTCTACCTTTGTCGTTTAATTTTCTAAAAAATATGGTGAGAGCTGAATTGAAAAATCCATTTCTGTTGATTTTGTTTGTTTTATTAAGCTTATCCCTTTTTCGCAAGAGGATGAACAGGGACGAGCTTCAAATTATTCAGGATCCTCTTGTTGATACCCTGTTGAGCAAGCATCTTTATTTAAACGAGCAAAACCCGGGTATTGAAGGCTGGCGGATCCAAATCTTTTTTGAAGCAGGCAATTTTTCAAAAACCCAGGCCATTGAGGCAAAAGCGGAATTTGTAAGCAAATATCCTGAACTCAGGAATTATTTAATTTTCCAGGAACCTTATTACAAAGTGAGAATTGGAGACTACCGGACAAAAATTGAAGCGGAAAAAGTGCTGAAAGAAATTATCGGGGATTATCCGAATGCATTTGTTGTAAAGGATGAAATTAATTTCCCGGAACTGGATTAACCAACCTGAGATATCCACTGGTATTAGCAATTTATCACCAAATTTTAATCCTTAATTTTTTATTAACTTATGGAAAATTTCATGAATTTTCGAAGGATAACAATTACCTTAGCAAAATATAATCCTCCTGCAAATGAAAACACTCTATATCGTAAGGCATGCCAAATCTTCGTGGGATAGCCCCGGCCATGCAGACCATGAAAGGCCATTACTCGAAAAGGGCAAGAAACGAACAAAACTTGTTATTGATTATTTATTGGAGAACAATGTAAAAGTGGATTTGATTATTTCAAGCCATGCAGTAAGAGCAAGGAGTACGGCTATTATTATAGCAAACGCCCTGCACTATCCCGAAAATGAAATCCAGATTTCTACCCGTATCTATCATGGCGACATGGACAGCTTGTTCAATCTGTTTTATGATTTGTCCGATGATATCCAATCACTGATGTTGGTTGGGCATAACCCCACCTTTACAAGTTTTGCCAATTCTTTCCTAAAAGATAAGATTGACTGGCTTCCTACTTCAGGAATTGTATGCATTGAGTTTAGCACAGACAAATGGGAGCAATTGCCGCTTTCCGATAAAAAAACTAAATTTGTCGTTTCGCCTAAGCTGATGAAGGAAAAGAAAAAGAGAAAATAATTTTATGTTGAATTCTATGAACTATTTAGGACCCCAATCCCAAGGCCCGACATATATAATAAACAGGGAAATCAGTTGGTTGCATTTTAATGCACGCGTTCTTCAGGAAGCCATTGACCCCGCTACTCCTTTGATTGAAAGAATTAAATTCCTGGGTATTTTTTCCAATAACCGGGATGAATTTTTCCGGGTTAGGGTTGCTACTCTCAACAGGATGCTTAAAATTGACCGGGAATACCTGGAAGATGAAGACAATCCCAGAGTATTAATTGACCATATCAGGGATATTGTTGCGGATCAGGAAAAACTTTTTACTGAAACCTATTTAATGATTGTTAAGGAACTGGCCAATGAAGGCGTTTATATCCTCAATGAAAATGAATTGGATGAAGAACAGGGTAAGTTTGTTAAACAGTTTTATCAGGAGGAATTGAGGCAATATCTTTTTCCTATAATGCTCGATCGTTTTCAAAAAATAACATCCATAAAGGATGGCTCTATTTACCTGGCTGTTCAATTGTCGAGTTCCGATGCCTCCCTCAAAAGTTCCTATGCCCTTATCAAGGTTCCACAAAAGTCGTTGTCGCGCTTTTTAATTCTACCTGACCACGGAGAGAACCACTATATTATTTTAATGGATGATGTGATCCGTTATTGTTTGGCAGACATATTTTCCATTTTTGGGTATGATACGTTTGATGCCTATACCATTAAAATTACCCGCGATGCAGAGCTGGATATTGATAACGATATCTCGAAAAGCTTTCTTGAAAAAATGAGCGATAGCCTTAAACAAAGAAAAAGAGGGGTTCCGGTGAGGTTTGTTTATGACAAAGATATTCCAGAGAAACTGCTGAATAAGATAACCAGAAAATTAAGAATTTCGGGTGAAGATAATCTGCGGGGCGGTGGACGGTATCATAATTTTAAAGACTTTATGTCTTTTCCGAAGATTGGAAATGAATCCTTGTATTACCCTTCATTTCCTCCGCTTTTACACAAGGATATTCCACCCAATACCAGCATCATTAATTTGCTGAAGCAAAAGGATGTAATGATCCATTTTCCTTATCAGTCTTTTAAATATATAATTGACTTTCTGCGCGAAGCATCCATTGACCCCAAGGTAACAGAAATTAAAATGACCTTTTACCGGGCAGCGAAGTATTCAAACGTGATCAACGCTTTGGTCAATGCGGCACGCAATGGAAAAAAGGTTACTGTTTTTTTGGAGATACAAGCCCGTTTTGATGAAGAGGCAAATATCCTGATTGCCGGTAAATTGCATGATGAGGGAGTAAAGATAGTTCCTACTATTCCCGGGTTTAAGGTGCACTCAAAATTGATTTGTGTAACGCGCAATGAAGACGACATGGATGTTTATTACGCCAACATAAGCACCGGAAATTTCAACGAATCTACGGCTAAAGTTTATGCTGACAACAGCTTGCTAACAGCGAATCAGGATATTGCTTCTGAAGTGGATAAGGTTTTTCAATTGTTCGAAACCCGTTATTTTCACCCTAGTTTTAAAACCCTGATCATATCTCCGTTTTACACAAGAAGCTTTTTTTTCCAGGCCCTTGATAAGGAAATCAAGAATGCCAAAGAAGGAAGAGAAGCATGGGCCATTATCAAAATCAACAGCATTGTTGATAAAAAAATGGTCAAAAAACTTTATGAAGCAAGCCAGGCGGGGGTAAAATTGAAAATGATCGTTAGGGGTATCTGTGTGTTGATTCCTGGTATTGAAGGTGTGAGCGATAATATTGAAGTTATCAGCATCATTGACCGGTTTTTGGAGCATTCCAGAATTTTTGTTTTTTGCAACAATAATGACAATCATTACTATATCGGTTCTGCGGATTGGATGCCACGGAATCTTGATCACCGCGTGGAGGTTATTACTCCCGTATTGGATTCCGAAATCAGACAGGAATTGTGGGATATTCTTCAGATACAGCTAAGGGACAACTGCAAGGCACGCATCATCAACAATAACAGAATAAATGAGTACCGCATTTCAGACGAGAAAGCAAGGATCCGGTCACAATTTGAAATTTATAATTATTTCAAAAATAAAGTTCAGCAATAGAATGATGGGTTTGATAATCCATCCTGTTTTTTTAAAAGCCATTTTTATTAAATTAGATTGACAAATAGAACCACCTTTTATTTTATATGATTTTTGCCGCCATAGATATAGGTTCCAATGCCGCCAGGCTTTTATTTGCAAATGTTTTTGAACTAAATGGTAAAGCGTATGTGGAAAAGGCTACCCTTGTAAGGATTCCAACCCGTTTGGGCAAGGATGTGTATTCCATCAACCGTATTTCGGATAGAAGGGCGGATAATTTGATAAAAACCCTGAATGCATTTAAAACCCTGATTGAAGTTTACGATCCGGTTGCGTCTGCTGCCTGTGCAACTGCCGCTATGCGTGAAGCCGAAAACGGATTGGAATTATTGCAGCGAATCCGTGCGGAGGTGGGAATGAATGTAAGGCTCATTGATGGTATTGAGGAGGCCAATATTATCAGGAGGACTAACAAACTGACGTTTGAACACCCTCATGGATTTTCTATGTACATTGATGTAGGCGGAGGAAGTACGGATATTTCACTGTTGTTGGAAGACAATCTGGTCAGTGTGAAATCTTTTAAGATTGGCACGCTGAGATTGTTAAGCAAAAAAGTGAAAAAGCAAGAATGGGAATTGTTGAAAGAATGGCTTTTGGGTTTCAAAAATGAATTCGGGAAGATTAATGTTGTTGGCTCAGGCGGAAATATTAATAAACTAAATAAAATGTATGGTAATTCCTTTGATTTTACCTTGAAAACCGATGAGCTGAAAAGTGCCTATAAAAAGTTAAAAGATTTTACTCTTGATGAGCGTATTGAGAAACTTGGTTTACGGCCCGACCGCGCAGATGTGATTGTTCCTGCTGCTAAGATATTCCTTTATATATTAAAAATCATCAAAGTGAAATCACTACTGGTTCCTAAAATCGGTCTGGCTGATGGGTTGATCTACCAACTTTATGAGAAACATAAAAACGGGTAATCAATTCCGGAAAAGAAATTGAATTTAGCTGGGCCATGAAATTGTCTTTCGAAAATAGTGTTGAATATTAAGAATAAAGGACATTGGGGTGGTTGGTTTCATATAAAAAATATCTCCCTTCAAAATTTTAGCTTTTACCTTTGCCATATACCATTTAATCCCCTATTCCCGAAATATCAATTAATCATGCATCTCCTTTAAAAATGAATTTTAGATGCCCGATAAGTTACCTTGATTTTATTTAAACCAGTCAGGATCGACAAACCGGCTTAAGCATTGCCCATAGGATTGGATTTTGTTTTCCTCATCTATTTGAAAAGTACACTGATCGCCATATTTTCTGGAAACAATAATCCCTGTTACTTTGTTTTGCTCATCCCTTCTTGTGAATTTTGCATAATGCTCTCCCATAGAGGTGTTCAGGCTGGCATGACAGATCGGACAATAGAAGTCAACGATCTCACCGGGTTGTACTTTCAGGGTAGAACTCATAACCACCGAATAGTTCCCAATCTCTTCGTGCATCAGGATCAGGCCGCTTTTATCGGTTTCGCTTTTGGCCGAAAGTATAATGTTGTTTTTGGCGTTAATGGCACCTTTGCAATGCGGACAGTAAAAATTGACTTTCATGTTTTTATCTTATTGGTTAAAGAGCATAAATATACAACAATTCAATGGAGAATTCAACAATTCAAGAGCAATAATCAGGGGAAATAAAAAACCCTGAATTGTAATAATTCAGGGTTTCAGTATTTATGTCAATTTATTTAATGATTCAATTTCAATTTCTTAACAAAAGTATCTTCAGTAGTTCTTATGGTTACAAAATATATTCCATCTTCAAATGTACTGAGGTTAATGGATTGTACCATTTTCCCGTTGGCTACTGTGTTTTCTTCATAAACAGTAATACCAAGAACATTCATAACCTGGATTGTAACGTTACCTGAATAATACAATTCAACTTCAAAATTGCCGGCAGTCGGGTTTGGATAAATACGCATGCCTTTTTCTGACAATTCCCCAACGCCGGTGCAAGGATCTACCAGTATCGTTTGCTCGGCAAAGTTATCGCAGCCATTGGATGCAGTATATGTATAGGTAATTGTATGTGTTCCCAATCCTGCAACAGCCGGATCAAACATTCCATTTGCAACACCCGGCCCAGAATAAACTCCACCTGCCGGTGAGCCACCGGTTAATTCAAATTCCGGCCAATATTCGCATACATCGCTGAAGGGGTTCAGCATGGTTGGTGGTGTCGTTGAAACTGTAATATAGTCTTCCAAAAGGAAAGTGTTGGATTGTGTTCCGTCAGAAACGGTTAATTCAACATCGTATGTTCCTTGATTTTCATAAGTAACAACAGGATTCTGTTCCGTTGAAGTGGCCGGGTTACCACCTTCAAATGTCCACTCCCAACTGGTGATCGCTCCGGAAGAAAGATCAGAGTAGTTTACCATATCCATTTCACAAATATCAGTAACATCGGCTATGAAATTGGCTGACAGGCCACCGCATTCTGCCTGTACCAGGCCATTGCTTTCAAAATAATTAACAAATGTCTGGGTGCTCGAAATCGGCCACATATCCTGCTCAACAATGTCGTGGTTAGGTGCAATTAAAATATAGGTTGGATAAGCTCCAATTCCATAAGTATTATTGATTGCGGTGCCTCCACCTTCTACACCACTAATACAAGGAAATTCAATTCCATAAGTTTCATCAAAAAGAATACATTCTGCATCTGTATCCCCGGTATTTACACTCATAATAAATAAATCAGCAGTGTTGCAACCAAATAGTTCGTAAGCCTCGCTTATCATAGGAGCGGTGCTTATACACGAACTTCAAGTGGTAAAGAAAAAATCGATGCAAACATGCTGACCTCCGGCAAGAATGTCAAATAGATTATACTCTATGCCATCGGTACCAGTCGCTGTAAAGTCTACAGCTACCGTTAGGGGTGTCTGGCTAAAAGCAAAATTTACAGCAAAAAATAATGCTGCGATTAAAGTAAATTTTCTCATAATAATTGAAGTTTAATGAATAATGAATTTAAAGATTGAACAAAAATAAAATTAATTTCTTTGTCCTAAAAAGACAAATATCGAATTGGCAGGGTTGCCCGGCTTTAAAAATTAATAATTTTGCTGCGAAATAATTTTAGGAATCATGGGTGAAGTAAAAATAAGAAAACCGGAATGGCTGAAGACAAAGGTGCCCATTGGAAAACAGTACCTGGGCGTGAGGGAGATTGTTGAAAAGAATAAGCTTCATACCATATGCACGAGTGGTCATTGTCCGAATATGGCCGAGTGCTGGGGCAGGGGAACGGCCACCCTCATGATATTGGGTGATATTTGTACACGGGCCTGTAAGTTTTGCAATGTTAAAACCGGAAAGCCTGCGCCAGCAGATTGGAATGAACCGGAACGGGTTGCCGAATCAGTTAAGAAAATGGGTGTGAAGCATTGTGTATTAACTTCTGTTGACCGGGATGACCTGGAGGATGGGGGTGCTGAAATTTGGGCCTCAACCATTAAAAAAATAAAAGAATCCAATCCGAATACAACCATTGAAGCCTTGATCCCTGACTTTGATGGGAATACAGATCTTATTCAAAGAATAATTGATGCCGGACCCGAAGTTATTTCACATAACCTGGAAACAGTTAGAAGGATCACACCAATTGTTAGAAGTAAAGCCAAATATGATTTGAGCCTGGATGTATTAGGGTTTATTTCTCAATCTCATGTTCGGTCCAAATCAGGAATCATGGTCGGTATTGGGGAGACAGAACAGGAAGTGCTCGAAACGATGGATGATCTTCGAAGGGTTGGGTGTGAAGTGTTAACCATCGGACAGTATTTGCAACCAACCAAAAACCATTTAGCAGTTAAAGAATTTATTACCCCGGAGGTTTTTGAGAAATATAAAAAAGTGGGACTGGAAAAAGGTTTCAGGTATTTAGAGAGCAGTCCCCTGGTCAGGTCGTCGTATCATGCGGAGAAGCATGTGTTGTAGTTCGAAGTTCGAGGTTCGGAATTCGATGTTTAAGGTTTTCAGGTATTAAATGAAAAATAAAGTAATATACAAAGATCTTGGGTTGATTGATTATGCGGAAGCCTGGGATTACCAAAAGAGTATTTCAGGCCAGGTGATAGAACTCAAGCTGTTTAACAGGGAATTGCCTATTTGCGAACAACAGACAAATTACAATTATTTGCTGTTTTGTGAACACTCTCATGTATACACTCTGGGAAAAAGCGGATCGGAAAACAACCTCCTTCTTAATAAAGAGCTATTAGGTGAAAAAGGGGCAGCTTTTTTTAAGATTGACAGGGGGGGTGACATCACCTACCATGGACCGGGGCAAATAGTTGGATATCCCATTATTGACCTGGAGGCTTATTCAATGAGCGTTAAGCAATATGTGTATAACCTGGAGGAGGTAGTGATTCGTACCCTGAAAAAATATTCAATTTCTGCAAGCCGTCTTGAAGGAGCGACAGGAGTTTGGCTTGACCCGGATGATCCTATGAAAGCCAGAAAGATCTGCGCCATTGGTGTAAAAGTGAGCCGATATGTAACCATGCATGGATTTGCTTTTAACATAAACACCGATTTGGATTACTACAATTATATCAACCCCTGTGGTTTTGTTGATAAAGGGGTTACTTCTCTGCAGAAAGAGAGGGGAGAAAAAATTGAGATGCCAGAGGTGAAGTCTATTCTGTTAAAATCATTCGAAGCTGTGTTTGGTTTTTCTTTAACCGATATGTAAGGGTGTTGACCCATTAGGAATTCAAAACAGTATTCAATACCAAATGTGATTTAATATTCATGACTACTGGAATGTGCAACTGGTAATACCTTAAAATAATTTCCAGTAGTTTGTTTCGGTGGTTTTGACCGATGATAACTTTATCAGGGTTGATAAAGGAAGTTATTGATAGATCTGAAAAATACTTGCTGAATGGTAAACTAATTCCGATGTTCTCAGGAAAGCTTGAAGAGGAAAAAAATCCTTCTTCCAAATTGAAATTTGGTTCTTTCTCTGAAAAGTTGTTTTTAGGATGAAATCCTAAGAATTTTGTTAACTGCATTAAAAACAATAAGTGAAAATCAGAAGTGTTTTCCGTGTCATTATCAAGTATTTGAATAGCATTAAACAGAAACGCGAACAATTCCGGATTGGGTTCTTCTTCTTTGATCACCTTATGCAGGACTTCATTTAAAAAAATCAGGATTGAACTCTTTCTGACATCAAAAGGATCTGATGAAAAGGGACTGCAATTCTTACTTCTTTTAGGTTTTGAATCTCTTTTTTTTCTTTGTGGTAAACTACCAGGTCAACGAGAGACAAATGCTGAAAAAGGGCTGGTTTTAGTTTTGCTTTTTTGCCTCTGATTCCGTGGACCAGGTATGATTGAATTCCAAATTGTTCAGTATAAATTTTAACGATTAAACTGGTTTCGGAATATTTCAGTTGATGAAAACGATGCCACGCGTTTGGTGAAGCATTAGTTGATAAACAAAATTTTGGTTACGACTTTTTCAGACCCATCATCATTTGTAACGAATACGAGGTAAACACCGGATTGTGCCCTGCGGCCTTCAAAATTATTTCCGTTCCAAATGGCCTGTCCACCTTCTGCAATTCCACTGTAAATAAGGTTTCCACTGATGTCTGTGACTTTGAAACTGGCATTGGTGACCAATCCGGTTATTGCAATAGGCCCGTTATATCCGGGCTTTACGGGATTAGGATAAGCATAAACATCCGAATTGGTTTCGGTTCCGGGTGTAGCTGACCCTCTGTAGGAAATCACTCCGTTTGCAGTCCCAAAGAAAACCTCTCCATCATCCTTGATAGCAATACTGGTAATGTTATTCGACAATAAAGGGCTGTTTTGCTGAGTAAAATGATGTATCTCTTCTTGTCCATCCGGAGATAAAAGGAAAACTCCTGAACGGTCTGTTCCAATCCATTTGTTATTGGCACCATCGACAGCAATCGCTGTTACTGTCTCAAATTCGAGTAAAATATCAGCTAAACCAGTCCCGTCATTCCTGGGTATTAAAATTCTTTGCGCATCATAGTTATAAGAAGAAAATACATTTTCAGGAGAATAAAACACAGCCACACCCTCATCGGTTCCGATCCAAACTTCCCCATCGTTATCTACCTCAATGCTGAATACTTTATTTCCCGGAATATTTCCGTTTCCGGCAGCAGAAGTCAGCACCTTTACCTGATCATCTCCAGGAGTTGTAATTGTGTTGTTATCATTAAATACGATTAAAGAATGTTCAGCCCTGATCCGAATCCATTTTTGCCCGGAATTGTCAATAACCAGTTCACCGGCATCCTGAGTACTGGAGAATGATCCCAGATAAAATGAATGCCATTCGCCAAGGGGCGAGCCGTCAGGGATACGAACAGACAGGAGATTGTTTGCATGGGAACTTATGGCCCAAAGATTGCCTGATTTATCAAATGTTAATCCTCCTACTTTACAAATATCACCGCCCTGATTGTTCTTATAATCCAGGCCACTATTTTCAGGAGTGTATAAGGTATCGAATTGTTGGTTTTCGAATTCAAGCATCCCAATTGTCCACGAGCCGGCAAATACCTGATTGTGGTTTGTTGGATTTACAGCAACACAAACCAGGTCGCGAGCATCATCAAAACCAACTCCATTTTGATCGCTGATTGTGGTCCATTCTTCATCTATAAAAGAGGAAGTACTGACCCTTTTGAATAAATTGTTCCAACTTAAATCCATTCCTCCTGCCACTGTCCATAGGGTATTCCCTTCGGCAGACATCGCATATACATCAGCCGTAAGCGGCCCGTTTGGATGGATGAATGTATAGTCGTAATCGGCATTTTGGCGTACCAATCCATTTTTATTATCCGCAATCCAAAGCTGGTTATTGTCATCTACAGCAACATCTCTGGATGCAGGATTGGTCTGCTCATCATACTTCCATATATTGCTTAGTAAAACATTGTCTTCATCAAAGATATCAATGTATGAAATGTAAACGATATAAAGCTTGTTATTGTATGACCTGAGGTTTTCAACTACCCCGTTTTTTATATTGTTTCCGTAGTTCCATTGCGAATTATCGTAATAAAGAACGGTGTCTTTACCATAAATCTCACTGTCTTTGCTTATGTAAATTTTATCGCCATTGGTAATGATATGACTATAGGTTTCATCGGGAAAAGGCAGGGTTTCATCTTTGCTCCATGAGCCAAAATAAGCCAGGTTCAGATTGTCAATATCAGCATAATAAAGCCCGCTCTCTGTGGCTGCAAGGAAAGAAGTATCGTTATAAGTTAAGTCAAAAACCTTTAAATGGCTTCCGTTTGGGCCAATGTAATAAGTGTCAACAATTTCTTCTTTAACAATGTCCAAAACAACGATTCCAAATCCACAGGATAAATAAGCCAGGTTATCAATAAACATGACGCTGTAAATTGATTTTTCTTCGGGGGTAATGGCAGCACTGTTAATGATATCGCGCATATTGATGATATCGTTGCCCTTGATCAGGTCAATGTTGGTATTGCTGTAAGCCACTAACAAAGTACTATAGGCTTTGTTGTATCCTATTTTTACGATTCCAATATCGCTTAATCCCGAGATGGTAGTTATCCGGTTAATGCTGTTATCCGATTTATTAAAATAGAATAAGCTGTACGGAGTAGCACAATAGATATTGTTATTCCCATCGGAAACTGAGATTGTACTCTGGTAGGGAAGGTGGTCTCTCCATTCACCAATACCGACACTTTGCCCGTATGTGTAAGTTTCTAAAAGGAGAAAAAAAACAATAAATTTTACTAAATGTTTTACGATTATCATAGTGAAACTGGTAAATTCATAAACCCGATAAAATCAATGAAATAAACTTAATTTTCCCTTGAATATTGCACAGGGAAGAAGTATAAAAAGGCAAAAGTACAATTATTCAATAATAATAATTGTATTGTATGAAATATTACTTAAAAAGGATTTATTCCCATCAAAATGAATGTCAAATGTCTCAGGATAAGGATCTTGTTTTTGTAATTGCAGATAATGCTGAAGGTTTTTCAATCCATTGTCAAGTATATCATTATTTGAAAAGGATCCTATTTATCAATCCATTGTCCATGTGACTTTATTAAATCAATCAACTCATCAACAGCCATATCCTCATTGACGTTTTTCTTCACCACTAATTTACCTTTGTACAAATTTATTTTCCCTGGCCCTGCCCCAACATAACCAAAATCAGCATCGGCCATTTCACCCGGTCCATTAACAATACAACCCATAACAGCAATTTTTATCCCCTTAAGGTGGTTGGTTCTCTCTTTTATTTTTGACAAAGCCTGCTGAATGTTAAACAATGTTCTTCCGCAGGATGGGCAGGCAATGTATTCTGTTTTGGTAATTCTTGAACCACTGGCCTGTAAAATTCCAAAGGAAATTTCGGAAATGGATTGCAAATCCACTGTCTCCGATTCCAGCCAAATCCCATCAATTAACCCGTCAATAAGAAGAAATGAGCAGTCAGAGGCAGCCTTTAATACTAAATCTTCTTTTGATAATCCTTTAAAGTTCCTTTTCAGGATAATTGGGATTTGAGATTTTTTTTCAATTAAGCCTGAAATCGTTTTACGGGATTCATGAATTGGAAGGTCAACGTTTGTGTCCAAAACCAGAACCGAATCACAAACATCGTTTAGTATGTTTTCATTGTCATTGGTGGCATCAAACGAAACCACTTCAGGCCCCACCATGGAGCCATCCGGAATAATAAGGATGTTTTTTGCTGTGCTGATATAATCGGGAAGGATCCCGGTTTTTCTGTCTTTTTTAATAAAACTCTGACTGTTGACGATAACAACGGGTGGCTGAGAGTTTCCAATAAGCCCTTGCCGGATGGTTTTTCTTTTGGTGAATGAAAAAGGATTAAACCCTGGACTTTGAACAACAGGAGAAGATGCTTTTGTCCTTTCCTTCGTTTGATTAAATTTTTTTGTTATTGATAGAGCTACCGGGATTTCATACTCCGGGTCTTCCGTTAACGAAACCCTGAATGTATCTCCAATTCCATCCTCAAGCAGTGGCCCGATACCGGCAGCTGATTTGATCCTGCCATCTTCGCCATCCCCAGCTTCTGTCACTCCCAGGTGGATGGGATAGTTTCTTTCTTCTTCCATCATTTTTTTTGCAAGCAGTCGGTTGGCTTGTACCATTACCTTTACACTGCTGGCTTTCATGGAGAGGACTATATTATAAAAACTGAGATCTTCACAAATTCTTACGAATTCCAATGCAGATTCCACCATTCCTAAAGGAGTATCACCGTATCGACTCAAGATTCTTTCTGATAGAGAGCCATGGTTACTCCCTATTCGCAATGCCGTTCCATATTGCTTACAAATGCGTAAAAGGGGTTTGATCCGATCCCTGATTTTCTCCACTTCTGCTTGAAATTCTGACTCAGTATACTCTGCTTTTCCTTTGTTTCTGTCAATATAGTTTCCCGGGTTTATCCTAACTTTTTCGACGCATTGTGCAGCTATTTCAGCCGCTTTGGGTTGATAATGGATATCTGCAATAAGAGGTGTGGTGTAACCCCTTTTTCTAAGTTCTTTTTTTATTACTGCCAAATGTTCAGCCTCTTTAACTCCCTGGGCAGTTATCCTCACATATTCACATCCTGCTTCAATCATACGAATGGATTGTTCAACAGTGGCTTGCGTATCCATCGTAGGGGTTGAGGTCATTGATTGTATCCGGATGGGATAATGCCCTCCAACAGGCAGGTCGCCAATTTGGATGACTCGGGATTGATAGTTGAAAAGTGACATAGGGTGCAAATTTACGACATTGTGTTGAATTGGATATTTCACCACAGATTTCACAGATTGGCACAGATTATTTGAGTAATGTTTTCTCCTTTATGTTTTTTATGGCCTTTTTCTGTATTGACCCGTGAAATCGGTGGTACATAATTAACACGCTCAAAATTCCCTTTTCTTCAGCACGTTAGCGAATTTGATCAACTCTGTTTTTCTTTCTGGTGAAACTTTTACTTTTTCCAAAAATTGCATTGCTCTTTGGTAATAAACATCTATTTCCTTCAACGTAATGGATTCAATATTCAACTCTTTGTAAATCTCTTTTACCCCATCTATCTTATCCGATTCATTTTCCGGTTTCGTGTGGAAAAAATAATACAACGAATCGAAAGTACGTCCATTAGCGAGTTCAAATGCTTTTAAATAGAGAAATGTCTTTTTATTCGAGAGGATATCCCCACCGGTTTGTTTGCCAAATTTGTCCTGGTCGCTGAACACATCCAATAAGTCATCTTTTAATTGAAATGCAATCCCGATGTTTTCACCAAAATGATAAAGGTTTTCTGCGTCTTCCTTTCCAGCACCACCTATAATTCCTCCAATTTTCAAGCTGCCTGCAAGCAAAACAGCTGTTTTCAGGCGGATCATTTCCAGGTAATCCACTATAGAAACATCTGATTGGATTTCGAAATTCATATCGTATTGTTGTCCTTCGCAAACTTCAATTGCTGTTTTATTAAAGACTGAAAAAACTTCCGACCTTAATTTTTCAGGAGCTTGCATAATATACTCGTAGGATAATGCCATCATTGTATCCCCGGAAAGTATGGCGACATTTGAATTCCATTTTTTATGTACTGATGGTTTTCCCCGACGAATAGGGGCAGCATCCATGATGTCATCATGCAACAGGGTGAAATTGTGGAAAATTTCAATTCCAAGAGCTGGTTTTAGGGCTAATTTAATATCTGAGCCGAAAAGATCACAAGCCAGCAAACACAAAGCAGGACGCAAACGTTTACCACCCAGTTCCAGCGTATAATGAATGGGTTCGTATAAATTCTTTGGTTTATCTGGATAGGATATTTGAGCAATTTCCTTTTTTATTAATTCCTGAACGGTTTCGAGTGAGTTCATCGCATAAATAATTAATCAATTAGGCTTAGCAGGTATTGTCCATACCCGCTTTTTAACAGGGGTTCAGCCAGCTTTCGAAGCTGCTCATCGGTAATGAAATTCATTCGGTAGGCCACCTCTTCAATACAACCAATTTTCAATCCCTGCCTGTCTTCAATTACCTGCACAAACTGTGATGCCTGAATCAAAGATTCAAATGTGCCAGTATCGAGCCAGGCAGTGCCCCGGTTTAATATTCCTACTTTTAACTTTCCTTTATTTAAATAATACCTGTTTACATCCGTGATTTCATATTCTCCCCTGGCGCTGGGCTTAAGGTTTTTAGCAACATCAACCACCGAGTTGTCATAAAAGTACAATCCGGGAACAGCAAAATTGGATTTTGGATTTGCCGGTTTCTCTTCTATTGAAATGGCTTTGTTATCCTTATCAAATTCAACAACACCATAACGTTCAGGGTCAGAAACGTGATAGGCAAAAACCACTCCTCCGTCCGGGTCATTATTTTGGGCAAGTAATTTTCCAAGCCCGCTTCCATAAAAAATATTATCGCCCAATACCAATGCAGCTTTATCGTTACCAATAAAATCAGCACCGATGACAAATGCCTGCGCCAGCCCGTTGGGTATTATCTGCTCGGCATAACTAAAAGAGCATCCCAGTCTATTTCCATCACCCAGTAAACGTTGAAAACCAGGTAAATCGTGAGGTGTGGAAACAATTAAGATGTCTCTGATCCCAGCCATAAGCAATACAGATAGTGGATAATAGATCATGGGTTTGTCGTAAATCGGCATTAATTGTTTACTGATTCCGAGGGTTATGGGATGAAGCCTTGTTCCTGATCCTCCTGCTAAAATGATGCCTTTCATTGTTGTAGATGTTTAAAGTTAAAGATTCAAAGTTAAAAGTTAAATGCAAATAACCAATATACTTTTTACATATCAGGCCGAACCTCTCGTGTCAATTTGTTCAATTTCCAATTCGTCGAGATCAATGTCTTCCTCTTCATCAAAAATTTCCAACAAAGGTTCTTTAAAGGTTTTGGTTGTGATCCGGTTGTCAAGCGATAAAATCAACGACGGCAACAAAAGAAGATTGGAAAGCAGGGCGATTAATAGGGTGAATGCGATCAGATAACCCAGTGATTCTGTACCCCCGAATGAAGACAAAATAAAGATACCAAATCCAAAAAACAGGACAACAGAGGAATAGATCATACTGAATCCGGTTTCTTTCAAAGCCGCAATCACCGAGTTTTTAATATGCCAGTTGTTTAGCTTAAGTTGCAACCGGTAACGAGAGAGAAAATGAATCGCATTATCAACTGAAATTCCAAGGGCGATACTAAAGATCAGCACCGTTGATGGCTTGATCGGAATGCCAATAAATCCCATCATGGCTGCTGTGGTAAGCAGAGGAATAATATTTGGGATCAACGAAATCAATATCATCCGAATGGATGTAAAGAGCAAGGCCATTAAAACAGTAATGATCAGTAATGCCAACAAAAGGCTTGTGAACAAATTCTTAACCAGGTATTGATTTCCCTTTAAAAATACAACGCTGGTCCCGGTTATCTGAACATCAAAATTTTCCTTATCAAAAATGGAATCAATTTTCGGCCTCAGATCGTCTTTAATCCGCTGAATATCGTAGGTGCCAACATTGGCCATTTGAGTAGTGATTCGCGTGTATTGCATGGTAGAGTCAACGAAGGAGTTCAGGATGGTCCGTTGGTTTTTTTCCTGGCTGGGTATATACCTTAAAATGAAATTCTTTTCCTGATTATTTGGTAAACTATACATCGATTCCTTCCCTCTGTAGAATGCCTGTTTCGAAAATTTAAGGACTTCGCTTATGGAAACTGATTTGGATAATTCGGGATAAGTGGCAAGCACTTGCTCAAGTTCATCAATTTTTTGAATGGTCGAGAGTTTCTGAACGCCCTTTCTTTTACGGGTATCAATCGAAATTTCAAAGGGCATGATACCGTTGAAGTTTTGCTCAATAAAAACAAGGTCTTTGTAAATAACATCCTTTTTTGGTAAGTCATCAACTATTTTACCGGTGGTTTCCAGTTGGGAAATTCCCAGGATTGCAATTACCAATACCACTGCCAGGGTGTAATAAATCGGATTTCTTTTTGTCAAAACAACATTTACAATTCGATCAATCAACATACTCACATTACTCTTGTCGAGATGTTTGGTATGACGGGCTTTGGGTGGTGGCAGATAACTAAAGAAAATAGGAATTAGAAAAAGTGTCAGGACATATGCCACAAGAATATTGATAGAAGCAATTACACCAAATTCAACCAGCAGTTTATTCCCTGTCACAGTGAAGGCAGCAAAGCCTGCCGCTGTTGTTGCATTCGTTAACAGGTTTGCATTCCCGATACGCTGAACCACCCGTGAAAGGGACTTTACCTTGTTGCCATGACTTCGGTATTCGTCATAATATTTATTGAGAAGAAAGATGCAATTCTCCACCACAATAACGATGAGCAGAGGAGGAAATACGCTCGTCAGCAAAGTGATTTTATAGCCCAGCATGGACATGGTTCCCAAAACCCAGATAACACTTATCATTACAATCAGCATTGGGAAGATAACAGCCTTTAGCGACTTGAAAAAGACCATCAAAATAATCGAAGTAATGATCATGGCCAGCACAACGAAAAACAAGAGTTCATCTTCCAGTTTTTTGGCAGTAATAATCCGAATGTAGGGTAAACCGCTATAATGAACTTCAACATCGTATTGTTGTGAAAAATCGTCAACCTTCGATTTTATTTCGTTGATGAGGTGTATTCGTTCCTTGGTTTTTAGTTTGGACTCTTTCAGGGTGACCATCATCAAACTCACATGGTTTTCTTTATTGTACAAAAGTCCGTCATAAAGTCTTAAGGAATAAATGACGGATTCTATGCTATCGCATTCCTGCTGCGTCTTTAATTTGTTCGAAGTTACCGGTTCAAACTCGAATTTTTTTAACGAATCGTTTCGGACGAGGTTAAAAATCCGCGCCAATGAAACGATTTCTTCAACACCATCTATTTCTTTTATTTCATGAGTCAGGTCAAAAAGCCCATTGAACTTTCTTATTTTAAAGATGTCTTTATCCTTTATCCCAATAAACATCACACTGCCATCTTTACCAAATCGCTCGGTGAAATCTTTGTAAATAATACTTGCCGAATCGGAGGCAGGAAGTAAACTGGCCGGCTCATACGAAACCTGGACTTTCGTGGCATAGTATCCTACCACCACAGTAAGAGCTGCTATAACAATGATGTTAAGGAGCCTGTAACGAAGAATATGCCTAACAAGATAAATCCACATATTTGATTGATGGATGGAACCTTAACTGAAGGTTCTATGATAAAGGGCACGAAATTAAGTCATTCTGGCCAGATAAAAAACCAATAAGTTTGAATCGAACAACTTATCTGTATTTTCGACCAGTGATTAATGCCAGTTTAAGATTTTAAAGAAATCAAATTCTTCTGGGTTGCTGACAAATTGCCTGGCAGCATCATAGTCGCTCTCACGAATATAATGCATATTGTTTCTGAAAACCAGTTCTGATTTCTGGCAGTCTACATCCACCAGCCGGGGTTTTACTTTTCCGTCCGGACCTTCAACATCTTTAAGGTATAAAGGCAAAATGTCGCCCTTTGGATCGGATGTTACCATACACCCTGTTTTACCCTGGTCAAATAGAATTTTAACCCCAATGCCAAGCAATGAGCAATACAAGCGGTCGAAAGCCGAAGGGTCTACGCAGCGAAGTTCATAACCCAGTTCAACCGGACGGCTTTTAACAATGAACTTCAATGCTTTTAATTTCTTTTGCAGCAGCATATTAAAAATATGTGCCTTGCTAACATTACCCAGTTCGGGGTGTCCATGGTCATCATAAGTAAAATTGATCTCGGTGGCTTTGATTTCAGAATCGGTCATGAAATGAAATACACCCTCACTTACAATAGCTGCTCCATAGTTTATATTCAAAATTTTTCGCTTGAGCATGGAAGAGATGATCAGATTGATAATCTTTTCGAAAGAAACCCTCGATTTGTTAAACATTTCAGGAATGATGATCATAGGATAATGACAAGAAGCCCCAATACCAAAAGCAAGGTGCCCGGCTTCCCTTCCCATTGCTGAAACAATAAACCAGTTCCCGCTTGTTCGTGCATCTTCATATACAGTATTGGCAATTCTTACGCCGGCTTCTTTTGCCGATTGGTATCCAAAAGTGGGTGACCCTTCAGGTAAAGGAAGGTCATTATCGATGGTTTTTGGCACATGAATATTCTGGATGTTAATGTTGTTTTCAGCCAGGAACTTGGATATCCTGTTCGCTGTCGAGGCCGTATCATCTCCACCAATTGTTACCAGCAAACGAACATTGTTGTTGACAAAAAAGTCTGTCTTAAATTCACTGTCTTTAGGTTTGTGCCTGCTCATTTGCAGAAATGATCCTCCCTGGTTCATGATCTTGTCACAGGTTGCGAAATCAAACTCAAACATATCAGGTTTGTATGCGAACAATCCTTTATAACCTTCGTGAATACCGATAACTCTAAATCCTTCCTTTAAAAATACTTTTGCCACAGACGCGATAACGGTGTTGATTCCGGGAGCCGGCCCACCGCCGGCCAGAATAGCTATTGATTTTTTCATTTTGTTTCAAAGTTGATTTTAAGCGGCGAAGATATGAAATCGTTTTTAAATTATGGAGACTTTAATTTCATGTTCGCTAGTGAACTGAAATTATCCAATCGAGCAGTTCGCAGGCGAAAATGATTGTTCTCATGGGTATTCTTCCGCACATCTTATCCTAAAAAATCATTGAAAGCGCTGTGATGTAAAGTAATTTCCAGTTTCATACTTCAATACCCTTGTTATGGATAGTTAACTATAAGTTTAAATCTTTTTTGATCTTTATGTTGTATTAAAAAAACAATTCTTATATTTGCTTGCGCTTTACGCAGGTTGATCATTTAAATCGTTTACAACATAAAACTTAATTTAAAATAATAGACTATGAAGAAGTATTATTATTTACTTACCTTTCTGATTGCAGGCATGTGCTCATTTGCAGTATTTGCGCAGGAGGATCAGGATTTGCAAACAAAGGATAAAAACGAGGATATCAAACTAGATACCCGAATTGATAACATGGGGTATTGGAATAAAATGATAGAGTTGGGAGTCACAAAAGGTAATCCTTCCATTCCATTTAAACCAGCAGAATATAAAGGTAGTATGCTCAATGGAAATGGAAAAGGAATAAAGGCTCAGGATTCACCTGATGTACCCGTTACCAATGCAACAAATGTTACAGAATCTGAAAATTCAATTTTATTGATCCCAATGACAATCAATATGTGTTGAATTCCAATAACTCTACTTCCTGCACAGGTAGTTCGGTCGGAACATTGTATGGAGCCAACTACTTCCAATCAGCTAATGGAGGTGCTACATGGGGTGGAACTGCATCCGGTGCCGGAGGTTCAAATTCAGGAGACCCGACAACAGCCATCAATACCAGTGGAAGACAATTTGTAAACTATATTTCAGGTTCAAGCGGACAAGGTATTGCTTATTCTGATGATGGGATAAACTGGACAACAGCTACCGTTGCTCCCAACCCGGGATCATTGGCCGATAAAAACCACATGTGGATTGACAACAGTCCGACCAGTTCTTATAACGGGAATTTGTACGTAGCATGGACTGATTTTGGTGGATCATACGATAGTGAAATTGTACTTTCACGATCGACTAATAACGGAGTTTCATGGTCAACAAGAGTTCCAATCAGTACCGCTTCAGGTGCCGGAAGTCATAATCAGGGTGTAAATGTACAAACTGGCCCAAACGGGGAAGTCTATCTAGTTTGGGCAATTTATGATTCCTGGCCAAGTGATGAGAGTCGGCTGGCAATGGCAAAATCTACCAATGGCGGGGCTTCATTTGGATCCTCATACAATATAATTACCAACACAAGAGGTATTAGAAACACAGGAGTACCTCAAAACATGCGGGTAAACTCATTTCCTGTTATGGCTGTTGACATTAGTGGTGGCGCCAATAATGGAAATATCTACGTCATTTGGACAAACATTGGCTCCCCTGGTGTAAATAGTGGTACTGCCGGTGTTTATATGATCCGGTCAACCAATGGTGGAACTGCATGGTCATCACCAATTAAGGTTAACCAGGGATCCGGTACAGCCTACCAACCCTGGATTACTTGTGATTCAGAAACAGGGGCTTTGGCTGTTGTTTATTATGACAATAGGAATACAGCTTCTGCTGATGCCGAAGCATGGGTTTCTTATTCATTAGATGCCGGAAATACCTGGACCGATATGAGGGTCAGTGATGTCTCTTTTACTCCGACTCCTATTTCTGGATTAGCTGGTGGTTATATGGGTGATTATTTGGCAATAACTGCAAAAGGTGGTAGGGTGTATCCATGCTGGACGGATAACCGGGGAAGTACTTACATGACTTATGTTTCACCTTTTGAATTAGGCTTAACAGCTTCCTTCTCAGCGAACAATACCAATATTTGTACGGGAAACAGTGTTACATTCACCGATCAATCAAGTGGATCACCAACAAGCTGGAATTGGACTTTTACGGGAGGTTCTCCTGGAACATGGTCAGACCAAACGCCTCCGCCAATTGCCTATAACTCACCGGGAACTTACAATGTGTCCCTAACTGTTGGCGACGGAAGTACAACCAATACGGAAACAAAAACCGGATATATCACAGTTGAAAATATCATTGCTGATTTTTCAGGTTCTCCTACAACTGTTGTGGTTGGTAACACCGTTACTTTTACCGATAATTCAGCTTGTAGTCCAACATCCTGGAGCTGGTCATTTCCTGGAGGTACACCTGCGACTGCATCAGGCCCAGGCCCCCATACAATTACTTACAATACATTAGGAACTTATAATGTATCACTTACAGCGTCCAATGCCTCGTTTAGTGATACAGAAACCAAAACCGGGTATATTGATGTGATCAATTGTAATTATTGCACAATTTATTATTCAAATACATCAGACGATTACATTAGCAATGTATCATTTAACACCATAAATAATTCTAGTGGTTCTACAACTTATTCTAACTTTACGTCTATTTCAACCAATTTAACCACCGGAAACAGTTACAATTTATCAGTTAATGTAACTGTGAATGGCAGCTGGACGCAATATGCAAGAGCATGGATTGACTGGAACAGGGATTGTGATTTCGATGATAGTGGAGAGCAATTTAATATTGGAGTTACACCAGGCAGTGCTGGTACACATACATTATCTACGAATATTACTGTGCCGCTTACTGCAGTTTTGGGATCAACCCGTATGAGGGTAGCTGAGCGTTATGCTCAAAATCCTGGCCAATGCGATAATGCAACTTATGGGGAAGGTGAAGACTACACCGTTGTTATTCAAAGTAGTTCAACACCTCCAATAGCTGATTTTACAGCGGATGATACTACACCGGCTGTTGGTCAAACCGTTCAGTTTACAGATAATACACTTAATACACCAACTTCATGGTCCTGGTCGTTTAATCCAACAACAATTACTTATGTTGGAGGAACCAATTCTGGTTCTCAGAATCCTCAGGTGCAGTTTAATGCAAGTGGGTATTATACGGTTACTTTGGTTGCAACAAATATTTATGGTAGTGATCCTGAGACGAAAACCAATTACATTCTTGCAGGAACAATCTGGTAATTGGACCGGAGCTTTTCAACCGATTGAGTACTGCTGTGGTAACTGGGAAACTTTTTAGGAATGCCAGGTAGTTCTGATAATGTAACTGTTTTGGCATCAGCAATTAACTGGCCTACCTTTACAGGAGACTTTGCCCTCGGATCAGAATGTAATGATATGATCCTTGAGGGAACTTCCCAGTTTACAGCTACAGGAGACATATCAATTCCATCAGGAAGGACATTTACATGCAACGGACTGAATGATATATTTGTTGAGGTGATTGGAATCAGGGAGGAACCTTTAACCTCAGGAACAGGTGCTGTAAACTTTATTGGAAATACAAGTTCGGTTATTGATGCCGGAGGTACAGCAAGTAATAGCCTTCAAACGACATTTATCCAACAATGGTGCAAATGGTAATATGTTTGATATTGTATCAATAAATGAAGTTAAAATTGACAACTTTGATGCGAATCTAACAAATTTGGTACCGGACCTGTACATATTTATTTTAAGACAGGTACTTTTGTGGGTAGTGAAACAAATGCATCAGCCTGACATTAATTGGAACAACAAGTGTGACTTCTACTTCACAAGATGTTCCAACGCCTATCCTAATTATTAATATAACTATTCCAGCTGGTCAAACATACGCTTTTTATGTTCATGCTGAAAATGGAAATCGGTATACCAATGGAAGTGTTGTGGGCAATGTGTTTGTTTCGATGCGAATATTCAGATTCTTGAAGGTTGTGGAAAAGGAAATCCCATATTTACCGGAGGAACTTTTTCACCCCGTGTTTTTAACGGTATAGTGCATTATAGTTACTCTTTCGGTTCCGGAACGGCCATCTATAATCATTTAACCATTGCTAAAGACAATGCTGAAGTGACTACCAACACAGACGTTAATGTTCAGGGAAATTTTAGGGTCAATTCTTTATCGGATTTTACGAATGCATCAGAAATACCTTGTCAGTTGCAGGAAATGCTTTGTTTGTATCCGACCAAAATGGAATGGCGTCTTATTTGGATAATGGAACAACCACCATTTTCGGAACAACTACTTACCAGGAATACCTGACATCACAACGCTGGCACCTGGTTTCTCCTCCGGTTTCCGGAGCCTCCATTGATGTTTATTATGATATTTATTTAAAGGAGTACAACGAACCTACTGATACATGGACATACCTTGTAACACCAACCACTATGCCCATGAATGTCGGCCAGGGATATGCAGCCTGGGCATCGGATGATTATACGGGTTCCACAACTGTAAATTACAGAGGCTCATTAACAAATAGTAACATCACTTTAAATAGCCTTGATTTTACTGCAGGAGCAGCGAAAGAAGGCTTTAATTTGATCGGGAATCCATATCCCTGTGCACTGGATTTTAATTCGAACTGGAGTTTGACAAACATGAGTGGCTGGATGGTTATTTATGACAATGGAATTTATCGTGGGATTAGTACTGATGGAACTCCCTATAACGGGAAAACAGATGGGATCATTCCACCAACACAGGGGTTCTGGGTTCGTGCTTTGAATGCGAGTGGAAGTATTACTATACCCGCTTCACAGAGGCTACATAGTAATCAGGTTTTCTACAAAGAAGCCAAGGAGTTTGAATTCCCGATAGTTCGATTGGAAACAGAAGTTAACGGTTACAATGATGAAACCGTTGTGATTTTCCACCCCGAATCAACCATTGGATTTGATGGCTATTACGACCTGTCAAAATTCGAAAATGTTGAAGAAGCTCCACAATTGTACACAATGACTCTTGGTGGCAATTATGCTGTTAATTATTATGGTAGTGACTATGAGGATAGGATCGTTCCTGTTGGGTTTAAAACCTTGCATGATGGATTGTATATTTTAGAAGCATCAACAATATCTAATTTTGATAGTGAGACAGGAATATATCTTGAGGATCTAAAAACAGGAACCCTTACGAAGCTTACAGATAATCCACAGTATAGTTTCAGTTATGAGTCAGGGGATGATGAACATCGTTTCAATCTGCATTTCACAAAAAGCAGCCTTTCTATTAGTAGCACTCAGCTGTATGGAATGGATATCTATGCTTATCAGAATACAGTTTACGTTAAAAACCCAAATCTCCTGGATGGATATGTCGTAATCTATGATGTAATGGGCCAGGCAATTACTAAAACACAGATGAATAAAGAAGAGTTGATTGAGATTCCTGTTGATAGATTGGGGTATTATTTTGTGAAAGTAAATAGTGGCGAAAGAACCCTCACTGAAAAAGTATTTTTGAAGTAGGTCTTTATTATATTCTAATAAAACCCTTGTGAATAATTCATGAGGGTTTTTTTATTTCCTATTCATTTTTTTTTTAATTTAGCAGCATGTCGTTTCCGGCTGATCAATACAATTAAAAAAATGATTAAAAATATTAACCTAATTCTTTTGTTATGAAGAGATTTCTACTATTGATTTCAATTTTCTGCGTTTTTTCAATTCAGTTAAATTTAATGGCTCAGGATGAGCCCATTTCTCCCAGTGTTATCAAAACACCAATTGCTTTTGAGATAACAGGGCCATTAAGTGATAACCCCATTGTATCAGAAACAGCTTTTTCAGATGTTGAGTTTTTTATGAACGCCCAGCGCGACAGGGAAATAAATCCAACTATTTTCCCACCCGATTTTAATACCATGCCAACGGACCCGGGAGTTCAGACAAAACCCGGTTGGAAGGATAATGGAAAAGCCACTCTCATGAATTTTGCCGGACAGAATAGTGGTTCTTATCCTCCTGATGCCAATGGTACTGTGGGTGCCACCTATTATTTTCAGGTAGTAAATACAACCTATGCCATTTATAATAAGGCGACCGGAGCAATAGTTGCCGGGCCATCACCTCTTAATTCAATTTTTAATTCTTCCTTACCAGGAGCGGGTTGTAACAATGGAGATCCTATTGTTTTATGGGACGAGCATGCAGACAGGTGGTTTTATGCAGAGTTCTCTTTGTGCGGGTCAAATGACTATATGCTGATTGCTGTATCACAATCTAGCAACCCATTGGGATCATGGTATTCATGGTCGTTTGATGTGGATGATACACCCGATTATATGAAATTTGGAATTTGGCAGGATGGCTATTATATGGCAACCAATACTTCGCCAGGTAATGATGTTTACGTATTCGACAGGGCTACAATGATTGCCGGAGGTTCCAGCCCAACGATGATTGGTTTTGATAATTCATGGAGGCCCTCAACTTTTGATGGTTTTCATTGCATACTCCCACTTGATAATGATGGTCCATGGGCTCCAGCCAACACACCCGGCCAATTTATTACCATCGCTGACAATGGGCAGGGAAATGCTGCTGATGCTTTATATATTTATCAATTGAATGCGAACTGGTCATCCCCAAGTAGTTCTACGTTCACAAGAACTCAAACTCTAAATGTAAATTCTTTTAGTGGAAACTTCAATAACAGCTGGAACAATATCCCTCAACAGGGAACCAGTCAAACACTTGATGGCCTTTCAACCATCTTAATGTTTCGTGCTCAATATCGAAACTTTAGTGGAACACAGCGCCTTGTTTGTGCCCATGCCATTGCAGAGTCTTCTTCGGAAGCAGCCATGCGATGGTATGAACTTGAAAAAACCGGATCAACCTGGTCAATTCGTCAGCAGGGCACTTATAATCCTGATAATATTAGTCGTTGGAACATGAGCATTGCCATGAATGGAAACAAAGAAATTGGAATTGGGTATTCTGTTTCCAATTCCTCCATGTATCCCGGCATACGATATATCGGACAATCTTCAACAGCTAATGCAGCTGCTAATAATACCCTTATATGGCTGAAACAAATTTATGGACAGGTAGCTATTATCAAACAACCTATAATCGTTGGGGCGACTATGCCAATATTTCGGTAGACCCTACTGATGATCATACGTTTTGGTTTACTACTGAATATGTTGCCAGTTCAACGCATGGTACGCGCATTGCATCCTTTCAGTTCTCATCTCCATCAAGCCCTCCAACGGCTGATTTTACAGCAAACAACACCATGCCTGCAAATTCGTTCACTACAGTTACATTTACCAACCAATCCACCGGTTCACCCACTTATTATAACTGGAGTTTTAGCCCGTCAACAGTGACCTATGTAAGTGGTAATGCAAATTCAGCATCACCCCAGGTAAGGTTTAACAATCCGGGAGCTTATACTGTTACATTGTATGTACAGAATGCATACGGCAATGATACGGAGGTTAAAACAGACTATATTCATATGGGGCAGCCGGGTATGTGGACAGGCTCAACATCAACCAACTGGAATACCAGCACCAACTGGCAAAACCATTTGGTTCCTTCATCTTCTGATAACGTATTCCTCACAGGTGCCGCAATCAATTGGCCAACGAAATTTGGAAACCTGACTATAGGAACAGATTGTAATAGTTTGAACTTAGGTTCTGGGATTACTGAAATTACTGTTACCGGAGATTTAACAATTTCAGTTGGCGCTTCTCTCTATGTTGATCCTGCAGGTACTGCAACAATAAACGTTGCCGGTGACTGGACTGCTTTGGGTAATTTTACCCCGGGCATGAGTACGGTTGTTTTGAATGGAGCTTCCAACAGTTCAATTTCAGGGCCCTCTGGCACGATGACTCTGTTTTATGACGGGTTTGAAGGTGCAAGTGCCTGGAATCTTTCCGGCGAGTTTGAAGTCGGTGCCCCGGGAGGGCTTGGTGGAAATTATGGAAACCCTGACCCCACATCAGCTTATCTTGGGTCTAATGTATTAGGTACTGATTTGTCGGGAACTGGATCATTTTCGGGTGATTATGAAATTAGTTTAACTGACAGAGCTTATCAGGCAGTTTCTCCTGCAATCAATTGTCAGGGTTTTACGAATGTTTCTATGAACTTTCAACGATTTTTAAATGTTGAGCGGGATGCCTATGACAATGCTTATATTGATATCAGCAATAACAATGGAAGTACATGGACCAATATTTGGCAAAATAGTAATACAACCATTACAGATGCATCCTGGAGTTTACAAACAATTAACATTTCATCCTATGCTGATAATCAATCCCAGGTTAAGATCAGGTTTTGCATTGGTACGACTGATGGAAGCTGGCAATACAGTGGTTGGAACATTGATGAATTTAATGTAACAGGAACCGGTTCTTTAAATGCCGCATTTAATAATCTGATTATTGAAAAGTCAAATGCGCTGGTTGCTACCAATGGCAATGTTGATGTTATAAACGATTTTATTATCAAACCAACTGCCCAATTCACAAACTCTTCCGGGGATTTCCTTACGGTTGTTGGAAATTCTCTGTTCATGGCCGATCCTTCAGGTATGGCATCATTTTTAGATAATGGGACATCCTTTTTTGGAACTCCCCCTTATGTTCAACTTTATCTCACTTCGGATCGGTGGCATTTTGTTTCTACTCCTGTTAACGGTGCTCAAACCGGAGTTTTTACAGGAACTTATCTTCGTACATTTGATGAGGGAACGGATAGTTGGGACCCTTATATTACACCAACAGGCGATAATCTCGACCTGATGCTAGGCTATGCTGCCTGGGTACCCGGATCAAACCCTTCAATCATAACGTTTAACGGTAATTTGAATAATGGCAGCATGGGAATTGGAGTTACCAACAATTCCACACAAACAAATACTGGCTGGAATTTGGTTGGAAATCCTTACCCTTCCTCCCTGAACTGGGATGCTGCCGGTTGGGGCAAAGCAAATATTGATAATACAATTTATTATTTTGGTGGAGTTGGCGGAGGCCTTCAAAACTATCATTATTATATTGGTTCGGGAACGGCCCCTTACACAGGAATTGCAGTTAACGATGGTACCAATGAAATTCCTCCTATGCAGGGATTCTTTGTACATGCTACTTCCAACGGGAATTTAACCGTAAGCAATACAGCCCGAATTCATAGCGGACAAGCTTATTATAAAAATGATGGCAGCGAACCCAAAAACAAAATGATCCGAATGGAAGTTACAGGAAATGGATTATCCGATGAAACAGTTGTGCGGTTTATGCCTCAGTCTAGCAATGTTTTTGATGCAGATTTGGATGCCTATAAATTGTTTGCCAACGATTTCCCTCAAATTTACACCAAAACAGGCTCAACTGAATTGGCAATTAATTCATTGCCTTCAATTGATGATAACCTCATCATCCCTGTATATTTTACTGCATCTGTTCCACAGGTATATACCTTATCGTTTACCGAAATAATTGGATTAACTGACGGGGCAATTTATCTTGAAGACATCCTAACGGGAGATGTTCAGGAAATTACAATTGATCCGGAATATCAATTTAACCATTCACCTATTTACGATGAGAACAGGTTCCTGATCCATTTTAGCAATCCCCTGGGTATTGCAGAAGGATCAGCAGATAATTTGATGGTCTATTCATTTAATGATGTAATTTATGTAAAGTCATCAGACACAAAACGTAAAGAAATTTCAGTCCTAAATATGGTTGGACAGGAAATTTTTCACAAGGTTGTTTCTAATGCTGGAATTTATCGTATTGAATTATCTAACAATACAGGATATTACCTTTAAATGTTCAGGCAGGTGACAATTTCATATCAAGAAAAGTTTTTGTAAAATAATTGAAAAACATTGAATATAAAGCTCCGGTTATTTTCATCGACGTTTTTTTATGAAACAAACTTTCTTCTATTTAGCATTTTTACATCTTAATATATAAATTCTTAGTTTTGTCTGTAATTTTATTTTTAGAAATTCCTTACTGTTTTTTAAATCTTGAAATACTATATTATGATGAAAAGCTACTTACTATTTTTAATTTGGGGACTACTTCTATTAACAAACAACGGATACAGCCAGCAAAGTGTTGGAGGAGTGCCTGTTAGTTTTACACATAACGATTTAAGCAGCACAATTGAAATTATTGATTTACCAACGCCTGATGTTTCTCAATTTAGCGTGAAGATATGGAAAATGACAAAAATCATTTTCCGCAACGTATTGCAACCAATATTCCTGTTAATATTGGGATTGGCAATGGTGGAACCTGGGAATATTTAGATACCGGTGATAAAATCTGGAGACTGCAAATACGTTGCGAGGGTGCACTTGCCTTATCTGTTCAATTTGATGGGTTTCAATTGCCCGATGGAAATAAACTGTTTTTATATAATGAAAAAAAGACACATGTTTTAGGAGCATTTACTTCATTGAATAATAATGAAGCAGGATTGTTTTCAACTGAATTAATTCAAGGGGATGTGATAATTATTGAATATTTTGAGTTGGCAGAAACAGTGGGCCTTACCCAACTCAGTATCTCTGAAATAGCTTATGCCTATCGGAATGTTTCGTTTTTGTTTGACAATTCCAAAGATTTTGGAGATTCGGAATGGTGCCAGGTTAATGTTAATTGTTCTCCGGAAGGGAACAACTGGCAGGATGAAAAGAGAGGTGTCGCCAGAATATTGTTTAAAGAAGGATCTTATTGGTATTGGTGCACAGGATCTTTAGTAAATAATACGTTGGTTGATGGGACACCCTATTTTTTAACAGCTGATCATTGTGGTGGAGATGCCTCTGCTTATGACAGGAATCAGTGGATATTTTATTTTAACTACGAATCATCCGGCTGCTCCAATCCGAGTAGTTCACCAACTTACAATTCGAAAACGGGTGCAACATTAAAAGCGAGGGGAAATATCCAGGGAGGATCCGATTTTCAATTGGTTCAAATAAATAGTGCTATACCATCTTATTATAACGTTTATTACAATGGATGGGACAGGTCAGGTTCTTCTAGTTCAAGTGGTGTCGGTATTCATCATCCTTCAGGTGATATAAAGAAAATCTCAACCTATAGTTCCTCATTATCCTCATCAACATGGTATGGAAGCGGATATATTGGTGCCACCAATGCCCATTGGAGAACCTCATGGATTTCAACAACAAATGGGTATGGTGTAACCGAAGGTGGATCATCCGGTTCCCCTATTTTCAATAGTTCGGGCCGAATACTGGGAACTTTGACGGGTGGTTCAACTGCTTGTAATGATCCTTATTGGGACTATTATGGAAAGTTTTCCTACCACTGGCAATCCAACGGAACGTCAAACTCGGATCGTTTAAAGCCCTGGCTTGATCCAAATAATTCAGGCGTAAACTATTTGAATGGATATGATCCAAATGCAGCAGCTCCTCCAGTCGCAAATTTTTCGGCTAACAATACTTCACCGGGTACGGGATTAACAGTTTATTTCAATGATTTATCTACCAATAACCCAACTTCCTGGTCATGGTCTTTTTCTCCACCAACAGTAACCTATGTTGGAGGAACAAATTCCGGTTCCGAAAATCCACAGGTTCAATTCAATGCCGAGGGATCTTATTCGGTTACATTAACGGCTACCAACTCATCAGGGAGTGATTCAGAAACTAAATACAATTACATTACTGTCATTAGTGGACCAATTGCTGATTTTATTGCAGAAAATACTTCACCTTCATTAGGAGAAACAGTGAACTTTTTTGATTTCTCTCAAAACAATCCAACATCCTGGTACTGGTCTTTTAGTCCTTCATCAGTTTCCTATGCAGGTGGAACTTCATCAACTTCTCAAAATCCGCAGGTACAATTTAATGCTCTTGGCCAGTACACAGTTACTTTGATAGTATCGAACAGTGCCGGTAATGACACCGAAGTGAAAGTGGATTATATTTCTGTGGCGAATCCTCCTGTCGCCGATTTTATTGTTGATAATTACACGCCATTAGTTGGAACAACTGTTTATTTTTATGATTTTTCTCAAAACAATCCAACCTCCTGGAGTTGGTCGTTTGACCCTCCGAACATTAGCTACACTGGGGGAACAACATCTGCTTCGCAGAATCCGGAAGTGCAGTTCAATGAGACAGGATATTACACCGTTACTTTAACGGCTACTAATTCGGCTGGTAATGATTCAGAAACTAAAGTAGATTATATTTTGGCGGTGGATCAGCCTGTTGCAGAATTTACTGTTGATAATACTAGCCCTGCACAAGGGTCAATAGTATATTTTACTGATCTGTCTTCAAATAATCCCACTTCCTGGAGTTGGACATTTGATCCGCCTACCATTAGTTATGCAGGAGGAACTACTACTTCTTCACAAAATCCGGAAGTGCAATTTAATGCTGGTGGATTTTATACAGTAACCTTAACAGCGACCAATTATTTAGGTAGCGACTCCGAAACAAAAGTGGATTACATTTCAGTTATTGATCCACCTGTTGCTGATTTTACTGCAGATAATAGCGCACCACCTATTGCAAGTACGGTTTATTTCTATGATTTATCAATGAATGACCCAACGTCATGGTCATGGTCTTTCGATCCTGCAACCGTAAGTTATGTGGGCGGAACATCCTCAACGAGTCAGGATCCGGAAGTTCAATTCAATAGTGGGGGGCTTTACACGGTAACTTTAACAGCATCCAATTCGGCAGGAAGCGACGATGAAGTAAAGGTTGATTACATCTCAGTTCTTTCTGTTCCGGATGTTGATTTCGAAGCCGGCAACACAACTCCTTTCACCGGAGAGCTTGTTCATTTTTCGGACCTTACATTAAATGAACCTGCATCATGGGAATGGACTTTTGATCCATCCACCATTTCGTATTCCAATGCTACAAGTTCATCTTCACAACACCCACAGGTGGTTTTTAATGTTCCGGGAAGTTATACGGTTGAACTGACCGCTGTAAATGCAAGTGGAAGTGATACAGAAACGAAGTATGATTACATTGTTGTGGAAAACGCAATGATAGATCTGGAAATTACTGTTTTTTTGGAAGGGCCCTTTAATGGTGTTGATATGAGTTCGGATTTAATTTCCCATTTGCCATTAAATCAACCTTATAATATGGCTCCCTGGAATTATTCGGGAACAGAAAATGTTTCCAGTTTCCCTAATTCTAATATAGTTGATTGGGTTTTGGTCGAGTTAAGGGATGCCCCGGATGCAGCTTCCGCAACTTCCGTAAACATCATGGAACGCCAGGCAGCTTTTCTTTTAAACAACGGAAAAATTGTAGGAATGGATGGTGCTTCCAATTTGATTTTCGACAATAACCTGAGCAATCAATTGTTTGTTGTTATCTGGCATCGAAACCACCTTGGAGTTTTATCATCTGCTAACCTTACCGAATCGGGAGGAACCTACACCTATGATTTTTCTTCAGGATCAAATCAAGTTCATGGAAATGAAAACGGGCACAAGGAAATTTATCCCGGTACCTGGGGCATGATCGGTGGTGATGGTAACCATGATGGTTTTATTACGGAAACAGATAAAACCCCAACCTGGAATGATCAGGCTGGAAATGAAGGTTACCTTGAAAGCGATTACAACCTTGATACTCAAATTAACAACAAAGACAAGGATGATGTATGGGCACCCAATGATGGGAAGGGTTGTCAGGTGCCCAATTAATACTATCTTGCATTTTCAAAAAAGCCTCTGAACAATTCATTCAGGGGCCTTTTTGTTTTTCGTCAAAGTGCTTTTTAATACCGTTATTCTCATATTGAGAAAAACAAAATGCTCTAAAAGCTGTTTTAATAATAATACCTTCTTTTAATAACTAAAAAACTAAAGCTATGGCAATCCTACCAGATGACTTTGAACATGAAGTTGGTAACCTTGATGAACAGGTAAAACTGACTGTTAAACTCGGCGATAATCAACATGTCGCCCATTACATTCTTCACACACCGGATGGGAAATACCACAAACTACCTTTTGACAATTATGAAATTGGAAAAGGAAAAGAGTTGAAAGGGAATGACTCAAAACTGACTGTTGTGGTTACCGACACCAATTCTTTGACAAATTTTACATCCATTATTGTTACCCTTAGCAATAAGTTGAAAACAGAAATTTATTCCAAGGCTTCGGATATAGATAACGGAACCGTCATTTATATCATTACGATCAAACACCGGTAAATTATGAGAAAGGCAGGCATCTTGATTTTGTTTTCCATCTTTTGGATTTTTACAAAAGGGCAGGAGCCCACCATCACCGATGAACTGATGGAATTGAGCACACCTTCTTTTCCGGCCATGTCCATCATGGGAACTCTGCCCCAGGAGATCAATAAACCCAAGTCATACAATCAACTTGAAGCCACCCTTATCAATTCATTCTCTCAGGAGGGCAGCTTTGCCATTCCCCGGAATTTCGCAATGGAAGTAATGCCCTATTGGTTAAAATCTAAACCCTATAAGGAATTTAATTATGAAAAACTTTCGCGGAATGAGTTTGCACCACTCGAAAATTTAGCTGTTTCCCTTGGAACTGTTAATGAAAACAAGGGGATACGGCTTTCAATACGAAAATTGGGTTCGGTTTGCGGACCCTGATCTTTCCGGCAAAGTGACTAAGAATGATGTAGATAGCATCGAAATATTCAAAAACTTATTTCTTATAAAAACACGTTACCAGGCAAATTTGGTGGCTGTTTTATCCGGCATTATGTTTGAAGATTTTGACTCGTACCAAAATTTTATGAATAAAGTTGAAAAGGAGGCTGCGATTAATAAATATGGAACTTGATTCAGCAGAAGTTACGAATGAGGTAAAAATTTCCAAGGAATTTATTCAGTCTGTTATTCCTCCCGAATCGTGGAACAATGAGACACAAACCATTGAAGTAGTTACGAAAATCCTGAATGCCATTGATAAAAAGCTAAACGAAAAAGAGTTTACTTCGCTGGCTAAAAATATTCAGGACAGGCAAACCCGTAAATATGGTTTTTTCTGGGAGGTAGCTGCTGCCAGTTTTCTCGATTTTCCGGATGGCAATATGGGTTATTCTCTGGTGCCAAAACTCGGTGTCTGGACTACGGCTACGTATCGCTTACCCAATCAAAAGTTTGATTTTATAGGGACGTTCCGGTTTATTAAGGATTTTCAAATGGATGCCAATGCTTATAATCTTGACTATGGTGGGAGTCTGATTTTTTCTGTTCATAAATTTTCTTTTGCCGGTGAGTATTTGCAACGCTTCCAAAATGCAACGATTGAAACGATTGTAAATGAAGACGGATATAAAGTGCGTACCTCTAAAACGCGATTTGATTATCGTGCAACACTCAATATCAGTTATCAAATATCCCCGGGTATGGTGGTGGCTTATAGCTTTGGAAAAAACTTTGAGTTAACTGAAGATACTAGCAACGACCTTATTAACCAGCTCTCACTGAATTTTGGTATTGGCCGTGTTCCTTTGAAGTTGTAAAAGATTCTATTACTGACAAAGTGACTTTTAGGATAATTGATTTGGAATCCTGATTTTTCTGGTTTATACACTGAATCAATCTCCATTTTTCTATCTTTACTCCTTAAATTATAAAATTGTAAAGCAATGAAATTTACCATCGTTCATTTTGTTACTTTGTTTGTTCTTCTTAACATTTCTATCATGAATCCATTAACAGCCCAGGACCGTATTGTGGGCAAAACCTTTGCCAATCGTTCGGAAGTATTGGCCCAAAAAGGGATGGCATCAACAAGCCAGCCATTGGCCACACAGATTGCTCTTGATGTTTTAAAACAGGGTGGCAATGCCATTGATGCTGCTATAGCGGCAAATGCAGCCATTGGATTGATGGAGCCTACAGGCAGTGGAATAGGTGGCGACCTGTTTGCCATCGTTTGGGACGCGGAAAGTGGCAAGCTTTATGGCCTGAACGCAAGTGGGCGGTCTCCCAAATCACTGAGTCTGGAATACTTTATCGAAAAGGGTTACGAGCAGGTACCCTATCAGGGTGCATTGTCGGTTTCCGTCCCGGGTTGTGTGGATGGCTGGTTTGAATTGCACAGAAAATTTGGATCGCTTGACATGGGAACCATTCTTGAACCTGCCATTCGTTATGCGAAGGAAGGTTTTCCTGTGACACCCTATATTGCTTATGGAATGGAGCGCAATGCCCGAAGCCTTGCTAAATACCCGGGATTCAAAGAAACTTATATGCCCAATGGACATACGCCTGATAGAGGGGAAATATTTAAAAATCCGAGGTTGGCCAAAACACTTGAGCAAATTTCGAATAATGGCCGCGATGCCTATTACAAAGGGGAAATTGCCAAAACAATTGCCAAAACAGTTCAGGAGCAGGGAGGATTTCTTTCTTATGAAGATCTGGAATCGCATCATTCGGAGTGGATTGAACCGGTTTCAACAAATTATCGTGGATACGATGTCTGGGAACTTCCACCAAACGGACAGGGAATTGCCGTTTTACAAATGCTGAATATCCTTGAAGGATATGATATTGAAGCAATGGGCTTTGGAAGTGCTGATTATATCCACACCTTTGTTGAAGCTAAAAAGCTGGCCTATGAAGACCGTGCTAAGTTCTATGCAGATATGGATTTCTATAATGTTCCTTTGGAAGAATTGATCTCAAAGGAATATGCTGAAGAACGCCGGAATTTGATCAATCCGGAAAAAGCCGCCAGGAATTATCCAGCCGGTGAAATTGAAAAGGGCAATACCATTTATATGACCGTAGCCGATCAGTATGGAAATATGGTTTCGCTTATCCAAAGCAACTATGGAGGAATGGGTTCAGGGATCATTCCTGAAGAATTGGGATTTATGCTTCAAAACAGAGGGGCTTTGTTTGCCATTGATTCAACTCATGCCAATCAGTTTGAGCCCGGCAAGAGGCCGTTTCACACCATCATCCCGGCATTTATAACAACGGAAGGAAAGCCTTTCATTAGTTTTGGTTTGATGGGTGGTGCCATGCAGCCGCAGGGCCATGTGCAGATTGTTGTCAACCTGGTAGATTTTGGGATGAACCTCCAGGAAGCCGGTGATGCACCAAGAATCAGGCATATGGGTTCATCGCAACCGACCGGTGAAGTGATGAGTGATGGAGGTGAGATCAACCTGGAATCAGGATTTGAATATGAAGTGATCAGGACATTGATGGGCCGTGGGCATAAGATCTCTTATCAGAAGGGAATTTATGGTAGTTATCATGCCATCATGTGGGACGATAAAAATAAAACTTATCATGGGGCATGCGAATCAAGATATGATGGCCAGGCTGCCGGTTATTGATTTGTAAAGAGGTTTGTTTTAATCTCCTCCAGTTTAAGGTTAAGATTTTCCCACTCCTCAAGTGCATTTTCAAGTTGTTTGTTCAATTGGTTGTATTCCTTTGAAAGTTCATTGAAATCAATGTCTTCTTGTTGATTGGGATTAGCCAGGATTTCATCTTTTTCCTTGATCTCTTTTTCCAATTGTGTGATGTTCATCTCTTGTTTTGAAATGAGGTTGGAGGTTTTCCGGATGTCTTTTTCCAGTTGCTTTTTCCGTTCGTAATTCAATTTGTTTTCCGAAACAGGGTCGTTGTTATTGCTTTCTTTATTGCGCCCTTTTTCGAGTTCCTGCAGGTTTTTCAATTTCCGGTATTCCAGGAAATCATAAATATCTCCAAGGTGTTCTTTTATTTTTTGATCGCGGAATTCATAGACTTTATTTGTCAGCCCCTGCATGAAATCGCGGTCGTGTGAAACCACAATTAGAGTTCCGTCATATTGCAATAAGGCATTTTTTAGTATGTCTTTCGACTGCATGTCGAGGTGGTTGGTGGGCTCATCAAGGATGAGGAGGTTGGAAGGGGTGAGGAGAAGTTTCGCTAACGACAACCGGGATTTCTCTCCACCTGAAAGCACCTTTACCTTTTTGTCAATGGTCTCCCCGCTGAAAAGAAAGGAACCAAGAATGGAGCGAACCTGTTTGCGGATTTCTCCGGCGGCAATATCATCAATGGTTTCAAAAACAGTTTTTTCGGGATCAAGAAAATTGCCCTGGTTTTGTGCAAAGTATCCGATTTGAACATTGTGCCCATATTTCAGGGTTCCGGTAAATTCCAGTTCTTTTACAATTATTCTGGAGAGGGTGGTTTTTCCTTCTCCGTTTTTCCCGACAAAAGCAACACGGTCGCCATTGATAATGGCAAAGTTCAGGTTTTTAAGAACCAGGTGTTTATCATAACTTTTACTCAATTCAATTCCTTCCAAAACAACCTTTCCTGATCGTGGTGCAGGTGGAAACCGAAAATGGATGGCTGAATTATCCATATCTTCAATCTCAATCTCCTCCAATTTGTTGAGCATTTTAATTTTCGATTGAACCTGCTTGGCCTTGGTGTTTTTATACCGGAACCGCTCAATAAACCGTTCAATTTGCCGGATCTGTATTTGCTGGTTGTTGTATGCGGCTGTTTGATGTTCCAGTCGTTGTTCCCTTAATTCCTTATATCCGCTATAGCTGGTTTTGTAATCATAAATTTTTCCCAGTTCAATCTCAACGGTTCGTTTGGTAACATTATCGAGAAATGCCCTGTCGTGTGATACCAATACCACCGCACCAAAGTAACTGATCAGGTATTCTTCCAGCCATTGTATGGATTCGATATCGAGGTGGTTGGTGGGCTCATCCAGAAGGATGACATCGGGTTTTTGAAGAAGTATTTTGGCTAACTCTACACGCATTTGCCATCCACTGCTGAATTCAGCCATCGGCCGGATAAAATCGCTGCGTTTGAATCCAAGGCCGTACAGTACTTTTTCGGTTTCCCCTTCCATCGACTGGCCACCGATGATCTGAAAACGCTCGTTGGCTTCGGTTAATTGATGGATTAGTTGATGGTATTCCTTTGATTCGTAATCCGTACGCTTGGCAATCTGATCCTGAAGTTGATGAATGCGTTTATCCAGTTTTATGGTTTCATCGAAAGCGGTTACTGCTTCATCGAAAATGGTTTTACGGCTGCTGGTATCCATTTCCTGACGGAGGTAGCCTAATTTGCAATTTGCTGGAATAATTACTTCTCCTTCCTGGGGTATGAGTTCGCCGGCAATGATGTTCATCAGGGTGGTTTTGCCCGATCCGTTTTTACCCACCAAACCAATCCTGTCCTTTGGATTTGCCGGAAGGATGCATTGCTAAACAGGTCGGTGCCTGTGAAATGGATAGACAGGTTATTAATGGAAATCATACCAAACCAACAAATTTATTGATGCGCAAAAGTAGTAAAAATAGAATGGAGCAAATAATACCTTTGCAGCTATAATAAAATGTTGTAATCCATCAGATGCATCTACCTGACACATCATGTGTACAAATTATTATGCGATTATGCTTATGAAATTATAGGATTTTCATTTGAAATCCTGTTATTAAACAATTAATAACACTCATCCAGCATTTTGGCCGTTTCCCCGATTATATCCAAATCGTAATAATCCTTCTGTTCTTTTTTATCCAGCATCAAATACGTATAACATCCCATTAATAACCCTTCTAGTTTTTCTTTTAAATATTTCTTGTCCTGATAAAGCAGGTAGGTTTCATTTGTCATCAAATTCTTTAGAATCAATTCATCGTAGTATATAAAAATTTTTTCCCGGGCTTCTTTACCTCCAATTGCGAGATTTAAAGCAGCATCATATTTTTTGATGGTCGGATCCTGACACTTATCTTGTAATTCTTCACTGGATTTATATCCCTGAACAGCTACCAATGCATCCCTGTATACTTTCAGCTCTTCTGCCGAAGAAACCATAATGATACTATCCAGATTGGTTTCATAGCCTTTCTTTTTCGCGTCCTGGGATACAACTAATGCTGAAGTTGTCGAAGTACCGATGCTGACCAAATTCCTGGCTGCATTGGTTTTTTTCCAGTTTATTGTTGTTGGTGTGGGATTATCGTAAACCCAAAAAGTGGTTCTTTAAAAAACTCCTCCGTCAATTTATTGTCAATATTGATTATGGCTTTGTTCTCTAAGCCAATGGTAACATCAAATCGTTCAATTTTATCAGAACCAATCAATTCAATAATTCCTTCCCTGGATTTATAGTTAGCGGATTGCTGGTTTATAAGTGCAACCTGACCTTTTTTTGTTGTACCATCTTTCAAGGTTAAGGTCCCCTCATTAAACATCTTTAGTTTGTCTCTGAAGTTTGCATTATCCATTGCATTTTCTTCTACAAAGCCCCCCGCATATGGACTGTATTTTAATGAGTTATGGGTCAGGTAATTAATTTCATCGCCCGAATAACTTTTAACAACAGATTCCTTGTCAGCCGCAAAATATAACCCAACATATTTATAGCCTAAAGAGGTTTATTTGAATTGATTAGAGTTTTTTCCTTAAAAGCAATTAATCCTTCTTCCTGAGTTCCATCGGTTAAATAAACGGTTCCCTGATGAAAATTTTTAGCTTCATCATTATACTCTTTTTCTCCTGATTTAGTCAATTCATCAATCGTCAATAACAATCCATAATTTGAAACCTGATTAAAAGGAATTTTAAACTTATCAGAATCAGTCTTTACTTCAAATTCAGATATGGCACCATTTATTTTTTTTAACTGGAGCTCCCCCTCAATCTTGGTCCCATCTTTTTTTACAACATAACCGCTACTGGGTTTAGTGTTTTCTATTTTCCTGTCATTAACTGTTTGTGGCATCTTCCATGAAAAAAGGGACTCTTCGTGATCACAAATGGCAGGCCCTAAATTTGTTGGATTTCCTGAATCACTTTGATCAGCCCAGGCTAATCCATACGACTTTAATGCTGCCATCGGAAAATCAATTTCTTTGCCGTCGCCACTAAAATGCAAGCCTGTCACATTCGCAGGACTGCCTTCCAGTATAATATTTCCATCCATACGCTTCCCCGATTGTAGAACGACATATCCTTTTTCACTAATTGTTTTATTTCCTTTCCAGGAGTATGATGTTAACGGGATATCACTTTGCTGACTAAAAAGGCAGCCTGCAAGGAGGAAAATTAAAATTGCAATAAAAGAGGTTCTTTTTTTCATTTTTTTCTTGTTTTTGATTTAAAAAAATAAAGTATGACATTCGTAAAAGGAAAATCAAAACTTCTTTAATTTTTAATGAATATGTCTGCTGTTAAAGTTTTCATTTTATAGAATTGGATTTAGCATAATGCTTAAAGCGTTTCTAATTCTTGGTCAAAACCTGAAATGTAATATGGTTCTATGATATCGGTGTAAATATAGTGAAAAAGTTTTTTTGAAAAAACGGAGATGAGAAATTTAGAATCATTCTAAAATTTCTAATAAAGTACTGAAATACTGAACGGTGAATGCGAGAATTATTGAATGCAAGAATGCGAGAATGCAAGAATGTTTGAATGAGTGAATAAATGGTTTTGTGCTTGGCTGATGATATTCGGGGTCATTTTGGAGATGTAATATGGGTTTTAAATAGGGAGGTTTGAATTTTATGCAGCATCCTTTGGGTGCGATCATAATTTGTTTAGGGAGAGCTTTGCAAGTTTATAGTTTGTAATTAGATGGCGATGTAAAAAAAGAGGCTGCCCTTTTAAGACAGCCTCTTTGCATCCTTTCTAAAAGGATCACTAATTAACCTTTAGAATTTTTATGGTTTGTTGTAAACTGCCTTTCTTATTGGTAAGTAAGAGAAAATAGCTGCCTGCTGCAAAACTGGAAAAATCGATTTCCTGAGTTAACGTTCCCTGAACTTTCAGGTTTTGCAAAGGTGTTGCTAACGGACTACCATAAAAATCAAGCACCTGAAGACTAAGTTCCATCGCGTTTGGGGCATCCAATTCAAGGGATACAATGCCTTTAACCGGATTGGGGTAAGCATTTATAGATAAGCCCGTTTCATGATCTTCAATACTTAGTGATTCCTCATCCGGTTGTTGAAAACCCTGGGTGAGGATTATGGTTGAAGAAGTACCTGATCCAACCACTGCTTCGCCAACGGTTGATGAAACCTTTAAGTCGGAGGTAGAGGAAAAGCCGCCAGCTGAGCCAATTACCTGCCGCTCCGCTGTTTGGGCAAGTAGAAACATTGGCATTAGTGCTATAATGATTGATATTACTTTTTTCATAGCGTTGGCTTACTTGGTTTTCAATAGTTCAATTTCCTTTTTCAATGCCTCAATTTGCTCCTGTTGTTCTTTAACTGCATTGATAAGCATATATGTCATAGCACTGTTATCCACCTTAAGATATTCAGTATCATCCTTAGTGGCAATACTGACCATCTCAGGAGCTATTGTTTGAAGTTCCTGGGCAATCACACCCACATATTCTGTCTCGGTATCATATCCTGATAATCCATTGTAGTGATAAGTAACAGGATTAATTTTTAAAACTTCTTTTAATCCTGAATTATATGGATTAATTTTGTTTTTTAGCTTTTCATCAGAAAAAGTACCCCATGAGCCACCACCGGGTTTGTCAGCGGAACCATTTACTGAAAGCTTTGCTGTCGGGCCATTGGTATTTATACCTACATCACCATGCTCGGTTATATGTATACGTTCATGCCTGACTCCATATGATGTATAAAAAGAAAGCGATGCCTGGTCCGATCCACTCCTTCTCTCCAACCCATAATACCAGCCCATTGGTCACTATAAGTTCCATTAGTTGTCCAAATCATTGATGGAAGTCGAAGTTATCAGCATCAGTGGGTCGAATACTTTCAGTTATCTGATCATAGTTTTGATCAGTTTCAGTGTCATTCGATCCTATAAGTGCTCAACATTTCTTCGATAGAGTCATTGAAAATCGTACTATGTTCGTCGTCATGAATAAAATCATCAATAGTGACATTATTGATTATAAGTGCATTGTAATTTTTCTTCTCAAATATGTTGAAATCTGATTATTACAGTGTAATCTTATCTTAATGTGTAGTGTTGTTTTCATTCACTAATTATAATTGAATACTTTCAGTTAGTTAATTATATTCTGATTCGATTGTTTCATATGGTATGTATTCTTGGATTGTCATCAGTTTGTATCGGGATCGTTTCCTCTTTAATACTGATTGTGAGTTGGGATGCACTCATCTTTTGTGTTCCTAGATTAATGTATCCCTCCACACACTATGTTGGCTTTCTTTTTACTGCAGTATTTTGCTCAGGTGACCATTTGATATATTGCTAAGCTTCCTCAATACAGTGCCTGTTCCAATAACATGATCGACTAATCCAAAATCATTGGTTGTCAAACTTTTTGATTATAGTACTGGGTGCTTCCTGATGCGCTTCCTGTTTTTATGGTAAAGCGCATTGTTGCAGCCAGATTGAAAAGAATATCACCGGAACCATCACGGATCACCGCCTGGTAGTTGAAGCCCTGAGGAGCCTGGGCAAAAGTAATTTCTGCTACGATTAGCATTGCTGTTAATAATGTAAAAATCTGTTTTTTCATTTTCTTGTTTTTAATTAATAAAAATTTGATTTGACGGTCGCAAGGTTGATTAAAGGCTTCCCGTATTTAAAAAATAAAATGTGCTTTGATTTTTTCGAAATCATTCGAAGTTTGTCATTTGTTTTCTCCATATTTTCTATGATGTTTTGCAATTCCTCAATTTCTGCTTCAAGAATTTCAATTTGAGATTGTTGTTCCTGCACAGCTTTAACCAATGGAACAGTAAACTCTGAATACCGCAATCCCATAAGGACACCACTCTTATCAATACCACTAAAATTATAACCTGTCGTTTGAGGCGCAATTCTACTTCCTGTGCTAAAAATCCACTAAAAGCGATTTCTTCAATATCATATTTGCCTTCCCAATCATGTTTTTCGGTTATTCCCATCAATTCCAATTTGCTTATCAACATTGTAATGATAGGTAATAGGACAGAAGGGCTTTAATGAATTCAGGCCCACCACATTTTTCCTGAATGTTGTCTTTTACTCGTTCATCACTGGCAGTCCGTTACCTGTCCGCCGATACTCGATATACTTCCGTTACCAATCCTGGCTTTGTTACTGGCATCTACATAGTTGTAGTTTCCAACAACAATCGAATTTGAAATATTGGTATTAAGGATATAAGCAATTTGTCCTACAGCAACATTTCCACTCCCAGAAGTATTGCTTTCCAGAGCCCGGACGCCCAGTGCCACATTGGCAAAACCAGTAGTATTGGCGATCAATGCACTCACCAAAAGCAACATTGTCGTAACCTGCGCCATTCACTTGCATGGCATCCTTTCCAAAAATGCGAGTTGGTATTTCCAGCATTGGAAGACAGGGCATTAACACCAAAGGCCGAATTGGAGTTGTTGAACTCCTCCACCACGTCCTACTGTAAGTCCGCTTAGTGCATCACCAGTAACATCCAGTTTTTTGGCAGGAGAGTTAGTGCCAATTCCTACGTTTCCATTGTTGCTGGTATAAATATTGCCCCCTGATACATTCCAATGGTTGTCTAATGAAGTGGTTGCCTCATCAGCTGTTCTTGAGTTCAGTGCATAGGGTACACTTACAAGTTTGGTTGTGCCTAAATCTGTATAACCCGGGCCCAGGTCTGCTTCTACCTGGAGGAAATGGTCATTTGAACCCCAATCAATGTTGGCAAAACTATTCCATTGATCGACACCTTCACCAATAATAACTGAAACCAGGCCATAGCTGTTTGTAGGTTGGCTGTGAGTTTCCTGGTAAACCATGGTTCCCGACCCGGAACCTTCCTTGATGGTAAACCTTAACGTTACTGATGTATTTTGAAGGATATCACCGGATCCATCGCGGATTAAAAGGCGATAGTTGATCCCTTGAGGGCACAATTGCCATACTTTGTAATGAAAAGCAGTGCGATTGTCATGATTGTAAATAAATTTTTATTCATAAGAAATTTTAGTATTTAGAAATTCAATTTAATAAAATGAAATTTAAACTTTCGTTTTTAAGGTTTTCAGATGAATTGTCTTCGTCTGATAGGGTTATTTAATCCACCTTGAGAATCTTAATCGTTTGGTTTAAATTGCCTTCGGCATTGTCATCAAAAGATAATAGTTGCCCGATTCAAGTGCAGAAAAATCTACATGGTAGGTTGATTTGCCGAATACGTTAAGAACTTATCTAACAGTTTACGATAATACCCTTCCGCTAAAATCAAGTACCAGAGACATTTAATTCATATTATTGGGGAACATCAATTTGGGGTTACAGTGCCTTTGGTTGGATTGGGATAGCATTTATTGCTAAACCAGTTTCATGATCTTCAATACTTAGAGATTCCTCGTCCGGTTGTTGAAAACCCTGGGTAAGGATTATTGTGGAAGAAGTACCTGTTGCAACAAATGCTTCACCCACTGTGGATGAAACCTTTAAATCGGAGGTAGAAGAATAACCTCCCGCCGAGCCGATCACCTGCCGCTCTACCATTTGGGCAAACAGGAACATAGGTGCTAAAAGTGTAATGATGAAAATAATTTTTTTCATAGTATTAGTTTATTTGGTTTTTAATTTTTCTATTTCGTTCATCAACGTTTCAATCTGTCCAGTTAGCGTTTCGATTTGCTCCTGTTGTTCCTGAATGGCTTTAACAAGTACCGGGTCACCCTTCCATAGTCAACCATCCACGGCCTTTCGGTAGGATCATCACCTCCTTCGCATACAGCAAAAGGGTAGTATTCAGCTAATTGTTGTGCCAGGAATCCATTTTGCTCATTATCCAAATCGTTCTTAAAATTATAGTCTTTCACTTGGATATTCATAACCGTGTTCAGTCCATATTTTGAGTCCACTATATTGGTTTTCAACCGTGTATCTGATGTTGTATTGTAGGTCACAGAATTCCCATTAGGTTGTGCTATTAGACCTAACAATGTTCCACCCGGTTTTCTGAAAGTAATAAGCCATGAATTATTGCCATTATTATTGCCAGCAATAATCCCCAATCCATCACAATAGTGACTATCATCATTTGCAGTATTCTCTATTGTTGCAATTATAGTCATTAATATCATTATCCGCAATATGAAATTCTATTTGATGGAAGTAGTTCCAATTCCAACATCACCTGTCGCACTAATTGTCATGTTAGGCGTTGTTCCTTGTCCATCATCTGAATAAAACTGAATAGGAGCATTGTTTGTAACAAAACGCATCATTACCTTCGACCCTTGAATATAAACCAAGATCAGAAGTTGAGGTAATGGCTGCCCCCCTCTTTGTATCACCCGTCGCTAAGGCCCATTCTTCCATTTACCTGAAATCTATGATCAAATATGTGGTACCGATACCAACATTGCCACCACTATAAAAAACATTGTTCCCGGAAACGCTCCATTTATTGTCCAGGGATGTCGTAGCCGTTTCAGCTGTCTCAGCATTTTTCGCTTCCAAAGAATAGGAGTACACTCATCAATTTTTGTGTTCCCAGATTAACATACCCAGTGCCTGTGTTAGCCTCCACCATCAGGTATTTAGCACCGGATGACCAGCTGATATTGCTAAAGCTACCACTCAATGCAGTACCTGTTCCAATAACATGATCGACTAATCCAAAATCATTGGTTGTCAAACTTTGATTATAGTACTGGGTGCTTCCTGATGCGCTTCCTGTTTTTATGAGTAAAGCGCATCGTTACGTTTTGGTTTGAAAGAATATCGCCACCGCCATCACGAATTGCTGCCTGGTAATTAAAACCCTGTGGAGCCTGGGCTTGTAAAAAAGCAGTTACGGAATAACAGCACAACTGTAATCAAAGTAAATTTTTGTTTTCTCATAGTAATAGTTTATTAATTTAACATAAGAACTTAGTTAATTAAGATAATTTGAGGATTAGTAATCTGTAGGTAGTTTCGTAATTGAATTAATTTATTAATCACTGGGATCAAATTTAAATTATTGGAACTCAAACCTACTGGTGTTTTAATGCCTGACTAACTTAAGCATTTGGTAACACCGGTATTTGTCATACCTTATTTATTCATATTTTTAGAAACAGAGATGATGCTAATTAATAGTCCGCTAAATTAGAATCATTCTACATAAGCCCTTGTTAATTATTTGTTAAATAATCAATTTTATTCATATGTATGTTGTCTATATGTTTAGAAATGATAATTTGGTTTCTGCTTTGTTTTTGAAGAATGATTCGAAAAGAAAGTGTTAACAGCCTATTATGGACTGTCAATACGTTGTCAGAACTTTCAAATCCTAATAATTTAAATGCGAGGAAGATGGTGATCGAATAAACCTTTCCAAAATTACACAAGGGTTTATTAGAACCACTTACAATAAAGATTAAGGCACCATGATGGTGTGTATAAATAGTGGTCTGGTAATCACTCTGGTGCCCCTGTATCTGGTGAAATCAGGTTTCAATTATGATCAACTATTTACTTAAGCCCGATTGCTCAGTCTGGCTTCACTGAAATCGGTTTTTTTAAAACCATAAATCTTTTTCATCCAGATCCTGTCACCCTTTGATTTCTTGGGTAATAGAATCATTCCGAGCTGGGTGTTCGTTAACAGTTTTAAATGATTTATACCAACATTAATCGTAAAGCGACAGATACTACCTGACCACGATCTTCTTAATGCTAATTCCTTTATTTTCAAGTTTTAAAATGTAAATTCCTGGATTCAATGCTGAAACATTTAGTTGGTATTCCTTTGAATTAATCTCTTTCCGGACTACTATTTTCCCCACTAGTGTTGTGAGTTCAGCCCATTCTATAATTTCGTTTGAAACAATATTGATTTGATCGCTGGCCGGATTTGGGAAAATTTGAAGACTTTTCAGAATATTGTCTTCAAGTCCGGGATTTATAACATAAAATGAATTGGAAAACGCTGATTCCCCAAAGTAATATACAGCGTTGATGTTGTATTCAATAAATCCCATCCAAATGATATCTGGATCAATAAATGTAAGATCAATTACTAAGTTTGAGTTTATTTTATTTCCATTTCTATATATATTGTAACCATCAGGTGGCAAACAGGCATTCGGTTCTTCCCAAAACAATGTCACATCATTTTCATTGGGAAGTTCAATTGCACCATCCAGATTTTGTGGTTCCAGGTTTTCGGGTATTGGAACAAATACAACCTGTGCAGAAGAGGGAAAGGTTTCATCCCCTTCAAAAAACGCCGTTATTTTAATTTCATAAGTGCTATCGGGAAATAATAATGAATCTGTGTAAAGCATATCCAGAGTGCGAGCAATAAATTCGTCATTTCTGTAAACATAAAAACTATCTGGTGTAGGGAAGCCTGGCGGGCACATATCCAGGTCAGGTTCACATTCGTGCAATTTACTAGTGGACTCCAAATCGCATGGGTAAAAAGATCACCGGATACAATCATGGAAACTTCCACGATGGGATTACCTGCATTGGGAACCGTGGTGAAATGGATTTCAGCTTCATACATTCCGGGTTCCATTCCGGTTGCATCAAACAAAACGGAAATTTCTTCATTTGTGCCCGCTTCAAGTGTTCCGCTTGTCGGGTTTACCCAAAGCCATGTGGGTGCATCACCGAGTTCAAGGCCCCAAATCCATTCACCCTGGGTTAAGCCACCGAGGGTAGCCTTACCGAAAACAAGGTTGGAGTGCGTATACATACCCCCGGCATGGCCCCATACATTACCCGAAAGTTTGGTGGTGACATCCAGCGTATATCCGGTTTCTGTTCCGGAAGGTAACTGGATCTGGACGATTGTATTTTCTGCACTGCCAATCTGTGCATACCCCCAAAGGAAGGGCCCGCCAAATGTGAGATTGTCATAGGCGAAACCGTAATAGTCGTTCCCCACAGGCCCGACATTAAAACTTCCAAGGGTTGCCCCGGTTTTGTCAAAAATGTAAACAGGTGTATTCCAGTTATTGGCATAGAACACATCTTCGTCTTCGTTATAGGCAATGGCCCTTACTTCTGTTGGTGCTAAAAAGGTACCAACAAGCTCATGATTTTCGAAATCCATTTCAAATACTACTGATGCAGCAGACCCTCCATAAAAATGGATCCCATCATATGCTAAATCCCTGATTGCATAGGTGTCAGGGATGGTGAATTCTTCAATAAAATTACCATCAAGGCCGTATTTAAAAAATCCATTTCCACCCCACTCCGTTGTATAAATGAAATTTCCATCGGTTTCAATTCCGGCTTCGTTATAACTGCCTTCTGCAGGATACTGAAACTGGAGATCCATAAAATCCCTGGTGTTTTCATTGATCATCAGGATGAAGGCTGACCAATGCAGTTCGCCATTTCCATTGTTTTCAATGAAAAAGGTTTCTTCTCCAGTGGTATTCGGGGCCAGGGTTTTCGAAATTGCTAAAGGATCGAGATACATGCCGGGTTGGGTCAGTTGGAAATCGGCAATTGAAATGATATCCTCCTCAATGGTTGCGCCATCGAAAGCAAGGTTATAGCCTTCTTTGAAACACTCAACTGTGTATTCTCCAACTAAAATGTTTTCAATTGCATAATGGCCATCCGGGCCGGTAATTGCTGAATAGGCATTCGTCCCATCGAGTGAAATGGTTGCTCCTTCCACCGCTGCGCCTCCATCCAGTTCCGTAACACTCCCTTCAAGGCTTCCAAAAATGGCTTCACCAATAAATACATAATAGTCTTCGGCCTCCCCATAGCCATAGGATTCGCAGGGATCGGAACAGGTTCCTGACCAGCAAGCCCTGGCACGCAGAAAATGCTGGCCTGGTGCAGCATCGGGTGGGATAATGAGGGTGGCAGTATAAAACTGTCCTGCTGATGCCAAAACAAAATCGTACAAAACAATTTCGTCTTGTTCCAAAATATAATTATCGTTAAAGTCTATCCAAATCGTTGCACTTTGATCGTTATAACCGGTTCTCATAATAACGTCAATGGATTCTCCGGGAATCAAAAATGCAGGACCCCATTCAGGTACTGGCTCCAGCCATCATATCCCATGTTGTCATCTAGCCCGATCCGTAATTTTCGATTTCCTCCAGGGGCAAAATCGGTGAACCCATCTCCATCGTTGCAGCCGGATGAATGAGCAGGGTGCATAAATCATCTTTTGTTTCAGAAGTTGGTCTGGAATTTATTTTCGTTGTTTGAGATTCATTTACATTTCTTTGCGTTGTTATCTGGGCAGATAAACTGAAGGTTAAAAAGTAAACAAAAAAAACAAATGGATAGAATGAAAGTATTTCATGGTGTGTTTATTGATGAATCTGATTAAAATTGTGAATGTTGTATTATATTTTCTAATAAATCTAAATCTTTTTTGTTGAGTAATAAACATGGATAAATATAATACCTATTAATATTTTATAGCAAATATATCCAAAAAAATGAACTAATGTAACAGAACCCAGGCTGACTTAAACTGATTGTATCTATTTCTTTTGTGATTTGAGGACTTGAACGAAGTCGGTGAGGAGGTTGTTTTTGTCGCGGAGGGTTCGATTGTTTGTTTGAGTTGTTTGTTTTTCGTGCTTAAGTTCAATGAATTCGGGCAACTGGGAGGTGGGGGTTGTTCGGATGTGCTGTAAAGGTCGTAGTTGAGCAGGCGTGAGTTGAATGACACGTGATACTTTGAAATCGTCTTTGTTGATCATTTTATAAAAGCCTGCGGTGGTTAAATTGGCCATACGGGCCAACCGGGCAAGGCTTATGCCTTGTTGTCTGGCTTGCTGGATTACTGCTTTTGAGATGTTGTTCATGGGATGTTGGGGCTTATATTGTTATCTTAACGCAAAGATAGTGAAATTGTGATAATGTATAACCGGATGGAGAAACATTGTAACCGGAAGGAGATATAATATAACCGGACAGAGATTTTATATAACCGAATGTTGAATATTTATTGCCGGATGTTGATACGATATAACCGGATGGAATAATCATATAACCGAAAGGAGATAATATATAGCCGGATGGAGAATATCTATTACCGGAAGGAGAATTGAAGGGGTTGGAAGGGGTTTTGCAATGTGGGAATGATCCCCTCTGCGCCAAGGCTTGGGTAGGTGAAAATGCGGGAATAGGTGTTTTTATACTGGCTTGCTATTAACCACGGAGTAAGCAGAGAATACGCAGAGTGAACGGAGAATGATTCAATGCCTGCCCACCTTCGCCAAAGGCTACGGTGGATGAAAATGCGAGAATGCGGGAATGCAGAATGTGAGAATGCATGCCCTTTTTTGCCAAGGCTGCGGAGGGTTAGAGTTCATGGGATGTCTCACATGCGTTCGACATGACAGGCAAGCACAGAAAGTTAACGATGGGATGTCTTACGTGGGTTCGACATGGCATGGTGAAATGGAAGGACTACTATGGAGAATGGTTGAATTGATGAATGGCTGAATTGTTGAATGTCTTAATTGTTGTCCGAAGGACTCCTATGGAGAAGTGTTTAGTTTTGGGGTTATAATGAAATATTTTCCTTATTTTTGAGAATGTAATAAAATTGAGATGACCAAACCGGAAAATTTTAATTGTAACCGATCTTTAATTATCAATAAAAAGTTGAAATTGTGAAAAAAGCGTTATCAAAAGGAATGGTTTTATGTGCCTGATTATGCTGGTAGTGTTGAACGGACAAAGCTCAGCAAGGGAGAGACAGACAAGTTGGGCAATAATTCGTTCACCCTTCCAAAGAGCCTGAAAATATGCGGCGGGGAGAGTGTAACGTGGACAGAGGATGTAACTTATGCTGATGAAATCAGGGTTTGTTCAGGGAGTACTTTAACTATACAGTCGGAAGTTGGATTTGTACCGGATGGGAAGAACTTATTGTGGAACGTGGCGGGAAACTGATCGTTGACGGGGGTGTTTTGACTGCACAGGATACGATGTTGTGGGAGGGGCATAGAGGTTTGGGGCACCAAGACGATGCCGCCTGACAGCATTTTGGCACATGGCAAGGTGGAACTGAAAAACGGGCTGTTGTTGAATATGCCCAAACGGGTATTGCCACCATAAAAATGTCGGTGAGCCAGGGTGGCGGCGGCGGTGGCGGTGAAGGTGAAGGCGAAAATGAACCAGTGCCCGACTATGCCTATGCCGGCGGAAGGATCGTAGCCTATGACAGTTCCGTCATCAGGAACTGTGTGACCGGGAGTAAGTTTTATCCCTATGATTACGACCATGCAAGCGGGTTTACTGACGTTACCTTTGCTACAACGGATACGCTTTTATCCTCGGGTGAAGATTTTAAAGCCGGGGTTTACCTGAACCGTGTGAAGGGGATCGATTTTAAAGGGTGTACATTTAAAAACACACGGAGTACCGGAGAAGTAGCCCAGGATAAGCGGGGCATAGGTATTTACAGCTTTGATTCAGAGTTTAATGTACTGGATTTTTGCAGCAGTACCAGTTCGCCCTGCCCGCCCGTATATAAACAGCCTTGCCTGTTCAAGAAATTGTATTATGGTATCAAAGCGCTGAACAGCCTGACAACATCTACATTTACGGTTGACACGGCCGTGTTTGACAACAATGTGAGGGCCTTGTATGCGGGGGCTGTTGATGATATTACGGTTACCCGGAGCCGGTTTGAACTGGGCAATTCGTTTGACGGCGCCAGGGGCATATACCTTGACGAATGCACGGGCTACACCATTGAGGAGAATGAGATCATAGAAGAGGGCAATGAAACTATAGGGATAGTGGTGAACCAGTCGGGTGGCGATTTGAACGAAATATACCTGAACCGTTTTATTGATACCAAATTTGGCATTTTGACGCAAAACGAGAACCGTGCACCGACGGCACCGGGCTGCAAATAAAGTTGCAACGAATTTGTTGATAACAGCTATGACCTGGCGGTAACCCACAACCTGCCCCAGATGACAAAATTAACTGGCATAGCTAAAGACCAGGGCTCCCCCAATATGTTTCCTGATGCCCCTGCGGGCAACCGCTTTAGCTGGACCGGACCCACGGGTGTGCCAACTGATATTAGTAACGGGGCACAGCATGTTACTTATTATTATCATTCTAATGCTCCAACCTATTTTCAATTACAACCTCAATTTTACACAACCTCCACTGTCACAATAGAGCCTAATTATGATGCAAACTGGGATCCTGATGTAAGCTGCCCCTCCAATATTGACACAACAGGAGGCGGTAGCCAGGGAAAGGAGGTATTGAAAGGGATGATAGCCATTGCAGGGCAAAAGGCGGATTCGATCGGGCAGGTGATACAGGCACTGGAAGATGCCGGCGACACCGAAAGCCTGCAATGGGAGGTGGACCTGAGCACCCCGGCGCAATCGCTTGAAGTGTACAATGAACTGATGGGTACTTCGCCCTATGTGAGCGATACAGTGATGGCCACGGCCATAGAGAAGGAAAGCGTACTGGCGGATGCCATGATCCGGGATGTGATGGTAGCCAATCCGCATACAGCAACATCAGATGAACTGCTGGAAAAACTGGATGAAAGGACCGTTCCAATGCCAAATTATATGAAAGCACAGGTACTTGGCGCGAGGGAGATACAAACCATGAAATCGGAATTGGAATCGAAACTGGCAGGCTTTAAGTTAAAACAGGCCAGGGCTTTAAATGGTTTAGTTCGTGAATACCTGACTGATACCATAAACCCTGAAAGTGCATCCGATAGTTTAGTATCTTTGTATGGGTCGTTTAGCGACAAACACGTTAAATATAGATTGGCCATGTTACATTTACAAAGGGAAGAATATCAACAGGGAAGTTCAGTACTTGATGCAATACCTAATGAATATACTTTATCTGCAGAAGAGTTAGCTGTTCATAATACAATGATTGAATATTATAACCTGGTAAAAGGTATAATACAGGATGGCAGGACAGAAATGCAAGCAACAGATGATGAAATTGATCAATTGTTGGATATTGAGATGTTTGGAACGGGAAAAGCAGGTAGCTATGCAAGAAATGCGCTTATTGCTTTGGATGAGATAGAATACCTTGCACCAATCCAACTTCCTGACTTTACCAAATCGGAAAACGAGATGAAGGAGTATTTAGAAATAATGAATGCACAACCTCCGTCCCGGCTTGAAGTTTTCCCTAACCCTTCAAAAGATTATATAATAATCCATTATTTGATGGAAAAGGAAAGCGATGGTATAATAGATATTAAGGATGTAAACGGAATATTAAAAGAGCGTATAAAAATAGACAGGTTACGAGACCAGATACTGATAAAAACTGAAAGTTGGAAATAAGAGAGTTTACATTTGCAACTTTAAATTGATGGGAAGTTACTTGAAAGTTTTAATGGTTACCATCGTAAATAGTAACTTAAAGGATATAGGATATGCAAAAATCCTATATCCTTTTTTAATTATTTTCTTATGAAACAAACATTAACCTTTGTAATTCTCTTACATTCAATATGGTTATATTCACAAAAATGGATGTATTTTTGAACCAATAATTATAAAGAGGCATTTGCTGATGTATTAGAATGTTATGATAATGGGTATTTATTAAGTGGTTGGTATCAACAATAAACAGTGATGGATTATCAAACCGACATCAATGGCAATCTTTATGGGATAAATAATTACTCATAATGAATATGAAGTAGGGGATGGAGAAATAGATTAAAATAAATCAGGTGAAATTGTTTATGGAGTATTTAGTTTTTACAGAAGAGGTCAATGGCCTTTGGTTGTTAAACTAGTTCATGTAATGCGCAAACTCTGGTGCAGGTATATATTGATGATGAATATATGCATGGTTGGTTTGAGGATGTGATATTATTTGACAATGGTGATGTTTTTGGCATTGAAATTATTTACAACTGAAAGTTATAACGAACGTATATTCCTATAGTATTGATAGCAACGGCAATTTAATATGGAGGAAATCCTATGCTTCCAAAGAAGATCATCCATTGATATTAGAAAGAACAGGCTTTGATATCCATAAATTTGGTAATGAGTATATAATTAACGGCTGGTGTGCCTACCCTTACCCGGGGAACCCCGGTACCGGCTATGTCTGAGACCATTCTTCATCGGAATAGATAGTTTGGTGAAGAAAAATGGATATTGCCGTTTGGTGTTAATGATTCAATTATGGGAGATGCCAACAGTATTATCCCATTAAATGATTCTGTTTATATTGGAGTTGGTTATATGTAGGGTGATAATTCAAGGAAAATTCACTATACATGTTTTTTAATGATGAAGGAGAGGAATTAGGTTTTACCCAAATAACCAATGAAGATTAGCCCGGATATCCAGGCAAATATTCCAACAAGCATTGCCAGGGTAAAATGATAGCCTTTTTAATGCTTCAACCTACTTTGGCCCGCAGGAATATGGCAATCCATTCGGCGAGTTAATAATTGACACGGCAGGAAATATTTATAATTTGGAATCCCGGCCAAATACTACCGGAATTAGTAAGTTGATAAAAACATTCGACAATAAATTTTGTTATTGGGTGTACTTATAAACACCCCAATAACAATAAAGACATCTACCTCTACAAAATCACCAATAAGCCTTGAAATGGATATATTTTATCCCAGCAATTACACCTACGACAGCCTTTGCCCGTACCAGATACAATCTGGAAATAGATATTTCGGATTGCGTTATCATAACGGATGTGAAATACCACACCCAAAGAGTATTATGCAAATTGTACAAACCATTCCAATAAAAGCTTTACCCGAATCCGGTAGATGAAGTGAGATAACTTTCGAGTTTCAAAATACCGAACATCATGGAATATAACCCTCAAATGTTTCAACCGGGCAAGCAGGTTTATGAAACAGGTTATTACCAGCCAAAAGGAAGTTGGTGCTGATGTTGACAACTGGCCGGAAGGGATGTATTTGAGAGGTGGTGGTTTATAGTGAGGGCTGCCGGTGGGGCGGTGTAAGTTTGTGGTGCAGTAAAAGCTTGGCACAAGCGGATGCTGGGATATTCCGTTGGTGACAACACCAACGGGAGGCGGAACCTCCTTCGCTAACTTCTATACTGAAGTTTAAAAAGCTTTGGAGAACCGATGAGTTTATGGTAAACCACATTGGTTTGGTTGCTCTTGTTATTATCCAATTGGACGAGACTTTTTGTATCAATTTCTCAGGTTGATAAAGACTTTGAAAGTATTGGAGGTATTGCCTGGATTCTTTGATTTATTATGATGGATAATATCCAAAATAATTCTTCACTTCATCGTTGGAACAATTTTGCCTTTTGCAATGGTGAGAACTGCATCCGGAAACATTGCCTTTTTTGCTTTTTCGTTGAGTTGCCAGATATTTAACAATTGTCCTTCACCATATACTTTCACCATCGCACTTGATTTGGATAAGGCTTTCGAACTTTTAGAATTTCTATTGGTATAGTCCTTTACGTAATAGGTGTATTCGGCTTTTTCGTCAATGTCTTTCACGGTAATGGTTTCCGGCCAATAGCCATCGCGGTCATCGCCCCGATCCAGTTTAGCGCTGCCAACATCATCCGATGAAGTTTTTACACGATAAGATACATGGTAATCCCCTTCCTTCTGAAAATGGGCATCGAGATCATCGGGTTTTTTGTCCCAGTCGAGAACGATACGGATAGCGCCCATTTCAATCACCGGAGAAACAGTAAAGGTTCAAAAGATGGTGCTTGCCACAACTTCAAATTTATTATTTTCCGAGATAAATCCTTGCTTTTCAAATGAAAATGGATAGACTCCATCCGGCTGTATCTCGAAACGAATTTTCCCTTCCGCGTCGGTAGTGAGGGTTTTAAAATCCTGGATATTGATGGTTGCGTCTGCTACCGGATCTCCGTTTTCAGCATTAAAAAACCGGATGGTTAGCAGTCCTTGTTCCTCTGCATCAGCATCGTCTATTTTTTCACGCATTTTGTCAATCTGCGAAAAGGATGCCACAACAAGCCCAAGCATCATGAATAGTAGAAATGTGGTTTTTTTCATCTTGTATGTCTTTTAATGGTTATGATCAATTTATTTTGTTAAAACGTATTTTTATTTTCGCACAATAATTCCGTATTGTGCAACTTCCCTTTCATCCAGAGGAAGTTCGTAAATCCATCTCATGATACTGTTTACATTTTCGTCTTCCAAAAAGGGAATGTCCTTTTTGGTATAAACGAAAATAAGCAGGTTAAATTCCTTGTCGGCACGGTCATCTGAAATATCGAAATAGTAATAATCCATGTTTGGATTAACCGGAAATCTAACCATGAGGTTTTTTTTAAATAATTCTCCTTTCTTATCATTCAGGATACTGTTGTTTTTATCCGCATAAGGGTACAATACAGAGGCTGATTCGTTGGTCACATTGAAAATTTTCAAGTAGCCGTCCTGTGCAGGTAAAAATTCAAACTCCACCGGGTCGCCATTCATGTAGAACTCTTTGATGCCATCCACCCTGAATTTGAAAGTCGGGTCTTTTTCCGATTTGTGTTTGTAAACAACGGCCTTTATTTCAACTTCAATAAGGATATTCCCAAACTCATTGATGTCCCTTTTTTTCTCAATAACTTCTTCTACGATAATATCAGCTCCTGTTTCGGTTGATACAAAGGATTGAAAAATATCCTGAAATTTTTCATCGTCTTCAAAAGTGTAAAGAAAATCAGAAACCTGCACATTTTCCGAAATCCCGGCTTTGACCATAGCATTTTTCTTGGCCTCGTCAATGGCTTTGTTTCGCACTTCTTCAAGGGTCAGGTCGCGGGCTTCATATTTCCCTGCTGCAGTCACGGGAATTTTTTTCTGGGCCAATGAAGTCGTGGATAAAATAATAAGAAGAAATAAATACAAGAGGTTTATGCTTTTCATATACTTAATTTTAGATTGGACCTAAAATTTAACGATTTGTAATTAATTATTGTCAATAATTGAATTTGATTTATAATTTTCTTTGTGAAACTCAGTGCCTTCTTTGTGAAACTTAGTGTAACAGCTATTGCACAAAGTGACTCAAAGTAGCTCAAAGCTACACAAAGAAGAATCAAAGGTTTTCCAAAGGCCATATAATATTGATTTTCACGACACTGATTCGTTACAACTCTGTTTATTTAATGTTTATTTTTCTGATTAAAATTTCTTCTATTCAAAACTCCAACTCTTCCAGGAATTTTCAACATTCGGGCTGATATTGACTTTCGGGTCCTGTTCTTTTTGGTTCACCCTTAACGATTCAATGGAAACGTTATAGGATATATAATCATCCAGTTCCCTGTAGGTTATCCTTCCACCTGTTTCCTGCAGTTTTTTCAAAAGGAAATAGGTGAACATGCCGTGTTGCTCATCTTTGTATGGCATGGCCGATTGTTCGCCACTACTGGCCGTAAAAACCACCAGGTTTCCCGTAATCATGTTTTCTTTGGCTTTTACCTTTATGCTTCGGGCCGACAACAGGCCGGCATCCCTGCCGCCACCGCTGAAACAGGCATCCAGAAACACAGTTACCTTTCCGGCCCCGCTTTCTGCAAATTTTTTATAAATGTCTTCCAACTTGATAGCGGAATTCAAATTGGTCCCGCTTACATCTACCGGGATGAGGTATGGTGCTTTGGTTTCCTCGTGAGGCAACCCATGGCCGGCATAATAAAAAATGATCTCGGCCTGCTCCCCCGTTTTCAAAGCCAGTTTAGAGATCAGGTCAATTTTCTGGCTGATCTCACCAGCGGTTGCATCTTTCAAAAGGTGTGCGTTGCGTTCGTCCACACCCAGGGTTTTAACAGCGTACTCCCTGAATATGGCAGCATCGTTGCGGGCAAATTCTACATTTGTTTCGGTTTCAAGCCCCCGTTGATACCTCGAATAATCTTCGTTACCAATGATCAGGGCATAGCGGTGTGGGTGTTTGGTCCTGTTTACAGGGATGTTCTTATCCACAGCAGACGTTAATGACGCCCTTTGAATATCTGCATTAGCAGTAGTGATTCCGCTGATCACAACTTCGTTTCCTGCTGTAAGTTTCTGTTCGAGGCTGACATAAAGGGTGGTATCGCGTCCATATTTGTCCATGGATTCACTCAGGTCAACCAAAACAGGAATTTCGTTTAGGGTATATCTTCTGTTTGCGGTAAAAATAAAATCCAGGTCTTTGGTTTCGCCACGTGCCATGTTGCCAATTTCGTACCGGCTCCGCTCCCCAAGAGGAATGCAATTGGCATTGATCAGTTTGAATTCAACAGCAGCATCTTTGGCATCACCATCGCCTACATTCTGAACGATGATTTTGAGAGTAATCGGGTAATTCAATTTTATTAACCCACCATCTTCCGTACTAAAAACAGCATCAGCAACAATTAACCTGGGTCTTGCAAATTTTTTGGTTTCTATTTTTATCTCCAGCGGAAACGCATCCAGTCCTCTTTCTTCCAGCACTTCAATCACAAATTCAGCAAGACCGTCATCGAGGTAAATCTGGCCTTCAACGGGAATAGAAACAACTTTGCTGGTGTTGGCTTCCAGGTCGCCAAGAGTAATTAGCTTTTCAAAAGTAAGGCCCGGAAACGATTCATTCTTTAAGGATGTCCGAACCTGGACATTTTGGGCTTTACCGGTTCCAATGTTTTCGACTGTAATGCTGATCTGGCATTTTTCGTTGGCATTGATAAAATTGTCCTGGTTTTCATCAATAAATTTTTCACCGGTAATGATCAGGTCACAAAGTTTTGTTACAACGGTTTTTTGGGGCTTGGCAATGGTGATCTTTTTCTTTTCACTCTTCCCTGATACTACCTGCCCCTGGACGATTACCGAAAAAGCCAATAGCAATAGAAGAAGTATTTTTGTTTTCATTATAAAAAGTATTAATACGTGTAATTCTTAAAACTTATAGTTCAGCCCAATCATTGGTTTTCCAATCATGGGTTCATAATGGTAATTCAGTGATACTTTTGATAATCCCCCTTTTTTGTTGGCACTACCCGCCTGAATCCCGGTCCATACCAGGTCGGCCACCCAAATTGCGATCGCTGTTCCGGCCAGAACGGTCGAAATGGATTTTTTACTTTTGGCGCTATCATAAAAATCGCTTCTTTGGGTAGCATCTGTCTCAACTTTGTAGTCCTCATAGGCATTGTAAGCAGAATTATTCATGAGAATTGAGCCGGCAATCATACCATAGCCTGCTACACCTATTAGCCAGGGAGCCCCTTTGCCTTTTACATAACGGTTACCCAGCCCCGGCAAAACAGCAGATAAAATAAGAGCCTTGCCAACACTTACATTGCCCTTTGCTTTGGGTTCATCTTTTACGTTGTAATCATCTTTTGTGGTTGTGGGTTCTTCAATTGTTTTTGGGATGCCCATTGACTTGGCAAATACTTCAACGGAAATTTCTTCATCTATGGTAGCATTATCAGCTTCTATGTCCCAAATGATCCTTTTGTTTTCTCCGCCGGTTACGTTTTTCCCAACATCGCCTGTCATGGCAATGGGAACAATTTCCTTTCCTGAGTCGGTTGTTATTTTTACCCAAACCTCGAAATATTCGCCGGCTTTGGCTTTTGCAATTTCATAGGTAATGGTAAGGTTTGAACCCACGGCATAAAAGTCAATGTTTTCGACCCTGGCACTTGATTGGCTAAATAGAGTATTGCCGGTAAAACACAGGACGAAGAATACGGATAATATCAGGATTGAATTTTTCATGTTGTTTATGATCATAAATTTAACAAAACCATTAGTTATTGTTTATTGACTTTTGTGATTGAACCTCTGTATTTATTGTTTTTCCTGGTGAAAGATAGGATTTATCTCGTTGACCCAATAAGTTGTTGACAAGGATTACTTCTTCTCCTTTTCCGTTGGTAACATAAACCTTGAGGTTCCAGTTAAAGTCGAGATCTGGATTTAATATCGAAAGTGCATCCCATGAATCACCATCATCAAAGGAGATCATGTTTCCTGCACCTTCAATAGCCGGCCCTGCATCCACACCGGCCGGGAATTCTCCCGGAGGCTGATTCTGCACCCAGTATCCTACCCAAAGTTCTGCATTTGCTTGTATCTCGTATAAGTCCACAAGGTACACTTCATTCCAATCCCCAATGGTTGGGTTGACCACATTCTGCACGTGCATTAAGGAAGGAGGGTTGGTTCCTTCCCAAAGGGTTATGCTATAGGTAACAGGATATCCTGTTCTGGGTATAAATTTTACACGGGTTACTTTATAGCCAATATACTGCTGCAATGCCTGTGAAGGAAGCCGGATGGCAACATCAAAACTACCACCATCCGTTAATCCAACTCCATTTTCTTCCGGTACACCGTCGTAAGAAAGCCAGTATGAGCTGCTACCCCCCGAGTTAAGGGTCTTAAATGTGGTTGTATTTCCATAGGCAACACCATTGTTATCCTCAATGTATGACCTTAGGTAATAGTCGGTACTGGGTACTAAATTTGTAATTACTGTTGTAAAGTCCCCTGTGGAGTTGGCTTTTCCAAATGAATAGTGAGTACTTGAAATTGTAGGGTTAGGGTTAAGTGACCAGCAAAAACCATGATCAGAGGCTTCGCCTTCGCCCAGATCAATTAACTCTCCATGGGCTGTTGCCGTAGTTGATAGTATGTTCGTTGGTGTCCCGGTTTTTACATAGGCAATTTTGACCAGGTCAATTTTTTTACAGCCAAAATAAACCAAATTTAATCCTGCGAAAAGCAGGAAAAGGATTATGGTAGTAAATTTCTTCGACTTCATATAAATATTATTTTGAGTAGTGTGTTTTTCTTCTTCTGTTACAAATATACGAAAGGCTTTTTCAATTCCAAAAAGTATGCCTTTAATCAAGAATATCATCGGTTATGTTAATCAGTTTTTGAGAATGATCGGAATCATAATCCACCAGTAAATCACCATTTAATTTATAAAGTTTCACGAAATTCAGATCGAACCAGATCATTAATTTCCCAACTTTAATACCCGATAATACATCAACTTGCACATTGCCATCCTCAAAAGAGGTTATTTTGACGGTGGAATTATTGGTCACTTTTAATTTATCAAATAGGATGGGATCTCCGTTTTTGGTTTCCATTTTGATAATCCCATCGTCATTGACCATAAACTGGACATTTAAAATACTATTGTAAACATCCGGATACTTTTTCTTAAATTCAGGGTTGTAAGTGTCCAATGCTATCTGTGCATCATTGCCGGCAACACTGATCCCATTGTATTTAACATGGTTCATAACGGCAAACAATCCGGCAATTTTACTGTTGTAATTATCGGCGATCAGCTTATCGGTCTCTGCTTTCAGGCTTTCCGGCAGGTTCAAGGCTTGTCCTGAACGGGTTGTTAGTTCAACACCGGCAAGGGCAACACCTGTGGTATTCATGAATGAACCGGTAAGGTAAAGCAAACCCATAGGGCCTGATTGCAGGCCAAAATTCTTAACATTATCCTGTTCGCTGAAAAAAGAGGTGCCTTTGTTCAGTCCATCTTTTGTAAATTTGATCATATAGGAAAGGTAGTTATCCTGGGGATAGGTATCAAGACCGGCTTTTTGCGCCCAGATAAACTGACCGTCGGTGCTATACCTGGCAAGGAATACATCCCTGACATCTTCAAGGCAGCTTACAGTGGCCTTACCATCCCCAAAGGATAAATTCCCGCTGAAGGAACCGGCAATATACAAATCCCTGTTATTCTCAAGGGTAATTGTATATCCGGTTGCGTTTTTATCACCTTTGGCTGTTTTAACCCAAATCAGGTTTCCACCTTTATCGTATTTGGCCAAAAATGCTGACCGAAGAGATGCGCCAGTCTCACCGGAGGCTTGTGTTTGTTCAAGCTTGTTGTCACCTTGCAAATAACCCGTTAAATAGGCATTTCCATTATCATCAAAAACAATGTCGCGCAAAATATTACCATGATAGCCACCTGCCTTCATCACTTTGTCCCAATAGCTTTTCGCCTTTTGAGCGAGGTGATTATAACTGCTTAATTCAACAATTTTGCCTTCTACTCCCCGATAATCCGGCATGGTCATTCCAAGGGGTGCATTTTCGAAAGTAGGATCTGCCATGATGTATTTTTCTCCCTTGTACATGAAATAATCTCCCTCTGCTTCTCCGTTCACTTTTACGGCAGTGGCTATATGGCCCGGATATTCAATACCAACGACTTTCAGGTTTAATAATTCTTTTACCAGATAGGCGAACAGAACGGAGCGGTCTTCGCAGTCGGAGTAAGGATAATAAAAGACCTCTTCGGGGAAGAAAAACTTTTCCTTTTGGAATTGTGCTTCATCAACCTGGTAGTTAAATGAGGTTTGAACAAATTTCAACAGCAGATTTAAGGCTTCGGTTTCTGACAAATTAATGATCAGTGGTTTAAGGCCTTCAATAATGGATTCCTTGGTTTCGGAAGAGACAGCTGCATCGAAATAGATATTCAGGTCAACCTGCGGATAATCCTTGTAAAAATTTATCAAATACTGATTGTAATTCACATTCAGCGTATAGGGAGTGCCTTTATAGGTGAAGTTAAAAGGTTTCGAGTAAATCTTGGTAGGAAAGTTGAAAGGGCTTTTAATGCTGAAGTCAATAACCTGATTTGCATCGGGGTAATCCCTATCATAAGTAAACAGGCTGTTTGACCCGATATCTTTCATAAGGTAATAATTCATTCCGCCCGACTCCATAAAGTTTCGTGAGTAAATAGTATAGTTGGAGGGAAGCAAAAGGCATACTTTATTGTTGTAATAGGCAAGCCTGGATTTGTATCCCGATCGGTTCATCAAAGCCCAAAGCATCAGGTCAGCACCCGTTTCGGATTCCGGGTAAATGGTTTCAGTAAAATTCTGTAACATTAAATAATAGGCATAACTGTTCAGGTTCATCAGGTTTTTGTATTCCTGAAACTGTCCGATCAATGCATTGTAATTTGTATTGCTCATCTCTTTCCAGTAATTGCTGATGGATGCTTCGTCAATTTTGCCCGGAATATTGAGTTTTATTCGTGCATCATAATCAATGGAAAGAGGAATTCCAAAAAACTTGATGTTAATGGCAGATTTTTCAAAATTGGCTTCATCTGATTTTAATATCAGCGGGATCCTGATCTCCTCTACCCTGTCAGAAGGGGCTTCAAGTGTAGGTTGTATAACAGGAACTTTTTCCCAGCTTTTCTCTCTTTCAGGATCGGGTGTGTATTCAGGTATATCCGGAGGTTTTGGAAGATCCGGTGGAGCCACTCCTCTCATTACGCTGAATTCTTCCCAGCGCTTTTCCAAAAAACTTGCAAACTCAGCATCCCGCTGCTCTACATATTCGTCAAATTCGTTTTGCATCTCCTTCATGAATTCCTGTTGTTTCTGTTTCATGGCCTGCATTTCGGACTGACGCTGTTGTTTGTATTCTTCAAAGGTTTGCCCAGATAATTGAGCGAAATACAAAATGGCAAAAACGATGACAAGATATACTTTTGTTTTCATGATGTTTAATTATTTGGTTTATTCAAATAGTCCACCTCAATAGAAATCCGGTTACCGGAAACTTGTAGGCTGTTTATTTTAAAGGATAAATTGGCTTCCGAAACTTCACGCGTGAAATGCTGGTTCTGCGCCGTATAATCATCTGCAACCTGGCTTACTTTCACAGAGTATACCTGCGAAAGCATGAAAATATTCTGTACAAGGGTTTCAATGTAGGCTTTCCATAATCCGTAGTTCAGTTTTGTGCTGAAACCTGATTCGAACTGCTTGTCGCTGCTATCGTTTAAACCCTGATACCTGAAATTCAGATACGGGAAAAGGTAGTCCTTGCCATTGTTAACCGACTTGATCTCAAATAAGTTGTTTAATGACTGGAAAGAGTAATACATTGCATTTATTGAACCGGCATTTGAAGAATCGTGTTCGATCGAATTCAATTCAAATTTGTCTACCAATTCAAACCTATTAAGTTTCTGCCTTTCGGCTTCATATGAGCTAATTGTTAGCAGTAAACTATCTGCTGAATTACTTTCCCTAATCGTAAACTTTATTAATACGATTGCTTCATTAAAAGAAGTAAAGTGCTGGTTAATCAATTCAAAGTTTGATTCATCAGAAACTGCAGCAGACCGGATGCTGAACAGATTTTCATAGCGTGTATAAAAATCATCGGAATTTTCCACTGCTTTTTCATTGGAATAGTTGTCAATGATAAACGTAATTTTTGAGTCGCTGAATGCAGTTGCAATCACCTTTGCTCTTGATATGGCCTGTTCTATAGCTTGATCCTTTCCATACCAGGGTCAGAAATACCTAAGGAATAAATGAAATTAGGGCTTGATGCCGGCAGGTTACTAATCCATGTAGGAAGTTCTGCCGGATGCAGAATTGTGGGTGATGCCTGATTTTCGTTCTGACCGGTATCGTTGATCTCTTTATGCAGCGTTTCCTTAAATTTCAGGTAATCCTTTTCTGTTTGGCCAATCGTTGACAAACAAATGATCAATGCAAAAAAAACGATATGGATTTTAATTGACATGATTTGGAAATTTATTAAGCAGATAATCGAAACCCATCTGCTTTTGCAGAAACGAAAGAAACAAGCGACATTCATGCAAAACCGTTGTGCAAAAGGTTAACGGCTTTGCATGAAGGCTATCATTTATAATTATTAATTATGATACAAGCTTTTAATATCCCCTTTCTTTTGCCATTTTATCCATTTCGGCATCAAAAGTTTCTTTAAACTTTTCGTAATCATAATCAATCTTTAGTTTGGCATCTTCTGACAAACGGGCATTCATGGCATTCATCAGTTCATCACCGGCCAACTCAAGAGCAATGTAGGTTTTGTATTTTCCCTCGCTGGTTTTGGTGGTTTTCTCACAAATGGTTTTCACTCCGTTTAACTTCTGATCAATTACTTCGCGGGTAAGAGACTCATAACGTTCTTCTGCCTCTTCCACATTGTTAAGTTCCCGGGAGTTGACATAGTTATCAATCACTCCTTTTACGGTTGTTTGAATGGCAGAAGCCAAGTCGGCACGTGCATTGCTCATAGCCTTTTTCTTTGCTGTAGCCTGGTCAACACTTTCGCCAACCTGGTTAGCCCTGAAGTACTCTTTGTTTGATTGATACTCAGGCCCTGAGCAATAAACCTCGATCAAGGTTTCTCCCTGATCTTTTGCAGAAACTGCCTTTTCTTTTGATTTACATCCGCTGATGATTAAAATCATTGCTAAAGCTGCTAATGTAATTACACCTGTTGTTTTGTAGATAATGTTCATAATGTTGAATTTATGGTTTATTAATAAACGAAAAATATACCTTTCATTTTTAGGGTCAAATATAGCAATTTTCTTTACACACATACAATGTTAGGTGGAATAATAGCATTTTTTAATCTTTTGGAATCGTCAATTTAAGATTTCTAAAGCTATATTAATAAATTTTTAGTTTTAATACGTTTATAGGTTTAGAGTTGTGAATTCAAAAATCTTGTTGTAAAATATTACTTGTTACCATTTAGTAATACCTCCACCGCTTTTTCCAATTGCTGGTCACGCCCTTGAATTACAATGTCATAATCCTGTCGGATTTTATAATCGGGCTCCAGTTGTTTGTTTTCGAGGTAGTCGCCCGCTAAATCTTTTGTTCCTATTTGCGGAATTCCAAAATAGAGTGTTTCATCCTGCAAGGTCTCCCACCAAACAGCGGTCATGGTTCCGGGAACAGGCATCCCGACACAATCGCCAATATTGAGTGCTTTGTAGGCAAACGGAAAACCATGGGCGTCCGAATAATTACTTTCACTTATCAAAACAACAGATGGTTTGATCCATTTATTTTGTGGCTCATGGCCATAATGATTTCCCCGTGGATAAAAATCGACGTACTTTTTACCGCTTAACATGGTGGCCAAATCGTCGTGAAGCCAACCTCCGCCGTTAAATCGCGTATCCACAATTAAGGCTTCTTTATCCCAGTTCCTACCCAAAACCTCGGAATAAAACTCCCTGAAACTGGTGCTGTTCATTCCTCTAACATGCACATATCCAATTTTACCATCAGAAAGTGAATCGGTCAGTGCCCGCATTTTTTTAACCCAACGCTGATAAAGCAACTGACTTTCATCACCAATGGAAATTGGTTTCATCGTTTCGTCCCAGCGTTCCCCTGTATTCGGATCATAGAGCGATAGGAGGGTGTTTTTGCCTGCTTTGTGATTTAGCAATTCATAGTAATTCATGTCAGGCTCAATGGCCACATTGTCAATTTTTTCAATGATGGTGCCAACCTCTATTTTACTACCTTCCTGTACCAATGGGCTTTTATCAATTATTTCCACAATGCGTACTCCCTTGCCGGAATATTCAGGATCGAAGAAAGCACCGAGTTTTGCCGTTTTATCCCCATTTTTATCACTAAAACGATATCCGGAGCCCGTATGAGAAGCATTCAATTCACCGAGCATTTCACTTAGCATTTCGGCAAAGTCGAAATTGTTATTGATGCAGGGCAGAAACTTTATGTATTCCGATTTATAATAATCCCAGTCAACGCCATGAAGATTGGGGTCATAGAATTTCTTTTTGGCCTGGCGCCACACATGTTCAAACATATACTCCCGCTCAACAGCTTTGTTTAGGTTGAACTCTGCTTTGAAAGATACATCCTTCTTTTCAGGTTTTTCCCCAATTTTAATTTTGATGATTTTCTCATCAGAAAACAGGAACAAGTGTTTACCCTCTTTATCCATTTGCAGGGCACCGGCACCTCCTTTCAGGTTCAGCACCATTTTGGTTTCCTTTTCTTTAAGCTTATGAACCCATAGGTCATAGCCATCCTCAAACTTGCTCAAGTAGTAAAGGTTTTCTCCGTCGGGCGTTAACAGGGCATCGGCGAGAGATGAAGAGTTGATGGTCAGTTTTACTTTTCTGTCTTCCAGATTGCCGAGTTCAATCTTGATGTCATCAATTGGATCTTTTTTCTCATCTTCATCAAAGAGACCCTTTTGCTCGTTTTTCTTTTTTTCCTTTTCCTTCTCCTTTTTTTCCTTCTCTTTGATCAGTTCATATTCTTCTTTTGGGAGTCTGAATTTATCCCAGCTTTCCTGATTAAGAAAATAGGCATAAACATCATCCTGAGAACCCCAGCTACCGTGGCTTCGCATTCCTTCCCTGTCGGAAACCAGATGATTGCATTGCCTTTCATCATCCACCGGGAACGTTGTCAGAATAACCTGAATTGGTCAGGTTGATAGGCTCGGAACCCCCTTTGGCATCAATCAGCGCCACGTCATTTAAAAATACCGAATGTGGCGAGTAGCTGGCAACAAACCATTTCCCGTCAGGCGACCATTCGTACCACTGATCGCCATCGGCATACGAATAATTGAATTTTGCATCCAGGATCAGACGGGTTTTTTTTGTTTGCTTTGATGACTTTAATGGCTTCGCGCTCTTCCATATGCAACTTCTTTTCCATCCGGCGAATACCTTGGTTGAAAGGTTTCCTGAGAATTTCTAAAATGGCTTCCTCTTCTAATACAGTACTCAGGGAGAACAGCTCTTCATCCCCTCTTGTTAATTTTGTTTGGTAAAGATTCCACTTTCATTTCGTTCAGAAGCATAAAGGATGGATTTTCCATCGGGGCTGAAACTTACCCATCGTTCTTGTTCCGGCGTATTGGTAATCCGTTTTGTGGTTTCAAAATCAACTGAAGTTACAAATACTTCACCCCGAACAATAAAAACAATCTCCTTTCCTGAAGGCGATAATTCCATTTCAGTTGCGTCTGAGCTCAGGGTCAAAAACTCTTGCTGGTTTTCCTTTTCATCTGTTGCAATTTGATAGAAACTTTAACACTTTCTTCATTCTGTTTTTTAGTATAAACCTCTCCATGAAAACTAAAACATAGTGTCCCATTGTCTGCCATGCTTAAGAACCGAACCGGGTGGCTTTCAAAATTTGTAACCTCGTTTACATTCTCAGGGTCATTTACCGGGAACATCCAAACATTGAATGATCCTGACCGTTCACTCAAATAATAGATGTTTTCTTCCTTTTTATCAAAAACGGGATTTCGGTCCTCGCCCGGAAAATCAGTTAGCTTAATATGTTCTCCCGAATCTTTATCATAGATCCAAACATCACGGGCCACAGATGAAACATGGTGTTTTCTCCAGGCATTTTCATATCCCTTCCTGTCGTGGTAAATGATTTTGTTTCCGGCATTATTTATTTGTGCCATTTCAGCCGGAGTAGATAGAATCTGCACTATTTTTCCACCTTCAACCGGAACACTGTAAAGTTCAGATAATACACCGGAAGGAAACTGAACATTATCCTTTAGGTCATTTATGGTCGAAGAAAAAATCACGTTGCTTCCATCCTGAGAAAAACAAGAGGGATACTCACCTGCCGAATAAAATGTCATTCTCCTGGCTTCCCCGCCTTTCGCCGGAATAAGGAAAACATCAAAATTACCGAAGCGGTTCGAAGCAAAAGCAATGGAGTTTCCATCCGGTGACCAGACCGGCATAAAATCATAGGCCTCATGAACAGTAAGATGCTTGGCTTCACCTCCATCCGAAGGAACGGTGAACAAATCTCCCTGGAATGAAAAAACGATGGTTTTACCATCGGGTGAAATGGCAGGATAGCGCATCCACAGAGGGTTATCGTTTGCAAATAAAGAATTTAGCGAAAGAAATAAAACAATAATCGAAATTGCCTGTTTCATGGTTTAAAAGATATAAGGGTTGTACAAAAAATTCGTTTAGTAACTTTGCCCCGAATTTACTGAAAATAAAAACATGACAGCAAAAGATATAGAAATAATGGCCCCGGTTGGTTCGTATGAATCACTAATGGCAGCGATACAGGGCGGAGCCAACTCGGTTTACTTTGGAATTGGCCATTTGAATATGCGCTCAAAGTCGAGTAAAAATTTCACTTTGGATGACTTAAAGGAAATTTCTTTGATTGCTCAAACAAATAATCTCAAAACGTATATTACATTAAATACGGTTATCTATGATGATGAGATGGAACAAATGCAATCCATTGTAGATGCTGCAAAAGAGAATGAAATTACGGCAATTATCGCTTCGGACCAATCGGTGATACAATATGCCAACAGTGTGGGAATGGAGGTGCACATGTCAACCCAAACCAACATTACGAATTTGGGTGCCGTTAAGTATTGGTCGCAGTTTGCCGATGTAATGGTTACAGCCCGTGAACTGAATTTGAATCAGGTAGCTGCCATAACCAAAGCCATTGAAGAGCAACAAATAAAGGGCCTTCCGGAAACCTGATGTAAATTGAAGTATTTGCCCATGGTGCACTTTGTATGGCAGTTTCAGGGAAATGTTACCTGAGTTTGGATAACTTGAATTCATCTGCTAATCGTGGAGCCTGTCTGCAACAATGTCGCCGGCCGTATCATGTAACCGATGACGATGGGATTGAACTGGTGGTTGACAATGAATATATTATGTCTCCCAAAGATTTGAAGACATTGGATTTTCTTGATAAAATATTGAAGGCAGGAGTTCGGGTTTTGAAAATTGAAGGCAGAGGCCGGTCGGCAGACTATGTAAAAACGGTAACTGAAGTATACAGGGAAGCCGTTGATGCCTACTTTGAAAATTCGTTTACTGAGGAAAACCTGAAACGTTGGAACCTGAAACTTGGAACTGTTTACAACCGTGGATTCTGGGATGGCTATTACCTGGGCCGGAAAACAGGTGAATGGACTGAAAAGTATGGTTCGCTTGCCACCAAAAAGAAAATTTATGTTGGTAAGGTTACTAATTTTTTCTCAAAGCTCAATGTGGCAGAAATAAAAATGGAAACCGGGGAGTTAGCAATGGGTGATGAGATAAAAATAGTAGGCCCCACAACCGGTGTTTATGAGGATACGGTTTCTGAAATCAGGGTTGATTTGAAAAAAGTTGAAAAAACGGTCAAAGGTGAGGATTGTTCATTGCCGGTAAAGGACTTGTTGAGAAGAGGTGATAAGGTTTACAAGGTTATTGAAATGGAAGAGGAGTTTTAATGAGTTTTTATAATTTACATACACACAGCCATTTTTGTGATGGAAAAGAATCACCGGAAGAATATGTAAAGCAGGCTGTCCATCTTGGTTTTCATACACTGGGTTTTTCAAGCCATGCTCCGGTTCCTTTTGAGAATAAGTTCGCATTGAAGGAAGAAAATGTAGAGAATTATTTTGAAACCATCCGAAATTTGAAAAGGAAATATAAAAGCCAAATTCAGATTCTGTTATCAATGGAAATTGATTTCATTCCCGGGCTTACAAGAAAATTTGATGAATTCAGGCAAGATGGAAGCCTGGATTATGTTATTGGCGGAGTACATTTAATTAAAAACAGGGATCGGGAGAACCTCTGGTTTATTGATGGCCCTTTGCAGGAAAAATACGATGAAGGTTTAAAATCAGTATTTGACGGGCATGCAAGGAGGGGCGTTGAGGCATATTATGGCCAAATGATGGAAATGATTGCCACGCAACACCCGGATGTCATTGCCCATTTTGATAAGATAAAATGCATAATAGAAACCGTTTCTTTTCGGAGGAGGAGTGGTATAAAGATTTGGTTTGGAAAACCTTAAACTATATTGCTTCAGAGACCAACTGCATTGTGGAGGTGAATACAAGGGGTTTGTACAAAAAAAGATCCGATACCTTTTTCCCCGGGCCTGAAATTCTGGAACAAATCCATCATTTGAAAATACCCATAGCATTGAGTTCCGACGCTCATCATCCGGATGAACTGGATAAGTTTTTTCCGGAAGCAATCGGCCTATTAAAAGATATTGGATTTCGGGAGTTGCTATATTTTGAAGGAAAAGAAAGAAAATCGCAAAGAATATTATAAACTATCCGGTTGCGTATTCCATTAAGATATGTTCAATGTTGGCTTCAAAAAAACGATCTCCTTTCTCGATAAACCCTTCCCGCTTATAATAATTTATAGCGTTCACCTGTGAATGAAGGTAAATGGTTTTATTTAGTTTGGAAACATCAGCAAGCAATTCTTTCAATAGAATAGTTCCCAATCCCCTGTTTCTGTATTCTTTTAAAAGGGCGAATCTTTCCAGTTTTATTCCTTTAGCTGTTTCCCGCCATCGTGCTGTAGCAATGGGTTTATTTTTGAAATACATCAAATAGAAGTTACCCTCTTCTTCAAATTCATATTCCAATTCGGGATCAACATTTTGTTCCTCAACGAAAACGAGTGTGCGGATCTTGTTTGATAAACGAAGCAGCTCGTTATCCTGAAACCTGAATTTTTTGATACTTACCATTACAAAGAATTTTGAGCAAAGATAGAAAAGTCAATTGTCCAAAGGTTGTTATTGTTGATGAATTCCAAATAAATTTTTAGTTTATTTAACAACTTAATTCTTAGTGCCTATTCTAAAATTTATAATTTAGCACACAATATTATGCTGGATGGCAAAACAGGAAGAGAAATACAATCGCAGGCGTTTACAGAGTTCATACATAACTACCATTGTAAGTATAACGTTGGTTTTGTTTATGCTCGGGCTGCTTGGTTTACTTATTCTTCATGCTCAAAAGCTCTCTGACTATGTGAAGGAAAACATCGGCTTTTCCATCATTATGAAAGAGAATGTAAAAGAGGCTGGAATAATAAAGCTGCAAAAGATTCTGGATGCTACTGAATACGTGAAATCAACAAAATACACCACCAGGGAAGAGGCTGCAAAAGAGTTTGAAGAAGAGCTGGGGGAAGATTTTACCAATTTCCTGGGTTACAATCCGTTGTTGCCGACCATCGAAGTGCGGTTTAAAGCGGAATATGCCAATAACGACAGCCTTTCCATTATTAAAACAAAAATTTTGGAGAACTCCAATGTGAAAGAGGTATTTTACCAGGAGTCGCTGGTGGATGTAGTTAATAAGAATGTCCGTAAAATCAGTATTATTATTTTGGGATTTAGCGCGCTGCTATTGATTATTTCCATCGCACTAATCAATAATACCATTCGGCTTTCTGTTTATTCCAAAAGGTTTATAATTCGCAGTATGCAGCTTGTTGGCGCCACCCGAAGATTCATCAGCAGGCCTTTTATTTTGAAAGGGATTGTTCAGGGGGTTATTGGTGCCTTTCTGGCTATTCTGCTTTTGGGTGGGATTATTTACATTGCCCAGCGCGAATTGCCTGAGCTCGTTAACATAAGGGACATTGATCTGTTTCTCTCGCTGTTCGTAATCGTCATTATATTGGGGATATTGATTTCATGGTTTTCTAATTATCTCGCCGTTAGAAAATATATTCGAATTAAAACAGATTACCTTTATTATTGATAGATAAATATTAACTTTGCAAAAATTTGTGCAACTAACTGAATACAAATGAAAAAAAGGATGAAACAAAATCAGCTGGGGCTGTTGACAAATCAAAATCTACAGTGCCGGGTACAGCAGAATTTGCTTTCGGAAAACAAAACTATAAACTTCTGCTGATTGGGCTGGTTCTTATACTTGTTGGTTTTTTACTTATGATTGGTGGTGGTTCTGACGACCCGAATGTATTTAGTGATAAGATTTTTAATTTCAGAAGAATCACTCTTGCACCAATCCTTATCCTGGCAGGCTATGTGGTTGAGATTTATGCCATCATGAAAAAGCCCAAAGATTGATTTGAAATTTCTTCTATTTTGATTCTTGCCTGTTCAATAATATTTCACAATTTTCATTTTATTTAACTTTTTAATATGGGTTGGTTTGAAGCTTTAGTTCTCGGAATTGTACAGGGTTTAACTGAGTTTTTGCCCGTAAGCAGTAGTGGCCATCTTGAAATTGGAAAGGTAATTCTAGGTGTTAATGCCGAAAAAAGCCTTACTTATACCGTAGTGGTGCACGGTGCCACAGTAATGAGCACCATTGTTGTTTTCAGGAATGATATTTGGAAACTATTGAAAGGTTTATTCGAGTTCAAATGGAATGAGGAGACAAAGTATATTTTTAAACTTATGGTTTCAATGATTCCGGTAGCCATTCTTGGCTTTACCTTTGCCGATGAAGTTGAAATGCTCTTTAATGGCAATCTCCTGCTGGTAGGATCCATGTTGCTGGTAACTGCCTTGTTATTGACATTTTCATTCTATGTTCGTCGAAAAGAAAGAGCGATAACTTTTGCAGATTCTTTTGTTATTGGTATCGCTCAGGCTTTGGCAGTTTTGCCGGGTATTTCTAGGTCGGGGTCAACAATATCTACCGGATTGATGTTGGGAAACAAAAAAGATGGGATTGCCCGATTCTCCTTTTTAATGGTTCTGGTCCCTATTATTGGTGCTAATTTGAAGGATTTAATGGATGGTAAATTGACAGACGACTCGGGAGTCGGTATAGGAGCCCTGATCATTGGATTTTTTGCTGCTTTCATTTCCGGATTGCTTGCCTGTAAATGGATGATTGGTATTGTAAAAAAGGGCAAACTTATTTACTTTGCAATCTACTGTTTTATAATTGGTTTGGGTGCTGTCTCATATGGTCTTTTCTTTTAGTTATGAACCATCCAGCTAATAATGAATTTCAGGAAGGAAAAATCTTATTGATTGATAAGCCTCTTGAATGGACCTCTTTCGATGTTGTAGGTAAAATTCGGAATACCATTACCCGGTACACAAAGGCCCGAAAAATAAAAGTTGGACATGCCGGTACACTTGACCCGCTTGCAAGCGGACTCTTGATAGTTTGTACAGGAAAATTCACAAAACGCATCAATGAATTTCAGGATCAGGACAAAGAATATACCGGGTCGTTTTATATTGGATCCACGACCCCTTCTTTTGATAATGAAACTGAAATAGATCAAACCTATGATACATCTCATTTAACGGATGAAGTGATACGGGAAGTGGCTGATTCATTTGTTGGAGAACAGCAACAGGTCCCTCCAACCTTTTCTGCCATAAAGTTAAAAGGGGTCAGGGCTTATCATATGGCAAGAAAAAATGAAGAGGTAAAACTTTCCGCAAGGAATATTGTTATTAAAGAAATGGAAATATCAGCAATTGATTTACCCAATGTTCATTTCAGGGTAGTATGCAGCAAAGGGACATACATACGTGCATTGGCCAGGGATTTTGGCAAGGCCTTGGGTTGTGGTGCGTATCTTAATACATTGATCCGAACAAAAATTGGAGATTTCTGTTTATCTGATGCACTATCAATAACGCAATTTGAAGAACAAGTCAGGAGTGCATATACCTCTGTAAAATAGCTATTTAATATTTTTATTTTTTATGTGTTGACTTTTGAAAAAAATTATACTAATTTTGCACCCCTTTTTTTAAAATAAGGTATTAATGTTAATCTGTTCTTAACTATGAAATTATCTCAATTCAAGTTTTATTTACCTGAAGAATTAATTGCCGATACACCCCCTGATAACCGTGATGAATCCAGACTTATAGTACTGAATAGAAAGGCTCAAACCATTGAGCATCGTTCCTTTAAGGATATTTTGGATTATTTTGGTGAAGGTGATGTATTTGTAATTAACAACACTAAAGTGTTTCCTGCCCGTCTTTATGGTGAGAAAGAAAAGACAGGTGCCCGAATTGAAGTTTTCTTGCTTCGCGAATTGAATAGAGATAGCCTTTTATGGGATGTTCTTGTTGATCCGGCGAGAAAAATCAGGATTGGAAACAAGCTTTATTTTGGTGAAGAAGGGGAACTGGTTGCTGAAGTTATAGATAATACAACTTCACGGGGAAGAACTTTACGGTTTTTATTCGATGGTTCGTACGAGGAATTCAAGCAAACACTGCAAAGGCTTGGGGTAACTCCATTGCCAAAGATCCATAAACGAGAAGTTCAGCCGGAAGATGAAGAACGGTATCAAACCATTTATGCCAAACATGAAGGTGCGGTTGCAGCCCCAACTGCCGGATTCCATTTCAGCAGGGAATTGATGAAACGTCTTGAATTGATAGGGTTACTTTTGGTGAAATTACTTTACACGCCGGCCTGGGAAATTTCAGGGATATTGAAGTAGAAGACCTGACGAAACATAAGATGGATTCTGAAGAAATGATCATTGAGCAGGCACAGGCGGACATTATTAATAAAGCAAAAGTCAACAAGCATAAGGTTTGTGCAGTTGGAACAACAACGGTTAAAGCATTGGAGACTGCTGTATCAATTACTGGGATGATTAAACCTTATAAAGGATGGACCAATAAATTTATCTTTCCTCCTTATGAATGTAATGTTGTAGATGCAATGATAACCAACCTTCATTTGCCTTTGTCATCCGTATTGATGCTTGTGGCTTCGTTTGCCGGATACGATTTTTTGATGAAAGCCTACAAAGAGGCCATTGCAGAAAAGTATAGGTTTTTTACCTATGGCGATGCCATGCTGATAATTTAAATAACCGCATTTTTTAGTATATTCTTCAGATAAACAGGCCAAACATACAATATCATTACGCATGTTGGTTTTGTGCGTTTCGATTTCTATCTTTGCTATTCAATAAAAGGGATACCTCAATTCAATCTTTTATATTCTTCACTTGAAAAAATATGCAATCATAGTGGCAGGAGGAAAGGGCCGACGGATGGAGTCGGAAGTTCCTAAACAGTTTCTTCAATTGTTAGATAAGCCAATCCTTATGCATACGATTGAAAAATTCCAAACCTTTTCCAGAGAAATTGAAATAGTTTTGGTATTGCCTGAGCAATTTATTGGCCTTTGGAAATCATTGATAGACCCATACAATTTTAGCGTTGTTCATCAGGTTGTAAAGGGTGGAGAATGTAGGTTTGAGTCTGTTAAAAACGGATTGCAGGTGATCCCCACTAATGGTTTGGTGGCTATCCATGATGGTGTCCGGCCATTGGTATCAATAGAAACTTTGGAGAAGGTTTATAGTAGTTCTGAAAAACTGGGAAATGCGATCCCTGTCATACCTGTAAATGAATCCTTAAGAAGCGTGGGTAAACAGGGCAGCTCTCCTGTTGATAGAACTCAGTATAAGATTGTTCAGACTCCTCAATGCTTTCATTCGGATATTATTAAGAAAGCCTACGAACAAGAATTTAAAGAAGAATATACGGATGATGCGATGGTAGCTGAAGCCATGGGAATAAAAATTAACCTTGTTGAGGGTAATTCTGAAAACATTAAAATAACCCGTCTTTCTGACATCCTGTTCGCAGAATCTTTATTGGCTTAGATTGATTTCAGTTGCAACTAAATCTCTCTAAAATAAAAAAAACCGGTCAGAGAAAAAAATACTGACCGGTGACGATATAGTGAGTTAATGGATGCTCTCTCTTGTTGAGAACATCACAATCAGCATGCCAAAAGTTTGGTTTGTAAATTATATGTATCAAAAGGCTTTCCCTAAGAGGAAACTCAGCAATTTTGGGATTTATTAATGATTAATGGGCGGCCAGCCAATTGCCACCTGTATCCATTTCAACAATGACAGGCACTTTTAAAGGAAGAGCCTGTAGCCATCAAATCCCGGATAATGGGTTGAATGGTTTCCAGTTCATCTTTATGTGCATCAAAAATCAATTCATCATGAACTTGCAAAATCATTTTTTGATTTCAGGTTTTTCTCAGTAAAAGTTTTGTAGATATTGATCATTGCAATCTTGATCATATCGGCAGAAGAACTCTGAATCGGAGCATTGATGGTACTTTCGCTCTGCAAATCCCTGACAACTGCATTTGCAGAGTTGATATCACGCAAATACCTTCTTCTTCCTTTTATCGTTTCAACGTAACCATATTTCCGTGCAAATTCAATGGAATCATTCATGTAGGTTTTTATCCCTGAATATTGAATAAAATATTGATCAATGATGTGCTTTGCTTCACTTCTTGGGATACTCAATCGTTCGGAAAGGCCAAAAGCAGAAATTCCATAAATAATACCAAAATTCACCATTTTCGCATTGCGGCGCATATCAGCGGTTACGCTGTCCAAAGCAACTTCGTAAACCTTTGCAGCAGTAGCAGTATGAATATCAACACCTTTTTGAAAAGCTTCAACCATGCCTTCATCACCACTCAGAGATGCAATGATACGCAATTCAATTTGTGAATAGTCAGCAGATAAGAGTGTATAACTATTATTCCGTGGTACAAAAGCCTTTCTGATCTCCTTTCCACGTTCCGTGCGTATGGGGATATTTTGCAAATTGGGGTTGTTTGAGCTAAGCCGTCCTGTTGAAGCCACGGCCTGGTTGTAGGATGTATGGATCCTTCCCGTCCGTGGGTTTACCATGCCAGGGAGGGTGTCCACATAGGTGGATTTCAGTTTTGTAAGCGAGCGGTAATCGAGGATGCTATTTATGATTGGATGCTTATTGATAAGTTTTTGCAAAAATCTCTTCGCCCGTGGAAAACTGCCCTGTTTTGTCTTTTTTGGTTTATCAACAATTTGCATTTTACTAAACAGGATTTCACCCAGTTGTTTGGGAGATGAAATGTTAAATTCCTCACCCGCCTGCTCATGAATTTCCTTAATGAGTTCATTAATTTCTCCTTCCAATTGCTTTGAATAATCATTGAGGTTTTGAATGTCAATTTTAACACCTTCCGCTTCCATGGAAGCCAATACAGGCACAAGGGGGCACTTCTATCTCATCAAATAACCTTCGGGTTTTTGTTTCAGTAAGCAAGGGATCAAATAATAATTTCAACTGAAGTGTTATATCTGCGTCTTCACAGGCGTAGTTAACCAACTGCTCGATTTTGGCCTTTTGAACATCTCGGATATTCATCTGGCTACCCCTGGTTTTTCGGTTAGCTCGTCATATTTAATGGTTTTGTAATTCAGGTAATTTTCAGCTAAAACATCCATATTGTGCCTCATATCGGACTCTAACAAGTAATGAGCCAGCATGGTGTCAAACATTTTTCCTTTTACTTCCACGTCGTACCATTTTAACATGGAAATATCGTATTTCAGGTTCTGGCCTGTTTTTTCAATGTTTTCATTTTCAAATACCGTTTTGAATTCAGCAATAATTCTCATACATTCATCATAATTTTCAGGCAGAGAAACAAACCATGCTTCACCGGGTTCACATAAAAAGACTCTACCAATTCGGCCTGGTTGGCATCAATACCTGTGGTTTCCGTATCGAAGCAAAATGATGAAGATTTTTTAAGGAGTTGGATAAGATGTCGGCGCTTTTCTTCCGAATCAACAAGGTGATATTGGTGGGAGTATCTTCAATTGTTTTTTGATCTGGCGTTTCTTCAATTTCTTCCACCTCACCTGCTTCAAACAAACTTCCCTGAGTTACAGGTTTTTCAACTTCGTTTACAGAAAAATCCGTGAAGAATCTTTGTGCAAATCTTCTGAACTCCAATTCTTCAAACAACACCTTCAGTTTTTCAGGGTCCGGTTTTTCGAGGGCTAAACCGCCTGGTGAAAATTCAATTGGAACATCCAAAATGATGGTGGCTAACATTTTAGATTGCAATCCTTGTTCAGCGAAAGCTTCAACATTTTCCTTCATCTTCCCTTTGAGCTTGTCCGAATTTCTTATTACATTTTCAAGGCTGCCAAATTCGGCTATAAGTTCTTTGGCTTTTTTCTCACCAATACCTGGAATTCCCGGAATATTGTCGGAGGCATCACCCCAGAGGCCCAATATATCAATGACCTGCTCAGGCCTTTCGATACCAAACTTTTCACATACTTCTTTCACACCCATTACCTCAGCCTTATTTCCCATGCGGGCAGGCTTATACATAAATATTTTTTTCGAAACCAATTGCCCGAAATCCTTATCGGGTGTCATCATGTAGGTGATGAAATCCAGCTCTTCAGCCTTTTTAGCAAGTGTGCCAATTACATCGTCCGCTTCATATCCGTCAACATAAAGAATGGGAATATTAAATCCTTCAATGAGTTTTTTGACATAGGGTATGGAAATGGCCAGATCTTCCGGCATTTTTTCACGGGTTGCTTTATATTGAACAAATTCATCGTGCCTGACAGTGGGGGCCATGGTATCGAAGGCAACGCCAATGTGGGTGGGTTTTTCGTTTTTAATAACATCATACAGTGTATTTGCAAAGCCGAGAATGGCGGAAGTATTCATCCCTTTGGAGTTGATCCTTGGGTTTTTACTAAAGGCAAAATAAGCCCGGTAAATCAGGGCCATGGCATCGAGGAGAAAGAGTTTTTTCGTTTCAGGCATAATGTATATTTGTAAAAACAAAAGTAGTCAAAAGAAAGGATATTTTCAGGAACAGGATTGTTTAGAATCATTCATGGTTTCAACCAACAATGGCCGAAAATTCAATTTCCACCATCATTTCAGGAGAAACCAGTTTTGAAACTTCCACCATTGTTGAGACCGGTTTAATATCTTTGAAAAACTCACCATTTGCCTTGCCGATCTCTTCCCAGCGGGAAATATCCGTTGTGTAAATCCGGGTGCGGATAACATCACTTAAGCTGCTGTTCAATTCCTTTAAAGCTTTTTTTGCAATGCGAATAATTTGGCGGGTTTGTTCGGCAGGGTCGCCCGGACCAACCACTTTTCCAAACTTACCAACGGCTGTGGTGCCGGCAATTTCAATGACATTGCCAACACGGATGGCACGGCTATAACCTACAATTTCCTCCCAGGGTGCGCCGGAAGATATTTTCATAAAGTTGTACATTTTTCAATTTTTATTATCAGGCTTTAAAAGTAAGGACAATATTTTAAACTGCTTCTGAGATCAAAATTTGCATTCCTTTTGAAATTATTGTATTTTTATAGCTCTGTTTAACCGGCAACTAATATTTGATTTAACCATTTAAACTAGATGTGAAAAAAAAAAAAAAAAAATACTTCTTTCAATTTTCTTGTACTTTCCTTATGGTTATTGCCACTTCACCGGCTTACTCAAATGCACCCGATACCTTAGACGAAAAGGATTGGAGATGATCAAAGCCAAATGCATATGCTGTGTTTCCACTAATGATGGAGATTGGTGGATACACCGTATCTGGTTTGTGATTTTTTTTACATGGTTAAAACAGACGGGCAGGAGGGGAAGATATATTTGGGAAAAAACATATGGAGAAGATGACTGCTTTGAGTCATCAGCTAATTGATGATTGAGACAACGCTGATGGAGGATATGGCTGGTGTCAGGCAGGATTTCCCTCTTTTTTATTCAAGTAACGATATGTATATATGATTAAAACAGATGCTGATGAGTAGCAGAATGGTCAAGTATATTGGCTTTGTTCTATTTCAGAAAGTGTCTGTGTTGCTCAAACTCACGGAGGATTTATTTTGGCTATTGGGCCACCTCTCAAAACAGGATAGATGTATTGCTTGTGAAAACAAGGTTTAGGCTTACAGGAATGGCGACAGGTGCTCTCATTTGATCCCGAACATGGAGCATGTCTGGGGCAAATAAGCGGCCGATGGAGGCTATAGGTAACTGTAAAACCCAGGCTTCTACAACCAATTATGACTACAATGCCTATATTTTAAAAAAACAACATAATCGGCGAAATAGAATGGTTGCACCCATGGCGATGACTGGTCTTTACGATGAGCCTTGCAAATCATATTATACATACTTCCGATGGAGGATATTTGATTTGTGGGAATCAGGATAATGATGGGATAGATAAAACTGGTATGAAGTTAAACGGATTAGTGGAGGACAGCTATGGAGTGATGTTTGTTAGGCGGAACATATCACGATGGAGCCTCTTGGGGGCCTGTGAAACTTCCCTTTGAGGCGGTTATGTTACAGCAGGCAATGTTCATCAGGGGTTCGAAATCTTATATTGCAAAATTCAATAGTGACGGGGATACCCTATGGACAAAAATAGACCGAGATAATCTTATCACACCTATGCCATTCAGCAACTGGAGGACGGTGGTTATGTTACGGGTTGGGTTCCACCCACTACCAACAGCGGGCGCATCTTCTTTATTTACCTTACACGCCTGAGTCCCGAAACAGTTTCTCTAATCAAGAACAAAAAGGTAATCTGGATTTTTTTGATAGCTATCCCAATCCTTTAGCTCTTCTACCGTTATTCGCCAGCCTAAATACGAAAGAAAAAGTATTAATATTTCAATTTACAACGTTTTGGACAAAGTGATTGAAGTACTTGTAAAAACGAAGTTCAATCCCTTGAGAATACGAGAATTCAATGGTTCAGATTATCCTTCAGGAATCTATTATTGTGTGCTGTCATCAAGTGAAACACTTAACCCGCAAGCTAATTTTTAAAAAAGAAGAAATAAAATGCAGATTTAAAGAAATGTTTTCATTTCCTTTTAACCATTTTACTTCTCACCACATCTCGAATGTATTCATATTAGAGGTTGCACGGCCCAATTTCGTTTTATCAATAATTTCAAAATTGATTTCGTTGCCGTGGCTGGGCCATTATGAAACTGGCGCTACTTCGAATTGTGGCTGTATGGCCCATTCTTTATTGTTTAAAACCCAATTTACCATCTTTTCTACCTATTGCAGTATACACACAAACAGGTTTTTTCTGTTTCTCCAAAGTTTTACTATTTCCTTGTGTGTCTACATATGCCCATGAAGACCAATTTTGGACCATTGCCATCCCACTTTCTGATCAAAATCTTTAGCCATAACAAATTGTGGTTCAATTCGCCCATTCACCTTTTGTTGATATATCCTACTCTTCCGTGGCGGCTCCTAGCCCATGCCAATCCCCCCATTAAAATCTTCTTATTTCATCAAACTGGGGCTCTATTACCCTCTCCCGTTTTGATCAACAAAAACCCCACTTTTGACCTTACTTCAATAGCTGCAAGTCCTTCAGAAAAATGCCAAAATATCCTTAATTTTTCTGCTTCTATTGGGGTTTCGATCCCTTGATTATTCAGAACAAAGAATTTTTTATTCCTTTTAGCCAATGCACTTCCACCATCAAACCTTGTGAGTTGGCTATATTGAATAGGTAATGGTCATTTCCTCCATTTATATCTATACATCCCCAGTTAAAATTGTCGACAAGCAATAACCCACTATAAAAGCGTTGAGATGAGCCCATCCATGTATTCATTTTAAATTGCACATTATTTGCCTTAACTTGAATTTTTGTACCATTCAAGTTTATGATACAACATGTATTTTTATGCTGTACGGTTGCAGTAACCTTCAGAGAACGGACTGCATATTTCATATACTTTGGTTCAATGATTGCCTTACCATCAACACCAACATAACCCCATTTTTTTGATCCTGCCTCGTGCTGAAAAACATAGGTTTGAGAAAAAACAATGATCCCATAAAACAGACCCCAGAATCACTCTAATACACTTCTTCGTTTCACAAGATATTGGTTTGTTTTTGAATTTTGTTTAATGCTACCAAGGTGTTGTTAAAAAAATCATTATTTCAATAATTATTAATCCCTTCTCCCACAATTATTTTTTAACTTTACAACTCATATTAAGATTGATTTTAAGTGCCTAGAAAAAGACTCGAAAAAGATTTTGTCCTTGATACTTCTGGTGATTTTACAAGTAACCACAATGCTCCTCAATAGTTTTGAAGACAATGATGTGGTGATCCCAATCTACCGTGTTGGAAGAGCCTGGACAATTTTAAAAAAGGAAATTGTAAAGAATTTTAAAGGAGGGAGTTTATCCGTATCGCTTTTAATCGCCTGTTCATGGTACTGGTAGCACTGGATTCAACTGGAGTTCCCAAATGCCGGAATGTCAGGTATTAGAAGCCGGACGAATCGCCCACCAATGGAATGGATGCTATAAAAATTTTTGGGATGACAAACGGATCATCGAATTTTTTTAAAATTACAAAGTTGAAGAAAAACCCGGTTACAGTTATCCTACATAAAGATGTAAACTGCATTAAAGCCAAATCACTGGATATCCCCTTGAAGATTTTGAAACTGGTAAGATTAAGGATTTGGATTCCTTTATTCAGATATCCTATGTCGAAAATGCCGATCCTGTGGCCATAGATATTATTTACAAAAATGGATTATTTTTCGCATTGTTTGGTATAAACTCCATAATTAACCACTACTTTATTATCCGTAATGAACGTTCTATCGGTATTGGACATTTTACAATCCCTGCCGAAAAATTGAAAGGGTTGAAAAAATGTCCGGCCTATAAGATACGCCAAGGAATGCCGGTTTTTGCCCTTCATGGTTATGCCATTCTCACAATGTGAAACTGGTAACATCATAAAGGGTATGCAATGGGAAAAACTATGGCGCTTGCCGGAGCCCTGATCAGAAAAGGATTATAAACAGATTTATTTAAATGTGGTCTAGTTCCTTTTAAGCAACAAAGACATCGGCTCGGGAGATATCAAGTCCAAATTGAATCCATACATGGAGCCCGTGGGATATAATCTGAAGAAGTTTATTCAAAATCAATACAGCGAAAAAAGACAAGGAGTTCAAGTGATCACCGAAGCCTCGGCAAAATGAAAAAACCTGGTGATTACCCCGCTTGCCTATATCCGTGGAAGAAGTATCTCCAATATTATCTTTATCGTTGATGAGGCTCAGAACCTTACCCCCGCATGAAGTCAAGACCATTATTTATGGCATAGGAGTAGGGCGAACCAAGATCATTCTACCGAGATATCTACCAGATTGATAAATTTACTTTGATTCACAAAGTAACGGATTGTCATATCTTTATTGATAAAATAAAACATCATGAGATTCACGCCCATTCGACTTGAAAGGGGAACGTTCTGAGCCTGGCTAATTGGCGAATTGAACTGCTTAGAAATATCACAATATTCTATCAAAAAGAATGAAGGTATTCGAAATGCTCGAGATTGGATGAAAACTATTATAAGGATTTTCTTAATTTTATTGCTATTGCCAATTCATATTGCCAGGATTCAATTATATTTCCAAACCAACTCTAAGTATTCGGGCTATTCATTCTATTTTAATAATAAATTTCGTACAATACTCCATAGCTTTAAATATAGGTCTGGGTAAGCACAATATTTATCTTGGCCCTGAATACAATATAATCCTGGATCCCATTAAGGGTGATCCGGTTGATGTTTATGAAAAATACAATTGGGGGTTGAATTTCGGCTACCGGTATTATTCAAATGAATTATTTAAGAAAATGAAACTATTCGGTCAGTTTAATTTTTCTATTTATCAATTGAAGTACAAATCTCACTCTCTTGGTAATCCAATTGCAGAAAACCAAAAGGATGCTATTGTCGAAAACACAGCTTCAATAGGATTAAATTATAACATGTATAAAAGTTTCAATATTTTCCTGGGTGCTGGCTTTGGTTCCTACGATGGATTCTTTTTAATATTGGAATCCTTTACACCAAGTATATATGTTGGAGTAGATTATCGGTTCTAATTAAAAACCTTTTATCAATATGAGAGATTTAAAAATAAAAATAATATGCTCATTCTTTCTTTTTGTTTTAATGATAGCATTATTTATTTCTTGTGAAAAGGACAAGAATTATCATCTCGATGCTGAATTTGTTAGTTATTTTGGAAGCTATAAAAATGGAAGTTGGTGGATTTTTGAAGATACCTTAAACAATTCAACGGATTCTGTTTACGTGACAGATTATTTTGAGAGAAGAGAAAGTGATAGCAAACAAAGCAATGACTATTACGATTTAGTTGAGTATAAATTGCATTGCAAAGAAAATGTTAACTGGACTTTCATAAATCAGAATAGCGAAACAGGAGAATTATCAGGAAACTTAAGTTGTTTCAATAATCAGAAAGTAAACCTGGATACAGATTTTTTTTTAGACTTTCCGCGAATTTATAAAGAGGGTGGAATATATAAAGTAGATGAAGATTTCGATTTAGAAATTGTTCCTGGTTATCAAGTAAATTCATTTTCCTTTAATGATGTAATTAAAGTTTGGAATCAAGTTGTTACTTTTTACTTCGCTAAAAATGTCGGGTTAATACAGTACAAAATCGGAAGCGACAATTTTATTTTAGTGGACTATTCTATTAATTTTTGATTCTTGTTTTTTTCAATCCTAATCTCAACGCCTTTCCCAGTTGAGCATACTGACCAAATGAAGCAGCAACCTCAGAATGTTGATCCATTGCCAACAATCAGCAATCACAATCAAAAAGAACTCTTTACTCTAAATTTCTTGCATTCACTCATTCACCCATTCAGGCATTTTTTATTCCAAATTCATTGTCCGATTTCGAACATTTATTTATATTTGCCAATTAAACAAGTTGCTTATTAATAAAATTGAAATAGATGAGTAAAATTGACGCAAAGATACTTATCGTTGACGATGACCAGGATGTGTTATTGGCTGCCAAGCTTTTTTTAAAACAGCACTTTGAAATTGTCCATACAGAAAAGGACCCGGGCAATATCACCAATTTACTAACGGTAGAGAGTTATGATATCATTCTGTTGGATATGAATTTCTCAAAAGATGCCACAAGTGGAAAGGAGGGTTTTCATTGGCTGAACGTTATTTTGGAAATAGACCCCGCAGCGGTTGTCATATTCATTACCGGTTATGGCGATATTGAGCTTGCCGTTCAGGGAATAAAAGAAGGGGCAACCAATTTCCTGTTGAAACCCTGGGAGAATAAAAAACTACTGGCCACCATAACAGCCAACCTCAAGGTCAGGGAATCAAAACGGGAGCTTGAGGACCTTCGGACAAAGCAAAAGGTTTTAATTGCTGACTCTGACCAGTCCTATAGCGATATCATCGGCCATTCTGCAGCCATGAACCAGGTTTTATCTGCCGTTGCAAAAGTCGCGGTTACCGATGCCAATGTGTTAATACTTGGCGAAAACGGAACGGGCAAAGAACTTGTCGCAAGGGCTATCCACAAAGCCTCCAAACGTAAAAACGAGGTTTTTATCAGCGTTGATCTCGGGGCAATAAGTGAGTCTCTTTTCGAGAGTGAGCTATTTGGTTTTAAAAAAGGTGCATTTACTGATGCCAAGGAGGATCGTGCCGGCCGGTTTGAAGCGGCCAACAAGGGTACTATCTTTTTGGATGAAATTGGAAATTTAACGTTGGGCCTGCAATCGAAGCTGCTTAGTGTTTTGCAAAACCGAAAAGTCGTCCGCCTGGGAACCAACAGGGAAATTCCCATTGATGTTCGGTTGATCTGCGCTACCAACATGCCCTTGTATCAAATGGTAAACGAAAACAAATTCAGGCAGGACCTGCTGTACCGGATCAACAGGTGGAATTGAAAGTGCCTTCACTGGTAGAGGCTTGATGATATCCCTGAATTGATTGAACATTTCCTGAATATCTATTGCAAAAAATACAATACACCGATGAAGCGGTTAAATACTTCAACAATCAGGCGGTTGGAAAAACACAATTGGCCCGGAAATATTCGTGAGTTGCAACATGCTGTTGAAAGAGCCGTTATCATGAGTGAATCCAACGTGCTTGAACCAAGTGATTTTTTTCTTTCACAAATTGACGACAATAAACCGGCTGACCTTTCTGCCGCTTCGATGAATCTGGAAGAAACCGAGAAAATCCTCATCCGGAAAGTGATTGACAAGCATGGAGGGAACATAAGTAAGGCGGCCAAAGAACTAGGACTAACCAGTGCTTCGCTTTACCGCAGAATAGAAAAATATGGTTTATAAGCGCTTTTACATCAATGTTTTTATTCGCGTAATATTACTGGTGGTAAGCATTTTCTTTTTGTTTACCTGGTGATGGTTGCCCGGCATGAGGTCAGCAGCATCATACTAGGCATATTAATTCTTGTTCAGGCATACTGGATGATTCATTATGTAAACCGGACAAATGCAAAGCTTTCCCAGTTTTTCGATAGCATTCGCTATTCTGATTTTTCAACATCCTTTTCTGACAAATCCATGGGTAAGAGCTTTCAAAAGCTGAGCAGCTCTTTTAATGATGTAATTAACGAATTTAAAAAGAACAGGGCTGAAAAGGAGGAGCATTATAATTACCTGCAAACGGTAGTTCAACACATCAATATTGGGATAATTTGTTTTGGCCACGATGGAAAAGTTGATATGTATAACAATACGGCCAAGCGTATTTTTAAGAAAAACGTGATTCGCAATGTATCTGACCTCGCCAATGTTAAATCAGAGTTGCCCGATACGTTGTTGAGTATGAAGGCTGGCAATAAAGCGTTGTTCAAAATTTTTACCGATGATGAATTAAAGCAGCTTTCTCTTTATGCAACGGAATTCAGGATGCGGGGAGAAGATTACGTTTTGGTTGCCTTTCACGATATCCATGCAGAGCTTGAGGAAAAGGAGATTGAGTCGTGGCAGAAACTCATCCGTGTTTTGACTCACGAAATTATGAACTCAATAACTCCGATTTCTTCCTTAGCTTCTACTGTCCATGAAATGCTGATAGATCCATCGGATGAAAAACCGGTAATCAGAGCATTGGAAGACGATGACCTGGAAAATATTGACCATGCTCTTTTGACCATTCAGAAAAGAAGCCAGGGCTTATTGAATTTTGTTGATATTTACCGCAACCTGACCCGCATTCCCAAACCCAATTTTCGTTACTTCCAGATCAAGGAAGCATTTGAGCGAGCTGAGCAATTGCTAAAACCCAAAATTGAAGAATTTGGAATTTCATGCACTTGCAAGGTGTATCCCGAAGATTTAATGCTTACTGCCGACCCGGATCTACTCGACCAGGTTATCATCAATTTAATCCTTAATGCAATCGATGCAGTAAAAAACAAGGAAACCCCGGAAGTTGCAATGATTGCCTATAACAATCAAAACAACCGCACAACCATTGAAGTTTCCGACAATGGTACTGGAATACAACCGGATATTATTGACAAAATATTCATGCCTTTCTTTACATCGAAAAAGGAGGGATCTGGAATCGGCTTAAGCCTTTCCAGGCAGATCATGCATTTGCACAAAGGCTCCATATCGGTGAAATCGAAAATGAATGAAGGAACCGTTTTTACAATTCTTTTTTAATAATTTTTTGGAATGAGCATATTAGTAAATTCAGATAGAATGAAATTAAGAACCTGGTTTTTATTGCGAAAAATTTGTATTGCTGTTGTTTTCATGGGTTTTATGTTTTCTTCCTGTAGCAGCGGAACAGATCGTAGCAATAAGGATCAAAAGAATACTGCAACGGAACAAATTATTGTTCCTGAATTCAATTCCGACTCGGCCTATGTTTTTGTTGAAAAGCAGGTACTATTTGGCCCACGGGTTACAAACACAGAAGCCCATGAACGGTGTTTGCAATTTTTGTTTAATACTTTACAGCAATATACCGATACAGCTATGATACAGGCTTTCAAGGCACGGGCTTTTGACGGCACTGTGTTAAATGGGAAAAACATAATTGGATCCATTAATCCGGATAATGAAAAACGGGTTCTACTATGTGCTCATTGGGACTCCCGTCCCTTTGCAGACTACGATCCCAATCCTGCAAATCAGCGGACACCGATACAGGGGGCTAATGACGGCGCAAGCGGAGTAGGTGTATTACTGGAAGTTGCCAGGCAATTGAGTCTGTTAAAGCCGGGAATTGGAGTTGATATTGTATTTTTCGATGCAGAAGATTATGGCCCACCACAGGATTTGAATATGCACAATGGAGAATATTGGGCCCTGGGAAGCCAATACTGGTCGAAGAACCCGCACAATCCTGATTATACTGCAATGTATGGCATTTTGCTGGATATGGTTGGTGCTCAGGATGCCCGGTTCTTTATGGAGGGGTTTTCGATGGACTATGCCGCCGGTATTGTAAAGAAAGTCTGGAAAACTGCACATCGTTTAGGTTTTGAAGATTATTTCATTTTTCAACAGGTGGGTTATATTGATGACGATCACAAATCAATAAATGAATATATAGGAATTCCCACAATTGACATCATTCACCTTGATCCTGAATCGTCAAACAGCAGTTTCTTTGAACATTGGCACACCATTGGTGATACAATGGAAACCATTGATAAATTTAGTTTAAAAGTGGTTGGACAGACACTTCTGACAGTCGTTTATGAGCAAAAGTAATTTTGCCCTTTGAACCTTCCTTGTTAACAAGTTCATAAAACCTTTTTATTGTATCACCGTATTGAATACATCACTTCAAGCGATCGGGTTTGGGGAAAAAATATAGCCACCCGGGAACGGGTGGCTAAGCAAATCAAGGTAAGGTAATCTACATGGTAAGGTGTCCTATTCAATCGAGAATTTACCTGAATATAAATTACTACCCTGCAACTCTACAAAGTATAATCCTTTATTCAGATTTCTTGCATCAATTGAAATTTCTTTGCCATCAGTTGTTGTTGAGCCCATCAACTGACCTTGTTCGTTCAAAACCTGAACAAAAAATAACTCATTGTATGGATTTGTAAACTCAATACATGCGATGTTTCCAAAATCTTTTGGGGAAACGGAAAATGACATTCCGCCAGCCAGATCTATTCCTGTATACAATTCCTGATCACCCGAAAATTCTGTAAAGAAATAATTGATCCATTCACTTTTCTTTTCTGTCTGGTTCAACATGGATAAAACATAACCGTTCATGTTATTGGCATAAATTGCGCGGTTTTTATTCGTCCAGGTATTTCTTACGTTGTTCCAGGTTGAAACAATATGCTCCTCCAGTTTGTCATTGTTTCCGTAATTGTACTCTTCTTTCACCAGGTTTTTGGTTTTGGATCCGGAAACCTGAGTTTTTGTTTTTTCTACCAAATTGCCTTTTGTGTTGTATTCATAGTTGTAATTATAACTTGAATTATCCCATGCATCCTCAGTCCAGTAGGCAAGGTTTTCATCCATCAAGAGGTTCTTAGCGTTGTAATAATACTGATACCTTAAGAAGTTAGTCCAGGCCTCTTCGTATTTTTGAACGATCTTTTCTTTTAATTGGCCATCTTTTGTGTAAATGAAAAGTTCACGTGAAGAGTTTACATAATTACCCTGGAAAATATTCTGATGGGTGATTTGAGTGACTTTTTTGTCCGTATTGTAGGAATAAAGTTTTCTGTAATTGTCTTCCCATTTCATTTTCGAATCGTTCCAGTATTGCTCAAATTCTTCAATTACCAATCCATTGTTGTAATAGAAGGCTTTGAGATTGTAGTTGGTCCAGGTTTTCCCTTCGCTGATCTGAATCAATTCGGAAGAAATAAGGCCATTGTTATAAGTCGCAATGATCCTGTCAAAATTTTCCCAGCTTTTTTTTGCACTGTTCCATTGGCGTGAATAAGTGGTATCGTAAGAAATTTGGGAATAAGAAACTACTGTTAAAAAGATTCCTAAAAGTGTGATGCAGATTGATCTCATGACATTAAAATTTAAATTTGAATACTTGATTTGCTTGGTATTCAACCTTTCCAACTTTATGCCATTAGCGTACCTCACTGATATTAAGCTGTTTAGTTTTTAATGCCGTTTTTGTATCCGTTTCGTCACGGGAGGGTTATTCCCAAATTGAAACCATTTGCAAATATAAGAAAAAATCTAAAATGCAAATATTTGGTTAAAAAGTGAAAAATATGAAAGTGAAGAGGAGGGTTTGCAGAGGTAAATACATGATCCGGCATTTGCTTTTTGTATCTATATAATTTCAATCAAAGAAGCAAATGCCGGAAATTGGAAAGGTTACACTATTCATTTAGTGTATATGAAGTATCGGTTCCATATTGGTAGATCGCTGATCTCACAGGTTTTCCTTCTTCACTATAGAATTTCCATTTCCCATGCCAGTAGTAACGCATCTCTTTGTAATCCATCACCGACCAGCCCTTTTTATCCATGGTTCCATTGGCATGGTAGTATTTCACACGGACCCGGTTCTTATAAAACCTGAATTTTAATCGAAGGGTCCCATCCTGATTGTATTCTTTTTGCACACCTTTTTCATAGCCATCTTTAAAGTTTATTTCAGACATTGGGATTTTTTTCTCTACATCCCACCAGCAAATCCATTTTCCATCCCTTTTTCCATCATCATTGTATCGGTTTATTTCCTTCTTGAAGATTTGACCAAAAGAATGGCTTAGGAATAGGATCAATACAATTGTTACCGGCCACCTTATTATTCCAATCATCATTATTCAGATTGAGGTGGTGGAGGTGGGGGTGGTGCTTCGTTCTTTTTGCTATCTGATTTTGGAGGAGGAGGTGGTACTCCGTCTTTCTTTTCTTCTCCCTTTTTTACCTCTTTTTCGCCTCCATGATCAAGATTAAACTTGATGGGCATATTGAATTGTACACGGACAGGCTTGCCTTTTTGCATTCCGGGTTTCCAGTTGGGCATCATGGATATGACCCTCACCGCCTCTTCATCGCAACCTCCGCCGATACCTTTCAAGGCCTTAACGTTAGATATCTCTCCATCTTTTTCGACAATAAAAGCTACAAATACAGTCCCTCTGACTCCATTCTTACGTGCTTCTGCCGGGTACTTAATGTTTTCCACCAGGAATTTAATGCGTGCATCATCCCCTCCGGGATATTCCGGCATTTTTTCAACTTCAGTATAAACATCTGATTCCTGTTTCTGTTGCTTGAATTGTTCGGCTTTAAGTTCCTTGTCACTCATGCTTTCCTGCGCGATTATGCGCTCCGATACTGAAGCAGAAAAAATTAGTGCAAGAACCATTGCCAATGGCAAAATAAAAGCCATTTTGAGTAATGCAAAGTTTTGCGTTTTTGATTTTGTCATCATTTTTAACCTCCTTTTAATTAATGATTGATTAAGATTATTTGAAAGGTAATTGACTTGAATTCCAAATGTTTGATTTAGTAGTAAATCCTGATAATCCCTTTTATTAATGCCTTCAGCTAAAACCCCTTGGTCAGCTTGAAATTCGTGAATGCTTTTAAGGGTGTTTTTATAAAACCAGATAAATGGATTGAACCATTGTATGATGGTTAGTATTTCCAGTATGATTAGATCTGCTGAATGGATTTGCTGGATATGAACTTGTTCGTGCTTTAAGAATTCTTTTCTTGTTCGTCGTTATCTTTAATATGGTTTCTGAAAGAAAATTAAATTGAAGAATGAAAAAGGGGAATACTCCTTTTGTGTAAAGACGATATCCAGCCCATCGCGGTTTTGATACACCATATTTTATTATCAACAGGGCTATCTGGCTAAATTGGAACAATAACTGCAAGCGTAAAAATGGCCACCCCGGTTAAATAAACAATTCCCACGATTTGATAGATGCTTAAATGGCTTGTTATCGAATTGGCCAATTTGTCGGGTGTAATCACTATGGCCTCGAGCAAATAGACATAAGATGCTCAAGTGGGAACTCGCCAAATGGTATCCGAATTTCAAACAAAGGAATAATAAATGAGAAAATAGCAGATAACATTAAATAGCCTGTTGACCATGAAGAATGTATCCTTCCTCATGAAGAGCCAGTATATTGCATATAGCAATGTCAGGCTTAGGCCCGATTGAATAAGATATAGAAATAGATTATTCATTGTTTTCCGATTTTTGTTTCTCGATTTCTTCTTCCATTAACCGTTTCATTTCTTCCATGGCCTTGTATGCTGAGGTTTTTATCTTGGTCAGAAAGGAAACTAGTGCTCGGTGCGAATTACGGTAAAAATAATTTTTCAGGAATCCTTGAAATAGCTGCTTGTATATTCTTTTTTGAAACCAGCGGATAATACTCATGGGTTTTTCCATAAGTGTTGTGTGCAACAAATCCTTTTTCTCGAGAATGCGAATAATGGTGGAAGTGGTATTGTATGCAGGTTTCGGATCAGGGAAATATTGCGATCACATCATTGACAAAACCTTCAAATTTTCCAGAGAATTTGCATCACCTGTTCTTCTGCTTTTGTTAATTTTCATTGTTTAACTATTGTCTTAGTTTATTAACTAAATAATTAGTTGTTTATTGCAAAAAATGAATTATTTCGTAACTGTTGATAAACATACAACTAAATATTTAGTTGTGCAAATCTATTAGTTTTTCAGCTTCTGATTTTGATTTATCAAGCCCGAATAATATTAATTCAATTTTTAATTTATCCTCTTTGACAAGCCCGATAGCACTTCAATATTGATTCCGATCGGATAAACCTGTTTCAATGTATCTTTTCAAAGGTCTGTGGTTCGGTTTCAATTTCGACATGTTTCGAATCATTGTCAAATTGCAACAAGGCCTCACTGATGGCCATAACACTGTCGCGTTTGTCTAACACAATATCGGCATTGGCACTATAACCTGCCCTCACAAATACGGTGGTCAACTGGTTCTAATGTAGCCTGCTTTATTCAAACTGATGGCACCATTTTTCAACCTCTTTTGGTGAAATGTGCTCCAATTCAGCATTGAAACCAACATCGTTAATGGCACCAATGTATCGCACTGTCTAACTCCCTGCCTTATTTTTCCCACTTCGCTTTCGTCCAGTTTGCCTTCAAACACCATCTCTCCCATATCCGCAACGATGGCCACAGTAGTCCCATCATTGAACGTGTTGCTTTCAATTACCGAATTGCCGATTTCAACCGGAATGTCCAGGATCATCCCATCAATGGTTGAAGTAATCAGCGTATTGGTTGATTCGCTGGCATTTTTCAGTTTGCCCTTCTTTGATCACCAAGGTTGTTTTCCGGAAGGAGATCAATTCTCTTTTGCATTTTGATATTGAAGCTCATAGGTTTCAAAATCGGTTTTTAAATTACATTTTTGTCGAATAATTTTGCCGGTTGTAGTTTATTTCCGCATTTTCAAGTGCGATCTTTGCCCTGTTTAACCTCGACTCGGCATTGTTGAGGCTAACCATGTCGGGGATGATCCTGACTTTTGCAATCAGGTCGCCCTTATGAATGATCCTCCCTTCCTCCACATAGAGGTCTTCGATAATACCTGAGACTTTTGGTTTGATTTCAATTTCCTTTCGCGGGACAACCTTTCCTGTTGCTACCGTTTTTTTAACAATATTGGTAACGGTGGGTGTTGTGGTTTCAAACACTACAGGTTTCGCTTGTGATTTATTGTAAAGGAAGTAAATGGTAAAAACAAATGCTCCCAGAATAATCACTAAAATTAATATTTTAAAAAACTTTTTCATGATGTATTGATTTGTTGTATTTCAACAGTTTATTAAACAACTTCAACTTTTTTTCAATCCTTTTTGGGTATAAGGTGAATAATGGTATAAGGGTATATCGCTTATAACCCTATTTCCCTAAGACCTTTTTTATTGATACTTTCTGTAAGAACGATCTTTTTAAATTTTAACATGATTGATAGCTATTTTAAAGTTCATCCCTCAGGGCATCAATAGGTTTAATACTAATGGCTCTTTGTGCCGGGATAAGACCCGCAAATATTCCTGAAATTACCAGGATGACCAATGCCATCATGGCCTTGTCAAATTCTACTTCAGGATTCATAAACATTGTTGATTCTCCGCCTGATTGCATTAGTGCATAGTTTAGCAATTCCAACAGCCCAACCCCGAGGGCCAACCCAAAATATCCTGCAAAGGCTGTCAACATAACAGATTCAATAATGATCTGGCTGATGATGCTGGATGGGGGAGCTCCAATAGCCCTTTGAACTCCAATTTCCTTGGTTCTTTCCTTAACAACAATGAGCATAATATTACTAACGCCAATAACCCCGGCAAGCAATGTCCCAATTCCTACTATCCAAACCAATCCCCTGATCCCAGTAAATAGATTGGTCATCTTACTCCATTCCTTATCCAGGTTAAAGGAACCTACAGCCCTTTCATCATCCGGATGAATACTGTGCCGTTGTTTTAATATCTCCTTGGCTTTGTCTTCAACCACGGCAACCGGAATATCATCTTGTGCTGTCATTGAATACCAGCCTACGATATCACCATAATTATAAACTTTTTGCAAAGTGGTGAAAGGTATATAGATGGCCTGGTTTTCATGTTCGGCTTGCTGGTCGTTTTTTTTCGATTGAAACATACCGATAACTTTAAAATAAACTCCCTGTATCTGGATATATTCACCAATTGGGTTTTCTCCCGGTTTAAACATTTCATTGAAAACCCGCAAACCAATCACTGCCACTTTTCTCTTCTCATTGATGTCAATGTAGTTGACAAACCTGCCCTGGGTAACGTTTACCGGATCAATGATATTGATCTCCGGATAATCACCCTGAATTTGAAAGGCTCCTGTCCGATCGCCCCGGATAACGTTGTTGTTGCCATTTCCACCCCAGCCCTGTAAGCGCGGTGCAATGTATTTCAATTCCGAAATATTGTCTTTAAGTGCCTGTGTGTCGTCGTTATTAAAATTGTACCTTCTGCCACGCGGAAAACCTTTATAGGGAATGGTTGTGTTGCGTGTCCACATGAATACGCTGTTGGTGGCCATGTCTCCCAAATCCTGAGAAGCCCCGTTATACAATCCTTCTCCGGCACCCATCATAATGATCAGCATGAAAATCCCCCAAAATACACCAAAGGCAGTAAAGAATGTCCTTAACGGATTTTTCCTTAAAGCGAAGTAGATTTCATGCCATTTGTCTATGTCGAAGAGTTTCATGTTTTAAGTTCCAAGTTCGAAGTTCAATGTTCCAAGTTATCTGTTAATATTTCCAAGTTTTTACTAAATCAAAAATCATATATCGTAAATCATATATCAACTATCCTTTACTCATCTCTCAATGCTACTACGGGCTTTACTGCGGCGGCTTTGCGTGCCGGCACAAAACCGGCAATGGCTCCTGCAAATATTAAAATTCCGGTAGCTCCCAATGCTACATTTATATTTACTTCAGGACTGGAAAAATAATCGGTTGCAGGTAAATTTTTAGAAACTAATTCCAATAAACCGACTCCCATCACCAGGCCAACATATCCGGCAAAAGCAGTAATTAGTATCGATTCCTGCAAAACTAAACTAACAATGGAACCCGGAGTTGCCCCCATAGACTTACGGATGCCGATTTCTTTTGTCCTTTCTTTAACGACAATCATCATAATATTGCTCACACCTACAATTCCGGCAATGATGGTTCCGATGCCGATCACCCAGATGAATAAGCGGATATTGGCAAAGAGGGTCATAAATTGCATATAGTTCTCAACATTGTTCCAAATGTGAACCGCCCGCAGATCCTCCGGATCGAAGTTGTGTTTTAGCGCCAGCTGAGCGCGTATCTCATCCACCATCTCTTTGCTTCTTTCCACCGATGCATCTCCAATGGTCATCGAAATCGTCCCCACCCGATTGCCACGGTTAAAGATCATTTGTGCGGTCGAGATAGGAATGTAAATTCTTGACAAATCCCGGTCACCACCCGGATCATCAAATACCCCCACAACTTTAAATGGAATTCCTGCTACTTTAATGTACTTATTCAATGGATCTTCACCCTTGAAGAGGGCTTCAAAAACCAATCTTCCAATGCTTGCAACCTTGCGGGTTTCCTCCACATCAATATCATTTATAAACCGGCCTTTAATGGGTGTTATGCTTTCAACAACTCCATAATCGGGATGGGAACAAAAAATATCAAAACTGCCGTATTCATTTTTATAGGAGAGGGTGTTGTTTTCCCAGATTGTAAAACGTCCCGAGATATGTTCAACATCGTTTATTTTTTTCGTTTCATCGTAATCCTCATTGGTAAACTGGATAAATCTACCTGGTTTGTACCCCTTGTATTTTGTGCTGGTAACACCCTGGTTGACCCACAATGTATTGGCAGCATCATCTTCAAACTCTTTACGAACCCCATTTTCCAATCCATAACCCGATCCAAGTAATATGATCAGCATAAAGATCCCCCAGGCCACACTGAAGCCGGTCAGAAAGGTACGCAGTTTATTCTTTCTGATGGTACTATATATTTCCTGCCATTTATCGAGATCAAACATCTTTTAATATTGACGATTTTAGATTTACGATTTACGATTTTGTTTTGATTCTTGTTTTTTCTTTGTTGTATTTATTGAACTAACGAAGATTGCAAGCAACTCATCTCCTTCATTAATTAATCCATTCAAGGAATTATGATATTTTTTTCATTTGATAATAAAAGCAATTCAAGAAAATAGATTGATTCGTCTGCTTCTTCTTCAGCGATTTTTAGTTTATTGATAAAGTCAGCCGTTGACTTGGCCCTGCAAGCAGCACGGTAATTCGCCCCAACTGAACTTCCTGACCGCATCAATTGCCCAAAGAAAATTTTATTAGGCAATGTTTTAGGCATAAATTCATAAAGCCTGACAATCTCTATTGCAAATTTTTTCGTCCTGTCCTTTAATTCCTGTGAAGTCATTTTCTTTAAATCTAAAATCTAGAATCGTCAATCTAAAATCAACTACGCCATCACCTGATCAGCCAGCCATTTTTTCCTTTCACCGTTTTCAACAATGGAATCAATCACACCGTCTTTCAGCCGGATTATGCGTTGGGTTTTTGCTGCAATATCCCGTTCGTGTGTAACAATTAATATGGTAATTCCCATATCATTGATCTCCTGGAACAAATCCATCATTTCCATGGAGGTTTGCGAATCCAGAGCACCGGTGGGCTCATCGGCCAATATTACCTTTGGGTTGGAGATCAATGCCCGGGCAATGGCCAGTCGTTGTTTTTGTCCGCCCGAAAGTTCATTTGGTAAATGCAGTGCCCATTCTTTTAATCCAAGCCTTTCAAGGTATTCCATGGCTTTCAGGTTTCTTTTTTTTCGGCTCACCTTTTGGTAATACAAAGGCAGGGCTACATTTTCCATGGCATTTTTAAAAGAGATAAGGTTAAAGCTCTGAAAAACAAAACCGATAAATTTATTTCGATAAAAAGCGGCTTTCTTCTCGCTCATATTTTGAATGATCTCACCATTTAGGTGATATTCTCCTTCATCGTAGTTATCAAGAATTCCAAGTATATTAAGCATGGTGGATTTCCCGGAACCGGACGAGCCCATGATCGAAACAAGCTCACCCGCACCGATCTCCAGGTCAATGCCTTTCAGTACATGTAGTTTATTAGAACCGGTAGTATATGTTTTATGTACACCTTTCAGACAAATCATTCTTTACAATTTAGTTTATGTCAGATAACAATTTAAACACGCTTTTGGTATAAACAAGGCAAAAAATCTATTATCATGCCAAGTAAAACGGGCTTTTGATATTCAATAATTTATAAGTTTTAAAACACAATAAAGAAAATTCTATTGTGTTCGCAAACCAACAAAAGTGTGCGATGGCGGGCAGTCAAATGAGAAAAGGAAAGCCTTCGGCCAAACAAGAAAAAAATAAAATTCTGAAAGGGAAAGAAGCAAGTGGTCTTTTCAAAGGTTGCCCTGGAAATGAGAAGATGTTGCGCGGGTTTTGAAAAAACCCTGAAAGGGTTAACAAATTATAATGGAATATGTGAAAAACGAATGAGGTTTTAATTAATTTAGTCCTCAATAATTAAGACCGACAAATGATTGAAATACAATTTCAACAATAAAAATAATCGAATATGAAAAACCCAATACTTATTATCGCCGGAATACTTTTTTATGTAGTTGCCCAAACACAAAGCATTATTATAGATGAAAGCAAATGGCACAGGGATGGGCCCAACTGTGCCAAAGTGCAATCGCTGGCCATGGCACCCTCGAACCCGGATGTATTATACATGGGCACCTACTCCAAAGGTATATACAAAACCACCAATGGTGGTGAAACCTGGACTTATTGCTCAACTGATAACCTTAGTGTTTATGGTGACACTTTAGATAATTCAACCAATTCCCCTTGCTGGTGGTTTGGTGACTATCAAATGGTGGATGCCATAGCTGTAGACCCTGAGGATGAAAACCACATATGGGCAGGTACCAACGAAACGGGTTTATTTGAAAGTACCAATGGAGGTAATTCTTGGCAACAGGCCAATGTAACATTACCAAGTTTACTTTCTGTTAATATAATTAGTATAAACCCCTATGATAATGATGACATATTGATAGGTACTGATTATTAATTTAATGGTTGGGTTCAACAGAACGCAGGGCTACATAAGACAAATGATGGGGGATTAAATTGGAACCTTGTATCAAGTGCACCAAACGGCAATACATATGGAATAACTGACATAAAGCGTGACCCGGTGGACAATAACCATATTTTTCTTGGGGTATCCAGTTCAGGGGAACCTGGTTTTAGTTGGGGTTTGATGGAGAGTTTTGACAATGGGAATACCTGGTCAGAAGTAAATTCTAGTATTCTTGGATGTTTTGATATCAGTATCAACCCAGAAAACCCTCAAAATATCTGGATAATAAATTATAATGTATTTTTTGATTTTTGGCTAATGTATTCAGATGATGGCGGGCTAAGCTGGAACCTTTGTGAGGGATTGCCATTTCCGCAAAGTTGGGTTATGAGCATGTATGCCGATGCCGATTTTAACCTGTATGCCGAGAGCCAGATAAATGGCAATGAAGACATAAGTAAAGCTGTACTAAAAAGTTCTGACCAGGGTGAATCATGGACCGAGGTTGACAAACTACAATCAAGGGAATTTAATTATGATATAAACCTAAGTAAAAAATGCCAAGCAGACCCTACAAATACCGACAATATTTATTTTGGCAATCATTATGGTGTTTTTCATTCGGTTGATGGTGGAATTTCAAACCAATACCAGAACTCAGGCCTGATGAATTCATATATCTTTGATATTGAAGTGAACCCAAAAAACCATGATGTTATTTACGCTGCCGGAAGCCAGGGGCTGTGGAAAAGTGAGGACGGGGGAAAAAACTGGCAAATTATTTTGCAGGAAAAAATCAACGTTGTTAAGTGTAACCCTCAACATCCTGATACCATCTACATTGGTGGCTTTGACCTCTGGAGGAGTTATGATGGTGGAACAAACCTGGAAAAAATAGATCCTTCAAATACCTATTATCATAAAGTGATAGATATCGATATAAATCCAAAAGAGACGAATATTCTATATTGCGGCCAGGGAGGTTATTACATGTCATTGGATTATGGAAATTCATGGGAACCTATTTCAATTGCAAAATATGACAAATCAACATATTATGATTTTATTATTGACCCCAACCATACTGATACTTTGTACATGGCAGAGTATAGGAGTACAGACAGAGGTGAAACATGGGAAGAAACTTTTGAAAGAAGAATCATTGGTGTTCATCCTCAAAACTCAAATATAATTTATGCATCATCCGGGAATTTTGAAACAATTGATGTTTCTTATGATTGGGGTGGGACATTTCAAACAATTGCACAAAATTCTACCGGCCCGTTCCCGAACTTAAATATTTACAGTTTTCAAATATCGTCAGAAAACCCTGATTACCTGTTTTATTCAACAAGGAATGATAAGGTATTTTACAGCTTGAATGGAGGTAACGACTGGCAACAATTGCAAGGTGGGTATGATACACGAGTGACGGACATCATCCCAATGGTGAATGAAAACAAATATTTTCTGGCTACGCATGGCGATGGGGTTTGGATATATGATACAACTTACATTACATCAACAGAAAGAAAAGTAACCGGAGAACAAAACAACCACTTAAAAGCGTCGCCCAATCCTTTTTCAATACAAACAAATATTTCTTATGATATTAGGGGTACCGGTTTGGTAAACCTTGCAGTTTATGATTTGCAAGGGCAGTTAATCAATACACTGGTGAACGAAAACAAAACCAATGGCAAATATGAAACCCTATGGAATGGTAAAGACAAAACCGGAAAGGAGGTTAAAAAGGGGCTTTACCTCATACGCCTGGAGTCAGGCGGGGATTTTCGTTTTTGTAAAGTGGTTTTAAGTGGATAATGGTGGAATGGATCAATGCGAGAATGCAAGAATGCTTCAATTCGAGAATGTGGGAATGGTATTTGGGTATGTTGCGATAAATGAAAATGAATTTGTGAAACATCTAAATAGAATATATATCTTTGAGTTTGTTTAACCAAAAAAATAGTACAATGAAAAAAGTTATAATAATGCTATTCATCGCCAGCCTGTGGGGTAGTTTATTTGCCCAGCAAGGGTTGGGTTATGAAAATGATTCGAAAGAATTAACAACAGGACAAAATAAATACACGGAAATTGAAATGAACCTGGTTGATCAATTTCATTTTAAATATTGGAGTAGAATTATTGGATTATCTTTTGATGGAGAATATATTTGGTGTTCGGATTTGGTAAGTGATTCGCTTTTGGCAATTGATAAAAACACAGGGGAAATAATTAAAGGATTTCCATTTCCAGTAAATTCAAGCCTTGTAGGGCTTGCCCACGATGGAGAGTATTTATGGGCTTCTGGAGGGCAGGAGATATATAAAATTGATCCCGATAATGGAACTGTCATTTCTTCCTTCATTGCCCCAATTCCCTGGGCAACCAATGCTAGCATTACTGGCTTGGTATGGGTGAATAATATTCTCTATTGCACTTATACCGGTGGCTTTAGCAGCAGAATATACGGGATTGATGTATATAATGTTATTTGTGTTGATACTATTGATTCTGGTGGAATCAGCTCACCTTTTGGGTTGACATATATGGAGGGATTTTTCTGGATCCACGATTATGCATTTACCAAAATTTTGAAAGTTAACCCCGATAATGGACAAAATGAAGGTTGGTTTCCGCATCATTATTACAGTTTTTATAGCGATATTACCTATGACGGAGAATATATCTATTGTTCTGATGGTTTCTGCAATATTTTCAAATATGAGTTTACTGATACAACAACAAGCATTAGAAAAGAACTAAATATTACATTCAACGAGTCAAATTTTAAAGTCTATCCTAACCCTGTGCAAGATAGATTAATAGTAGAGTTTTATCTTCTGGAAATATCTGGCGCCACTACTGAAATCTATTCAATAAATGGCAATTTAGTAAGAAAAGTTATCTCTAAAAAACACTTCACTACAGGATGGAACAGAATTGATATAGCTGTCACCGATTTGCTTTCTGGAGAGTATATTTTAAAATTATTTTTGAAGAATAAGATATATAATAAAAAGTTCATCATTAAAAATTAACTCTATAAATTATTAGATTATGAAAAAATGTATATTTTATATTATTGTGTTTATCGTAACTACAAATAGCACGATTTTTTCTCAAAATAAATATGCTGTTTTGATTATTGGAGATGAGGCAACCAATGAACAAGGACAAATGCGTCAACTGAATACGAATGGTAATGAAAATCTTGTTTTTTCTCCCTGGGGTTATGGAGATGAAAAATGGGATGCTCCCAGACCTTGTTTTTGGTATGATGCTGTAAGAATGTACAAAGCTCTGTTACAAGTTGGATACACGGATGAAAATATTTTCTTGCTGTTTGGTAGAGGTTTCGATTATGAAACGACAACTTTCCCAATGGCACACTATTACGATCCGGAACCCAATATTACTGATTTTCCTGCTAGAGTGCAAGATGTAGAAAATATATTTGAATGGTTAAAAGTTGGAAATATGTCACTTGGAATACCCGCATTAACAGATGATGATTTTCTATTTGTATGGACATTCGGGCATGGTGGATATGAAGATTTAAATAATAATGGACTATGCGACGAGGATGATGAAGTATTTATTTGTTTAATGGATGAAAATTTCTAAAACTCCTATTATGATTTTATGATGGCAAGTGAATTTTCCAACATACTTAATCAGATTTCTTTTAACAGACTGAGTATTTGGATGCAACAATGTTATTGTGGTGGATTTGTAGAATTTCTGGAAGGTCAAAATTCTATGGTTTTAACTGCTTGTCAGAAATGTGAGTTAGCCGGGCCTGCGGATAATATAAATCCGTATGGTTTAGTTTATGATGAATGGGAGGAGATTATAACAAATGGTATTTCACATATATATACACATGCAGAATTCAATTTACACGTGATGGCATCACTTTTAGGAGAATACCCAAATGGCGATTTAATATTTGCTGATGGGAACAATGATAATGAGATATCAATAATTGAAACAATGAGCTTTAATGAAGCAAATAACACAAGATATTTATTAACCGGAACTGAAAACCCGGTCTGGTCAGATTTTTCTGGTATAGGGGATTTTATTTCACTAAAATATCCAACATTATTACATGTTGATTTAGATGGTGTCGATGAAACATTTTCTTACCGGGGAATAATTGGAATTTCTAAGAATATTCATGTTACCGAAAGCAATCAATTGAACTTCATGGATAATTCAATTGTTAGCCTATTAAATGAATCGGAACTTATTGTTGATGAAAATGCTACACTTGTCTTGGAAGACAATGTAACTATTCATTCGGAGGATGGGATAGGTAATGTTGTCGTCAACGGAAATTTGACCATTGGTTCCTCCTTGAATATGGCTTCTGAAGAAGGTGGAGAAATAAACCTTATTATTAATGAAGGGTCTTCGCTTGTTATAGAGGACAATACAATTCTTCATGCCAAAGCAGGTATTTGTAAAATAGTAATCAACGGAGATTTCACCATAGGCTCCAACGTCAGTTTTCTTGCCGATGAAGGGGCGCAGATACAGCTTGTTATTGACAACCCAGGCCCGGCTTCTACCATTAATTCAGCTGTTTTTGAACGTGGTTTGTTGCAAAGCAACCAGGCTTCGCTTAATTTAAACTCTTGCAGTTTTGATGTTGCAGGGGGTGTTGAGTTTTCGGCGGGCAACCTGGTGGTAAATGGTTGCCAGTTTTACGGAGCAAGCCTTTATGCTGCCAATGGAGCGGATATTAATAAAAAAGTGACCGTGTACAATCAATCTTCTTTTACGGGTGCTGATGGCTATGCTGCACACTTATCGCAATACCCGAACTTTTATATCCACCAGAACCAATTTGAACTGAACAGCAACGGGATCGGGTTGTTCCATTGCGGATCGGGTCGTTTAAACAGGGTTTCGGACAATTTGATTGAAGATAACGGGATAGGAATTGTTGTGTACCACTAACAGCCGCCATAACCAGTGCCGGGCAAATCAATAACGGGAACATTATCCGTAACAACCATACCGGGATACAATGCTTAGACAAGAGCCATGTAAACCTGAGCGGATATATTGATGCGGATTATTGGAATGAAACCCAACAAATAACAGATAATGATTACAGGGAAATCTATGCTACACAAGGTAGTTTCCCTGCCCTTTTACGGCCAATGCCATATTTGATGATGACAATGCCGGGAACCCGTATGGAGACCCCATGGTTAGTTATTCAACTACCAACGAGGAACAGTTGGATGTAAAGAAAAATTATTGGGGCAGCGGTTTTAGCTATCTGGACGACTTAACCCTTCTGAACTGTACCTTTGGGAGCCGGTATGGGAATTGGAGCGGATACGGAGGGGGCGATGCTGATGCGGCTATATATGACTGCAGAGAGCAAGATAGAACAGGAGGATTATACCGGGGCAAAAAGCGATTTGCAGCAACTGGCAGCAACTTACCCGGAATCGATCTATTCGGAGGCTGTACTCAAGGAACTTTATGCGCTTGAGGAATATACAGGAAACAATTACAGCTGGCTTAAGGGGTGGTACAGAACAAATCCTTCAATACAAAGTGATGTCGGGTTAACAGCTGGCAGACTTCCAGGCAAATTTCTGTGATATCAAACTTGAAAACTGGCCCACTGCCATTTGTCATGGTTCGAAAATGTGATCCAAAACCCTGAAACGATGGAAGATTCCATTTTTGCCATTATTGACCTGGGCTATACTTATTTCCTGATGGAGAACAGTGGTTTGAAGGCAGCCTATTCAGGGAATATGATTGAGCATAAACCGGTTTCTTCAAAGAAATTTGAGGAAAAGAGGGATTACCTGCTATCGCTGTTAACGGAAGACCATTTGGGCGAAAACATGAAAGAAAGCATCAGTTTGTTGAATCCGGGCGAGTTGTTGCAGAATGTCCCAAACCCGTTCAGCGGCCAAACGCAAATTTGGTTTAGACTGGATGGAAATGCACCTGTTACAGTCCATATTTTTGATAATATGGGCAAACGGATAAAAACCTATGTTCCCGGAACATTGGAGAAAGGTTCGCATTACGTTGCGTTCAATGCTGAAGGGCTCCCTCCGGGGATTTATTTTTATAGTATTGAAGTGAATGGAAAACTAAGCGATTCGAAGAAGATGGCTGTGGTAAAATAGAAGCATCTATGGGATGATTTTGATAAGCTAAAAAAAACAAAAAGCCGGACAACATTGCCCGGCTTTCTGTTTCTTATATTTTTAGCTATTCTTTAATTCCCATGTGTTTGTTCAGGAAACTTTCCATAGCACGGTAAAACTCAAAACGGTTTTCTTCGTTATGGAATCCATGGCCTTCATTGTCTTTTACCAGGTATTCAACATCAATACCACGGGCTTTCATGGCCTCTACCATTTGGTCCGATTCATCAACATTTACCCTGGGGTCGTTTCTTCCCTGTGCAATAAACAAAGGAGCAACGATTTTATCCACATGAAATACCGGAGAAACTTCCCTGAGCGCTATGCTGTCAGCTTTGGGGTCGCCCACCATCTCGTAAAACATATCGAGCATCGGCTTCCAGTAAGGAGGAATGGTTTGCATGAAGGTGAACATATTGGAAACACCCACATAGTCAACGCCGGCTGCATAGAGGTTAGGCTCTTTTACCAAACCCATCAATGTAGCATATCCGCCATAGCTGCCACCGTAAATGGCAATTCTTTCAGGATCGGCAATCCCTTTTTCAATCAGCCAGTTTGTTCCGTCTGTGATGTCGTCCTGCATTTCACGTCCCCATTTTTTGAATGATGCTTCCCAAAAGGCTTTCCCATATCCGGTTGACCCTCTAAAGTTCATTTGGAAAACAGCATAACCGCGATTTGCCAAAAACTGTATTTCAGGGTTGAACCCCCAGCCATCGCGTGCCCATGGGCCGCCGTGTGGGTTAACAACAACCGGAAGGTTTTTAGCTGTCTCCATGGTGTATCCTTTTGGAAGGGTTAAATAACCGTGAATGTTCAGTCCATCGCGCGAAGTATACTGAATGGGCGTAACAGCTGCCATTTCGTTTTCATCAATCCATGGGCTGACATCAACAATTTTTTCCAGTATATCTGTATTTTTATCATAAAGATAATAAGCACCCAATGAACGGTCGCTATAAGTACGGATCACATAAACTGTTTCGTCTTTGTTATAAGCACCGATTCCAATTTCATATTGCCCAAGGTCTTTGTTCAGCCTGTCCAAAAGTTTTTTGGTTTCATCATCAAAGAAATGGCGTTCACGTTTGTGTGAAGTATAAGACGCTGATGTTATAACTTTTCTTTTGTGCGAATAGAAAACACCTTCTACATCATAATCTGGATTTTCATAAAGCACTTTTACCTCTTTTCCATTGGCAATGTCAAATTCAACCACTGCGCTTTTGTCCCTTCCCAGGTTTGAAGTTCCGATAACATTTTTATTATCGAATGTGAAGAAAGAAGGCGACATATTGTCTTTAAAGCTGGTTGTTAAAACGTCTTTCCATTCGTCCTGTTCGGTTTCGCGGTAGAGGATGCTTGTATTTACCCCATCAACAATAGCAAAAGCTACACGGAGTTTGCCATCATGGTCGAACATCCATCCCTGGATATTGCCCGGGTTTTCAGCCAGCATTTCCATTTCACCGGTTGTCAGGTTCAAACGGTAAGGATCGAAAACCTGTGGGTTACGTTTGTTCAGCCCAATGATCACCTCATTTGGGATATCTTGCAGGTCATCAATGATTTGTGTCCTTACATCTTCAAAGTCGGTAAAACAGATGGGGTTTGAACCGTCAATATTTACTCCGTACAATTTGTAATTTTCATTTCCCCCGTCGTCTTTTACATAGAGGATTTGTTCGTTATTGGGCCAGAAATAACCGGCGATGTCCCTGTCGGTCTCGCTGGTTAATTGAATGACTTCTTCTTTCCCTCTTTCCTGAACAAAAATATTCATCCTGTTTTCGTATGGGGCCATGTATGAATAATATGCTCCGTTGGGAGATATTTGATAACCCGATTTCTCAGGATTCTTGAAAAAATCTTCAAGTGGGATTTGCTTCGCTTTCATAGGCGCTTTTGGTGAATTTGTGCAGCTTCCGATCAATATTGCCATACCAATCAGAAACAATGAGCCGATTAAAATGTTTCTTTTGTTCATTTTTGTTTTTTTTCGTTATGTTTAAATTAATCTTTGATTTTGCCGCAAAAATATATTTTTTTACTGTATATAATACTTTTATCCAAATAATATATATTCGTGTTCGTTTGTCAGACAGGTTTTTAAAATGATTTGAAAAAGATGTTGAAGATTCTCAAAAGGCTTTTGATTGTTTTAGTATTGTTTCTGCTTTTTATTTCTGCCGGTTTGTTTTATGGTTATCTTAACCGTGATAGCATTGAGGAACTTGTGGTGGCAGAAATCAACCGGACGCTTGACATTGAAGTGGCTGTTGAAGATGTCGAATTTTCCATTTTCGAGAATTTTCCTTTGCCTCCTGAAATTTACCGGATTGCAAACCCGCGAGACTGTTAGTGGCAACTCGGGCCACCTTATGAAAGCGCGTGAGGTTTCAGTATTGATAAATCTGTACGATATCTTTCGAAAAAATTACTCCATTGAAAGGATCATTCTTAAAGATGCTTTTTTGAACATTCTGGTTTTTAGTGATGGTACAAATAACTACAATGTTATTAATAAACCTGAAAACAAAGTCCAAAGTGAAAATGTAAAACTGGATTTGAGGAATGTACAATTGCGGAATGTTCAGATTTCGTATTTGAACTATCGGACGGAACAGGAGTATTTGTTCAGGGTGAACGACGGAAGATTGAAAGGTGAATTTGAGTCCGATTCCTACACGCTGCTTGCAAGGGGTGACATTTATGCAGAGTTGCTAAAAGCCGGTAAAGCTGTTTTGATAAAAGAAAGGGATATTTCAACGAGTTTTTCAATAAGTGTTGATAAGCAAAATAAAACCTACGATATTAAGAATTGTAAGTTGAGTGTTTCGGGCATTCATTTTCTAATTGCTGGTAAATTAGAATCCCAGGCCAATAAATTGCTTACCGACCTTAAAATTGAATCGCAAAAGTCTTCATTGGCTTCCTTTCTCGAATTGGTCCCGCAAGAGTTTTTGAAACCCATAAAGGACTATTCCATTGAGGGAAATTTGTTATTCTGGTCGGATATCAGAGGTGAATTGTCAGGAAAGAATTTACCCCTGGTTGCTTTTAATTTTGAGCTTGAAAATGGAGTACTGGTTGATAAACGTTCAGGCCTGACCTTAAATGACGTTCAGTTTAAGGGTACATTTCAAAATGGAAATTTGAGGACCCGGCAATCGTATAAACTTTTGATAGAAGGATTGACAGCCCGATTAAGATCAGGATTGATCACAGGCAAATTAAATGTTGAAAATTTTGAGCACCCCTGGGTTTCCGTTGCTTTTTCTACTGAAATTGATCTGGATGAATTTAAGGATCTAATAAAGGCCGATACTTTGCAATCCATCTCCGGCATAATGGGTGTTGATATGCAATTCAAGAACAGCTTGAAAGGCTTTGACCGGTTTACGGTGACCGATTTTCTGTCGAGCAAAACATCCGGGACAATGGTTTTGAAGGATGTGAATCTGGCGCTTAAAAGGAGTCCGTTGAAATACCAGGACCTGAACGGCTCATTTCGGTTCAGCAACAAGGACCTTATCATTGATGTCCTGGAAGGAAGTGTTGCCAATAGCGATTTTAAATTGAAAGGAGAGTTTGTTAATATTCTTCCATTCCTGTTTTTGCCCGATGAAAAGATTGAGGTCAGGGCTGATTTTTCGTCCACTCACCTTCACCTTGAAGATATTTTGATGCACCGGGCACTTGAAAGTGATACCCTTTATCGTTTGCGGTTTTCTCCCTTATTGAACTTCGACTTAAACCTGGCTATTGAGCAGCTAAGTTTTCGTAAGTTCGGTGCTGAGGAAATTAAAGGAAAGCTGAGATTGAATAATAAGAAAGTGTATGTTGAAGAAGCTTCTTTGAAAGCCATGGATGGAACTGCCGAGTTTGATGGTATAATTGACGGAACTAATACGGGCCATTTTCAGCTTAGTTGCAATGCCGATTTTAAAGCGGTTAACATTCAGAAACTATTTGCTGAATTTGGAAATTTTAATCAGGAAAGCATTACTTCCGAGCACCTGCGGGGCAAAGTTGATGCAAATGTATATTACAGTTCAGCACTGAGCCCTGACCTTCGCATTGATGCCTCAAGCGTATATACCATTGCTACCCTCGACATCAGCAATGGCGAATTAATCCAATATACTCCCTTGTATAAATTGTCCCGATTTATAAAACAGGAGGAATTGGAACACATTTATTTTTCGCGCTTGAAGAACAGGATCCGGATTCGGGACAGGGTGGTTTACATCCCCGAAATGGATGTTGAATCCAATACCCTGAACCTGAAACTGAACGGCCAGCATAGTTTCGATAATATGATAGAGTATCATGTGCAGCTCAAATTGTCGGAGCTTTTGAAGAAAGACAAAAAAAAGGTGGAGGAGATTGATGGGATTTTCGAAAAGGAGGATCCTTCTGCCGGATCAGCCCTCTTCCTGAAAATGACCGGCAATGCTGCTGATCCGGATATTAAGTATGATGTAAAAGCCGTTCAGAATAAACTATCATCTGATTTTAAAAATGAAGGAAAGGAATTGAAAGAAGCTTTTCAAAAAGAGTTTAAAAGGAGAGATCCGGATGAGAAAGAAACGTACCTTGAAGAAAAGGAGGGACAACAGGATTTCATCATCAAGTGGGAAGAAGAGCAACCCGATTCAATAATTGAAGTCAAGCAATCCGAAAAAAAGAAACCCTCCAAAAAGAAAAATGAAAAGGAGGATTTCATCATTATTTGGGATGAAGAGAATGATACAATCAAATCGTTTTGAACTGGTAATCCTTATTCGGGAGTCTGTTCATTGGTTGTTCTTTGATAGCCTTTTATATGGGTATAGAGGGAAAAAAGGGGACAGTATTCACCGGAATTGATTTCTTATTATGAAAGTTTTCATTACTCACCAAATGCCATGTATTTCTCTTATTTCCTTGTACCCTATTTCCCGTTTTTCGCTGATACCTTCAGTCGTTGATACTTATTTGTAGAGAAAAAATGATGGCAACAAGAATGCTTTTAAAATTTCGCTAATCCTCCTTTACCTCAAGCTTAAAACCGGTACCATGCACGTTGGTGATGGATATATTCGGATCACCCTTGAGGTATTTCCTGAGCTTTGTGATAAACACATCCATGCTGCGCCCGATAAAATAGTCATTATTTCCCCATATTGATTTCAGGGCCGTTTCACGAGTCAGTAGTTTATTTTTATAAATACACAGCAGTTTCAACAGGGCTGCTTCTTTGCGGGTAAGGGTGTGTTCATCTCCGTCTTTCGACAGGAGCATGTTTTCGTAATTAAATGAATAGTTGCCAATCTCAAAAGTTTTTTGATGATCATCCAATCCAGTATTTTGACTATAATTACACCGTTTAAGGATGGCTTTGATACGCATGCTGAGCTCCTCCGTGCTAAATGGCTTGGCAATATAATCATCGCAGCCGGCCTGGAAACCTTTAATCCGGTCTTCCTTCAGGGACTTGGCTGTTAAAAAAATAATGGGTGTGATATCGTCAAACTTCCGAATGTCTTCAGCTACCGAGAAGCCATCTTTTTTTGGCATCATTACATCGAGGATCACCAGGTCGTAACTGTTCTTGCTAAACTCGCTAAACCCTTCCTCCCCATCCTTGCACAAGGTGGTTGTGTAGTTGAGCATTTCGAGGTAATCCTGAAGGACCATACTCAGGTTTGGATCGTCTTCCACGAGCAGTATCCGGACGTTTTCTTTCGTCTGGGTTTTCAGTTTGTTGATTTTAGGAATTACGTTCATATTTTGGTTTTTACTAGTTTACAGTTTTTTATCAGACTGGAAAGGTAAGGGTAAAATTACTTCCCTTGTTTGGTTCGCTATCCAATTCTACATGCCCGCCCATTTTTTCCATCATTGTTTTTACATAAAACAAACCAATGCCAAAACCCTTGGCATCATGTATATTTCCTGTCTGAAGGCGGTGAAATTTTTTAAATACATCTTGCTGGTTTTCCCGTTTTATTCCAATTCCGTTATCAATGATTTCAATTCGAATTTTACCGGCCTCGTTAGATGTCCTGATTTGGATTTGCGGTTTTTCGGGTGAATATTTATTGGCGTTGTCAAGTAGGTTGCTGACGATGTTTGTAAGGTGTTCATGATCCACCGTAACCATGTGCTGAATAGCTTTCAAGTCTGCAACTATTTTACCATCCCTGCCATTTACCCAACATCAAATTGTTGATGCATTCTTCTTCAATGATTTCATGCACATCAACTTCTTTCATTTTTAATTTGTAATCGCCCCGGTCAATGATGGCAATTTGAAGAACCCTCTCTACCAGGTTTTTTAGGCGTGTATTTTCATCAAAGATAATTTTGGCATATTTCTTTACCTTTTTCAGGAAAGGTATTAACAGTTCTATTCGACAACATTTCCGCTCGAAACAGAAATGGTTGAAATGGGAGTCTTAAATTCATGTGTCATGTTGTTAACAAAGTCTGTCTTCATTTCCGACAATTTCTTTTGCTTAAGTACAGAGTAAATCGTGAAATAGAAACTAAATATCAATACCATCAGGAACAGCCCGACATCAATGGCAAACGATCATTTGACTGAGAATTAAGGATTCCTGGTTTGGGAAATATACTGCTAATAAATAATTTTCGGACTGACACAAACAGGTAAGCGATATAGAATGGTGTGAATCGAGTAATTGTTCCAGATTACCATTGTATTTGCCCATAACAAAAGTTTATCATTGCTTCGGGTATACACCATATGCAAACCGTATTGATTATACTCGAAAACCTCAATAAGCAAGGAGTCTAATATGTCAGGATTAACTACAGAAAAAGAGAGATCCAAATGTTCCCAGTATTCATTGGAATTAACATTTACCATTTCTTCTGAATAGATCATCCCGGATGTCATGATTTGATTCACAACGCTTTTTAGCGATATTTTTACACTGTTGTCAAACTGGTCTTTTTTGAGCAGCCAGGCATCGCGCACCCAGAATAATTGCGTAATTAGGGCAGCCAACAGCGAGACGGAGGTAAGTATTATAATTATGGTAATAACTTTCCGATTCATAATGCTCAAAATTAATCCTAAGAATCAGTAACTTGCAGAATTTAACAAATAATTAACAGTAATTAACAACTCATTAACACTTATGTTTGTCAGACTATGTTATTTTTGCTTCTGAAAATAACACGTAAATTTTAAGTAGATATTAATATTTAAAAATTAAAAGTATGAAAAAGTATTGTTTGCAGTAGGCGTTTTTTCTTTTTTACTGATTGGTGCAATCACAGTTGACGCAACTACGGTTTATGATGATCCTCCAAAAGAAGGAAGTAAAATCAGATAAAGATCAGCGAAAAAATGTCCGGAATCCAAAACTTGTTGCTCATCAAAAACAGGACAAGCTACAAAAGAAACTAAAGACAAAGAGGCTGCTAAAGCAACTACAACATCCACTGAAGATACTAAAAAAAGTAATCCTGATAAAAAGTAAATTGATAACCTCTTGTTTTTGATCCCGGTTATGGAGTTTCCAGAATCGGGATTTTTTTGCCTCTCATTTATTCCAGTCCGGTTCAAAAATAATTTTTGTACTACTTTGCCACCATAATATGACATTTATGCAAGAAACCACTAAAACCGTTTATCTGGGTGAACTCAGAACCCAGGCTACCCGTAGCGCGTAAGGTCAGGCAATCAATTGATAAACTGATGCACCACCTGACAACCAAGCGAAAGGTGAAGCCTTTTTCCCCCACCGATCTACTGGCAACAAACGCTTTGGGCAGTTGTATGATTACAATTATGGGTATTGCTGCCAGGGAGCATGGTTTTGATATTGATGGCACCACAGCCAAAATCTGAAAAAATCATGGAATCAAACCTAAGGAGGGTAGGAGAGGTGAAAATTGATTTTGACTTTTCCAAAGAACGATTATTCGATAAGCAGAAGAAAATCATTGAGCGGTCTGCATTATACGCGTCTCGTTTATTTGAGTTTGCATCCCGATTTAAAAACCATAACTTTTAACTTTTTATAAATGGACTTCACCTTCCCACGGGTATAAAGCACCACGAAGAAATGCTGGTAGGTGCAGAGCAGTCGGCCCGCACATTTGGTTCAGGTGCAGTGGATGTTTTCGCCACTCCGCAATGATAGCATTGATGGAAAAAACTGCTATGAAAGTGTTTTGGAGTATCTCCCGAAGGCTATACAACAGTTGGAACAGAAGTTAATATAAAACATTTAAAAGCCACACCAATTGGTGCTAAAGCAAGTTGTGATTCAAGGCTGCGGGAAGTTAAAGGGAATAAATTGATTTTTGAACTTCATGCCTGGGATGATAAAGGGATGATAGGGATAGGAACCCATACCAAGTTGTTGTTGAGGAAAAAGCATTCATGGGAAAATTGAAATAAAGAGCGAAAGGATTTGAATAATAGTTATTCGAATAGATTCAACGATTAACCATTTCTCCATTAACAATCTCACTCCCTGTTCTTCGAATCCATAATAATCGTTACCGGCCCATCATTGATCAGCTCTATATTCATCATCGCCCCAAATTCACCGGTTTGAACAGGCCTACCGGTTTCATCTTCAAGCTTTTTTACAAATGATTCATACAAAGGGATAGCAACTTCCGAATGGCAGCTTTGATATAAGAAGGGCGGTTTCCTTTGCGTGTGCTGGCATGGAGGGTAAATTGGCTAACAACTAAGATTTCTCCCTTAACATCAATTACCGAATGATTCATTATTCCTTCTTCATCACTAAATATCCTTAACCGGCCTATTTTCACACATAACCAGTTTATATCTTCCTGTGTATCGGCTTCTTCAATACCAAGCAAATACTAATAATCCTGAACCGATCTGGCTTTTTGTTTTTTTGTCTATGCTAACAGTGGCCTTACTAACTCTTTGAATAACAACACGCATGGGGATAAAGTTAAAAGAATAAATGAAACAAAGCAAAAGTATAAAGATAAAAGGAAAGTAGAGTTGATAGCACAAAAAAGCTTCCGTAACTAATACGGAAGCCTTTTTTTGTTAATTGTGTCCTGTCACGACAAGACAGGTTTTAAAAACTTTAATTCGGGACCTGCGTGCCTTCCCCAATGTTTGGAAACCAGAAATCGTCTTTATCAATATTATTTGATTCGGAGTCGAGGTTGTAATCGCTGTCAATATAACCCTTTGTCCCTGCCTGGTTTTCCCATGTGGTTGATTTATCACCGGCATTAATTGTTCCATTGTGGTCTCCATCGCCGCTGAACATACCCCAAACACCCGGAGCAAGCTCTTTATGGCCGTTAGCTCCGCCGAACACCTGGTTCATGCCACTTGAGAAATCATATCCATAAATTCCACCTGAAGGAGTTAATGCGTTATTTGACATTATCCCAATGTGATTTCGTTGCCAGACCACAACGTATAGATTCTGGCTTACCGAAGCCATAACTTCAAGATTTGAAAAACCATCCAGGCCTACAATAGAACCATCGTTTTTGATGAATGCAGCTTGCATAGCCACAGAAGTAGCGGGTGTTGCATTTGCAGGTGCGGATGCATCGCGCAAATCTACAAGAACCCAATCCACAATATCACCGGCTGGTATTGCTCCAACGCTCTCTCCGCCATTATATGTCCAGGGAGGCATATTAAAAGGTTGTGAGAGTGGCAGAAACGTATTTATATCGGTTTTCATTTCAACCCCATCAAAAGGTCCTTCAAGCATGGCTGTTAATTCAAGACGGATATCACCGCCTGAAATCATTGCAGTATAATCTTCCACTTCACCAAATGAGAAACCATCTTCACAGGCATTGGCAGGATCGCTTGAATATTTTAAAAAGACCCGCATTCTCACTGCACCCGCTACTGCATCAACAGGTACTGTCACACTTGCTGATAAGGTTCCTGGGCCACTTGTTTGTCCCAAATCATAACTTTCGTTCGGATCGTCAAAATCACAATCCTGATTCCAGTCGAAAAACACCCAGTAATTCTCTGTCCATGTTCCAACAGAACCGCAAGAAACGAATACATCATGCGTTGATCCCGGATCAACATCTGTTGATATGGAAGTATAATCCGTATAACCGGTGCCGGCTGTGGATGAATTATTAATGGAATTGAATGTTACATTACTGATCCATTCCTCATCACCGGTATTTCCTTCCGCCTGGCAATAAACACAACTAATGACATTGATAAAATTGAGCTTTGTTTCACTATCTGAGCCGGCAACGTTAGAAACATCAAGCGTTACTGAATAAAACCCAAAGTCAGCAAATTGTACTTCCGGGTTTTGTGAATTGGCATCTGTACCATTAACAAAAGAAAAAGTAGACGGAGTAATTGTCCAGGTCCATGCTGATGGCCCACCAGTAGTGAGATCGGTAAATATTACATCTGCCCCGGGTACCGGACTTGTGTTGGAAGCTGAAAAGTCAGCTACAGGAGGTGGAATACCAATGGTAAAATTGCGAATAAAATCGTCTCCCCCTGTCCCGTTTGCATCGCCATCCAAAGCCGTACCATGGGCGTTAGCCAAACCACCGGAAACAAGTCGTAAACGATGCAATCCATTGATAAAAGGAGGGCCGGAAATTTCGAAAGTCATGTAGTTAGTCCCCAGCATATAAGTGGCAGAGGTAGTAACTGTATAAAACACATCATCGCCAGTGCCAAATGTATTATCAGGGCCGGCACCACTCAATTCAAAATTTGCAATATTATTTACCGTTGTTGGATCCATCACCTGGGAAAAGGAGATTGTAAATTCAGTTACCGCATCTGGTGTTACTGTACTTCCTTCGTCAGGCATTCCTTCAAGGGATTTCACAATGGGTGCTCCAATAATTGTGTTAAGAGCCGAATATGTGTTCACTCTTCCGGCACCCAGCAAGCCTGCATAAGCAGGATTCACCCCATCAATATCATCGGCTGTGGCTAAAGCCGTGCCGCTACCGTAGCTGTTCCATGTTGGATGGGCTGACCAAATTAATGCTGCTGCTCCAGCTGCATTGGGAGTCTTCATACTAGTACCGGATTTAGTTCCATAGCCGTTTGAAGTGATGGTAGAGTAAATGGAACTTCCTGGTGCAGAAATATCCATGCCCGTACCATAGTTGCTGAAACTGCTCTTAAGATCCGATGCATCTGTACTTACTGTTAGCAAGGTTTGGTGAAAAGCCTGGCGAGCCGGTTTAATTGTTGCTATTACCACCTGAATTGAAATGCAACACACCGGCATCGTGCATGTGCATACCAGCCGTAAAGACAGGATCGCCTACAAAACCATTGATATTATAACCGGTGTTAACGATATTGGCTCCATTGTCGGCAGATAGGCAAAGGATGCGTTGCAAACAGCAGCTGTCCACGAACCAACACCGTAGAACTGTATGGGTAAAATGGTTGAATGTCCGAAACTCCTGCAATTCCTATTGAGTTATTCGTGCGGCCGGCACAAATACCAGCTACATGAGTTCCATGGTCATAGCTTGTTGAATTTGGATTGGGATTGTTGTTTCCGAGGAAAAGTCCCAGCCATTTACATCATCAATATAGCCATTGTTGTCATCGTCTATACCGTTCCCGGCTATTTCACCAGGATTGTTCCAAATATTTGTGTTCAGATCAGAATGTGTTGTTTCCACTCCATCATCGGTAATACCAATAATAATATCTGGTTGCCAAATGTAATGTCCCAGGCAAGGTGGTTTTGCATCAATGGGTGGTGATACTGGGAACCATAGCTGGGATCATTGGGTACGATTTCGCGGGGATCGCCATCGAAATAAAAATTGGGTGAACTCCATAGGATGCCCGGCTTACCATCAAGCAATTGCATGGCTTCTACCACGGCTAGACTTCCCTCTAATGAGAGGTGCACCAACGATACAGATCGGTTGGGATGATGTTCCTTTGTCATCAGATAAGCTATTGGCTTCACTTCTTCATTTTCAAAAACCTGGCTCCAGTCAAATTCCTGAATTTGCGAAAGTGCCCTTGCACGGCCTGCCGCGAATTCAATGGCTACAACGATTTCATCCTGAACATAAGGGTGATGTTGTGCACGCTTTGTCATTTCGTCAACAGTTACTGCCTGATATGCAAAGGCATCTTTTATGGCCTTTGAAGATTGAAATTTCTTTATTGATTTCTCCTGCCCAAAAACAGATATTGTAAACAATATCATAATCAATATCATGGTGAAATTGAGTGCAGCATTTTTTTGTTGTAAAATTTGATTCATACGTTAACAGGTTTATTATTAGTTAGTAAATAAAAAACTAAAATCCAGATTGTTTTAGCTTTTCGCAGTTGTTTCACTCAGTAGAAACATGAAGTATATCTACCTGGAAAAACCGAGTAATTTTGATTACACTAAAGAAACAATTTAGTGAAGTATAATCAAGTAAGTGCAAATTTAGCCATTATCCAACTGAGAGATTCCCATTTAACATTTTCTTAACAAAAAAAGCCTCCCGAAAAGGAGGCTTTACTAACTATTGTTTGTTGATCTTTATTTAATAAAGACCTTCTTTGTTATCACACCGTGTTCAGTAGTTGCTTTTACAAGATAATATCCCAAACCGTTGTAAATTTTCAGCTTGCTGATTTCACTCTCAATGGAGTTGGTATGCAATACCACCTGGCCCATAATATCATAAACTGTTACTTCGCTGATCATTGTTTCAAAAGGTTTTTGAATGTATACAACATTCCCGTATGAATAGATATTGATATTGTTTGATTCAGCATCAGCTACATTGTTGTATCCATCTTTGAAGAGCAGGTTAAACCTGTATTTTTCATCCGAAGGATCAGCAATGAATTCATAAACAGAATTTTCGTCAAGTTCAATAAATTTACCTTCTTTGATGTCTTCAAGAACCACATTTATATCCCCTGAAAAACCGAAGAGTTCAGTAACGGTGATGGTATTGAGCCCGTTTGTCCCGGCCTGGAATCCGATAGGGATAACCAACCCTTTGCTGACTTCTGGTAAAACATCAACCGAATATAAGTCATCATCTGCTTTGATGGAAAATATTTGAGGAGATTCATTATAACCCCATCTTTTCTCCAGGTCAAAGCGTGCATCAAACCCATCAGTAGCTGAAGGAGAAAACTGTACCAGAACAACATCAAAGTCATCATTTCCATCGACCCTTAAACGAACAGACTTGTTCTATTTCAATTAATGAACTGTCTTTGTAGAATGCCTGGTTGCTATGCATCCTTTCACTTTGAGGTATGGTCAATGCTGCAGATGCAGAAGTAGCACGCACCCAGAATCCTTGTGTTGAAGGAATGATACCATCAGCCATATCCCCTGCATTTGGCCAGCTTGTTCCGTTAGCTGCATTGTAACATTCGTCATTTCCATTGTTATGGATACATGCCCAATCACCAATGTCAGTTTTCGACCATGTGTTATTCCACTGTAAAGGTGATGGATAGGGGTTACCAATCAGGTTCCATCCAATATTCGGACTTGTTGCAGTGTAGCTGATTGGCGAGACCGGGTAATCTCCGGTATTGAAAATTCCAGCGAATTCAACAGTGGTAGTGCCCGTCTAATTATCTGATCCCCATGCAGAATAGCCCTTGGTAACATTGAGCGGCAATGTTGTTGGCTCAACCAAATAGGTCCAGGTATCTGTAGGTTCGTTATACTCTTTTAAGTAAATATCGAAGTACGTATCAATTTGTGCTTTTGATATGGGTGATGAAACCAGGTGCCAGCGTTCTGAAGTAAGATACTGTTCGACGGTACCATTGATGTTTGGTGTATTGTGAATTAAGGAACCCATGCCACTGGCATCAGCCTTGATATACATACAATGGTTGCCTGAGAAATTCCAGATGGCACCATCCATAGTTAGTTGGTTGCCAGCATTTACAGTTAGGTTATCGCCATTGTTAACGGTGAGTTCCAATAAGGTTTGATCCTGATTCAGACTGATGTTATGGTCAACAATAACCCTTGCCCAGTCATTAACCGGAGCCAATTGGCCCAGCGCCCAAACGTTGTCAACATCCCAGTTGCCTGCTTGTACAGAATAATAAGGAATTGGAGCTGTTGATGTCTTCCATGCTGTTGAAGGATTAAAATTTATCAAATTTCCAATATTGTTATTTGCCGAGATATCCGGAAGAATTGTACTTCCAACCTGATTGAAACGATAGTAGGCAACAAGGTTCGTTTCCGATGTTGGATCTATTAATTCACGGTGCATGTCAGTTCTGATTTGATCAGCAGTTCTTGCAACATTCCAAATCTTCACTTCTTCAATGCGTCCCTGGAAGAAATTGGCCATCGAGCTTCCGTTTCTACCTATTTTAGTAGAGAGGGTTGAACCATCAACCGTTTGTGTCCATGGCATACTTGCCTCCTCAATTCCGTTTACATAGATACGCATGGTAGATCCATCCCAGGTACCTGCAACATGCGTCCAGCGGTAGTTGAAAATCAGGTTGTCAGGAGTTTCCAAAATATTTGCATTGCTTCCATCGGTATCCATTGCAAAAGCAATTCCGGTCGAACTGTAAGAAAGTGCAAGATGGTATGAAGTGGCCAGATCTTTTTCGACAATTCTTCTTCTTGATTGAATGCCTGTTGGATAAATCCAAGCTTCAATTGTAATGTCACCTGTAATATTAAGAGCGGCATCTGTGCCCAGGTCAACATAATCATTGATGCCATCAAAATCCAGTGTGTTTGGAAGTTCTTGTTCAACATAAATGGTAAGGTCGCCATCTCCGGTATTTGTGTTAAAGCCTCCAATTTGGACATAATAGGTATTTCCTGAAATTACATTAATTTCGATGCTGGATGCTGTTCCTGAACATACCGGGCCATCATCATCATTGCAATCTATAACACTTCCGCCGCAAGCATCCCATACAGCGAGGCGCGTATCGAAATCACTTCCACATAAATCGAATGATGCCATGCCTGTTGCAGTTGCAGTATAAGCATACCAGATATCAATTGGATCCTGGTTGCCACCGCATCCTGGATTAACACCGCTTGCACTTCCTAAGGTTGTGCTGAAAGGAAGATTGATAACTTCATTAATGGCTGTTGCATTATTACAATCGCCATTTGAAGGAACGGGGTCGAGAACAATGGAAAGATCTCCATTTCCAGTTGCTGTTGTATTATATCCTCCCACTTGCACGTAATAAGTTGTTCCGAATGTAACTGTTAAATCGAGACTGGATTGCTGGCCGCATACTGTCCAATTGTTATCGTTGCACGCCAGCACACTTCCACCACAAGCATCCCAAACAGCCAATCGGGTGTTAAAAGCACTACCACATAAGTCAAAAGTGGCAATTCCATCGCTTGACGGTGAATAAGCATACCAAATATCAATGGGAGCACCTGTTCCACAACCAGGATCATCGCCTCCTGACGATTGACCAACCGTTGTAAAGGGTAAATCATTTACTTCGCCAATAGCAATTGCATCAACACAATCATCATTGGTTGGATCCGGGGCAACACTAATGGATAATTCACCAACACCAGTTGCTGTTGTGTTGTTTCCACCAACCTGAACATAATAAACGGATCCCGTTGTTACAGGATAAATAATTCTTGACTCGAACAGGCATCCGGCTGCAAAGGCATCATCATTACAGGCTAAAACTGTTCCGCCACAAGCATCCCAAAGGGCCAGACGAGTATTGAATGTGCTTCCGCACAAATCAAAAGTTGCACTTCCTGTTGCTGTAGCAGTATATTCAAACCAGATATCAATCGGAGCACCGGTTCCGCAACCCGGGTCAGCACCGTCAGCCGAAGCACCTGCAGTAGAGAAAGGAAAATCAGTTACTTCATTTATCGCTAATGCATTTGAACAATCATCGTTAGGAGAATCGGGGGTAACCACAATGGTAAGGTCTCCCTGACCAACTGCTCCGTTATTACCACCCACCTGAACCAAATAAAAAGCACCTGCAAAAACAGGTAATTCTATACTGGATGATTGGAGGAAGCATGCCGGGCCAAATGTCACGTCACATGCTATCGGATCCGTATCATCACAATCAGCCCAGATAGCCAAACGGGTTTCATATTCACTGCCACATAAGTCAAACATGGCTAAACCGGTTTGTGTAGGCTGATACCAGAACCAAATATCATTGTTATCACCAAGTCCACAATTGGGCGCATTGTTGCTTTGAGTTGCAAATTCAGTACTGAAAGGCATATCGGTAACTTCACTGATTACCATAGCGTTGATACAATCATTGTTGGACGGGTAGGGGGTAAGTTCAATGGTTAAATCACCAGTGCCGGAAGCCTGGTTGTTTCCACCCACCTGTACATAATAGGTTGTTCCGAAAAAGACTTCCATTTCAATGCTGGATTGTTGTCCCTGACATACGGGGCCATTGTTGCTGTTGCACTCAATAACTGCACCGTTGCAAGCGTCCCAAATGGCAAGTCGTGTGTTGAATAAGCTTCCGCATAAATCAAAAGTAGCAATACCTGTGGCTGAAGGAGTGTAAGCATACCACAGATCCAAGGGATCCTGTCCTCCGCCGCAACCTGGATTTAATCCGCTTGGAGTTGCATCAACCGTACTGAATGGCAGATCGCTTACTTCACCAATGGTAATGGCATTTGAGCAATCGTTGTTAGGCGGTGAATAAATAACCGATATGGTTAAGTCTCCAGTACCGGTTTCATCCTCATATCCACCTACCTGAACATAATAGGTTGTCCCGGCAGTTACGGTCAAATCAAGACTGGCATTCGTTCCGTTACAAGCGGGCCCGTTATCATCGTTACAAGCCAATTCGGTTCCTGCACAAGCATCCCATATAGCAAGTCGTGTATCGAAGTTACTTCCGCAAAGGTCAACCGTTGCGAGTCCGCTAATGGAGGGTGTATATGCATACCAGATATCAACCGGTGCTGTCCCACCACAACTTGGATTTAAACCACCGGCAGATGCCAAATCCGTATCAAATGGATAGTCCGTAACTTCACCAATAGGTTCTGCATTTGCACAATCATCATTTGCAGGAGGAGCAACAACAGCAATGGTTAAGTCTCCACTTCCGGTATTTGCATTGTATCCACCGACTTGAATATAATAAGTTGTTCCTACAGTTACATTTAGGGAAAGACTTGCATTTGTTCCAGTGCAAGCTGGTCCATCGTCATCGTTACAGGCCAGCTCAGTTCCGGCACATCCATCCCAAACCGAAAGCCTGCTGTCATAACCGCTGCCACATAAATCAATGGTTGCAATACCCGTTAATGTTGGTGTATAAGCATACCATAAATCTATAGGGGCTGTTCCTCCACCACAACTTGGAGTTACTCCGCTTGCTGTGGATAAGCTTGTATTAAAGGGCAAGTCAGTAACTTCGCCAACAGCAAGTGCATTTGAACAGTCAATGTTGGCAGGCGGCTCCGTTACCCATATGTTATCAAAATAATAATAATCATTATTTCCATTGTTACTTAACCGGAGGACAATCTGAAGATTGTTTCCGATCAGCCCGATTTCAGAGGCTATTGCACTTCCAAAATCATTTTGAAGATATCCATTGGTTGTAAACGGAGTTTCAGCTCCTCCGTTAAGGATATAATAAACACTAATGTAATCCACATTACCTAAATTTCCCGATTCAGCAAGGTCAACTGTAACATTTACGCTGGAACTCCCTGATATGTCAATAACCTCAGATGTCCATACACCTTCTCCATCCAGATCATTACCCTCCATTTGATTACCGCGAACCGCCCAGTAATCTGCATTATTAAGGTTGTTTATTGTCCACTTTGTAGAAGTTGTTGTTCCGTCAGCATATGGAAAATCTTCCAGCCAAACCGTAGTTTGAGCATTTAACCCATTGATTACAAATAGCAAAAGTGCCATTGATAAGGTTGCGTAAATTTTATTCATTTCTATATTGTTTAGTGTTATTGGTTTACTAATATAATAATCTTTGTTTCTTTTTCAGGTGCAAATGTACTTTCTTTTATTTAAAATAGTTCTAAATGTAGGGGTTTTTTTATCATTTTTTTAACAGTACTATCTTAATAAACTTTACGTATACGGTAAGAGTTGAAACATGGTTGCAAATTTGTTGATAATAATAGCCCAAAATTATATTGAAATATGAATTTTTGGCATGCGCTAAATGTCTTAGCCCTTTGCTTGATGTTCAGTAATAATTTGAAATACCGGTTTTTTGAAAATTTGAAATTTTCCTACTTGATAAGCAGGAGTCCTTCCTTAGCTGATGTATCCGAAGGCTGGTTCATCAATACTTTGTTGAAAAGCACTTCTGCTTCCCTGTATTTGCCAAGTTTCAAATTGGTCCAGGCATACATCAGCAAACCATCGTAATCAAAGGGATAAAGGTTTACAACTTTTTCAAAATATTTAAGGGCAGTGGTGTAGTCCTCATTTCCATAGTAAATAGATCCCAAACGGTAATTGACGAGGCTGTTTTGCGGATCAATTGCAAGGATGTCGATATACTGCTTCTTTACCTGCTCCCAGTTTCCAAGTGCAGACGCAGGATAAACAAACCCTAACTTTGCTTCAATGGACAGTGGTTTTAGGTCAACTGCTTTTTGATAATAAGCCGTTGATTCGGTAAAGAAACCGGCCATATAGGTTAACCAGCCCAGCCGAAGGTTGATTTCATAGGACTCTTCATCATAAACTTTTCTGAGGGCATCAACTGCTGAAGAATAATCGCCGGTATATTCAAAACCATAGCTTTTTTCAAAAGCATTTCGAATGGATGGATAGTCTTGGGATTGTGTACCAATAACTAATACGGTCAACATGCTTGTAAGTAAAAATAATTTTTTTATAGTTTCCATTTTAAACCTCCAATAATAGAATGATTTTGATAATCTGAATGTTCAATTTTCAAATTTAAGTCAGGCGTGTAATTGTATAACGAATTTTCGTTGTTATAAAAACTATAACGCACCGACAACTCAAGTTTCGGGGTCAAAGTTATAATAAAGTTTATTCCGCCCCTGAATTTTATTTTATCCCCCGAATTATATACGACAAAAGCATTTTTTTCATTGTAATTCAACATCTCCCCAATGGATAAGTGTCCTTCAAGCCAAAATTTTGGAAATACCTTTGCTCCAATAAGTTCCTGAAAAACAATCCGGTTTGCTTTTTCCTGCCAGTGCGAAGTTATAGAAGTGGCTGAATACAAGCTTAAATTCCCTTTTGGAAAAACGGTAAACAAACCTTCCAGCTGATATTGATCGCTGTAATTGAGGTTGGAATACGAACCTCTGATTCCCATATTGTATAAAGAAATGCTTTTATCAATTGCTATTGAATAAACCTGATTGGTGAACGATTCTTCCTTTTCCTGAGTGTTTGCCTTTATTGTAGTAAGGGTATCGCCCAGTAAAACTTCGTAGTATTGCACTGATAATTCTGAGGTTAACGTTGCATAGTGCGCCCATATCAGGTGAACTGCAGGCGTAATGATGAAGCCATTATTCAATGCAATCCCCGAATTGATATATGCTTCTTTTTGGAAAAGGGAATACGCTGAATTTTGAATTTCCGATGTTTTTTTTCTGTACAAGTTATGAATTGCATTTCCGTTGTTAATGACCCCTTTAAGGACCAATTCAGTAGATTGTATTTGTTTTAATTTGGAAATGTTAAGGTTGTTGTAACCCAGATAAAAAGAAACACGCTTAAAGGGGGTTATACCGGTGCCCAAATGAAAGTAATATGTTTTGTCATATAAATCCTGTACTCCATAATCCGAATTGCTTTTCAACAAATTGTTTTTTTTGTTTTTGCTAATATTGTTGCTGAAGGTTGGCCCTGTTTCAAGATAAAGATTTTCCAGCCAGTTTAATCTTCCGGTGTTCAACTTCTCAATCAGTTTCTTCGAAGAATTTGTTGTCAGTGCGTTTGCCTGTTTCGGCTGGTTAGAATACACATAAGAATAGTACAAATATTCCAGGGCAGTATCATCATTAGAATTAAATTTCAGGGCCTTTTCAAGATGCATTATTGCTTTTCTGTAATTTTCTTTAAAGTAACAGGCAATGCCCAACCTCAATCGTAAATAGAAATAATCCTGCCCTGCACTAATGGCATCTGTCCCAATGATGATCAGCGAGTCCCAGTTGCCCGTTAAATAATAATTGTATGTTAATTTTTCAACCTGTTGAAATGAGTTTCCTGAATGTTGGGATCTCAAAGGAAAAACGGAGAAACAGACAATAACAATAAATGCCATTCGAATCAGTGAAAACCGAATGAGCCGATTTTTCGTCTTAGAACAATATAATGCAGATTTGTTAGGATGCATAACTCGTTGTACTCATAGTTGTTAGGCTAAGGTTTGAATTTCACGAGCTTCAAGGGATTTGTTCCCATCAGCCACAGTCATTCCTTTTATCCTGTTTGATTCGATCTCAAACTCAAAAGTTACTTTGCGTGTCGTTTTATTTGCATGTTCAACAGTTGCTTCCGAGCGAAACACAATAACACTGTCATTCAGGTTATCCTTCATTTTAAGAAACTGCAATTCGAATTTTGATTTAACAAATAAGTAAAAAGGTGCAATGAAATCCTGTAGAAAAATCAACCCCTGGTTGTTTAGTAGATGAATGGGATAATGATCATTAATCTTGAGGCCTTTGTAAAATCCTCCGGTTACTTTGTATGCACCCAGGTAAAAATAGAAAAGCAGGGAACTCCTGTTTCCCTCAAAGTGGGTGAAATAGTGAATATTACCATCGTTTTTAAACCAGGCCTTCGACTTGGTTTTCAAACAGTGGAGGTAAGTATTGTTATAAATATCCGCCACAACTTCCCAGGTAACTTCCCTCTCTTTTCCTGTCTCAGAGGGCTTTACAATAAATTTTAATTGTTGTCCTGGCACAAAGTGAAAAGCCCGGTAAAGGGTTTTGTTTTTTTCAATATTCGAAATGGTCTGATCTTTTTCAGGCCTCGAATAGGATTGAAGTTTATATTCAGATGGATTGTGCAAGATGTAATGGCCGATAGGGTAATCCAATGTTTTCGAACCGATAAACGGGGTTTCCTGAATTTGGAAATGGATATGTGGTTTGGGCGAGCGGCCTGAGTTGCCGCAGTTGGCGAGAATATCCCCTTTTTTCACCTGCCCGCCTTTACTTACTTTGAAAGTCCCCTTTTTTATATGACTGAGTTTTGAATAAAGTTTATCGGTGTGCTTAATAACAATTGTATTTCCCCAGTTTTGTTCCAGATTGCTATCACCGATTTCGTTATCATCCACACCGTCAACAATTTCTTCTACCCATCCGTCAGCCGGGCTAACAATTGGTTTGTCATAACAATAAAAGTCTTTTCTTGCAGTTCCTGTACCTTTGAAATTTAAACCCTGTTCATCCACAATTTCAAAATCCCAAGCATGAGCCCATTCCTTTTTATGTGTAAATTCGCCATGATGTGCCTGTGTAACTGTCCATTCTCCCCAAAAAGGCAGGGAAATGGGTACGTATTTAAAATCGTTGAAACGTTCTTTGCTATTGATTTGGGAATACAGATTTTTCTCGGGGGAAAACTGC
>JAWKKM010000008.1:0-197020 GCA_041393255.1 Bacteroidales bacterium | reverse complement strand
CCGGTTCCTTTGAGGTATTCAGCCATCTTTTTATCGTAACCGAATATGGAAGTTGTGGCTCCGATTTCAGCACCCATGTTACATATTGTTCCCTTGCCAGTGCAACTGATGCTTTTGGCTCCTTCACCAAAATACTCAACAATAGCCCCCGTACCGCCTTTCACCGATAAAATTCCGGCAACTTTTAAAATGACATCTTTAGCGGCAGTCCAGCCACTTAACTTACCGGTTAATTTTACACCTATCAATTTAGGGAATTTCAACTCCCAGGGCATTCCAGCCATCACATCCACCGCATCAGCACCGCCAACACCGATGGCAACCATTCCCAAACCACCTGCATTGACTGTATGAGAATCTGTTCCAATCATCATTCCTCCGGGAAACGCATAATTTTCCAGGACTACCTGATGAATGATCCCGGCACCCGGCTTCCAAAAGCCAATACCATATTTATTGGAAACTGAAGCCAAAAAATCGTAAACCTCTTTGTTGGTGACATTCGCTGTGTGCAAATCTACCATGGCTCCCAGTTTTGCCTGGATCAAATGGTCGCAATGCACTGTTGAAGGAACTGCAACTTTATTTTTTCCTGCCTGCATAAACTGTAACAAAGCCATTTGTGCAGTCGCATCCTGCATGGCTACCCGGTCCGGATTAAAATCAACATAAGATACTCCTCGTTCATAAGCTTGTGAGGCAATCCCATCATCCAGGTGAGAGTATAATATTTTTTCAGTTAATGTAAGCGGCTTACCAACCACTTTGCGGGCTGCTTCAATTCTTTCAGCCATCCTGGCATAAACGCCTTTTATCATATTCAGATCGAAAACCAAACTTTATTTTATGTTTGATATTTGATTTTAGATTTTATTAAGCCCGAACTTTAATTCTGAACTTCGAATCCCAAATCTAAGTTGGTTTGCAAAGGTAGTAGAAATAAGTAAAAATATAAATGTTGTTACCTGAAATTATAATCTTTTGTATATTAGTTGCCAAAATTATAAAACATTGCTTCTATGGAACAAAAAGCAAAGGATTGTGCATCCCGCCGCAAATTTTTAAAACAAATTTCTGCCGGCACCCTAAGCATTGCATTGGCTAACAAACTTATCCCTGCCTTTGCTAACTCACCATTCCCAACTCCGGTTGGGGGAAACAAAAGCAAAGTTATTATCATCAAACACAGCAATGCGGTTGATGCGAATGGAGTAATCAACCAACCCCTTATTCAGGAAATGATCAATAGAGGGATGACCGAATTCACAGGAAAAGAAACACTTGTGGATGCGTGGTCACAGTTCTTTCGTTCGGAAGAATTGGTCAGCCTCAAAATAAATACATTGGGACTTGACAGTTTGTTTGGAACAAATTATATACAGCATTTTACAGGAATTTCATCTGCCATTGTCAGTGGGCTGCAACAAATAAATATCATGGATAAAAACATCCTTATCTGGGAACGTAGCGATGAAGAACTTATAAATGGTGGTTATACCATCCAGCGTGAAGAAGGAAAAATGAGAATCATGGGGACCAGGCCCAACCGCAAGGGGGAAAATGAAGGCTTTCATCCTGAGCAATTCCCGGTAGGCAACAGCACAACCAGGGTACACACTTATATCACCGACCTTTCCACTTCATTCATCAATATTCCTGTATTAAAAACCCATGGGATAGCCGGAATTTCAGGAAGTTTAAAAAACCATTATGGTTCCATTGATAACCCCAGGGATTTCCATCCCAACAATGCAACCAATCCCGGCATTCCTGAAATCAATGCCATTCCCGTTATCAGGGAAAAGCAAAAACTCATTATCGCAGATGCTTTATTAGGTGTCTTCGATGATGGGCCACGATGGAACAGAGATAAACTCTGGGTCAACAATGAAATCATTATCGGCACTGATCCAGTTGCAGTTGATACTGTGATGATGAGAATTTTGAACAGAAAACGTGAATCCGAGGAACTTGAACCCCTTGATTTTAATGCGATCCACCTATCATTATCCGAAGAACTTGGATTGGGAAATCATAAGCTTTCGAATATTGACATACAGGAAATTGTCTTGGGATAGAGATAAAAAGCGTATTACTTACATATTTATATTTTTGTATTTTTGCTGAATCAAAGCGGAGAGTTTTATTGTCCTCATGGATAAAGATCTACCAACTTTCCTTTTTGTAAAATCATCAAGTTTATAGTTAGAGATTCATGATTTCATTATTCAATAAATACATACAAACACCCCACTCGTGAAACAACACATTGCCCACATGGTAAAAAACCGTGCCTCCAAATATGGATCACGTGAAGTCTATAGATTTAAAGATAAATCAGACAATACCTACAAACCCTTTAGCTGGGATCAACTCACAGCATCCTTCGATAAAGTTTCCAAAGCCCTGATCAAAATGGGATTTGGTTTCGAATCAAAAATTGGGATCTTCAGCAACAATCGTATCGAATGGTCAATAACCGATTATGGGATACTCACCATCAGAGGTATTGTGGTTCCTTTTTTCGGAAATGCCACTAAGGAACAGGTCAAATACATTGTGGATGAAACGAAAATGGAATTGATGTTTGTTGGCGACCAGGAACAGTTTGAAAAAGCAAAATGGGTACTCCAACATTCAACAAGCCTGAAACAGATAATTTCGCTCGACAGAAACCTAAAGATCGAAAGTAAGGACTGTATGGATTGGGAACCGTTTATCACCTCGGGAAATGATGCGGATTTAGATAGCCGGCTTACTGAAATTTATGATGAAGCAAAACCCGAAGATATTGCCACTATTCTGTATACATCAGGTACTACAGGCGAGCCCAAAGGTGTAATGCTTGATCATGCTAATTTTATGTATGCTTTTTCTATTCATGATGAACGGCTGGATGTTCATGATAAGGATGTTTCGATGTGTTTCCTGCCGTTAAGCCATGTCTTTGAGCGTACCTGGTCGTTTTACGTTCTTTACAGAGGCGCTGTTAATGTTTTTCTGGAAAATCCGCGTGAAGTAATTGATGAGCTGCCGAAGGCAAAACCTACATTGCTATGCACGGTTCCTCGTTTTTTTGAGAAAACACATGAAGGAATTTTTGCCGAATATGAAAAATGGCCGTCCTACAAAAAGAAAATTTTCGATTGGTCAATCAGTGTTGGAAATCAGCGTTCTATTTTAAAAAGCGAAAACAAAAAAATTCCCGGTTTGCTAGAATTAAAATTCTCACTGGCAGAAAAACTGGTATTAAAAAAACTACGATCAATTTTTGGAGGGAACATCCGTATGATTCCCTGCTCGGGAGCCGCCATCCGTGTTGATTTGTTAAAGTTTTTTCATGCTACCGGCTTGTGGGTGAATCATGGTTATGGCACTACCGAAACGACTGCCACAGTTTCCTGCTTTGAATCCCATAAATATCAATTTGGTACAATTGGCAAAAAAATGCCCGGTTTGGAAGTTAAAATCAGCGACAGGGGGGAAATTCTTGTTAAGGGAAAAACTGTATTTAAAGGCTATTACAACAAACCTGATGCAACGAGCGAGGTCCTGAAAGATGGATGGTACCATACAGGAGATGAGGGAAGCATCGATGAAAACGGAGATATGGTAATGACAGACAGAATAAAGGACCTGTTCAAAACGTCTGTTGGAAAATATGTTTCACCACAAAAAATCGAACTTATTTTAGGGCAAGATCCGTTTATTGAACAGGTTATCACCATTGGTGACGACCGAAAGTATGTTACGGCTCTGATTGTCCCGGTGCTTGCCAACATCCGGGCACATGCCAACATGCTGGGGCTTCATCATAGTTCAGATGCCCATCTTATTTCGCTCAAAGAAGTACAGGACTTTTTCAAAAAGCGGATTGAGAAAATGCAAAACGAATTGGCATCCTACGAAAAAGTTGTAAAATTCACCCTGCTACACGAACCCTTCACGGTTGAAAACAATGCAATGACGAGCACCCTAAAAATCAGAAGAAAAATCATCATGGAACAATACAAGAACCTGATTGAACAAATGTATTAACGACTGAGCTTCCATCGCTTGTGCGACCAAAGCCAGTTTTCGGGCTGCTGATTAATTTGCGACTCCAACTCCTTAGCATATCTTTGGGTTATTACTCCTTTTTCTAATTCCGTGGGATTATCCGCTAATACCGAAAGGGTTAACTCATAATATCCTCTTTTTACTCTTTCAATCTTTGTGTACATCAAGGGGATATTATATTGACGCGCATAATTTTCCGGGCCGTGCAAAAAAGCTGTATCTCGTCCTAAAAAATCCACCCAATAAGATTTTTGGGGGTTGGATGGGCTTTGATCACTGCCATAATATAAACAGAAGGAATATCTTTATGGTGCTCAAAAGTATTGTGTGTCTCATATATGGAGGCCAATGCAGTTCCGGTCCTCGAGCGGTTTTTCCTCATAAACTTATCGATGTAAGGATTGCTCAGCGGCTTATAGAAACCGATAATATTGAATCCCTTAATATACAAACCGGGGGAAAGGGCACCCCATTCCCAATTGCCATAATGAGTAGGCAAAGCAATAATGCTCTTACCGGCTTTTAAATAAGGTTCCGCAATCTCAGGATTTACAATTTTGTGTCTCTTCATTATTTGATGATGGGTTAACGTAAAACCCTTAATACCTTCAACAATAATATCGGTAAGGTTTTTATAAGAACGCCTAACAAGCTTATTAAGGGAAGATTTGTCAAGATCGGGAAAGGTTTTGGAAAGGTTTTGATAAACGACCTTTTTTCGATAACCAAATACATAATAGAGCAATAAATACATTAAATCGGAAAACCTGTACAAAAGAAAAAACGGTATAATTCCAATGTGAAAGACAAAAAAGATTAAAAAGAATGACAGAATTAAATTCATAAAAAACCAATAGATTTGCAGCCAAAGATAATAGAGTTTTTGGAATGGGAAATCGATTGTTAAATCCTTTCCTAATTAAACAGGAAAATAAGGGTTGCTTTTCAACCCCATCGATAATGTATATTTAATGCTTTTTAGCTCAACCATATTTCTTTTCCTCTTTTTGCCCATTGTAATAATCGGGTATTTTATACTGCAAGGAAGATGGAGAAATGTATTTCTTCTGATTGCAAGTTTTGTCTTTTTTGCATGGGGCGGGGTTAGCTATTCGGTAATCCTTTTGATTTCAATAATTATCAATTACCTTTTCGGAAGATGGATTGGCAGGGATGCAGGAAACAAGCAATCATCAATTTTTTTAGGGATCGGCATTACCATAAACCTCGTTATACTTGGAATTTTCAAATACGCTAATTTCATTGTTGGCAATATCAATCTCCTCCTTGATTCGGTTCAAATACCAGTGATTGAAAACAAATCAATAGTCTTGCCGGTTGGAATTTCGTTTTATACCTTTCAGGCCATTTCATACTTGATCGATGTTTACCGGAAGGAAACCACCGTGCAAAAAAACATTCTTCGGCTTGGGCTATATATTTCTCTTTTCCCTCAACTGATTGCCGGCCCAATTGTACGATATCATGACATTGCTGCTCAGTTGGAATTTCGAAAAGTAAACTTTGAGAAATTCAGTTATGGAGTAAAAAGGTTTCTGTTAGGTTTGGGAAAGAAAGTTTTAATCGCTAACAATTTTGCCATTATCGCTGACGAAATATTCCAAGCAAACCCGGCAGACTTAACAAGCAGTGCAGCATGGCTGGGAATTGTTGCCTATTCGTTTCAAATCTATTTTGATTTTTCAGGATACTCCGATATGGCCATTGGGCTGGGGAGCATATTTGGTTTTAAAATTCCGGAAAATTTCAACTTCCCATACATTGCAAAATCCATTAAAGAATTCTGGCGAAGGTGGCACATATCACTTTCAAGCTGGTTTCGCGATTATCTATACATTCCACTTGGAGGCAACCGAATGGGATTGAGAAGAACTTACTTTAACCTGATCCTTGTTTTTTTCGTAACCGGCCTTTTCAGCATGGGGCAAAATTCTGAATTTTGTTGTTTGGGGTCTCCTTCATGGTTTGTTTTTAATTATCGAACGATCCGGTGGCGAAAGACAACTTGCAAAACTATGGCAGCCATTGCAGCATCTCTATGCATTATTTATCGTTATGATGGCATGGGTGCCTTTCAGGGCAGATGACTTTTCCCACGCAGGAAATTACTATTTAGCCCTTTTGGGAAATAATCAAAATGCATCTTATGGCTATTTTGAATATGGAAAATTTTTGACCGGCGAGTTTTATTTAATCTTATTGATAGCTTTGTTAGAATTTCTGGTTCTTTCATTAAAATTAACAACGGCTTATCTAATTTCTTTGCTAACAAATTTCATTTGTATAAACCTATGTATGCCGCCTATTCCATTGCCCATGGGTTTTGTTCTATTTCGGCATACTGATTATTTGTGCAAGTTACCTTTTATCGAATACGTATAATCCGTTTATATATTACCGTTTTTAAAGTGGCAGAAAATAATTTCAAATACAATATTAAAAGTATAATCAATGTATTAATAAGCATTGGATTCTTGGCTATTATTATTTTCCCAACCATTCAAAAATACGTTCCGATTGTTCCGGTAAGCGAATCCAGGGAAAAGAGAAAACTTGCTGACAGGCCCCAGCTAAATATTGAAAATCGCGATCAATTTCCCTTTGCTTATGAGAATTATTATAACGATCACTTCAGCCTGAGAAATCAATTGGTCAGGTTCAAATCCAATTTGGCCATTCATGTATTCAGGCAATCACCCATGCCAGACAAAGTCATTATTGGCAAAAATGATTGGTTGTATCTTGTAAAAGATGAATTGGACACCTATCGTGGCAAACTTCAGCTGCAAGAAGAGGAGTTGAAGAAACTGGCAAATGAAGTTGTCAGGCGAAGAGATTATCTTGATAACAGAGGCATTAAAATGTATTTTGTAATCGCTCCAACAAAATACACCATCTATCCGGAATTTCTTCCGGCTTATGTAAAGCGCATTCGGCCTTTAAACAGGACTGACCAGGTTAAACAGGCTTTGCTTGAAGCAGGTATCGGGGTACTGGATTTACGTGATTCGCTTAAATTGGCGAAAGAAAAACACATGCTTTTTTACAAAACCGACAACCATTGGAATAATTTGGGAAGTTTTGTTGCTTATCGATCTATTCTCTCAGAGATCAGAAAAGACTTTCCTGAATTGCCTGTACTTGATTGGAATGATTTTACAATTGAAGAACACAGCAGATTAGGTGGTAATACAGCTGACCTTATGAATTTAATGATGGCGTTCAACGATACAGAATACAATTTACAGCCCAATGGAATTCGAAAAGCCCAAAAAATGCCAGATGTTGGTTATCCGGCACCACAGTATTTTGGTTACAAAGATCAATACGAAGAAGTTTATTCAACAGGAAATGACTCTCTTCCCGACATTCTTTTCATCAGGGATTCTTTCGGAAATGCTTTGATTCCCTACCTGACTGAAAGTTTTAACCGATCGGTTTGCATTTTTGATGCGTGGAATTACACCGCCAATGAACACATCATTGAAAATGAAAAACCCGACATTGTCTTGTATGTAGTATTGGAAAGCCTTTGGCATGGATTCATGACAGGTGTTGAAAAATCAGAAAACAAGGACGCGGATTAATCGGGACTAAAAACGTCCATAACAGGGAGTGCTTTGCTTTCAAAATCAAAAACTGTAGCATTCTCCCAAATTGACCCGTCCGATGCTTCAGGGCCTTTGTAAGCAACCCAATCAGGTGCCCAATAACAAAAACCAATTCCCTTGTTACCATTCAGGTTTTTCAGAATTGATTTCAAATCAACAAGGTATTTTTTTTGTCCAGCGGGTGTAGCAGAATATCCTGGAATAAGTTGTTCCTCAAGCCCCCATATGTTATTGGTCCAATCGTTCCATTCCAGTGTCCAGGGATAAGATGTTTCTGCAATAAAAATTTTCTGGGAGAAATTCTGTGCAATGGATTGCAGAATATTCTGGACCTGTGAGAGATCATTTCCATGCCAAATTGAATAATATGAAATTCCGATAATATCGAAAGTTACATTATGATTCATCAATTCTCCCAGAAACCATTCAATTGCATTAAACCCTGCATAATGGATCATAATATCAATCTCATTGTTCGGATCAACCGTTTTAATACCGTTAATTGCAGCCACCGTCAAAGCTGAATAATTAGCCCAGTTATCATTGAAATCACCTCCCACTCTTCCCAAATTCCATAAAAAACCGGCATTGATTTCATTTCCTATTTGAACAATAACCGGCGTGGTATTTCGTGTATTGAGACTGGTAATTACCACTTTGGTATAATTACGAACGCTATCGGATAAAACGTCAAACGACAATCCTTGCCACACTGCCGGAAGGGATTGGTTTCCAGGGTCGGCCCAGGTGTCAGAAAAGTGAATATCGAGGAGAATATCCATTCCTGCCTGCTTAACACGCTGTGCATAGGAAAGAACCTCCTCAAGGCCACAGTGGCCATAGGCAGGAGTGTGCCACAACCGCAGACGAACCAGGTTAACGCCTGAATTTTTCATATAGGGAAGCATATCAACCGGATCGGCATTCTCATTAAAGTACTCAACCTGATCAGTTTCAAACTCCGGTTGAAAGGACAAATCCATGGCTCGATAAAAAATTGTTGATGTATCGGACGGAGCCGGTGGCTTCCCAATTCCTGTATCTGGTTCTGAGTCTTTTTCAACACAGCCAATCAACAACGAAAGCAGGAGAATAATAAACAAAATCGAAAGGAAACTATTTTTTCTCATCGTATTTAAACCATTGTTCTAAATTAAAATACGGGCTAAAAACATTACTGATTATTCAACCGGTTCCCATTCTGCATAATGATCGCTAACAACAAAAGTCTTGGGATCGGTGGTCCAGAATTCGTTTGAATTGTAGGTCCAACCCATGGTTTCCGACCCTCCCCCACTTTCGGTAGTGATCAGGAAACGATGATCGAGGTGGCCGATGTAGTTGGCCTGGTCGCGGGGCCAGTCGTTATCGCCTCCTGAAGGATCAATGGGAACCCAACCATAATTGGGTAAATAAACCTCCACCCAGCGATGAAACACATCATCATGGCTGGCATAGTCTCCACGGACAACAACCGAACCCACATAACGGGCCGGTAAACCTGCCGCTCTGCACATCGAAATGTATACAAAGGAATATTCGGAGCAGGAGCCATTTCCCCTATCCAATACGGTGGGTGCCGTATTCCATCCACCAACCATCTCGTAATACATATGATCAATCAAGTAATTAAAAATCTTTCGAAATATCCAATATGCATTTGTTTCATCTCCAATAGCAACTTTCAGGGCATTTTCAATAATGGGGTCATCGAACTGGTACTTGTCGTTGTTTTCCAGGTATTTATTTTTGATCTCAACAGGGATATCCGATAAGTTGCCGACATTTTCAGGATAGATAAAATAGCGGATTTCCGAAATTTTTGCTACGGTAGTCATTTCAGCGGAAACTTTTTCGCCGGGTTCAATGCTTTCAAACCTAAAATAAGCCGTTTGCTGGCCCCATTTATCTGTGATCAAATCAGTAAACTCTGGCTTGTATTTAGGCGGAGTAATAATTGCCTGATTGGGCCTGTCAACAGGAATTGCCAAATGAATATCTGCAGAGATTACGGTACCAGGGCCAAAATTGGTAATTTCATGAATATAGGTGATTTTTGCTCTATGAGAATTATAAGCCCGGTATTTTTCTCCATCCCGAATTTTTAATTTAAACAACTTATCCTCCTGAAAATCCACTGCCCATAGATGCTTTCCATCAAAACACAGGCCGCGGGTAAATGAACCCGGTGCATCGGCAATGATGATTACACTTCCGGTTTCTGGCTCAACCATATAAATTTCATCTTTTATCCGATCGGAAATCCAAAGGTATTTACCATCAAAAGTTATCCCCCTGGGATCTGAAGCAGGACAACTAAATGAACGAATGGTAGTCCCGTCATCCGGGCTGAATTGAACCACTTCCAATCCGAAGCATTGTCAACACACCATAAATGTTGACCATCCCATGTTAATCCCCTGAGTGCTGGTAGTGCTTGTATCGTTCATAAATTGTTCCATCCTTCCTGGATCGATCCGATACACTTTTCCGGCATAGTTCTCCGATAAGGGAATACCGCCTTTTACATCAGCATTCCACAATGCTTCTCCATCCCAGGCCAGGCCTTCAGGCCAGTATGCCGGCGAAGGAATACTGCGAACTACCTTTCCGGTGGCCGGATCAATGCAATACAATTGATCGGATTTATAGTCTGCCAACCAAAGATTTGTCCCGTCATAAGTCAATCCGGTAGGATATGAGCCTGGAATTTCAAAGGAAGTAATAATTTCTCCCGTATAAGAATATGCGAAGATGGATAAACCAAAAAAGTGATAAACTGAAAATTCTACATTTCATATCTAAAAAGTTTTTTTTTTAAAGATATGACAAATAAAGAAAAAGGGCGAAATTTTCGTCTTTAAAGAATATTCCATCCGTTTGCAGAAGCTCTGCCCGAGATTTTGGTCATAGAAACCATGGCTCAAGCGAATACAATCTGAATCCCATTTGGTTGAAACCTGTGCACACATATCAATCATCAAGGTTTCACCCTGATAAAGTTCAACCAGAGATAGTTCAGCAAGTTCTGAAGGCCCTTAATTTCACTAAGAATTTGAGTTGCACCATCCAATACTTTTTTCCAAAACCCTGAACATCAACTTTTAAAACGCGGAACCTAAATCATCTGTAATTTCGCATCAGTGTATCCAATTTCCTGATTTCCACTTTTGTTTTCCTTTATATGCAGAATCGGGCGCACTGTTTATGTGTGCCTGGGTCATGTTCAAAATACTACTGCTTTGAGAATTGGACGCTACATTCATTTCGATTTCTCCATCAAAATCACCAATGGCCATATTATAAACCTTCCATTGGGGATCATTTTTTGCAAAACAGGATAAAATTTCAAACTCCTGTTTCAATGGTTCAAAGGAATAAATATTATTAATGTAGCCAAGCTTTCGGCTGTAATAAGCAAACTGGCCCGTATTTGCACCAACATCGAAGATTGTTTCAAGAATGAAAATGGTTCAAAAGCTCCACATCCTGTTGTGCATCAAATAGCTTCCGGAGATTTTTTTTTCTGATGCTGTTGGCTTTCTTCACGAGTCCTGCACAAGTATATTCATACTATTATTAAATTTTTTACGAATCCTTCAATCAGCTTCCAAGACATTTAGATACAGGTTGTAATTATAAACTACCATTAATACCTATTTTTGCATACTTGAAATAAGGGCTATTCCATTTATTATTAAATATTGATTGAAAATATCCAAAATAAAAATGACTATTAGGATGTCTCATATTCCAAGATAACCTGTGATATACACACGCTGATTTAAAAGGTTTGCAAAATTATGATAGCAAAGATAAATGAAACTTCAGAATTCCTCAAAACAAAAACATCATAAATCCCATATAGGAATAATACTGGGCACCGGCCTGGGCAAATTGGTGAGTGAGATAAAAATTGAAACGGAACTGGGATTACGAAGAAATTCCAAACTTTCCGGTTTCCACAGTTGAATTCCATAAAGGAAAACTGATCTATGGGAAAATGGATGGAAAATATGTTCTGGCCACGCAAAGGACGTTTTCATTATTATGAAGGGTAACAGTATGCAGGAGATCACATTTCCGGTCTGCGTGATGAAAGTTTTGGATAAAATATCTATTGGTATCAAATGGCAGGTGCGATGAACCTTAATTTTAAAAAAGGTTCGTTAATGCTTATTGACGATCACATCAATTATCATGATTCGATAAATAAACCACAACAATCTTAACGCTTCCCGGATATGAGCCAGTCTTATTCCAAATTCTTGAACGAACGCATTGAAAAAATTGCAATCGGTCCAGAATTGATTTAAATAAAGGCGTTTATGTGGCTGTGCCCGCCCAACCTGTAAACCCGTGCGGAATACCGTTTTCTTCGGGGTATTGGCAGATGGTGGGAATGTCAACTGTCCCTGAAGTAATTGTTGCAAATCATGCCGGCTTGCCCTGCGCAGCCGTATCGGTTTTAACTGATGAATGTGATCCGGACAATTCCGAGCGTTGTTGATATTAAAGATATTTTGGCAACTGCAGCCCAGGCATTGAACTTGATCTCATTAAGTCTTTTTTTCAAATTGATCAGGATTTATAGAATCTCCTCGGGATAAAAAGCTAAAATAATTTGACTTTATCTTCCGGGTCCACCTTTCATGCTTGCCATAGCGCGCATAAGGCTTTACCTTTACCGCCGCTCATCATTTTCATCATCTTTTGGGTCTCACCAAATTGCTTGATCAATTGGTTGACTTCGTATATCCGATCCACTTCCGGATGCTATTCTCCGTCGGCGACTTCCGTTGAGCACTTTCGGATTTTCCCTTTCTCCTGAGTCATTGAATAAATGATGGCTTCAATGCCTTTAAATGCATCGTCATCAATATCCATATTTTTAATGGCTTTTCCAACACCGGGGATCATGCCCATCAGGTCTTTCACGTTTCCCATTTTCTTGATCTGCTTGATCTGGTTCAGGAAATCATTAAAATTAAATTCATTCTTGGCAATCTTCTTCTGAAGTTTTCTAGCCTCTTCAACATCAAATTGTTCCTGTGCTTTTTCAACAAGGGAAACAATGTCGCCCATTCCCAAAATCCGATCTGCCATCCTGCTGGGATGAAAGACATCAAGGGCATCCATTCCTTCTCCTATCCCAACAAACTTTATCGGCTTATCAACAACAACTTTAATGGTAAGGGCGTGGGCCCACCTCGCGTGTATCACCATCCAATTTGGTATTCATCATTGTAACCCCATTATAATCGTTTATCTTCATTAAATGCTTTTGCAGTATTAACAGCATCCTGTCCGGTCATCGAATCAACCACAAATAAAATCTCATGGGGATTAACAGCCTGTTTAATCGCCGAGATCTCATTCATCATATCCTCATCGATAGCTAAACGTCCTGCAGTATCAATAATCACAAGGTTATGTCCATATTCCCCCTTGCATGGGCAATTTCTGGCATTTTTGCAATTTAACTCATTGCTATTGTCCCTTCAGTATAGACTTTTAATTTCTACCCCGTCTACCCAAACCTTCAATTGGTTGATGGCTGCCGGGCGATAAACGTCACTGGCCACGAGAGAGTAAAGGGTTTCTTCCACGCTTGCTTTTAAGAAACTTCTGGCAAGTTTAGCTGAAAATGTTGTTTTTCCGATCCTTTGCAATCCGGCAAATTAAAATAACAATGGACTTCCTTTAGATATGTCAACGGATTCAGAGCCCATCAGGTCAAATTTAATCCATCGTGTACGATCTTCACCATTAACTGTCCTGGAGAAACAGAGCCTTAGGATTTTTTGCCCAAGGGCTTTCTCCTTAATTGTATTGGTAAAATCCCTGGCGATTTTGTAGCTAACGTCACATCAAGTAAAGCCTTTCTAACTCCTTTTAGTGTCTCGGCAACATTTCATTCTGTGATGTGCCCGTGACCTTTTAATATCTTAAATGATCTTTCTAATTTATCCATAAACCTTCAAACATTTTCTATAATTTTTGTTGCAAAATTATAAAAATTTGACCTGACCTTACCATTCTTAATAAAATTAAAACTCAATGGCCCTGAACACCCAAATCAATTCCTACAAGTGAATTCAAATTAAATTCATGGTTTCAAAAAACACAATCTGTCCTGAATGAGCAATATTTTCCAAAATTGAGAAAATATAAAAAAACAGCCACATATTGATAATGTGACACTTATAACTTTGTACAGTTTTTGAACTGCTTATGATGTAGTTTAATTCTATCTTTAAAATAAAGCAAATGAATAACAAAGTAAGGTTAACACACAGAACGAAGTTGAATACATGATGAAAGACATATTCTTTGTTATACGCAACAAGAAAGATGGATTTTACTGTACGCTGAATTTAGTGATCATCCGAACTCATTTTTATTGGACAAGTCCTTTCACAATTTCACCGGTCTTAAATTATACTAAAGATACTGAGTCATTAGTAATTCTCCAAACTTAATGTAAGAAGTTGCTAATTATTTATTTTTCGAAAGGAGGCCCGGTTTTTTCCGGGCTTTTTTATTTTTACGTTACACTATGATGAAAGAACTCAAAATAATATCGGGTGGGCAAACCGGTGTAGATCGGGCAGCCCTTGATGTAGCCCTTGAGCATTCGGTAGTTTGCGGAGGTTGGGTGCTCCCAATGGAAGAAGGGCTGAAGATGGTATACTATCCGACAGATATCCCCTTGTAGAAACTCAAAGTATTGAATAATCATCAGAACCAGATTAAATATAAAAGACAGCGATGCTACTTTGATCCTTATCCTGAACAAAATGGACAGGGGAACAATATTAACTCAACATCTTTGTAAAAGGCTAAATAAACCTTGTTGGATTCAAAATATGAATGAACCAATTGACATCAATGAGTTTCAAATGTGGTTGGAGGATAATTCAATTTCTGTACTAAACATTGCTGGGCCCCAGAGAAAGCCTTCGCACCCGGAATACATTCAAGGGCCAAAACATTGAAAGCGTTATTATTTTAAGGAAGCTCTTATAAGCCTTGTATTATCATTAATATCCATTTTTACCTGAACATTCTTGAACCCCTTTCTGTAGAAAAGCTTTTCCGTTTCATCACCAAGGTATTGATTAATTTCAATAACATACTTCTTTTCCACTCTTGTTTAAATATCAAAGCAAAATCTGCGATAGCATCATAATACAATAATGGATTTTCATCCTCAACAAAAAGAGCTAATCCCGGTTCATAATCCAAAACATTGGGCTTCATTTTCTTTCTGACATTCGAACATAGGGGGGATTAGTAACAATGATGTCAAACTTGTTCTATTGTATTTAGATCCGGGGTTTAATATGTCATTCAAGTAAAAAGTCAATTTCAAGTTCTGGTTGCTTTAATAAGTTTCAGCAGTTTCGAGTTGATATGATATATCAAAAAGTTTCAACTTTGCTAACGGGCAATGCTTTTTAAGTGAAATTGCAATGGGCCCGTGAACCAGCGCCAATATCAAGAACAGAAAACTTTTTTTCTCCTCTCACCTCATTTAGCACCCAATCAACCAATTCTTCTGTTTCAGGGCGAGAATCAAACGTCAGAATTAACCAAAATCTGACATCCATAAAACTCTGTTTTTCCCAAAATATACTGTATCGGCCTGTAATTTTTTAAATCCTTAACAGCAAAATGGATTTTCAGCAACTGACTTTCGTTGATGCGTTGGCCGGGGCCCAACAAGACTTTGTGTTCTAAATAACTGGTATATTCCTCCTACCATGAACAGCAGCACATCCGCTTCATTTTCCGGATAATATTCCAGAAGTTGGGCCTTATAATATTGCCTTACATCTTTGATCGTATTGCTTGGGACTTTCATGCTATTGAGTAACAAAGCAAACTTAAGCAATTACCAAAATCAAATAATAGACAAGGTTAAAAAATAGCAAACAAGTTAATAACAACGTCTTTTTGAAATTGAACAAAGAAAATACGTAAAAAGTTGTATTTTTGAAGAAATCAAATACTTCATACATTATGAAAGGAGATATCTTAATCATTGATGATAATCACAGAAAAGCTGCCGCTCAAGTCGTTGAACTCATACTGGAAGGAGAGCAGAAATTAGAAACAAATATACCATCACAGTTGCGGGCGAATCGGGTGCAGGGAAATCTGAAATTGCAGCCTCCATCGCTGAAAAATTAGAAGCTCACAATATCAAATGTTTTGTTTTCGGACAGGACGATTATTTTAAACTTCCTCCAAAATCAAATGAAAACAAAAGAAAAGGGGATATTGGATGGGTTGGAATGAATGAGGTAAAACTTGACTTATTGGATCAAAACCTGGTTGATGCAATAAACGGAAATTATCCATTAACAAAACCCCTACGATTTTAATGCTGATCAAATTGGAGATGAAGCAATTGATTTATCTGATTGCAAAGTCTTAATTGCAGAAGGAACTTATACTACATCATTAAAAATGTAAACAAAGTTTTTTATTGAATTGGAAATAAATGGATTACCATTGAATCACAAGAAAAGGGCGCGAAACTCAGATGAATTCTGACAACATATTAACCATTGAGCATGAAATTATATCCAAGCACAAAGCCCTCGCGGATATTGTGATCAGTAAAGAATTTGAGGCGGAAAAAGTAAAATAGTTTAACCCGTTGAATTTGTTAAAATGGAAAGCTCCAAATTTATCCTTTAACCCGTTCAACCAAATCAAAACAATATGAGCAACAGGAATTATAAAAGCATCGCAATGTTAAGTACACATGGGTATTTTGATCCAATACCCCTGCTCGGCAGGACCGATACAGGTGGCCAGGTTGTCTATGTACTTGAAATGGCAAAAGCGATGGCCCGAATGGGTATAAAAGTTGATATTTATACGCGTTGGTTTGAAAAAGAAAAACAACAGGAAGACCCCGTGCCTGATTGCCCGGATGTGCGGGTAATCAGGATTCCATCAGGAGGTTGGAAATTCAGGCCCAAAGAGTTTATCTATGAACTACTTCCGGAGTTAAGTGCCAACATCATTAAATACATAAAAGATAAAGGACTTGATTATGACCTCTATCACGGTCATTATGTTGACGCAGGTATTGTTACCCTTGATGTTGCAGGGGCTTTTAAAAAACCCTCCTACTTTACTGCACATTCCCTTGGTGCCTGGAAAAGGGATCAGATGGGTGGTGATGAATTTGAAATGGAGAAGAAATTTAACTTTGTACACCGCATTGCTGAAGAAATGAGAGTTTTCAGGGGTGTAAACGGACAAACCCTTACATCCATAGTCCAGTATGAAAAATTAAAAGAGCTTTATAGCTTTGATGCAGATAACATTGAAATAATCCCACCTGGAGTGGATATCCGACGTTTCCATATTCCAAGCGATGCGGAGAAAAATAAACCCTCAAACCTTCCTGACAAATACATCTTTTGTATGAGCCGCATTGACTCCAACAAGGGACACGACTTTCTGCTTCGCGCTTTCGCCCGCATTAAAGATGAAATACCGGAGGTAGATCTCGTGATCGGCGGAGGTTCTCCAAACCCAAAACCAAGAGAAGTGGAAGTTTTTGATATGATGCATGATATTATTGCGGAGGAGAACATGGAAAGCAGGGTTGAATTCATAGGATATGTGCCTGATAAGATGATGACACAATACTACCAGCAAGCCCAAATCTTTGTATTGCCTTCACAATTTGAACCTTTTGGCATGACTTCCCAGGAAGCAATGGCTTGCGGAACACCTGTGGTCGCAAGTAAACTTGGAGGAATCAGAAATGCAATCACCCATGAAGTTAACGGACTTCTAATTGATCCGACAAACAAAGAGGAGTTTGCTGCAGCCATGTTAAAAATCCTGAAAGACCAGGAATACAGGAACCGACTGGGAATGGCGGCCCACCAATTAATTATTGAAGAGTACAGTTGGGAAGCTATTGCCGATAAGTTTTTGGATTTTTATCAAAAATATAAATAAAACTTCAGGTTCTAAATTGGCACCTCAAACTAACACTTAAAACAATAATAATATAATAACCAGGTTCTGAAAAATTCAGGCTGCAAAATGTGATCTCAAGTTGAAGGGAAACAAAATATAGTCCAATGGCTCTTTAGGAAAATGATATGGGCACTTTATCAGATTTAAAGACGAGTAAAATAGAGCCTGTTTTTAAAAACAGAAAAACAATAGGTTTTAAAATAAAAGAAAGACGTGAAAGATATTTTACTAAGAATAAATGATATAATTAAATCCGGAAAAAAGGCTGCCCTTTGTATCATTGTCGAAACCATCGGATCTAGCCACAGGAAAACCGGCTCAAAAATGATTGTTTTTGAGGATGGCTCCTGGAAGGAACAATTGGAGGTGGCAGATTGAGGTTGTTAAGGATGCAATCCAGGCAATCCAACAATCAAAACCACAAAAAGTCGCATATGACCTCGGAGATGATCTCTCAATGAATTGTGGAGGATCGGCGAAATCTATATCGAACCTATATTACCTGAGAGACATCTCTATATTTTTGGCGCAGGTCATATTGGAAAAGTACTCGCAAAATATGCGACCGATTTTGGACTGCAGTTACTCTGATTGACCAGAGAAGAAACTGATGTTGATCAACGCATAAAATCGGATTTAGCTAAAAGATTACACTGACGCTGCAAGGGAAATTGCTTCACGGTCAATCTTATATAGTATCGTAACTCCAAAACATAAATACGATGAAGAGGTTCTTGAAATCTGTGCGAAAAAACCATGTGCCTATATCGGAATGATCGGAAGTAAAAACAAAGTAGCCAAAGCCCGTGAAAGAATCCTCAAAGAAAAAATCCTCACGCAAGAAGAGCTAAACAGAGTTGATATGCCCATCGGGATTAATTCAATGCACAAACACCGGAAGAGATTGCGATCAGTATTCTGGCTAAAATGATTGATGTAAAAAACACCATGTATCAAAGATGAATAGAGTACAACATAACATTCAAATTTATCCTTGATGATAAAATCGTAAACATTGATTTTGAAAAACAGGAGTTATCTACTTTAACGGTTTTAAATTACCTTAGATCTTTAAAACCATAAAGGCGCTAAGGAGGGCTGCGCCGAGGAGATTGCGGAAACTGTACAGTTGTGTTGGCTGAATTGAATCGAAACGGAGAAAACTTGTTTATAAAGGCGTCAACTCGTGCCTGGTATTTTTACCCGTGGTCCATGGCAAACTGATCACCGTTGAGAATCTTGCAATAAAGGACGCGAAATCCAACTTCATCCTGTACAAAAAGCCATTGTAGACTTAAATGGAAGTCAGTGGATATTGTACTCCCGGGATTGTAATGTCCATGGTGCACTGTTTAAAAATCATTCAAAACCGGACCGGAAATTGTTGAAGATGCTTTAACAGGGCGCTTGCAGGTGCACAGGTTATCAACCCATCATAAATGCGGCCATTAATGCTTGTCAGAATGGAAATCGGGATCATTCTCACTAAAGAAAAAGAAGTCATTTCATTGCTTAATGAAATCGATAAAAAACCCATTTCAATTATTACAGTCAATCAAAAATACTTCACCTAAAAAAATGAATGAAGTATTTGATCTTATTGATGAAAATCCAAATGCAATCATCATCAATGGCTCAACTGACATCGCGCTGAAGCAAACCCAAAAAATTTGAATCCTTGAGGAGATCGTTGACCTGTCGGACATTGAGGAATTGAAATTTTTTAAGCGAAACTGAAACTGAATTCTCCATTGGGTCCGGATTAGCACTTGAACAAATTAAATCAGATCTCAATGGAAATTTACCTGCCTTTTCTGAAATGCTTTCTGTTTTTGCATCAAAACAAATCAGAAATGTTGCCACGATTAGAGGAAATATTGGGACGGCCTCCTATCAGGAGATACAAATTCCATTGCTTATGGCATATAATTCGAAAGTAAAATTGATTAGCAAGAATGGGGAAAGACAAATTTCAGTTCAGGATTTTATTATTGGGTACCGAAAAACAGATTTAAACAAAGGGGAAATTATTCACTCAATCATTATTCCCAAACCCGGTGATGTAACTATCCGGTTTATAAAGTTTCAAAACGTAAAGATTTGGATATTTCAGGTAAGTGCCGGGTTTAGGTAGATTATCGAAGGGTCAAGTATCAGGTATATGTCTCGCTTTTGGCGGGATGGCCGAAATGCGAGCGGGCAATATCTTGCTGAACACTATTTATTGAGAAAAGCGTGGACATTTGAAAATGTCATTTCTGCTGCAACGATTTTAAAAGGAATTTCACCCATTTCTGATGCAAGATCAGGAGCAGATTTCAGAAAAACTGCTGCAAAAAATTTATTGATTAAATTTTTATAGTGAAATAGAAAATGTCCCGCACGATAGTGCCATAAAACATGTAACCGAATCGGTTTATGTCAATGATATTAATATTGGCGACCAAATGCTCCTCAGGCATTTTGGTTTTGTGCTAAATATGCCCATGCGAATATTATTTCATCAATTACGAAAAAAAGCATAAATTCGAAGGTGTTATAACAATTTGTCCCATCTGGATAGTTCCGGGTTACAAATCAAATGAGTCCTGTGTTCCATGATGAAATTTGCCTGGCAGAAAGAAGTGATCTTTATTGGGCAAGCCATTTTGCTAATTGCGGCAAAAAAGAGCAATTGCCCGAGAGGCTGCAAAAACCATTGAAATAGCATATGAACCTCTGGACGCAATAATTGATTTAGAAACGGCCATTCAGAAAAACAACCGCCTTCATCCTCCCCGTAAAATTGAATGTGGGGATATTAAGGATGCATTTAAAAATGCAGACCATATTTTGGATGGAACCTTAAATGTTGGCGGACAGGAGCACTGGTATCTTGAAACACAATCCTGTCTTGCCATTCCGGGCGAAGGAAAGGAGATAAAATTGATCAGTTCAACTCAACACCCTTCCGAAACACAAGCCATTGTTGCAGAGGTATTGGGGATCCAAAAGAATGAGGTGGAAGTGGAAGTCAGGCGGATGGGAGGTGCATTTGGTGGAAAAGAAACCCAAGCCAACTATTATGCAGCCTGGTCGGCGCTATTGGCAAATGCAACGGGACGACCCGTTAAAATTCACCTTACAAGGGATGAAGATCAAATAACAACAGGGAAAAGGCACCCTGCATTTGCAAAATACAATGTTGGGTTCAGCAGAGAAGGAAAAGTAACCGCTTTGGATATTGATCTGAACCTTGATGCCGGTTCTTCTTCTGATTTGACAATGGCCATTTTAGAGCGAGCGATGTTTCATGTTGACAATTCATACTTTATTCCAAATTTAAGGGTTATCGGCAACACATGGAAAACCAATAAGCCCTCCAACACTGCTTTCCGTGGATTTGGTGGCCCTCAGGGAATGGCTGTCATCGAAAATATTACTGACCGGATTGCCCGATATTTAAAAAAAGATACGTTAGAAATTCGCAAATTGAATTTCTATGGTGCCGAAACCAATAATATTACCCATTATCAACAGATGGTTGAAAACAACAGGCTTCCACTGATATTTAAGCAGCTGGTAAAATCATCTGATTACGGGGAGCGCCGTTCCCGGATCAACGAATTCAACCAATTTAACATTTTCACAAAAAAAGGCATGGCCTTAACTCCGGTAAAGTTCGGAATATCCTTTACAACTGCATTCCTTAACCAGGCCGGGGCATTGGTCAATATTTACAAGGACGGAACCGTTTTGGTAAACCATGGCGGGACTGAAATGGGCCAGGGGCTACATACAAAAATTGCAAAAATTACTTCTGATGAACTGGGTATCAGTTACGAGTTTATAAAAGTTACTGCGACCAATACCTCCAAAGTACCAAATACCTCTGCTACAGCAGCTTCATCCGGCAGCGACCTGAATGGGATGGCGGTTAAAAATGCCATTGACAAACTCAAAAAACGCCTGGCCGAAGTTGCCTTGAAAAACTGGCAGATGAGCAGCGATTTTATTAATGAGATTGTTTTCGAGAACAATGAAGTTTATGTTGGAAACCAGCCAGAGCTTTATCTTTCATTTTCTGATCTCATTAACCTCGTATACCTTGAAAGGACCAGCCTCAGTGCAACGGGTTTTTACAAAACACCGGATATCCATTTTAACAAAGAAAAAGGAAGTGGAAAGCCCTTTCACTATTTTGCTTTTGGTATGGCTGTAACAGAAGTTGAAGTGGATACATTGACCGGTTTTGCAAAAGTACTTCGAACTGATATTTTGCATGATGTGGGCAAATCCATTAATGAAGGCATTGATATTGGCCAGATAGAAGGAGGCTTTGTACAGGGTTTGGGATGGGTAACGACGGAAGACTTGAAATACGATGAAAAGGGAAACTTACTCAACCATTCACCCGACACCTATAAAATACCAACCATAAATGATATACCAGAAGATTTCAGGGTGGATATCCTGAAAAATGCCCCAAACCCAAATACAATCAGGCAAAGCAAGGCTGTTGGGGAGCCGCCATTTATGCTGGCATTATCCGTTTGGCTGGCCATTAAAGATGCCATTTCAGCGGTTGGCGATCATCAATTTGAACCGGAGTTTTCATTACCTGCTACCAATGAGGTGATACTTGATTCGATCGAGAAAATCAGGAATATAATGGAACACTGATGACTCTGATTTTGCAGATAATCACAAATTTATATTACAATTCAGTCTAAAACGAATACGTTACCCCAAGCATCAAGTTAAACTTATAGGAAGGATAGTTGTACCAGTTGAAATACCGCTGGCCAAGGATATTATTGAGAGTGATGAAACCTGAAAGCTGTTCAGAATAACGGTATTCTGCACCCAGGCTCAGATCAAACTTTCCGTTGATTTCTGCCTGGCTTTCTATCGTTGAGGAGGTTGAACCCGATTGTACTTCATCGTATATCTTAGCATACATTTTGCTGGTTGTAAAAAATTCAGCCCTGATTAAAATTTTATCCTGCAAATTATAATCAGCATTGAATGAAATTTCCAGTCCTGGTTTATGCCAGGGTTTATCCTCATTATCCATAAAATAGCTGTTATATTTACCGCGAAGCATGGCATTGAATTTATTTTTCCAATGGAAGCCAAACTCTGCAATTACCCGCGAATATTTCACTTTGTCGTAAACCAATGTAAACTGGTTATCAAGCCCGGGGCCCAAAGCCGAAATAGTATCATTCACAAAAAAAGGCATATTCTCGATGGTGGAATTAACAAAGCTTAAATTATAATTGAAGTAATTATTGATCCTTCCCCGAATACCCCCATATTGACTGAGTTTATTGTTTGAAAACCGCTTATCAATGTTTGTAATGATAAAAGGATTTTCATCACTTAAAGCCCTGTAGCTGTTCCGGTACAATTCACCGTTAATTCCTGCATACGTCAGTAAGGCATCTTTCACCACATGAACCTCAATATGTACAATGGGATAAAAATGAGCTTTGGTAACCGAATCGGATTCGATGGAAGCATCCAGTCCAACCTTAAAGTTATACTGTGCAAAACCAAGCTTATAATAAGGATTGATTTTGATGATGCCGCTGTTGTGATTGGTGATGGTATCTGAATTAAAATAATAATCCACATTCACATCCAACCCTAATTTCTCTTGTTCCGAAAAATCAAAGAAGCTAAATGATTTATCAACACCAGCATCAACCTTAAGATTTTGCTCGTTGGTTTTATAATTATCTCTGAGATAAAAATAAGACAACCCAATGGAATGGTTTAAAAACCTTGCCTTTGTATAATTACTACTAAAATCAGTACTGACGCCGAGCAGGTTAAAACATTGCTTTATATCCTTCTTTTCCAGTGAAAGTTCAGGAAAATCATCGGGCTTATATCCATAATAATGAACCCCCGTTCTTTTATACAAAACCTCAGCAGATAACGTATGATCCTTAATGAATTTCTTACCATATCCCTTTACCTCGGTATTGCTGTTTCCCGGATATGCATAATCCTTGATCGTACCCGATGACGAAAGATGTTTCATATAAACGCCAAATGCACTCTTTTTCGACCGGAGCTTATTGGCATACAACTCAAGAAAGGGAGTCCAATAATTTCCCATACCCACCTTTACATAATTCTTATACAATTTTGAAACCGATTCACTGGCAATGTTTGCCGGCCTGATCAAATCCAATTCAGGTTTCGTTTCAAGTGTTTTCGATTTGATGGAATACTTAAATTCAGGTTTTTCAATTTCTTCATCCGGAATTTTTGGGGAAATATTAATTTTAAAAGCTTCCGAAACCTTTGGCTGGTAGGGTGCAACAACGGTTACTTCCTCCGTTTGGCTAACTTCCTGCGAATGGATCAGCAAAGGTATTCATATTCCAATCAATAGAATTGGAATCGCCCTCAGTAAAACCTTATTTGTTATTTCTAAAACCACCATATATTTATTTCCCGTTCCTTGTTCAGTAATGTTTATTTCTATCAAAGATCAATAAGTTCGCCTTCAATTTCGATAGTTTCCTGTTCATTTGAAATACTATCCGACTCTTGCAATTGATTTTCAGTTTCCTCTTCCTCGTCAATTAAATCATTCAGCTTGCTGATCGCAATTTGCTTCAAATCATCACCCTCGTAATTATCAATAATGCTTTGCAGGGTTTGCTTTGCCTGAAATACATTTTCCTTTTTAACATACACTTCCGACAACAGGATAAAACCCTTTGCGACCCAGTAATCATAAGCTGCATATTGATTGGCCAATTCAAAAATTTCACTTTCAGCCACATCGAAATTTGATACCATGAATTCAATCATAGCAATCATGTATTTGGCCTCTGCACCGGCTTCGCCCTGCGATGATTCTGCTATTTTCCGGAAGGAACTCTTGGCCAGTAAAAGATCATCCAAATCGAATAAGGATTTCGCTTTGATCTGCATGGCCTCCAAACGCTTTTCGTCAGTAGTCTTTTCAAATTCTAAAAAACGCGATGAAGCAATAAGTGCATCATTGTAATTGTGAAGCGAATAAAAACATTTCATTTGGCCATACCATGCTTCATTGATGTTGATCTTGTTTTCGGCCTCCGTTTGAAGTCGTTTGTAATAATCCAGTGCTTTTTGATAAGCGGCTGTATTATAACTAATAACTGCGGATTTTAGAAGAGAGTTTTCAGTGAATGCGGATTTAGGCTGCCCGGCCACATATTCAAAATGAGGAAGCGCCTTCGCAAACTCTTCCTTTCCGAAATAACAGTCGCCAAGGTAGAAATTAGCGCTCAGCGCAAAAGCTCCCTCCGGAAACTTTTCCAGGTAATTCCTGAGGGATTCACAGGCAGCGTTACTGTTCTCCATGTAAAGGTTCTCAGCGGCAAAATAGGTAATTGAGTCCTGCTCGCTGGCCCTCACTTCAGCAAATGGCAGATCGTTTACGAATGCCAGGTACGCATCAACGCGGTTCTGCTCAACATAAATATTTTTAATACTGCCAAGTGCCTCTTTCGATTCATCGGCATTGGGATAATCCTCAACAACTTTAATAAAAGTTGATAAAGCCAAATCATTCAATCCATTGTTGTAATATATCAAGCCTGATTTAAGGCGTGCCTTTACAGCATAAATACTTTTCGGATGTTCAGCAGCAATCTTTTTGAAATTCAACAAAGCATTCTCATTATCATTCAAAACCAGGTAAGTATTTCCCAGTTCATAAATAACTTCGCTTACTGAAGATGATTTTGGAAATTTAACAAGGATGGACTTCAGGGTTGTGATCTTTTCATCATATCGCAAAAGAACCCCCAATGCAATGGCTTTCTGAAACATGGCATAATCCACATCAATGGCATTCAGGCTGATCGCTTTATCGTAATAGGAGATCGCGTTGTCGTATCCTTTTTGAATAAACCAGGAATCTCCCAGCCGGATAAAAGCATCAGCGATCATTACCGGGCTTTCATCGCGATGGTTGGCAATAAAATCCTTAAAATGGTAAATGGCACCACTATATTCTTTCTTTTTGAAATATACAAAACCAAGGTCGTAATTGGCAGTATTGTATATAGGTAGTTTCTTAGCCCCTTTGGCTGAAAGGAAATCAAGAAAATATTTTTTTGCACCCCAATAATTTTCCATTTTATAAAATGACTCCCCGGCCCAAAACATAGAAGAAGCCGTTATTGCCTTATCCGCATCATTGTCAATGGCCTTCTTAAACATCTCCAATGCTTCCTCGTAATTGAACTGGTTAAAAAGCTCTATTCCCCTGTAATAGGTAATTTTCTGAAGCCTTTGACTGAAATCGTTTCCCTTCACCCGGAGTTTGTCAAGTGCTTCCTGTGCATCTTTATAATTCCGTGTTGCCACTGAAATTTTATATAAAAAGTTATATGCTTCATCGTTGCGTTTTGAGTCAGGGTACTTTTCAAGGTAGGTTTTTAATGCTTTGATGGCTTCGTTGTAAGGATCATAAGATAGCTCAAAGGCCAATTGTGCCTGGTTAAAAAGAGCATCTTCCCTAAGTTCTTCATCAAATCCCAGTTTATAAGAAGATGTAAATGCATTGGCTGCAAACTGTTTTTGATCTGTTTCAAGATAACATGCACCCAAATAATAATACGCAAATTGAGACAAGGTGTCCTGAGTTCCGATTGCCCCCTGGAAATAGGGAACAGCCTCAGCAAACTGTTGGTTTGTATATAGGGCAAATCCATAAATAAATTTGTCTTCACGGTTGACAAAAGTTCTGACCTCATCCTGGTATTGCTGAAGATATGGAAGCGCTTTTTCAAACTCACCGGTAAAGTAATAGGATTCGCCAATGATGCGGGCAATTTCAGGGGCTCTTTTTGCAGTAGCTGTTTTCAGAAGTTCGGGGCCCATCATCAGCACCTCATCATACCTTCCAATGGCAAATAAAATCTGGATTTGATAATACGGAATAATGGCCTGAAAATTTTTATCATCCGAAAGCGCATCAAACAGCATCAAAGCCTTTTCATAATCCTCTTCTTCATAGGCTATATGGGCAAGATAATACTTCGCCGGTGACTGGTATTTGGAATCAATACCTGTAACTTTTGTAAAATCATCCTTGGCCTCCGAAAGCTTTTTTGTTTTGAACAAACAATAACCCGATTTAAAATAAAACTCAGCTTTTTCATTTTGATCCAGATCGGCAACTTTAACGGATTCAAAATAATCCCTTGCCGAACTGTATTTCTTGTTTGTATAAGCGAGCCGGCCCAACTGAAAATTGATCAGGTTGCGCCTTGATGTTGAAGGGTGGTTGGCAATAAACTCCTAATTTATATTCTGCATCGCTGTTTGAAAGTTCCAATGCACACAGAGCGTCGTAATACTCAGCATGGATACGAAGTTGGGAAAAAGGATTATCAATTGCCTTGATCACAGCTTCGAAGTTTTCCTGGGCAGCGCCATATTTTTCTTTTTCAAAAAGGTCAATGGCCGTTCGGAAGGTATTTTCGGGATCGGTATAACAGGCTGTTTTTTGAGCGGTGGCAGTAACCACCGGCAGCAGTAACGCAAACCCAATGAATATTTTGTAAATTGATTTCTTCATAAAATACACTAAAACAAGTGTTTTGTTTAATTACCTCAATGAATAAATAAGGTACAATAACCTGACAAAACTATGAACTATAAAGCGTGTATAGATGAAGCGATATTTCTAAATTATAACATCAATTTGTTAATAACTCCTGAATAACGAAGGTTTTGGAAAATTATTTTAAACATTGATAACCGAATGCCTTTTTGCATTTGCTGTTGGCAACTTTACATTCTTATTGAATGTCATCATCTGTTATTATAAATGTGCAATCTTCTCTCGAATTTCTACCCTCTTTACTTTCTCTGATCCAATTGTCAGGATTCATTATGTCTTTTGTTAAAGTTTTATTGTTGGTAATTGTAATTTCTACTGAGTCAATTATTTGTGTGCAAGTGTATGAATCATCAACAAAACGCCCCATTTGGTCGTCCCAATATATTTCTTTCGATGCATTTGAGCTAACGGTGAAAGATTCGCTGCTTCCATAATTAGTGAAAAGTTTAACTGAAATTGATTCTGATGATTTATTGTCAATGGTTTTAGTGAATGTCGTTCCTCCCTCACAGGATGTCAATAAAATCATCAAAGTTATCAAACTAAAACATAAAATACTTTTTGTCTTCATATCTTGTAATTTTTAAAGCATTATTCTTTTAAATATCACATTAATAGATGCTAAAATTTTGTTTTGGTTGCCTGCCTTCATTATATTTAATGCAATCGCTCTTGTCAGTATTGTTGCCAACGTCAGCCTGTGCAATATTTACCTTTATGGTTTTTAATTGATCTTACAGGGGATCAAAATTAGCGAATAACAGCTTGTGTGGTAAGGTCTTTTTTTCGGGATTGAATCTTTTCCGGGAATAATCTGACTGTGGCTGGCGGGATGCCGTGCAACAGGGTTTCATGTTGGGCTTCGCCAAACGAAGCCTTACTTATTGTGGTGCGTTTTTTTATATTTCTCTCATAACCAAATATGTTGTATAAATGATGTAAAATCCGAATAAAACTCCGGCTTCCCATCTGTCCAATTTCTTCCGTTGTCCAGTCAGCATCGATATATAAAGAAAAACTGTTCCTCCGATTAAAATCAACAAGTCAAGATTAAATTTAGGATTATATTCGATTGGTCTTATTATACTGCTTATTGACAAAATCAAAAGTATATTGAATACATTTGAGCCAATAACATTACCAATCGCTATATCACTGTTCTTCCTGGTCGCAGCTACTATCGAAGTTACTAATTCGGGTAATGAAGTTCCTGCAGCAACAATAGTTAAACCAATTATTTTTTCACTAACGCCCAATACATTTGCAATCTCAACACTATATACAACGACAAGTTGTCCTCCCAAAATTAAACCTCCTAATCCAATAGTTATTAGTCCCCAAATTTTTAAGGCTGATTTTTGATTTTCTGTTGTAAAAGTTTGAGGGTCATTTTTCATTTGGTTGAATACATAATACAAGAAAAGACAAAACAGAACCAACATAATAAAACCGTCCAAGCGACTCGAATAAGAGGTATCAGTAAATACGAAATCATTAAGCAGGAACAATAACAAAACTGAGACAAATAGAGAAATCGGTATTTCTTTCCATGCAGTCGATGTTTGAACTTTAATCGGCAATATTAATCCTGATAATCCAAGAATTATGAACAAATTAAAATTGTTGCTTCCTACAATATTTCCGAGTACGATGTCAGAGTAACCTTTTATGGATGCAATGCTATTAACGACTAATTCAGGAGCCGAAGTACCAAATGCAACAATAGTCAAACCTATCACTAAATCCGATACTTTGTATTTCTTTGCTAATGCTGAAGCTCCGTCAACTAGCCAATTTGCTCCAAAGATCAAGGAAACAAATCCTGCAACAACCAATAAAATAGGAATTATCATACAATCACTTTTATACGATATCTATACTGTTAAAAAAACAGCCTGAATTTTTTCTGTTATAACAAAAATCACAAAAACAACATGAGTTATTTTTGTTGTCCTTGCGGCAATTTTTAGAGCAGTTCCATAATGGCAAAACGGATAATGTAGTGGCTCGAGTCCCACCCCTCTAAACCTGGCTTCGGACTCTCGCCAGTTGGTTGTCAGGGTTTATGATTTCTCTTTAGTGAGTAGCTTTTGCTTTTTTCTTTTCTTTAAGCATAGTTTGCTTTTCAACAGCAGGTTTTGCCATTGGCCTGTGATAATGTTTGTCTGTATCTGGTTTATAATTTTGTTTTTGTTTGTGCATTATTATTTGGGCTTCTGGTTTAAACACAACTTTTTCCCTGGGTAAACCAGAAACAATGGCTGTTGCTAGTTGTGCGATATAACTCCAGGTATTTTGAATATATTTTTTAATTGTTTTCATAATCAATTTTTTTATATATGATTGTGACGGAAAAATTTTAATCAGTAACGATTTTTAAAGTTATTTTAATTGCTGAATTAATAATGCCAGAATTATGCTAATAGCTAATCCTAAATTAACCTTAAATAAGTCATTGAAAATCCTTTTATATGTAGCTTTAATCAGATGTCTGTTCAACAAGTAATTGATAGCATATTCCCTTCCTGCAAGAATTCCGACAAAAGTCCAGGTTGTGCTCATTGGAATTGGGTTAAGCACTGTAAAGAAGTATAATACAATACCATAGGTTAGGTCAATTATTGTAGCAGACCGAATATTTGCAGAGTTTGTTTTTTGTTTAACAATTTCCTGGATTTTACCTCCCTTACGTTTAAAAACCAACCCAAGAAGCACGAGGATAAAAATTAATGAAACCACCAGTTGATCCAAACTTAGCTGTCGGGGTAGATATACATAAATATTTGCAAAATCTTGTACTAACCACTGCGACCATAAAAACCCGGTAGAAAACCATTGAGCAACAAGCCAATACTTATGGTGTCCTTTAACTTTTGCCTTATCAAGTCCAGATTTGGATTCAAATTTCCTGGCAATTAACAAATAGACAATAAAAGCAAAAGTAAAAGCAATTGCATATCCCAAAACCGATTTTATTAACATTTTTTCGATAACCTGACTTGTCGAAAACACACTTAATATCATGAATGTGGTACTTACAGGCAAACCCAATTGCGTAACAATTAGCAGGATGAGAGGCGGTAAAACCAGCCACCATTGCATTGTTTCGGGCAACGGAATTTTGGAAAGCCTACCGTAGGTAACATCCCCATTATTTAACCACCACCCCACAAACAATGTTGCTGTTAAAATTGATGCTGCATATGCCCATAATATTGCCCAATGCCGCTTTGAGTTTGAAGTTAAGAATGTACCCAGGGTTTGAATTACATCATTAGCAACCACTGCATATCCAGCTAAAGCAAATCCAATTATTCCAATAATTACTGAATATGTCATTTCGATTATTTATTATTAAGACTATTACTTTTAATTAAGTAACTTTATATCTGTTACTATTAAGAGTATTTTATGAAAAAATATTCATGGTTTTAAAAGTTATAGCTTTATCACAATATACGTATATGCTGGCAAGGCTCTGTATATCGCACGTAAATCATCAACTGGCATTTTAATTTTTATTACAGGGAAATATTCCTGTTTTTTAAAAGAAAAAAAACGGGAGGCTGAATGCTTTAGTTTTTCCAATCTTAGATGGTTGTAAAATCCAAATTTCTCTCTTTCATCATAAAATGCTCTGTTTTCATCATCGTCTTCTTCCAATATTAGTTGTATGTTATGTTCAAAAACAAGCGATACAAAGGCAGGGTTTTGGATCAGCGTATCGGGTTCCCAGGCATTTAGTGCAGCCTCTAAAGTGTCTTTGGGTGCATGTCGCACTACAATAGGTTCTTTTACAATGGTAGCATATTGGCTTTGCAGCAACAAAGGCTGGGAGAACAATTTGATTTCCTGGATTAATGAAAATTTATCAAAGAATTTATCTTTGGTGAACGTTGCAATTTTTGTCTGGTGTATTAAAATTCCTCTGAGGCTTAAATTAACTGTACTGTCACTTAAATTAACAACCAATTGTATTGAATCGTTTTCTGATAGTCTTAACAAGGCTTCCTTGTATGCTTTTTCTTTTACAAGGACTTCCATTTCCGGATTATAAAAAGTACTATTGAAGTTATCAGTAAATACTGAATCGGCATTGATGAGTTTTTGTATCTGCTCAGATTTATTTAATGGTGCAATGGCAATGTTAATTAACCATGCAAATATCACCAGAACCAAAAACAGGTAAATATAGGTTATCCACTTAAACCCAAAAAATGTCTTTATATGTGATTTATTGTTGTGCATTTTTAATGGTTATTAATAAATATAGACTTTTGAACCTAACTGGAGCGACTTATACACCAATTCCAGGTTCGCATCGTTAAGCCTGATGCAACCATGAGTGACGGGCAAGCCAAGAAACCGCTGGTATAGTGTTCCATGAATCAAATAGCCGTGACCAAGGTTTAATGCATAATCTCCTAAAACACCATACTCAAAACGTGAGTGGTGATTGGCTGATGGCACAGGTAAACCTTCTTCAACAAAAGCCCAATCCGGCTTCTTCCAAACTGGTGATGTTGTTTTTCCCTGTATTCTGAATTCTCCTTTTGGTGTTTTAAACATCCATTGCTGGTCGTTACCATTTTTAAGCAACACATAACTACCCGTTGAACACTTGTCTTTTTTTATTAGTTCGTTTCCTTTGAAAAGAGCGAATTCATTGGATGAACTATTGATAATCAAATAATAGGATTTCGGCTTTTTGCTTTCTAATTTATTATCAAGCCAGGTAATCTCTTTTGTAATTTCCTCTTGGGCTGACTTTAGTTCTGCTTCTGTGATTTTAAATTCGTTATTTGTTGAAGATATGAAAAACCAAATTAACCCCCTGATTATGATAGGAACTAAAAGCACCAGGAGAACTCCTGAAAAGGCTATATAATGTTTTTTAATAAACGACATTGATTTATCAAAAACCATGTGAACAGTATTGCGTGTTTTTACAACAATCCTTTTACGAAAATCCGTTTGTTCGGACGTGAATGCTTTTAAATATTTGTTGTATTCCATTATTTTATTGAACTAACAGAAAGCTCATTCATTGATTTTGTTGAACCTACAATGGTCACTTTTGTACCTACCGGACACAATTTGTAAACTTCATCCATATCATTGTCGGATAATGCCACACATCCATCAGTCCAATCAATGCCTTTACCACCGTTTCCATGAATTTCAATCAGGTTGCCAATTTTTGCATTATGCTTAATTGTACCATTCTTTTTATTTAGTAAGAACCGTTTCTTATCATCATCGTTCGGATAGTCCAATAAAAAAGCCTTATAGTATCTGGTAGCGCCGTTTTGCTTTTTATTCAATATCTTATATAAGCCTTCCGGGGTTGATTTATCACCCTGTTGCATTTTATCACCTATCCAGTTCATGCCCAACTCAACAGTATATTTTTTATAAATTTCCCCATTTTTATAAACCAAAAGTTCCCTTGCAAATTTGTCAACTACAATTACGTAATTCCGGTTCTTTTTTGATGACGAAATAGTTTGTTCCAATAGTCTCTTCCATTTTGGAAATTCTTTAAAATAATCAAATAGCTTTTCCTGGTAATGAGAGGTAACGTCATTTAAAACCACCTCCACCGAATCAAGTTTCATACTGCATAGGGAATAATTACTGTTTTTATAGGCAAACAGGCTCTCGGAATAAAGCAATTTGCATTTAGTAAATTCATCCCTGTGTTTTTTTGACATTGGGAAATTTCCAAAACTATCCTCGAAATGCTTGATTTTATGACTTATTTTTCCGATTCTGATTTCAAGTATTTCTTCTGTATTGGTAATTGACTTTCTTGCCTGGACTATCGATTTTTCGCTGAGCTGTATCGATTTTGCTGCAAATTCCGATACATTCTTGTAGTTCCGGAAAAGAATAAACTTTTCATTTTGATTTTTCCATTCCACTACCGATGAATCATAATATTGCTCTGCTTCCTTAAAAGTTGCTTTTGCATATTTGGCACATTTCTCAATACGTGCTTCCGATAAGATTTTACCAGCTTTCATTACTTCTGATTCTGGTGGTTTATTTGTTTTTACTCTTAATACTATAGCTCCTGTAATTACAAGTACAATTAGAGCCAGGAAGAAAGCAAACCTAAATTTCATAAGTATAAAAAAATAATTTTCAATGGTCTGATGCCTGCCAGGCCGGCAGACAGGGAAAAACCAATGTTGCACATTTTATCGGTTCTTATTTATGTTTGCACAACATCGGTGTTTCGTGTGTGATGCAATGTTTATAAAAAACCCGGATCCCGTTTTAAACAGGACCGGGTTTTTTCTAAGGTTATATTACCCCTGACTATTACCTTTTACCCTTTACGTTCGCCTTATACTTGGCAATAACATCAGTCAATTCGGAATTGATTGCTATAGCTTTCTCCTTGGCAACATTTGCTTTGTCAAGGGGAGCCAGGTAATCGCCTGAGGCAAATAAAGTGCTTGTTTCGTTTATTGATGTTTCTATTGCATCAATTTCACCTTTAATTGCTACAAGGGCTGAAGTACCTTCTTTACCTTTATGGGGCTTCAAGAATTAATTGCCTGTTTGATTCAATTAATGTTTTTACTTCGGCAATTGTACTCTGAATTTCCACTTTCAGTTCTTCCTTGCGGGTTTCAGCTTGCTGTTTCACTTCTCCGGCATATTGGGTTACAACGGCTAAATGTTCTTTCGCAGTTGAGTAGTTCTTGAAAAATTTCGAATTTTCTGATTCGATACTTACCATTATATTGTTCAATGAATCTTGCAATGCAACAAAATTATCATGAACATAAACATCAGCTCCGGCTGATTTGGCTTCCTCAATGGCTGCCTTCGCAGCATCAATTTCGACCTGGGGTACTTTTGAACAGCTCGTTAATACAACAATTGCTGTTAAACTTAGAAATGCAATACTTGCAAATAATCTGTTTTTCATTTTTTTATTTTTTAATTGTTCTTGTTTTTTAATCTTGTCATGGTTTCTACAACTTTATAGAACACCTATGCCTGGGATTGTTTTTATTTTGCTATTATGACGCACTTTTTATAACAGGTAACATAAAAAAATAAAAAAAATCAAATCAACTATATAAAAGGCGTTTGTAATGATGTTGTATCATTATTTCCAATTTTGCGCTATTAGTAATACTTTTGTTTAAACAAAATATTTCGCAGGTGGAAAGTTTATTGAATTTAAGGGATGATGAAATCATCTATAAAATAAGAAACGAAAATTCCTCAAAACATTTTAAGGTTCTATACAACAGGTATTATTCCAAAGTATTGGATAAATGTTATTCTTTTGTGAAAAACAGGGAACTGGCTGAAGAACTGGCAGAAGATATTTTTATAAAGGTGTTTGAGAAGCTTCCATCATTCAAACAACTATCTTCATTTTCTTCCTGGTTATACTCAGTTAGCTATAATCATTGTATTGATTACTTAAGAGAGAAAAAGAAATTGCATTATCCAAACTGGGATAAAGAGAATGAACTTCCTGAAATTATAGATGATACCGAAGAAATTATTGAGGCTATAAATTACGAGAACCTCATGACCATTTTGGAACTTATTCACCCCGAAGAAAAAGCCTTGCTATTAATGAAGTATAAGGATGAATTGTCGATGAAACAGATAGGTGTAGCATTAAGGATTAGTGAAGATGCAGCAAAAATGCGTTTAAAACGAGCTCGTGCCAGGGTTTTGTATTTATACACTCAAAAATATCTAAAGGGCTAAAATTGTTACTTATTAAAATATTAACGTCAAAAAGGAAAACAAAAACCGAACATGCAAAATTTTCTTAAAAAAATATTAGTAGGGAATAGGATGTCGCCATCAGAAATTTGTTTACAATCATTTAATGATAATTTTGCTGATGCTGTAAATATTGAATGGTCTGATAAAGAAGGATATTTTGAGGCAATCTTTTATAGAAATAACCGTGAACATATTGCAGCTTTTAATTTAAATGGGGTTTTGTTAGAATACAAGCAAAACCTCTCAGTTGAATACCTTCCTGAAAAAATTAAGAATATTGCCCTTTCAAAAGGTGAAATAATGAACTCATTGTTAAAAAATAAAGGAAATATGTTGGAGTATGAGATTATAATACGGGACAAAACTTTTAAAAGGCAATTGATACTTTTTACAGATATGGGAGAAATAAAGGAAGAGAAAGCCCTATAATTTAAAGATTTGAAAATACTTAATGCTGCCGATTATTCAACATAATAAAAAACTAAATAAACTTCGTTTAGCAGGACTGATTGTTACAATAGGCAGTGTTTACGGAGACATTGGAACATCCCCTCTTTATGTGTTAAAGGCAGTGTTTGGAAACCTTGGTTTTTACAATGCAAATATTGTATCAGGGGTTGCCCCACCCTGTCGCGTGTCTGAAGCAGAGGCCTTAGCGTTGAGACGCGTGCCTTTTTGTGTATGAAACGTTTGGGAGAGCGGGCTGCGCTCGTATCCACCGGCACCAACAGCGGATGCGTGGCAGGATGCTCGAATAAGCGCTTCTCCCCAAATGTTTGCGGGCTTACAAAGTACATTCCTCCGGATTTTTAACTTTATATTTCAAGCTCATCTTATTCTATCAATTTGGGCATGAGTCCCATCCCTCAATGCCTGGCTTCAGAATCGGGCCATTTTGGGGTATGGCTTTAGCGTGGGCTTAATCATTTGTCAGTTCATTTGCAATCATTTCCGCTTGTTTCAATACAGTTTCAGTCGCCAGTTTTTGCATGTCTGGTGGATAACCGTATTGTCTCAAAGTCCTTTTAATTATTACTTTCAATTTTGCCCGAACACTTTCTTTTATTGTCCAGTCAATTGATGCGTTTTGTTTTACTCGTTCAGTCAGGATTACGGCAAGTTCTCTCAACTTGTCTTTTGCCATTAATTCTCTTGCACTTTTATTGTCGGCAACTGCGGTGTAAAATGCATATTCAAATTCACTCAGTCCAAGTTGTGTTGCTTCACTGTCCATATTGACGATTTCTTTACTAATCTTAATTAGTTCGTCAATTACTTCGGCAGCAGTCAGAATCTTGTTGTGATATTTTTTAATGGAGTTTTCCAACATTTCCATTAGTGTCTTACTCTTAACCAGATTTTTTTTCGAACGGGTTTTTATCTCGTCATTGAGCAATTTTTTAAGAACTTCCATTGCAACATTCTTATGTTCCATTCCTTTGAGTTCCAAAAGAAATTCTTCTGATAAAATGGAAATGTCCGGTTTCTTAATTCCGGCTGCATCAAACACGTCAATTACCTGTTCTGAAACTAATGCCTGGTCAATTACCTGCCGGATTGTTGTTTCAATTTCTTCATCTGTCTTTCCTGCTCCTGTACCGTCAAATTTGGCTAATCTGGCTTTTACTGCCTGAAAAAATGCAACTTCTTCTTTTATGTCCATTGCCTGTTCATGTGGAATCGCAATGGCAAATGATTTTGAAAGTGCAGTAACTTCATTAATGTATCTTTTCTTTCCATCTTCCAAACCGAGAATATGTTCCTCTGCAGCAAGAATCATTGAAAGTTTTTTAGAAGTTTCAGCCTCAAAATAATCTTCGTAAGGGAAGCCATGAAACATTTGAGAAACAACTTCTAATTTCTCCAACATCAATTCAACAGCTTGCTCCTGTAAGATTGTTGGGTCTCCTTTTCCGCCAGCATCTGAATAAAATGACAAGGCTTTTTTGAGGTCTGATGCAATTCCTAGATAATCAACTATCAAACCGCCCGGTTTATCTTTATAAACTCGATTTACCCTTGCAATTGCCTGCATCAGATTATGCCCTTTCATTGGTTTGTCAATGTAAAGGGTGTGCATACTTGGAGCATCGAAACCGGTCAACCACATATCACGAACAATAACTAATTTTAATTCATCGTCTGGGTCTTTCATTCGGTCAGCCAATGTTTTTCTTTGCTGTTTGGTAGTGTGATGTTTGGCAATTTTAGGACCATCTGAACTTGCAGAAGTCATTACAACTTTTATCGTTCCTTTATCCAAATCATCAGAATGCCATTCAGGTTTTAATTTTGTGATTTCATCGTAAAGGTCTGCTGCAATTCTTCTGGACATGCAAACAATCATTCCTTTTCCTTCAAAAACTTCCTGACGTTGTTCAAAATGGGTGATTATATCCTGAGCAATATTTTTTATTCTTTTTTCACTGCCAATAAGCGCTTCCAGTTGTGTCTGTTTGGCTTTGGCTTTTTGTGTGTCGGTTAAATCTTCGTTTTTTAAATCTTCTTCTAATTCTTCAATGAGTTTTTTAGCTTCATCACTTAAATTGACTTTTGCCAAACGGCTTTCGTAATAAATACGAACCGTTGCACCATCTTCAACGGCTTGTGCTATATCGTAAACATCAATGTAATTCCCGAAAACAGCAGGTGTATTTACATCTGTACTTTCAATAGGTGTTCCTGTAAAACCGATGTAAGTTGCTTTCGGTAAAGCATCCCTCAAGTATTTTGCAAAACCATAACTAATATCTCCGGTTTCTTTATCCAGTTTTGCTTTGAAACCATATTGAGTACGATGTGCTTCGTCTGCAATTACAACAATGTTTTCTCGGTCAGATAAAGTTTCATACACATTGCCATTATCGGGTTGAAATTTCTGAATGGTTGAAAACACAACACCACCGGAAGCTACTTTCAATTTTTCCTTTAAATCTTCTCTGTTTTCAACTTGTTTGGGTGCTTGTCTTAAAAGTTGTGTCGATGCTGCAAAAGTGTCAAACAATTGGTCGTCTAAATCATTCCGGTCAGTTATGATTACAACTGTTGGATTATTTAATGCCAAAACAATTTTTCCGGTAAAGAAAACCATTGATAACGATTTACCACTACCTTGAGTATGCCAGACTACACCACCTTTTCTATCACCTTTGGGCTGCAATTTTACTCCCGGAACGCCATAACTTTCAGGTGATTCCTGCACTAAATTCCCCTCCTCAGGAGGGGTGCCTGAAAGGCGGGGTGGTTCTTTTTCCTGCATCGCAGGGTGGTCATAAAGCATGTTCATGACCTCTTTCATCTTTTTCATTATATCCACCACAGGTATATGGATTATGGTTAGCCCTAATGACTCTAAATACGCATCTCTATTTGCATCGTAATCAACCTTGTTATCATGACTGCTCCCATCAATTTCTATAACTACCTGACAATTGCTACAATAAAAATCTACAATGTAGTTGCCAATAATTTTTTGCCTGTCAAAATCAAATCCTTTAAATTGTTTGTTTTTAACTTCATTCCAGAATAGAACCTCTGAGAGATTGCCTGCTTTTCTGAGTTCACGGGCTCGTTCTTTAAGTTTTGGATTGTAAGGTAGGTTGAAATAATTTTTTGAGTTTCGTTTTATTTCTTCTATTCGTGGGTTTGGGACCACCCTGTCAGACTTCGTCTGCCACCCCTCCGGAGGAGGGGAATTTGTTGCCCTTAAAGTGGATTCCACTGCTCTGTTTACAGCATAATATTGATGATAAGCTGCCAGTTTTTTAACTGTTGAAATGGTGACAATTCCTGTTTTTGAATCTTCTTTTTTCGACTTTTCAAAAACTACAAAATGACGGACTAAATCCAACATAGTTTCTTTGTTGAGCATGCCGTTTATTAAGGTTTCTAACTCTGATATGTAACCAGGCTGCCATGTATTGGATTCAGATTTTTTCGATGCTTTAATTTCAATTTCATCATTAAAAAAATATGGTTTATTTCTTTTTGCTCCTATCTCTCTTTTTATCCATTTTCTACCGAAGCCAGTTTTTAACTCGTTTTCTCTTTTTACTGCTTCCTCTCTTGAATGAAATATTTCGTGATGAATTATTTTTATTGGTTTATGATTTTTTGTCCAATCAGCACCTTTCCCAGAAATATGTTGTTGCCATCTTTCTTCTATTTTTGATGTTTGTCCAATATAATAGCTTTCATTTTCACATTCAATGACATATACAAAAAACTTATTGTACAAGAACTCATTGCCGTCTGCTGATTTTCTGCCTGTGCGTTGCACGCAGACAGGCCAAGCCATGAATCTTGTAAAACCGGAAGAAAGCGTACCTGCTTTTGCTTCCAAACCATCCGAAACAATCATAAAACCGTTGTAGGTGAAAAGGCTTGGTATAATTTGTTTATAGGTCTGCAATTGTTTGAAAGCTGATTTTACAGTTGCATTTTCATCGGCAGGATTTTTTAATTCGATAACTACTAAAGGAATGCCATTGACAAATAAAATTACATCGGGTCTTTTGTTATTGCCGTTTTCAATAACTGTAAACTGATTGGCAACAATAAATTCGTTATTCTCCGGATTTTTAAAATCGATTAACCAAACTAAATCGCCTCTTTCTTCGCGCCCGCCTGCCTGTCCTGCGGACGCAGGCAGAGTCTTTTTGATACGAAACATTGATGCCTTCAGTCAGCATCCGGTGAAAGCTTTCGTTGTTGGCAAGTAGTTCGGGCGAATTTATGCGTTGAATTTCTTTAAAAGCTTCTTCTTGTGAATCGGCAGGAACTTTTGGATTTATTCTCCGAATGGCATTTTGCAGCCTTTCTGTTAGTAAAACTTCCTCGTAACTTGTTCTTTCGGGTTTTTCCCCACCTGCCTGCCGAAGCCCTGGCGCAGGTAGGTCTGGTGCAATATCCGGTGCATAAATGTAGTGGTAGCCCAATCGTTCCAGCAACTCAATGGAAAATTCTTCTATGGTATTTTCAGTTATTCTACTCATTGTCTTGAACACGATTTATTGGATTACAGGATAGACAAGATTGTTTTGCCATTCTTGAGACAATAATTTGATATGTATTTCCTTAATCATATTTTTCATAACAAACACTGTTTAAAATTTTATTTGATTTTAGGATTGACAAGATTTTTGTTGTAAACTCGTTTGAAATCAAGGCTCTTTGAACCAAAATTTATTAAAAGCCCATCTGAAATATTATATGCTTCGCAATAATTTATCGCTTGTGCTTTATGAACATCTTCCAATTTCTCAATTGCTTTAATCTCAACCATAACCAGCCCCTCGACAAAAAAATCAACCCTGCGTGTTCCGATATGTTCTTCTCTGTAAAATAAATCCATTTCCATTTCACGCTGGAAATTCAATCCCTGGTAAGCGAATTCGATAGCCAAAGCCCTTTGATAAATGACTTCCTGGAAACCATTACCCATAGTTCGGTGTACCTGCATCGCACATCCGATAATACTATGGGTCAGTTTATCAATTTCATCTTTATTTCTTTCTTTAATCCTGTCCATCCTATAATCTCTTAAATCGTGTTCAGACGCACTTCTCCACTCATCAACTTAGGTAATAAGGTGTCACGTAGTTTTTCAAGGGTGCTGATTTGGATTTTGTTTTGATTAATCTTTTGAAACAACGGTTCTGTTATAAAATTAAAATCACTAATAAGATTCTCGGGAAATTTTGGAAAATCAATTGATTTTAGATTTGCTTGATTTATCTTAGGTTGAACAGCACCAGTTACAATCTCATCAATGTTTTTTTTTCGAAGATAATTCCACACAAAGAAATTATTATATGGGTGCTTAGCTTTGATTACATGTGTGTGATTGTTCACCCAAAACTTACCTGTTGCATATTGTAATACAGGATAACCTTCATCTGTTCTTACTGTTCCATCTTCTCCTAACAAAATATATTCACCATCAAAAATATAGTCATTTATATAATCCATTATTTGAGCTGCACCATAATATGGATACAATTTTCCATCTTTCTTTTTATCTCTCTCCATTTTAGATAAAGGAATTCTAAGATTATCATAAATTTCTATGACTTCTCCTAAAGTTCCTTCCTCCCAATCATCCTTAGCTTCCTCCACAAACCACTGCCTAAAAAGCGTTTCCGCCATTTGTTCCAAAGTTTTATTTTGGCGGTGGAGCAGGTCTATTTTATCATCAAGACTGGAAAGGACTTCGGCTATGGCTTTTTGTTCAGGGAGTGGGGGGAGATTTATTTCTATTTCATTTATAACATGAACGGTTAAACTTGGCACAGCAGAACCTACATTTAATGCAGTATAATCTATTAAAGTAAGCTGGTAGAATAGAAATTTCGGAAAAACTTTTTCTTCATTAATAATCGTCCAAAACATTGTGTCAACTGTCCAAAAAGGCCTGTTTTGAAACATTATATTATTCAAAGAACCCTTTCTTGGAATTAATATTGATGGTTTGTCATACAGTTTTTCGTCAACATACCTCATTAAACCACCACTGCCATAACAGGGTATATTTCCATCTTGAAGTTTCTTATGGTCTTTGCCATATTTAACGTCAAGAACACTTCCTAATATTTCCTCTTTCCACTCACTCATATCAAACTTTTAATAATTAGGAATCCGAATAATCCAGTTAGTCCTATACCTATTACTATTAATAGAACCGAAACTATATCATGTTTGTAATCCTTCCAACTAAGTATTCCTCCAAAACCTAATTGAGAAAAGGTCTTGAAAGCTTTCCAGAAACCCAATCCTATCATAATCATGCCTAATCCAAAACCAAATAAATGTTTGCTTGCTAAAAACTCAATTTTGAATAGTGAGGCACCTACGACTGCCAATACCCCGAGCATCAAAACAGCTTTCCACCAGATATCAATATTGAAAAACTTCCACTCACTCATTACCACCTCCTTTACCCAGATTAGCAATCATTTGCATTGCATCCATCTCCATTTTTGAGAAAGCAAACCATTTTTTGCCCAGGTCTTTCAAGCTGGCTCCAATGTGGTAAACAGTGGTTTCGTCAATCATTAAAAAGCGGTCGTGGGCTTTATCAAATTTTTCAATTTCAATTTTGGGGTATTGGGCGTTGTGTTTTTCCAAATCCTGCTTTAATGTTTTTGAAATTGTTTTGGTGTAGATTTTTACCGTTACATTTTTGTTTCGTTTGGTAAAGAGCTGTAAAACAGTTTCGTCCACATAATTGTCAATCAGGATGATTGATTTTTTTGCAGATTTAATCAGGTCTGCAACAAATACATACGCATCAAAAACCTGCCCATCATAAAATATGCCTTGCTTGGGTGGCAATGCCGCATGTATCTGTACATCTATTTCGTTTACTTTTTTGGTTAATACCTCCACATTGTCTTCAATGCGATTCATCCGGGTATTTAAAGAGTAGCCTTTTAAAAGGTAATCTTTTAGCACTTTGTTTGCCCATATCCGAAATTGAGTACCTTGTTTTGAATTTACCCGATATCCAACAGAAAGAATTGCATCAAGATTGTAATAGTCAATCTCTCTTTTTACTTCTCTTCCCGCTTCAATTTGAACTGTTGCATTTTTTGCAACAGTTGCCTCCAAAACGAGTTCCCCAACTTTATAAATATTTCTTAAATGCCTTGAAATAACAGACTTGTCTCTACCAAATAGTTGTGCAATTTGATTTAGAGTAAGCCAAACTGTTTCATCTTCAATGATAACCTCAACTTTGGTTAATTCGTCCGGCTGATATATAATTATTTCATTTTTCATATTACTTGCCATTAAACAGATATGAATTGATTGGTTAGTAAGAAATCCTTACATACTGAATTCATTAGAACTGTCGCAAAATTTGCGACAGTTGCTTCTTTATCAGGTTCAGCTTCAGAAAAAACCTTATTTATCTTATACTTATTCATTCTTTAACTCAATTTTAGCCAAATTCTCAGTAATCCGTTGATTTAATAATGCTTCTTCCTTTAACTGTTGTTCAAATTCAGCCTTCAAACTTTCAAAACGTTCGGTAAAATCAAAGTCATCTTCTTCGTCAGCCAAACCAACATAACGTCCGGGCGTGAGAACATAATCAAGCTCCTTTACTTTTTCGATACTTGCCGAATTACAGAAACCTTTCACATCTTCGTAATTGCTGTCTGGGTTTCGCCAGTTGTGATAAGTTTCGGCAATGATTTTTATATCTTCTTTTGAAAGTTCACGTGTTCTGCGGTTTATTAAGTGCCCCATATTTCGGGCATCAATAAAAAGTATTTCATTGCTGCGGTCACGGTATTTTCCATTGGTTCGGTTACGGCTCATAAACCAAAGCGAAGCCGGAATCTGCGTATTTAAAAACAATTTGGCAGGCAGGTTTACAATGCAATCAACCAATCTTTCTTCAATCAGGTTTTTCCTTATTTCGCCTTCACCGGAACTTTTGGAAGTCAACGAACCTTTTGCCAGAACAAAACCAGCTTGTCCGGTTGGGGCAAGGTGATAAATAAAATGCTGTATCCATGCGTAATTGGCGTTTCCTGTCGGTGGTGTTCCATATTGCCAACGTCCGTCTTTGCGGAGCAAATCACCACTCCAATCGCTTACATTAAAAGGCGGATTTGCAATAATAAAATCGGTTTTTAAATCTTTGTGAGCGTTATTTAGAAATGAACCTTCGTTGTTCCATTTTACTTGCGAACTGTCAATTCCACGAATAGCCAAATTCATTTTTGCCAACCGCCAGGTTGTTTGGTTGCTTTCCTGTCCGTAAATGGAAATGTCATTTATTTTTCCTTTGTGTTGCTCAACAAACTTTTCTGATTGTACGAACATACCGCCCGAACCACAACATGGGTCGAAAACTCGTCCTTTGTATGGCTCCAACATTTCAACCAATAATTCCACAACACTTCTTGGCGTGTAGAACTGTCCGCCCTTCTTGCCTTCGGCAAGTGCAAATTCGCCTAAGAAATATTCGAAAACGTGTCCGAGTATATCGGCACTTCTGGATTTTGCGTCTCCAAGTGCGATGTTTCCAATCAAGTCAATAAGTTCTCCCAAACTTGTCGGGTCAAGGTTTTGGCGTGCATAAACTTTTGGCAAAACACCTTTCAGGGATGGGTTTTCTTTCTCGATTGCGTCCATTGCATCGTCAACCGTTTTTCCAATTGTCGGTTGTTTTGCTTTTGATAGAAGAAAATTCCAACGTGCATCAGCAGGAACAAAAAACACATTTTCAGCTTTGTATTCATCTTTGTCTTCTGGGTCTGCTCCTGCAAAATCTTCTGCCTGTGCGTCACTGCACGCAGACAGGCCTTCTCCGGCTTTTAGTTTTTCGTAGAGTTCCTCAAAAGCATCAGAGATGTATTTTAAAAATATCAGTCCGAGTACAACATGTTTGTATTCTGCTGCATCAATATTTTTTCTCAATTTGTCAGCTGATTTCCAAAGTTGTTTTTCCAATGGTTCGTCAGTTCCGTTTCCGTTCTTTTTTGCCATATATATTTATTTCCTTTTTATCATTTTCAAAAATACCTTTTATTCTGTCGTTTCTGTCCGTGCGTTGGCTAAAAAATAGCTCTTTTGGTTTTTTCAGGGTCTGGCTTCTGGGTCGGCAAAAACCAAATGTGCTATTTGTGCGGTCGGCTTTTTCAGCATGGCATACAACGGCCCCAGGATAAAAGCAGTACCGGATTGAATTCCCGAATCTTTCTTGCCTGAGCACTATGTTCTTTTATTTTCATTAATTCCAATTTCGCCGGTATTGCTTTTGATCCTGTGTTAGCAACTGGGCGTTCATGTCTTCCTTGCGCCGGGGCGGCTATACTTATCCCGCCTTTTTGGCTACGGGTAAGGCAGTGTGAAGGCGGGATGTGTATAGCTGCGAAGGGTTGGGTTTTATTTCCATTTGTCAAAATAGCTCCAACCAAAATTGATGACATGTCAGAAATGGTCATTTATCTGTAATTTAAGGTTCGAACTTTCATTCCTTTATCAATTTTCCTCTTTGGATAATTCGCCAATCATCTCGAATTGTATAGAAATATATTCCATGATTTAATGCGTTTGTTGAAATCTTAGATTCAGTGTGGGCAACAATGTCTCCAGTCAAAATTATATTTCCTGTGAGGTCGTACAAATCAAAAGTTAAATTCTTCCTAACCGTCTGGAATAGGATTTCATTACCAAAAGGATTCGGATAAACCATAACATCCCTGTCAATTGAAATTGGTGTTTCTTCCGCATTTGTAATAATATCCTCCGGCATCACCTTGATGATATATCCATTGTCGTTGTAAGAGCCATTATAGTCTGGAACAATTCCAGTCATCAGGCACCCACCATCTGAAGTTATAATCAGATTATTGAACCAATAACGATGGTCTCCCCCATAAACTTTCATGCCGGTTAAGTTTAGGTTTGAATCAAAAATATGGAACCGAAAAATTTCAGTACCTGGAGAGGAGTTAAATGCAGGCTCAAATGTCGCTATCCATATTTGATCAGGATCAATAAATCCCATGCCTTCATAAGATGGAATATTGTTGTACTCCGGATATAATATCAGGGTGTCCCTAATTGTATTGAAATCCTCATCCATGATCTTGATATATAAATCTTGAATTGCACCAGGTTCCATAAAAGCCTTATTGGCCTGAATATAAGTAGAATTAGGTAGTAACTTAACTGAAGCCGGACCAGCACATAAGTGTTCCCAATCTATTACACTGATAGAATTTGTGATATTCAGATCCACATCCATTTCGATGAAGTCATAATACAAACTAAAATTCTTCGAAAAGTCACAAATAAAATAAATCGCCGTACTATCTTTATTGAAAATCATTTCATTGTATTCGCTGTCGCTGCCCCATTCCTCATATAAGTTCAAATCAAGCTGATTGCCATATTTATCAAACTTCATCGTTAAAAGAACGCGATCCAAACTATTTGATGAATCTGCATCTCCATGTACGTATAGGTTACTGACGGCATCCAGGATAAAATTATTCAGTCTGTGACGCCGGTAGGGTACGGGTATGGTATAATATTTTTCCCATACCAGGTTAAGTTCGGGCGTTATTTCACATACATAAGTAATGTAATTTTTATCCAGATACATTGAGGGTAAAGAATCGGACATTGTCCCAATAAGGAAATAATTTCCGTTGGCTTTTTCATAAGCGTATTGCAGAAAAAAACTTGTATCGGGTTTCATATAAATCAGCTCATTAATGATTTCCCCAGAATTGTCTATTTCTAAAATCACTGGAGAAGTGGGAAAAGATCCATGATTTTGCTGAATACTTCCAATTGAAATGAAATTTCCTGAACTGTTTTCAAAAGTAAATTTTAACTTTTCTTCCCCCACATCCCCGTATTCAAGCTGGAAAGTGTTCTGGCCAAAAAGTATTTGGCTTAACAGAAGTGCAATACTAAAAATTTTGATTTTTATCATAATATTGAGTATAAAAGCAGGGCGCATATTGCGCCCTGCCAAATTTATTTATAATTCTTCAGGTCCTTCTCCTTCATCATAATAATAAGGATGACCAAATAAATAATACCCTCTATGATAATACGAACCAATACCACTACTATAATCTCCATCCATATCAATTACTGAGGCAGGATGATAATTCCAGTTATTTGCAGTATTAAGTGAATCTTTCATTTTATTGTACAGCCAATACTTAAGATATTGAAAGTAGAGATTCATTTCTGGCCATTCGACACAAAGGGTATCGTCCGAAATTCCAATACTTTCCCATGCATTATACATGTAATAATCACAATGATTATCTTCGGTATCACCTGGCCGTTTGATATACGGATCACCTCCCTGAAATTTGTGCATTTGAAAAGGAGCAGTAAAATAGATCCCATGCGATTGGTTATAATCGTACATATAGTCCGACATGGCATCTTCCAATTCCTCCGCAGCATCAGAAACAGAAATTGTATCATAACATTTTCCTTCATTCTCTCCATACCACCAGTTATCCCCTTCTTCAAAGGGTCCATCAACTCCAAAACCGCCTGGTGGGGGTTCATTGTTGCGGTCGCCAGTTATAACATCAACATTATAGGTGATCTCATCCTCATCCTGCGCTGTTTCGGTAAGATCAACCGCAACCAATCCCTTGTTTTCAAAACTACTGGCATAGTAAACCGTTGTGATGTCAGCCTTCATGTCTAGATACTTCTGTATCAAGACATCCATGTCCACATCGCCATTTCCGGTTTTAGGTACAACCAAGGTCAGATTTTCAATAAGGTCCTCCTTATAGGAATCAGTTGTAAAAGCGTGTGAATAGTTTATTGTACCTTCAAGGAGTAACAAAGCGGAATCAGTGGAAACCGATTCACCACTTTTGTACATGGAGTTTTCCTCATAGGTGGCAACTTTTTGTTTGAAGTCCTTAATGGTCTTGATAAATTCCTGTGGATCAAAACCACTTTGGATAGGTTGTTTCTGGTTTTCACTTTTCATCTCCTCCTTCGAGCAGGAAAAGACAAATAGAAGGGTTCCGACTAGTAAAATGCCTGAAATCGAAAAGATTAATCTTTTAAATTTCCCGTGAAATGCAATCAGTTGTTTTTTGTATTTCATATTGTTTTAAATTTGTGGCCGTTACCGGGTTCAGGGGAGAAACCGAATCCGGTGGAAAATTCAGGTCGGTTTTCTCCCTAAGCTCCCGGTTTTAGCCGGTTAATATATAATGAACTTTTTGGAATAGTAGGTTTAAAATAAACTTGTATTCCTGATTATCTGATAAATTCCACCGGATTTGTTATTTCAGGCTTGCCGGCAAGCAGTCGCACCAGGTACAGTCCGGCTTTTACCTCCTTTCTGTTTTTTACCTGTACCTAAAAAATTCATTCTGTGTGCCCGGTAGTTATTTCATTCAATTGACTTTATTTTTTTAATTTATTTTGTTGAATTGTTGTCCAATTATGGTTTAAGCATACATTTTCAAAGATACGATTTTCATTCATCCGTTCTATTTTTTTTCGCATCGGCCCCGATTTAAGCTCTTTTGGTTTTTCATCTTTTGGCTTGTGCTACGGAAAAAACCGAATGGGCTTAAATGTGCAGTGGTCTCGCCTTGTTGCTAACATGTTTATATAGTAAGTTTTATAGATGACAATCTACCCTATTGTTTGCCAATAATAATAAATGTGTTATTCTCAACACCCTTATGGCTAATGTCAAATGCATAAAAAATTTATTTTATCCCGGTCAATTCAATATGCTCCAAATGTAAATATAAAAAGTTTGACATCTTTGTTTTTTTACCATAAAATCCTTCTTTTTTCAAAACACGTGCATACTTTGCTCCGACTTTGCTGTAACTTTACTCAAAGTATGCGCTTATTTTTAGTAAAGTATGCTGTAACTTTGGGTAAAGTTGCCGCATACTTTTACTGGAGTATGCGCCTGTTTTAAAAAAACCGTACGGGTTCGTTAAAAAACCCGCACGGATCTAATAAACCTGCCTCTGTTTTAAGGAGTTTCGTTGGGTGTTGTTTCCACCTTTTCGAAAGCTGCTTCGCGCAATGCGCTCAGGATCCGTTTTCCCGGGCGGTAGTTCACCCCCACCTTACGGATGGAAGCGGACTTCACCTTGGTAGCCAGGTCGGAGGGTTCGCTGCTGATGGACGGGTAAAAGGTCCCCAGCTTCTCCATCCGCACGATCTGGCTGTCGGCCAACCGGCCCTGGATCACATTCTCCAGCGCATACACTACGCCCCGTATATCGGGCTCGCTCAAGGCACTGAATTTTTCGATCTCCTTTACCAGGTCGTCAATGGTAGCCTCTCCACGAAAAACAATTTTGGCATAGAACGATTTCACTCCGCCGCCGACTATTCCCGGCTGGCCTCTTTCGATTGCTTTGAATTGTATTGGCATAATCGATCATTTTTAGGGTTAAACAATAAAATAAAGGATATATATGTGGGTTTAAGAATTCCATTCTGCCTTGCCCTGTACCAGCATTTGTAAAATAGGCCCGTGCGGTTCGAATGAACCGTCACGCGCCATGGGTAAACCTGCCTCATCGCTGGCGACCCAATGTTATGGTTTACACTTTTCCGAATGCTCAGGGCATCCTTGCCTGCCTATCCAAATGTCAAATTAACAAAGAACGCATACATCCTGCCGCTTTCGCAGCATCATCTTTTTCATAGCTTCGGGTATTCCGGGGAGACGACTCCCGTATCGTTTGGGTTGGTAGTAAAGAGGTAGTTGTTTTGTATTAGTCAATCGAGGCGGTAAATGTAATGCAGCAAATTTTAAAAACGTAGCAGAATTCTGCTACAAAAAAAAATAGCGGAATTCTGCTATAAAAACGGCTGAAAAGCTTTATATTAAAGGGAAAGAGGTCTGCAAACCTATGAAATGAGGGAAAAAATTTTTGGATTTTAGAGGTTAGATATTAGATCATGGCTGTCCGGTTAACTTTTATTTCGTCCCTATGGGACTCGGTATGCATTTCATATTTCTTTCTCTACCAACATCTTGTCCCTGTCGGGACAGTTCCGTTAGGAACAAAATATGGGTAGTTTAAAATGCAAGCCCTTTGGATAAGAGTTCCTTAGGAACGAAACAATGCTCAGTGTTTCCAGGCATTTCGCAATTTTATACCGGACAACAATGATAATTTAATACAAATTCTGGTATATTCTGCCCATGGTATTGATTTCGGTTTTTTCTTAAAACTCCATTATCTTCATGCAAAACCGAACATTCCTGTAACAATTGCGAACACAGACCATCCTATTTTATAATAATGTTGCTAAAGAAACATTCACACAATGAATGCTTTACGCCTTATGGCATAGTACATGATATTTAATGATCAGGTTTATAATTTGCACGTTGAATATAATAAAACACAGACAATGAAAATAGAAATGCATCCCAACGAAATGGTAATCCGTGCCACCGACAGCAACCAGCTATTAAATGGAGATACCATTAAAGGTAAATTGATACTGACCAATCAACGCCTCTATTTCAAAGCACAGGAAAATGGCAAAAAGCACAATGACCTGGAGATTATGCCGGGCGATATTAAGGATGTAATGTTTTTCAAAAACCGGATGTTTTTCTCCAATGGCTTGAATGTCGTTACAAAAAACGGCACAGAAAATAAGTTTCTTGTTAAAAACAGAAGCGGCTGGAGTGAGATGATCGTAAGGATGTGCTAAAGGTGAAATGCCAAACATTTAAAATTCCAATAAACTCCAATAAGTGTTTTGAATTTTAGGTTTAAAACATTTGAAATTGTTTAGAATTTAGATATTAGTATTAGAGTTTAGATTTTGGAGCCTAAATACTGTTAAATTCCACGATAAAGGTTGTACCCTGTCCTTGTTTGCTGCGGCAATAAATTTTCCCATTCATGGCTTCCACATATTTTTTAACAATGGACAAGCCTGTTTTGTCGCTTTGCCGATCGTGTACCTGGGGTTTGTCGAATAAAGTGTTCAGTGAATATTTTACTTAATGATTTTGATGAATAGTCTTCTATCTTCTTAAAATAAACACGTTTTACCTTACCTGTGTCGCTGAGTTCCAGGGCACCGATAAGTTTTTTCTTTTGGTATCTTTACTTCTGCCTTGTTTCAGCGATTCTTTTCCCCCAAATACAAATTCATCAACCTGGACATTTCCTTTCATCGGATAATTTTCGCTGCTTCGCATGGCTGTCCTTACTTTGTGCATAAACGTCCAGGCTGTTGTCCTACTTATGCTATAACGCTTGGACAATTGTGAAGCCGATAAGCCTTTGGTGGTAGCACTCATTTCAAATGCAATCATAAAGGCTTTTCGAATACCAAACCGGACCCGGTGAAACATGGTCCCTGCTGTGGGGCTTTCAATGTGGTGGCACCGGTTACAGTCTCTTGCCAGGTTCTTTTTCCTAATCGTAAATTTTGTATGTCCGCAATTCTTACATTTATATCCTTCGAACCATTTAAGGTCTGACAAATACTGTAGACATAAGCGGTCATCAGGAAAATGATCCGTAAACTCTAAAATGTTTTCTCCTTTAAATTTCATGATGAGATTCTAATCAAAATTTATCCCTCAATGTAAGTAATTATTTTAACACCTCAATATTTTTATTGTGCCCCAATGTGACTGTGTGGTAATAATGTTTACCCCCTGTGCGCCTTATCTGGTTAAGATTTTTTTACAACATTCAACGAAAAAGGCCCTTGAATAAGAACCTGTGGGATTATTGTCTTTTCCTGAAAACAAGGGTGGCGTTGTGCCCGCCAAAGGCAAAGGAATTGGATAGGGCAACATTGATTGGGTGCTTGCAGGCTTTGTTTGGGACAAAGTCCAGGTCAAGCTCCGGGTCGGGTTCGTCAAGGTTAATGGTTGGGGTGAGGGTTTGGTTTAACAAGCTTTGAATGGTTACGATCCCTTCGATCACCCCGGCAGCACCCACTGTATGCCCGATCATTGACTTCTGTGAGGAAACAGGAATTTCACAGGCCCGGCCGGCAAATACCTTTTTGATGGCCATGACTTCATAACGGTCGTTCAGGGTTGTAGAAGTGCCATGGGCGCTGATGTAATCCACCTCCTCCTTTTTTATCCCGGCATGTTGCAGGGCGGTTTCCATGCTTTGGGCCATCCCTTCCCCATCGGCTTTGGGCGCCATGATGTTGAAGGCTTCACTGCATAGCCCGTAGCCTGCCAGTTCAGCATAAATAGTTGCATTTCGTGCGTTGGCAGAAGCCTCCGATTCAAGGATCATGATGCCGGCGCCCTCGCCTATAACAAAACCATCGCGGTTTTTCGAAAAGGGTTTGCTTGCCTTTTCCGGACTTTCATTCTCAACGGAAAGCGCATAAAGCTCATTAAATCCGGAGATCTCTTCCGGGTTGATGGTTGAGTCGGCCCCTCCTGCGATTACCAGGTCGGCTTTCCCAACCCTGATCAAATCGTACGCTGCGGCAATGGCATAGGCTGAGGAGGCGCAGGCAGTTGCCACCGAATAACTGGGCCCGCTTAAGTTGTACTCCATCGAGATCCAGGCGGGCATAGCGTTGTTCATCCCTTTGATGATGCGGTTTTTGGCAGTATTGTCTTTTTCAACACTGGAATTGCCGGTATTTACCACACCCAAAATAACGGCACAGCGGGTTTTGTCGAAACGATCGAAATCGATGTTTTCTTTTTCAATAAGGTCTTTTGTGCATACGAATGCCATTTGGGTAACACGGGTCATTTGCTTTGCCTGCCGCTTTTTGATCCGTTCCCGCGCATGGTTTTCAAAGGCATCGGGAACCTGGGCTGCAATCTGTGTTTGCAGTGCGGAAGCATCGAACAGGGTGATCCTGCCCACACCGCTTTTCCCCTGCACAAGGTTCTCCCATGTTTCATCAGCATTCAGGCCCAGGGATGAAATTATGTTGTATCCCGTAACAACTACCTTATTTTCCATTTAAAGATTCAAATTGCTAAATTGCCGACCATACGGCCCGGCAAAATTAAGGATAAAAAGATGAATCTTATACTGAAAATTGATAGTCATTTTGTTTTGCAAGGAGAAAGGGGCTTTGGCCGGCATTCATGTATTCCCTGACAATGTGTTCCAGTTCCTCTTTTGTGCAAATGCCTTTTGCCAGCAGCTTGTCAACAGCGTCGAGGTACCACCTGATCAGCATGGCTTTAATTTCTGCAGGTGAAATAGTTTGTTCAGTCACCTCATCTTCATGAGCGGCGGAGGCAATTGTATCCTCATATTGAAAAAACCCTGCGCCTGACTTTCGCCCAAGTTTGCCCCGGACGACAAGGTTTTCAAGCTCCACAATGAGGGATTGATAAAATGGATCAGAAGCAACATCGTTAACATAGTTTCTGACCGAAACAAGCATCGTATCAATTCCAACATGATCGAAAAACGCAAACATACCCATTGGGAATTGCAAGGTATCCTTTACCATCTCATCCAGATCGGAATAGGCCAATCCATAATTGCGGTGCAAAAAACAACAACCTGCCTGAAGCGGCAGGAGAAGTTTATTAATGGTGAAATTCTCCTCTTCAGAAAAAACCATATGGAATTTTTTGAGTTGAAGAAGAAATGACCTGACCCGGTCGATGGTATCCGGTGATGTTGAATTGAGGGTGTTGACTTCAACAAGGTTGACCAGGGATACCGGATAGAAAAAATGCAACCCGAGCGTGTTGTGATTTCTCTTTTCATGGGGAACAATTTCTGAGGGCGGGATGGAGGATGAGTTGGAGCTAAGGATACAATTACCGGAAACGATTTGATCCAATTTTTCAAACAAGGCCTTTTTAAACTCCCTGTTCTCTGCAATGGATTCAATAACAAGATCACAACTCCCTAAATCAGCAAGGGCATTTGAAACCGAAGTGCGCGATCGTTTGAAATCGTACTGAGCCTGGTCAATGGCACCAAGCCGCAATGACCGGTCCAGTTTCCGTATGAAGGTTTTATTAATTTTTTCCGCACCCTCAAAGGATCTGCAAACCAGGGTCAAACGAAAAGGAAAATCCGACAGGAAATGAAAGATGTTTGCACCCATTTTTCCGCAACCCACGATTCCAATATGAAGATCAGGCTGAGGCATTGCTAATAATATTTTAAGGTGAAACCGGCTTGCATGAATTTGCTCACCTCACTCACAAAACTGAGGATCACATCATCTTTTTTCAATTGTTCTTCACGCATGATTTTATCAATGCAGATAAAAACCATGGGCGGGCCTACATAACCCATCGAACTGATTTTTGTGTATAAGGTATTTCGGGAAATACCGAGGCGCTCACATTCTTCCATCACCAGTTCAGAAATATGCTTCGAGGGAAAATTCACCTGGAAGAATTTTATCTGATGGGTGTCAATACCGTATTTGTTAATCATCCGGCTTAAGCCTTTGTAAAAAATGGAGCCCCCTTCTTCATTAAAATGAGCCCCCAACTGCTCATTGAACATTTGGCTAAGGTGATGCAGCCCTTTTTCAAATTCGTCTTTGGGATTCATCCAGTAGGCGGGCCGTTGGTTGAGCATGCCGGCAGGCTTATGTCCACCCACCGATTCCATATAGGCATTTTCGGCCATTAACCCGGAATCCACATCAGCCGCCTGCAAAACAATTGCCCCGGCGCCATCGCTCAGGAAATAGCGCAGGAAGACTTCCTCTTTTTTGATGAGTGGCTGGTTGTAATACTCAGCCCTTAACTCCGAAGATGAAATGTTGGAGGAAACAACAAGCGCTGTTTTGTACCTGCCCAGGCGGATCATGTCATAAGCCGTTAAAAAGGCTTTATAGGCTGAAGTGCAATTGGCGTGGATGGAAATCTCGCTGCAGGTTTCCAACCCAAGCCCCTCCTGTATCCTTACCGAAGCGGTTGGCATTTGGTCCTGATGAGCGCTGCCGTATGCAATCAGGTCAATATCATTAGCGGTGATCCCGGCGGATTGAATAGCCCTCTTTGCAGCTTTTAAGGACATGCTGATATTATCATCTGTAAATTCCCGTGTTTCCGGATCAATGGCAAAATGGTAATGATCCACTTCCAGCATTTCCTTCATCAGGATTTTCATCCGCTGCAGCCACTTTTGAATTTTCACGGGAGCCTGGTCAAGAGGGCCGAGATAACGGTCAACTTCATCAATGCTGATTTTTTCCTGGCAAACAGGAGCCGCTTCCAATAACTTTTACTTTATATAGCTGATCTGCACTCATAAAATCCAATTTGAAAAATTAACGTTCAGGCTCCAATTGCCTCAGGTAATCCTTTTTTAAGAATTTCCTGTATTCGATTGATGATAAATTTGCCAGGCACCAGGGCAACATCCATCAACTCCTTTTTGGGAACAACACAATCAATGATATTCCAAAACTTCCTTGTTCCGGATTAAATGTGCTCCCGTTAAGCACCAGTTCAATGGCTGGCCTGCCCGCTGAGCGCTACCAGGTTTTGAATTCCACCGATGCCCGGATCAGGCCGTAACCTGTTTCGGGCAAACCCAAAACAGCCCCTTCGGCACAAATCCGGAAATGACAAAACAATGCCAGTTCCATGCCTGCACCAATGCAAACACCACGAATGGCTGCAATAACAGGAATATCCAATTGTTTAAAAAAATGAAAAGCCTGCAGGTTTGAAGTCAGCGAATCGGGATGGGATGTATCCGGATTCGAAATATTTTCATACGAATCCTTAGTGATCGACTTAAACAAACTGTCCAGGTCGGCGCCGGATGAGAAGTGCCGTCCGGATCCTGCAATAATTATTGCCTTGACATTACTTCTCGGGATAACCTTCGAAACCAGCAATTCCAGTTGATCATAAAACGCCGCTGTCATTTCGTTGCCCGGAGGATTATTGAACTCAAGAAAACCAATTCCTGATTCTACTTTCCATATTATGGGTTGCCGGCTACTCATTGTTTTTTCTTCTGTTGGCTTCTTCGAGGGCAAGCTCACAAAACAATTCAGCATCTTTGATCAGGGCATCTTCATAGGGCAATCTCCTGCTGTTGTGAATGGAACTCATAACGGCATGAATGATTTTCAGGGACCGGCCGGCAGTGATCTCCCTCAAAAGATGCAAAGCTACTTCAGGACATTCTTTTGATCCGTCAGGCTCATCAACCAGTTTCAAATCAAGCGCTGTATTTGCATTAATGGTATCGCCCGAGAGGACCAACTTCAAGGCATTCAATTTTCCCGCCAACTCAATCGCTTTGGACAGGCCTCCCAGTCCGGGCAATAATTCCTGATTTATCTCAGGGAAAGCAAACAATGATTTCTGAGATGCTATCCGGATATGGCAGGAAAGGGCAATCTCAGGCCTCCGCCAAAACAAACTCCTGAAATTGCTGCTACAACAGGAATATTAAGGGTTGAAATAAAATCTAATAATTGCCTGCCCCTGATCAGGTTATGCTTCAATTTTTCGGGATGGTAAGCCTGTTTGATAATGATTTCAGGGTTTGCCCCTGCTGAAAAATGCCTTCCAACTCCTGTGACGACCAATCCGGCAATACCGGAATCAACAAACTCCTTTAATGCCTCCTGAGAAACAACTTCCGGATGGGTTAAATAATTCTCAGGGGGATTATTCAATTCCAGAATGCCGATATCACCATCCCTTCGCAACACACTATTATCTGAACTGCTTAACATGCTATAATACCTCTTCGTTTACAAAAATTTCCTTGGGGATGTCGGTGGGTGAATATTCAGCATCAAGCAAGAGTGATTTCACTTTTGCCCTGGCATGCAGCGTCCGGTCAGAGGCTTTTACAATCCTGTGATCAAACACAATATACGGCAATTCCTTTTTTACTTTTGTTTCCACAAGCATTTCGTCAAAAAGCCTGATCTCTTTCTTATACCTGATATGAATTTCCACAATCACGACTTTCATCCCTGAGCTTTGCAGTTGGTTCAACAAACCTGCCTCATGAATCAACCGCCAACGCGCTTGTTCCATATAATTGAGGTATACGGCATTGTTTACATGCTGATAAGAATCGAGTTCATTACCTCTGGCCTCGAAATGATAGTGGTATATTTTGCTCGTATCAATTGCCATGCCCCCTGATTTTGTTAAGAAGTCTTTTGTTTTCGTTTCGCGTAATATTGCCCATTTTAATTTGGGTTACAATTGCAAAAATAGTCTTATGTATAATGTCGTTGACCGAATTTTGCTTTTGTTTTCTTAACATCTTGGCATAAAACCACGTCCGTTTTAAGATCTGTTTGTAGCTGTATCCCTTTTTCACAACAAAAATCAGGGCCTCCATCACCTCCTCGTTGGTCATGTGTGGATTTTTGATATTGGTAACATTGCTCGAAAGATCAACCAACCGGCCGGCCTCAGAAAGACGCTTATGAAGGTCGGTTCCTTTGAGGGCATGGACCGGTGAAAAAACAGGCATGACGTTCATTTCTTTGCAAAACTCCCAGGTTTGATAATAAGAATCTACGGTATCATCTTCGTATCCGATGGTAAACCAGCCGGAAATCAAAATTCCCTGTTGCTGAATGAAACGGATATTGTTTTTCATTTTTTCAATGACATCCTCTTCCTTCTTAATCCCCATTTTGTTGAAGCTCCCGCTCTTTTTCAACACATCCGGATGAATGGATTCCATCCCAATGGCTGTATAAATCAGTCCGGCCTTAACGGCCTTTTGGATAACCTCCCTCCCTTTTTCATTCGAAACGGCATCCAGGTTTGCCTGCCCTATCCAGTAATTGATTTTTGGAAGCTTCAGGATTTTATCATAAAGGTCACTGTAATAACCATAGGTGTTGGGCCTTCCAAATACGGTATCATCAATAAGGTAATAGTATTTCTTAAACTGTGCAATGTCATCAACCACCTCCTGAACCGGACGAAAACGGTAGTTGCTTCCAAACAACTGGGTGACTGAACAAAAGTCACAATTGATAGGGCATCCCCGCGAAGCATACACCATATCGAAGGTGTATTTTCGTTTGAAAAGATGACGCAGCGGCTTTGTTGTTTTATCCAAAAGTGGAAGGCAATCGGATTGATAAACCGAATTCCCGTTTGAATCATAGGGACGCGGGGAACAAACATAAAAATCCTTCAATTCATTGTTTTGAATATCCTTCAGGATGACCGGCCACAACTGCTCTCCTTCGCCAATGGCAACAGCATCCGCATGTTGTTTTGCTTCATGTGGATTTACGGAGGCCTGAGGGCCACCCATGATCACCTTCACATTTCTTTTTCGGTATTCATCTCCCAGGGCGAATGCCCGCTTTTCTGCTGACATCCTCACGCTGATCCCCACAACATCTACCGGCTTGTCAAAATCAATATCCCTGTCATCCCACAAAAGATCAATAAATTCGTATTGGTGTTCCGGCGCTGTTCCTGCAAGTATAGCAAGCGACAAGGGCATGAAAGGATCGTTCTTTCTCAAAGGATCATGCTTTTCAGCCGAAAGTATAAGGGTAATCTTCATCTGTTCAACGCCTCTCTTTGCTTTCTAAAATTCTGCACAATAATAATTTAGTGGCCACTTTTTCGTTCCTTTTTCGCTGGCCTGAGTATATTCGCAAAATAGTGTATTTTTTTTGATTAGAAAAACTATATTTGCCGGTCAAAATAAAACATTTTTCTACATTAAATGTTTAAGAAAGAAATAACAGTAAACTAAATTAATTGTTTTTAACAGCATGGCTACGATTACTGACGATATCAGAAAAGAAGTAAGAGAGGTGGTTTTTGATTTTTTTGCTGAAGAGTGCGAAATAGAACTTTCTGAACTCAGCGACAACACAAATATATTTACCGATATTGATGGGGATTCATTAATGTTCCTGGAATTGATTGAAATCTTCAAAGAAAAATACGGCCTTGACATTGAACTGAAAACCATTGGAAAATACAGTGTAAAGAACCCTGTAAAAACCATTGGGGAGCTCATCGAAATGCAATTGCTCATCATTGAGCACGGTAACAATATTGATCATATTTAAATCTTTACCGCCACTTGAATTCCACAAAAACAGCATTTGTTTTTCCTGCTTTTGTTTCTGAGTATCTCGGAAATGAAATCGACATTATAAGAAACCTGTCTGGAGATTTTGATGCCTTTCTGAGCATCACAACCGCTTGTGGCCTTCCTGAATTTAAAGATTTCTCCCTGGCAAACGAAACGTATATTCAAAACGAATTATATAGCCAAATCAGCAGTTATTTGTTTGGCTGCAGCATGGCTAAGGCTTTAATAGACAAAGCAATAATCCCGGAATTGCTGGCCGGTAACAGCATGGGCTTATATGCTGCGTTGTATTGCAGTGGGGCAGTCAGCTTTGAAGATGGTTTGAAACTGATTCGAAAAGCCTACGAATTGATACAGCTCGAAATAAAAGGTGAAGAAATGGGTATGGGAGCTATTGTAGGCCTGGAATTAAAAGATATGGAAAAGATTGTTGAGCAATTGAACAACGGAGCTTTTATTGCAAACAAAAATGGAGAATATTCATACCTGATTTCAGGCAGGAAAGAGCGTATTGAAGAAGCGCTTGCATTGGCAAAAAATGAAGGAACCTTGTTTACTTCGAAGGTTTTAGTCAGGAGTCCATACCATACTGAATTCATTAAAAATGCGGCCCTTCAGCTAGGCTCTTTTATCGATCAGCAAATTTCAATTAATGAACCTCAGGTTAAAATCATTTCATCGGTCGACCAACTTGAACTCATGACTCCAAATCAGATCCGGGAGGAACTCATTGACAATATTTATCATCCCATTAATTGGTATGCTTCAATGGTGCATATGATTGAAAATGGAACGGATCGATTCATTGAATGCGGTGCCGGCAACACACTTACCAAATTGGCCCGGTTCATTAAAGGTGATTTTAAAGTCTACCCCATTAATAAGATCAACAAGCTTGTTAGAATAATATTCTTTAAAAACACAGGCAACCCTGATAATAATGGTTTTTTCATGAAGAATCTGTGAACCTGTTGCACTGTTCTCAAATTACATCTGACCCCTTTTTGATCAGCCACAACTTACCCACCTGGTTATAAAATTCATCAAGAGGGAGTTTTGTTTTTAACACAGAATTAAAGAAATTGTATTTCGAGTAATCATGATCGATAATCTGATCCTTTACTTCCTGATAAAACCGTGTTCCCGGCAAGGGGTCAGAATGGTGTATCCGGCATAAGTAACTTTGTGGGAATTGGCATATGCGGCCAGTGCACGGAAATCATCCTCATCATAATCGTTGGGAACTACATAGTTTCCCCTGAGCATTATCCCGTTTTGATGAAAAATATCAATCGCCTGATGGATCAGGTTAGCAGGGGATTTCTTATTGTACTTCTTCAATTCCTCCTCACGGTATGATTCAAATCCACAGATCACCACTTTCAAACCTGCCTTTCCCAATTTTTCGATCAGGCCCGGATGCTTTACAGCAGTATCCGCCCGTATATCCATGATGTATTCTTTTTTTATCCCCTCTTCCTCTATCCTGTCAAACAGCTTATTGATAAAGTCAATATTAACAATGGTATTGGCATCGGCAAAACGGACAATATCGTAGTCAATCAGCTTTAACTCCTCAATCACACTTTCTACGCTTCGTTGAAAATACAACCCCTTATGCTCCTGCCAAATGGAACAGAAAGTGCATTTGTAGGGGCATCCCATGGAGGTGAACAGATAGGTGGATGGGCCAGGGCTGTTTCCCACAACATAGGTTGACCGCCATTTTTCAAGATGCTTGCGGTCGGGCATGAGGAAATGTTCATCGGCAGGATTATAAGTATGATTGCCAGCTCCGGTGGATTTCAAACCCTTACCGGTATTTATCAGTATCCCTTTTACCGATTCAATGGGAAGCTTATTTTCTATCGCATGAACAACATCCCTGAAAACAAAAGCCGATTGGCCGGGACAGACGATATCTACTGATGGGTCGTTAAAATCTTCAGGACAAAGGGTTGTATGAAGCCCGCCCGCAACAGTTACAATTTCCGGATTAACTTTTTTAGCTGTTTTTAGAATTTCAATACCATAATAAAATTCAGAAGTAATAACAGTTGTACCTACAATATCAGGCTTCGCCTCCGATACCAGTTTTTCGATCATCTCAGCCAGCGGTGGAGAACCGGCATATAAATCGTATTCACCTTTGGTATCAAAAACTTCAACATCATGGTCTTTTACAGCAGCAGCAATAGTTAGCAACCCCAATGGAGGCCCGATCAGTTTTTTATGAATAAAATGCCTGGCCTCCGGAGGGGCCATTTCAAGTATTTTGTTCTCGGGCGAACGGGGTGTATTGATGAGTAGAATTTTCATATAAAGTCGCAAAATGGCAAATGTACAAAGGATAAAACAAATGGGTAAAGAAATGATTTTGCAATGAATTTCACTTTTCTTTTAAATTTCTGAATCGCCGCATTAAAGTATTGAATCGCATAAGCGCAGGACAAACTCAACCCATTCACTTTTTCTCAAACTTTATAAATACTTCTTTAATTTTCTTACTTTTGCCCGACAATATAAATGAATTCATGGAAGATTTAATTACAAAATTGAAAGCAGAGATCATCGAAGTCCTCAACCTTGAAGACCTTGATATAGAAGATATAGATGCAGAAGCCCCACTGTTTAACGAAGGCCTCGGCCTCGATTCGATTGATGCCCTTGAGCTGATCGTTTTGATGGAGAAGGAATACGGTATTAAAATAGAAGATCCCAAAAAGGGTAAGGAGATTTTTTATTCGGTTAAAAGCATGGCCGAATTTATTACCAAAAATCAATAATGCCCCCCAGAGTTTATGTTACCGGAATTGGAATTGTTTCAGCGATAGGATTAAACGTTGCTGAAAATTTCAATTCGCTGAAGGCATTAAAACACGGGATTGGTAAACTGGAAAATTTTGAGTCCGTTCACAGCCAATCCCTTCCTGTTGGGGAGATCAAACTTACCAACCAGCAGCTTGCCGAAAGGCTCGGTATAGAAATCGGTTCAGATTTTTCCCGCACTGCCTTATTGGGGATGATCGCTGCAAAAGAAGCAATTTCAAATGCAGGTTTAACCAATTTTGACCAAAGCAATATGGGCATCATTTCTGCAACCACGGTGGGTGGAATGGACCGCACAGAAATGCTTTACAGAAATGTTACCAAAGAAAACCGAAATTTCATTGTAACTCATGTGTGTGGCGACAGCACCGAAAAGATTGCTGATCTTTTGGATATTTCCGGATTTGTTTCCACCATCAGTACAGCTTGCTCATCATCCATCAATTCAGTGATGACCGGAGCTGAAATGATCAAAAATAATTTACTTGACAGGGTTGTTGCAGGAGGAACGGATGCTTTGTCTAAATTCACCATTAATGGCTTTAATTCCTTAATGATCCTTGATAAAAGCCACAACCGGCCTTTTGACAAAAGCAGAACCGGTTTGAACCTGGGCGAAGGAGCCGCTTTTTTGGTGTTGGAATCGGAACAAGCTATAAAAGGCAGAGAGGATAAAATTCTTTGTGAACTGACAGGTTATGCCAATGCCAATGATGCCTTTCACCAGACAGCCTCCTCCGATAACGGTGAAGGCCCTTTCCTGGCGATGTCAGGGGCACTTGAAAAGAGTGGCCTTAAAGCTGAAGAAATTGATTGTATCAATGCCCACGGAACCGGAACCAACAACAATGACCTTACCGAAGCCATTGCCATCAAACGATTGTTTGGCAGCAAGATTCCGCCGTTCAGTTCAACAAAACCGTATACAGGACATACCCTTGGCGCTGCCGGCGCAGTTGAATCCGTATTTTCAATTCTGTCGCTTCGATACAATATAGTTTTTCCAACTTTCAATTTCAGTGAACACATGGAAGAAATTCCTTTAAGCCCGGAAACGAAATTGATGGAAGGTTTGCAAATTAAAAACGTCCTTTCCAATTCCTTTGGCTTTGGAGGGAACGACTCATCCATCATTTTTTCAGCAGTATGAGTGTTTATATCAATGGAATAGGAGCCATAACACCTCAGGGTTGTTTTCCTTCGGAAGATTTCCTGAAAGAGATGAAGACTTTTGAAGCAGGCAGATTAACCGTTGAAGAACCCCGGTACAGTGATTTCATCGGGCCGGTCCAATTGCGGCGGATGAGTAAAATCATTAAAATGGGATTGACTTCTGCTTTGATGTGCCTGAATGATGCCGGCCTGAAAAAACCCGATGCAATTATAACGGCCACCGGACTGGGCGCAGTGGAGGATACTGATAAATTTCTGGATAACTTAACAGATGACCAGGAAAGCTTCTTAAATCCTACACCCTTTATACAGTCTACTCACAATGCTGTTGCCGCGCGTATTGCCATCGAAACAGCCTGCCGGAATTACAACATGACTTATGTCCATAAAAATGCCGCATTTGAACATGCTCTGCTGGATGCTATTTTGAAAATAAATTCACACGAATTTCAACATATATTGTTGGGCGGAACTGAAGAAATGACGGAAGACAATTACAATTTAAAAAAACATGTTGGCTTCTGGAAAGAAAATACCGGCAATGCAGATTTGCTTAAAAACAACAATTCTCAGGGAACAATAGCCGGTGAGGGATCGGTATTTTTTAGTTTGTCTTCCGAAAAAACAAATCATAGCTATGCAGAAGTTGTTGGGACAAAAACAAGGTATAAACTTCCGGATAATCCCAAAGATGCCCTGATTAATTTCCTGTCACAACACAGTTTTTCCATTGAAGATATTGACCTTGTTTTTCTGGGAATTAATGGAAATGTGGAAGAAGATCACATTTACAATGATCTTACTGAAAATGCCTTTCAGAAAACAGGCATGGCATGGTATAAGCATCTTTGTGGTGAATACGAAACGGCTTCCGGGTTTTCCCTGATGCTTGCCGCCCGTATTTTAAAAACGCAAAAAATCCCTGATTTTATAAGACTGGGAAATTCACCATCGAAGGAAGTAAAAAATATTTTGATGTATCAGCAGCGATTCAATAAAAATCATTCCTTTACAATCCTGTCAAAATGCTGAACTACCGAAACACATCGGTTGTTTTCCTGATCCTCACACTTGTTTATTTTATTTCCGGGATATACACTTCCGATTTGTGTATTGTTGCTTATTGCATCATCGTTTTTATTTATCTGTTTATTTTAATCGCAGGTGCTTCAAGGATCCAAAATAACTTTTATTTGAAAGCAGTTCACAGCGGAAATCCTGTTGAAGCAAAAGTTACGCTAACCTTTGATGATGGCCCTGATAATGAAACGACACCTGTCATTTTGGAAATTTTAAAAAAGCATAGGATTAAAGCGTCTTTCTTTTGCATTGGCAATAAAATGGAAAATAACAAAACTCTTTTGAAGAGGATAAGCGATGAAGGCCATATTATCGGGAACCATTCGTGGTCACATGCTTTCCTGTTCGACTTCTTCCCCCTGTCAAAATGGTCAGGGAGATAAAACAAACGGATTCAATTATCGAAACCATAACCGGAGAAAAATCAAATTTGTTTCGGCCACCTTACGGAGTAACCAATCCCTTTTTATCGAAAGCCTTAAAAAGAACCGGGCACAAAGTAATCGGATGGAGCCTAAGAAGTTTTGACACTAGCAAAAGCAAGCGAAAAGTATTGAAACGAATAGAGAACCGTTTAAAAAATGGCAATATAATTTTACTTCATGATGCGAATCCTCAAACCCCGGAGATCCTTGAAAAGATCATCATGATCATTAAGGATAAAGGAATGGAGATCGTGGGACTGAATGAATTGTTACCACTCAAACAACAGGGATGATATTCACTTTCTCAAAAATACAGCGGATAACGGCCATATATTTCATCAGCCTTTTCTTTTTGTACAGGTTTACGGCATTGCCCGAATTGTTTTACATTATCATGACCGTTTGCTACATAATAATACCGGCATATGGAGCATTGAATATCCGGTCCAATTTTTATACAAATGCTATCAGTACCATTAGGGAAAAAAAAGCAATTGTACTCACTTTTGATCTATCCGATAATAAAACAATTGTTTTAGGCTTACTTGACCGATTGGATGATTTGGGCATCAAGGCTATGTTTTTTATTACCGGCCAAATTGCAAAGAAAGAACCCGAATTGGTTAGCAATATTCACCAGAGGGGACATGCCATCGGGAGTCATTCCTTCGACCTGTCGAAAGGTTTTGGTTTTTATTCATCATCTAAACTTATAGCAAACCTCAAAGAAACTGAAAAACTCATCGCTGCTTGTACAGGTGAAAGAATAAAGTATTTCAGGCCACCTTTTGGTGTTACAAACCCCTTTGTTCAAAAAACGGTGAAGGAATTACACTATAAAGTTGTTGGCTGGCAGATAAAACTTTGCACCCGAAAAGCTCATCAGATTAGGATATCTGAAAGGAAATTACGAAAACTGAAAGGGGGTGATATTATCTTATTTGACACTGCTGAAATGCATTCATTGGATTGTATTCGTGATGCGTTAAAAAAAATAAAAGAACAAAACATGGAATTCAGATTGTTGGACTAATCCTTGAGCTATATTTGCAATTGATATGAAAGATGAACTAACTTTTATCAAACTACCTCCTGTTTGGTTGTTCCGGTTAATGAGCGGACTTCGGCAAATGATCAATACAATTCATTACAAACTTGTTCCAGCCAATGTTGCAGTTTTTGAAAAGGCACAGAAGTTTTGGATTGCCAAGGCATTGGGTGTTGCCTGCGAATTGAACCTTGCTGATATTATTGGTTCAGGATTTATGTCGATTGATTCTCTTGCAAGGGAAACCGGCACAGACCGGAGCGCACTTTACCGTTTGATGCGGGCTCTGGCCAGCGATGGGATTTTCAGGGAAATCAAACCCATGGTTTTTGTCAACACACCCGAGTCGAAGGCACTCATGGAAGGAAACGGCAGCATGAAGTATATGATCAGACAACAAATGAACAGAACGAACTGGGAAATTGTAAACGAATTGGGATACAGCATCGAAACGGGTAACAGTGGAGCTATCAAAGTTTTGGGTACGGATATTTTTGATCATCTGAGAAATTCGCCGGAAAAAAATGAATTGTACAACAAGGCAATGACCAACACATCTGATATTTCAGCAGCTGCAGTAATCTCAGCCTACGATTTTTCAGGGATTAAAAAAATGATTGATATCGGAGGTGGTGAAGGATATTTGCTTTCGGCCATTCTTTCAAAATACCCATCCATGCAAGGAGTTGTTTTTGATTTCAAGCATGTAGTTGAGACTGCTGACAAGAATTTTAAAATTTTTGGAATTGAGAACAGGGCCGAAACAGCTCATGGCAATTTTTTCGAAACCATTCCAGCCGGCGGAGATGCCTATATGATGAAGAATATCATTCATGCTTTTGATGATCCGACCTGTATTAATTTATTGAACAAAGTGAGGGAAGCAATGATGCCGGATTCCCGCCTTTTGATCCTGGATGCCGTGATAAGGATGGATAACAAACCCTCTTTTGGGAAAATATTTGACCTGCAAATGTTGCTCGGAACAAAGGGTGGTAAGGAAAGAACCGAAAATGAATTTGATGTTTTACTGCAACAATCCGGATTCCAATTAAAGCGCATTGTTGATACGGTTTCTCCCTTTTCAATTGTTGAAGCAGTTGTTGCCGTCAATTAACAAATTTGGTTCTTACTCCTTAATCATTTGGTTGGTAATCCCTTTTCCATGCAGCCAGCATCCATTCCGTTATTTTGTGAAAGTTTTCATTTCAATTTTGGATCGTGTCGATTGTGTAAGTGCAGATCTTTTTTATGCGGGGCTGTTAATCCGGATGTAAAAACAGTTGCGGTTACTCCTGGTTTACGTTTTTGCAATTTAAGAACTGGCCGGTTTTGTTTATACAGCCATCAATCAATACAATAGTTGTTTTATGCAGTGAAAATTAAGCTTATTGCAAAAACAAATGCATTAAAAACCCGACCATTGAAAACCCCATCAGTTCTTCTTTTCAATTTGCGACAGCGAATTTCAAACTCCTTTTAATTTTCCCATCCACATTAAACAAAGCAATATACAATCCCGAGTACCACGCCTGAGTTTGAAAAATAAACTGCCCTGAAATACCGGTGGATTTTGTTGATTTTATTTTTCGGCCTAACAGATCATAAACTTCAATATCAACTTCACTTTCGACTTCTAACTCGTATTCAATATTGACATGGTCTTTCGCAGGGTTGGGATAAACCAGTATTTCCGGGAGCACTCTTGAGATGGGTGGGGGTGTTTCATACCCGCTTGGTAAATCTGTCTCCCAAAGCCCTCTTCCATCCGTACCGGTGACAAGCTTTCCACTTTTATAATTGATTTTGATATCCACCGGCTCTACGTTGGGCAATCCCGGCTTATAGAGTTTCCAATCGCTGGATGTGTCTTCTCGAAAAAAGATACCGTAATAACTTCCGGCAAACAAACCTCCATCGCTTCCATAAAGATGGGCAACAGCATAAACACCCGAATTGCCGGATTCAAGATTGCCTGTGATGTCACTCCACTTTTCATTATTGTATTCCATGATCTTCACTCCCTGAGTGTTGTTGAACGAAGCCCAGATTTTATCTGGATTCTGGTAGTCCACTTCAATATCAGTTAGCCATGAATTGGGCACTGCTTCTGGAGTAATATCGGTCCATGTTATGTACTTCGGATCAGAATTCACATGGTTAGTCTTAAAAATATAAGGATGCTCGCCTTGATTAATCCTGATCACACGCAAGTAAAGGTAATTCCCGTTTCCTTCCGCCACATGCATATCCCAGAGCAGGTAGTTAATGGGATCCAAACCCAGGTCTTCAGGTGTTACCAGGGTTTCCCATGTTTCTCCCTGGTCGGAAGAACGTTCTACTTTATCCCCTTGAGACATGTAAATAATTTTGTGATTGACAGGGTTTATAGCAAGATTGGCATGCCAGAAATTACCGTATTTATTATAGTTAGCCTCCTCCCAGTTTGTATACCTCCTGACTGAATTGTGATCATATAGATATCCTACGGTATAAAAAGTTCCTTCTTCCTCATTGTCGAAAACGCAGCCATATCCGTCACCGCTTCCTCTTTGTCCCCATGTGTTTTCTGTTTTATTAAACAATTGAGAACCCACATCCCAGCCACCGAAAAGGTAGCGATCGGGATGCGATTTGCTGTTATCAAACCTGAGAATCTTGGCAATACCGATTGAATTTACTTTATTGATCCATACAGTATCTTCTATCACTTTCATAAATGGGCCTCCGTCGGATGCGGCCCATAACTCCGTACCTTCTTTATTATATTTTATATCCTGTATATCTAAATGAGGATATAGTTTCTCCTCGTTATTTTCACTAAAAATGTCATTATCCTGCATCCAGTTTTTGCCGCCATCATCAGACCGGTAAGTTGGAACCGTTGCAGCATAGATTTCATTTTCATCCTTTGGCGATGCGGCAAACCCATTTCGACCATTGCCATATTGATAATGAATATTCCCCAATTGAACATAGCTGCTATCATTAAAGGAATACTTCTGAAAATTATTATAATAAGCTGAGTCAGGCGGGCCGATGCTTTTCCCTTTTATATAAAGATACATTATATCAGGATTATCGGGTGTTAATTCAATAAGAGTTAAAAAAAAGCTGAACTGCTTTCCTGTGGGAAGGATATTATCAATTCCCGGAAGAGGTGACCAGGTTTCTCCCCCATCCTCACTGATCAGTATCTCATCTCCTGCTATGGTATTCCAATTCCTGTATTCTTTTGAAAGGATCATAATGCCAGGGTTTGTCTTATGGAATTCCAATTCAAAATAACCCTCATCATTGGAAATCGGATCATCAATGATCCGAGTCCATTGAACATCGCCTGGATCTTTTACAAGTGCATTAGTGGTTTTATAAACACCCCGTGAAGTTGCGGCAAAAATGATATTGGGATTATGCGGATGTTGTACAAGTTTTCGAATGTAATACCAGTTTCCGGGTAAACTAAGAGAATCAAATCCGTTAAACAATTGCCATGTTTTCCCATAATCAACAGACCTGATCACGCCCCTACTATAACTGAAAGTATGATCTTTATCGCCGGTAGCGACTATCCAAAACGCAGTATCGTTTCTATGCGTAATCACAACAGATGCAATTCCCGGCGTAAACATATTTAAGCCATGATCTTCCATCGGCCTGTCAAGCCCGGCATTGATCCAGTGATCTCCCTTGTTTAGTGTGTAATACAATCCTCCACTTGGGGAACCGGCAAGAATAATACTATCATTTTCCGGATCAATCTCAATACAGGATAAGCGCCCCACATCTTTCGTAAAATTAGTTGATGAAGTAACCGGCCCGATCTCCTCCCATACTCCATTTGGGTCCCAATAACCATAATTTTGAAAAAACTTAGGAGTACCTTTTTGGTTTATCTTGGCAGAGAGTAATTTTGCCTCAAAAAGAAAATCCCAATAGTGATCCTTCCCGGATTCATTGAGATTGGACGCTTTTTGGTTAAAGCCTGTTTGCCATATTATCAACAGGGCAACTAACAAGTTTAAACTTTTTTTTGCATTCATTCTGCACCGATTCTTCACTGTTCCTAAGAAACTGTAAATGTAGATAAAAATTTCGATTGCCGGTCAACCTTGAGTTAAACGTTTACACACATAGTTTTAGGCTACAGGACCTTCTGTGTTCGGAGTCAGCTGAATTGAAATTCAATTTTGATACAGGTAGGGAAAGCCGAAAAATAAGGCATTATCCCTTCATTCATAGGAGGGTTAGAGTTACTGCCGAAGTATAGCTATTTGAACGTAACCAGTTAATTACACAAAATAGCACTGGTACACAATTCCGTTGTTGCATCAAATGCGAATACCGATAACGCTAATAATGTCATAACTGATTTGAAATTCATCTGTTAAAATATTGTCAATTATTAAATTGTTTATCCATTATTCAATCATAAACCCTATCTTTGCCGCAAATTAAATATTATAACATGAATAAAGGAGTAGTAAAATTTTTTAATGAAACGAAAGGATTCGGATTTATTAAAGAGGCTGGAAGTGAAAAAGAATATTTTGTACATGTTTCCGGACTGGTTGACCAGGTAAGGGATGATGACGAAGTAACTTTCGAACTCGAGCAAGGAAAAAAAGGTTTAAATGCTGTAAATGTTAAACTAGCATAGTTTATTATCATATTATCATTTAAAGTTTTATCCCGTCGTTGGCGGGATTTTTTTATGCACTTTTTTTGATATTTGAAAGTTTTATCCTGCATTTATTCATTTTTGAAGAAAATTTATAAATCATTTTCATGTTCCAATTGTTATGTATTGGATTCTTATGTATCTTTATAAAAATTGTATTTGAGGAGACTTAATACCTATGCTTAATTTTTTAAATAAACCATACCCGTTTAACGATGACCTTAAGCACAATACGAAGATCATCTTTTTTATCAGCATGGGTGTATTTGTGTTTTTATTTCTTTTTCAACCGCTGCAAATTGATGAATTAGCAACAAAGGACAAGTATTTTCTTGCTATTGGCTTAGGCGCAATTACTTTTCTTTCATTGAGCCTCAATTTGTTGATCCTGCCCAGTTTATTTCCGAAAATACTGAACGGTTCATCGTGGAATGTCAAAAAAGAAATTCTTTGGGATATCTGGATTTTATTTACGGTAAGCGTGGGTTATTTTCTTTATTACAAAGCATTGGGTATAATGGAATTTGGTTTTGAAATGATCATTAAGTTGCTATTGATTGCCATTGTCCCGACTTCGGTACTTATTACCTTTAACCGAAACAGGCTTTTACGCTCACATCTGAAATCAGCCAACGAACTTAACAGAAAACTGAAGGAAAACAAATCAATAGATAACAAGCTTGCACATTTTATTTCTGATTATCAAAAAGACAATCTTTCCATTAAGGTCAATCTTATACTTTTTATTCGGTCAGCAAATAACTATATTGAGATATTCTGGAAGGAATCGGGTAAAATAAAAAGCCAAATGGTTAGGTTAAGCCTTACCAAAGCAGAGGAGATTTTGAAGGATGATAAGTTTATTTTTAAGTGTCAGCGGTCGTATATGGCTAATGTTAATCATATTGACAAGATTGAAGGCAGCTCTCAAGGTTACCGATTGTATTTTGAAAATATAGATTTCCCGATACCTGTGTCGAAGGTTTATGTTCCAAAGCTTAAAGAACTTATCTGATATTCACCACGATTATATTTCATTCACCCCTGTATTTGCTATTTTTACCCCTAAAAATCATTTTTATCACTATTCCTGATTTATTCAGCCCTAATATGAAATCCTATACAAATTGCTGGCTAATTTTGTCGTTAAAATAAATATCCAGAGAGGAATTTTCATATACATTCCGGATTCGGACATTTTTTAAAGTGGAAATAACAACTAAATAATATGCAAGCATTAAACATTGGAAATCTGAGTGTAAAAGTGCCCATTGTTCAGGGAGGTATGGGGGTAGCTGTGTCCTTATCAGGCCTTGCATCAGCTGTGGCTAACGAAGGAGGAATTGGGGTGATCTCTGCAGCTGCTATCGGCATGACTGATCCTGGCTATATGAAAAGGTTTCATGAGGCCAACAAACGGGCTCTTCGCCGGGAAATCAGACAAGCACGAAGCATGACCGACTGTGTTTTGTGTTTTAATATTATGATGGCATTAACCGACCATGAGGAATTGATCCGTGTTGCCATTGAAGAGAAGATTGATGTTATTTTTATTGGAGCCGGTTTACCCCTAAAAATTCCGGCAATTATTGCTAAAGCGGGTTTGAATGGACACAATACAAAGCTTGTCCCGAAGGTCTCATCTGCAAAAGCAGCAAGCTTGATTTTCCGTTACTGGGCATCAAAATATAATTTTATTCCGGATGCAGTTGTGGTTGAAGGCCCGATGGCCGGTGGCCACCTGGGTTTTGCAAAAGACAAACTGGAAGAGGATAGAATACCGCTGCATGTACTTGTAGAGGAAACGGTTCAAGCAATTCTTCCTTTCGAAAAAACATATGGCCATTCAGTACCCCTAATTGCAGGGGGTGGATTGCATAGCGGAAAAGATATTTATGACATTATGCAAGCCGGTGCCAAGGCGGTAAAAATAGGAACCCGTTTTGTTACTACCCACGAATGTGATGCTTCTATAGAGTATAAGCAGAGTTATCTTGCAGCAAGTAAGGAGGACATTGCCATTATTGAAAGTCCTGTTGGGCTGCCGGGCAGGGTTGTTAAAAATAAGTTTGTTCAACAGATTATCGATGGCGAAACGAAACCCTTTAAATGTCCCTGGAAATGCCTTTCAGGCTGCAATTATAAAGAAGCACCTTATTGTATTGCAAAGGCATTGTATAATTCTGCCACAGGGAATATGGATGAAGGCTTTGCGTTTGCAGGAGCAAATGCTTACATGGCTACAGAAATTAACCATGTTTCGGATGTAATTGATGAACTTGTTACCGGTTACAACCATGAGGCATTCTTAAGAAAAATGTCCGCTTTACGGCCATTAAAGTCTACTATTTCGAAACGGCGCATAGCAGTTTAAAACAATTGTTTTTTTGTAAACCTTTGAACTTCAAACTTGGATCTACGAACGAGGGAACTACCAGACAAAAATATCCTCCTTTTTCGCAGGCCTTTTGTCTTCAATCCATTTGAACCCTTTCAGCAAGCGATCTTCGGTTTTCACTTCATGATCGGGATAAAGATGGGCATCGGGGTTTTTTTGGTAAGAGATCGATTGCACCTCACTGTTAAACAAGTAGATTGACATATCACTTGCAAATGCTATGTTGATACCAATGAGGCTGCCATCCTCCTCCCTGATGTAATATAAAGTTTCGGAATTGCCATTCACATTGATTTTAACCAATTGATTATCCTTAAAATATCCTGTCATTACCTTTCCTTTGATTTGATTATAACTTGAACGGCTGATGGTATCGTCCATCGAGATGATAAAGGAAGAGCCAATCAATGCAAGGGTATCGATTTTGTTATTGGCCAAAGCAATTCTCACCGAATCAGCAGTCAGTTGATTAATATCTGACCACAAAACAGGTGAATTGTAAAGGAAAATGGTAGAATCACTAAAATTATAAACTAGCGAATCGCACATTCCCTGCAGGTCTTTCCTGAAAAACTTGGTATGGTAATAGCCCAACATATATTCCACATTTTGTGCAGAATCAAACTGAATGAAAAGGGTATCCGAATGGAGAAAAAGAGAATCTGTTTTATCGGCTAGCACAGCCACCGCGCTATCGGTAACATAAGCATGCCCGGCCGATCGCCGAAACTCTCCATAATGTCCATAAATCGTCATATCCTGCACTGTGTCCAACAACGACACATTGCTAAAGGCCTCACCATAATCCAGCAACCGATCATAATAAAGGCTGTCACCGCTCAGCTTTTGTTCTTTGGTAATGAGGTAGGCATTTTGTGTAAAACGCGACTTATCATTCTGTGAATCGTACCAGCCATTTTCACAATAAATAACATTCTCCTCACTGGTAATGGTGGTTGGTCCATAGAAATAAGAAATCTCCTTTTCCGTATGGTACATCATGGTATCGGTTATCATCACATAGCGTTCATTTACCAACTTCACACTATCACGGAAATAAGCTTCCTTTGTTTCGGTATAATAATATCCTCTTACACTAGTAAGAACATTGGCAGAATCCACAATTCTACCACCGGTTTTATAAAAAGCAATTCCCGATTCACGGTCGTACCAAAGATGGTCTGTTGTAAGTGTAGCTTTCGTATCCACAAGGCGGACATTATGGTGCAACTCGGCCACTTTTGTATTTCCATTATAATTAAGCAGGTTACTATAAATATTTAAGGTATCGGAAGCTTTAATGTGAACATTCCCGAAACCATCAAAACTGTTCGTGGCTTCGTTCAGGTATGCGCTATCGCAAAATAGTAAAGTACTATCGTGCTTCAGGATCACATTGCCGATGAGGCGCTGAACCTTGGCACCCAGGCTCTTATCATATCTTAAATCATCCGCTTTGATCAACTTTACTTTCACCGGCTTTTGGGCCATACTTAGTGAAAAAAGGGAAAACACAAAAAGTGCTGAGAGGGCAAATTGAAAACCAGTATTTTTGAAATGTAGTATCAAAGCAAAGTAATATTTCCGCAAAAGTACGATTTTGTAGTAATCAATTTATAAATTAGCAAGTCAGGACAATTTAACGGCGAGAGACTCATATAATTTTGGTTCGACAATAAAAAAAAGTGAAATGGCCGGCAAAAAAACAACACATCAGGATTATCAGGAAAGGGTGAACAAAGTATTGCATTATATTCATTCCCACCTCGACGACAAACTGGAACTGGATAAACTGGCCTCCTTAGCCCATTTTTCTCCTTATCACTTTCACCGGATCATGCGGGCCCATTTAAATGAACCGTTGATGGCATATATGATAAGGATTCGTTTGGAAACGGCAGCAAACCTCATTCTTCATTCCAATTTAAGCATGAAGGATATTGCTTATAAAATGGGTTACGATGTGCCGTCATCCTTTAACAAAGCGTTCAAAAAACGGTTTGGCGTCGCTCCGGGTGATTTCTGCAGCCATTACACTGAAATTAAAACCATTAATTATCTGCAAAAAATGAAGACAATAGAAGACAAAAAATTGAAACCAAAGCTCAGGGAACTTAAACCCCTCCATGTGATCTATGTTAATTCCATTGGCCCCTATGACGGACAAGGAACAGAAGAATCGTGGGAAAAGGTTTGCGCTTTTGCTGAAAGAAAAAAGTTATTTGGAAGAGCTACTGATTTTATTGGCATCAGCCATGATGATCCGGGCGTTACCGAATCGAATAAACTAAGGTATGATGCATGCGTAGTGGTTACGAAAGAGGTAATACCTGAGGGTGAAGTAGGTGTAAAAACCATTGAGGGTGGCCGCTATGCCGTATTTATGCATAAAGGCCCGTATACTGATTTTCAGAAAACCTATGATTTTATTTATGGCGTCTGGCTGCAGGAAAGTGGCGAAGAACTCAGGGATGTTCCTTGCTTTGAAAAGTATCTGAACAGTCCGGGCAAAACAAAACCAGAAAATCTGAAGACGGAAATATATATTCCATTGAAATAGGAAATGTGGAATAACTTCTCAGCTAAATATATAAAAGTAAATCCTTGCGCCATAGTTATTTCATTAAGAAATCGCTATCTGATTTTGATATAATCCTAAAAATAGGCTACTTAGCAATCTCAGTCACTTTAATCTCAAATATAAGATCTTTTCCGGCCAGTTTATGATTAGCGTCTATAATAATAGTTTCGGGCTTTATCTCTTTATCTTTACTACTATTTGCTGGCCATCGGGTTAAAGTTGGGAAACCAAATCCATCCCCTCTTCAATTTTAAGATCAGGTGGCAATTGGGATTTGGGTATTTCAATAAACAAGTCCTCACGAACATCACCATGCTCTTCAGCAAATGGGATGCCATTTAGTTTTGCTTTCGTCAACCTTCATACCCATAACACCTTGTTCGAAACCTTGATAAGAATACCTCTCCGATTTTAGCAAGGTTAAAGGTTCACGGCCTTCTGAAGAATCAAATATGGATCCATCAGCCAATTTACCCGTATAATGAACAGAAACGGTACTTCCTTTTTTTACATGTGTCATTTCAATTTGTCTTTTAAAATTAATAAATTAGTGTCCCCTTGATTGTTTTACAAGGCAATTGAACCGGATGCTACGGATCAGTTTTAAACAGTTAAGAAAACGTCAGATGAAAACAATGAGATGCGGTTTAACGGCTTATTGGTCACAGTTTAATCAATACTCGAATCCTAGAAGCTGCAAAAATAGGCTTTTTATCAAAAATCGAAAGACAAAGGGTTAAACTATTGAGTAAATGGCTTCATAAGTGCTGTTTATATAGGACATACGGATTGCTAAAATTAATATTTTTTTCGCATCATTTTCAATAATTCGTTCTTTTAAACATTCGTGTTTTAATATCTCATTTTTTAACTTTTAACAACTTCAATTTGTAACTAATCAGTGTTCAATTTAGCGATAATATTTAAGGAGCTTAACACATTCTGATTATTCTTGATTACCGTGTCGGTTATTGACCTCAATACTGCAAATATAAAAGCCCCGTTTGGCGATTTGAACTGGCCTGATATTTTCTGCTTGACCTTTATATTGCGTATCGCTCTTTCCGAGGCATTATTATCCGGTGGCACTTTGGGATGATAAAGAAATGTAAAAAGATAGTCCCTGTATCTGATAAGCCTTTTCTGAAAAGTAATGAGTTCTTTATGGTTTTTGTCCAACTTGTAATTTATCAAGAAGTCCAACCGGCTTTCCAGGGTTGTCCTTATCGGATTAGGGATATAATAGTCCACATCACTCATTCTGAATTTTAAATCCAGAGCTGACTTAAAGACCATTTTGCATACCTTGCTCCATTTGTGGTTGTATAATTCTGTCAGGTAATTCAAATTTCTTAACAAATGGGCAATGCATATTTGATGTGACAAAGCATTGGTGTTGAAGTGGCTTTTCCAGCAATCATGAACCAATACAGCATTTTCAAATCCGTTTCTGAAGTTTTCATTAATGCTTGCCATCCCCCTGTTGTCGGTTATTGAAATAAATGTTGCATCATTGTTTTGCCATGTCCATGCCCAGTGTTTATCCCCTGCTACTTTCAATCCTGTTTCATCTGTTCCAACAGCAACCGTAGTTGAGGAAAGTTTTTGCTTTATCAGTTCATATGCGGGCAAGGCCTTTGCTACAAGCTTGTTTAACAGATAATGAATGCCTCCTTCGCTTATGGGAATATTGAACACGTCTTTAAAAAATTCCTGCATCCGTTTAAAAGGGATGTACTGGCGGGAATGAAAATAGCCGATCAGACTTTCTATATTATTGCCATAGCCTACAGGAGCATTGGCCTGGAAGGGGAAATCCCCTGTTGTTACATGGCCGCAACTGCAAACCTTACTATATATCCTGTGTTCGGTTACATGTAGTTTTATCTCCGGGATATCTATTACCTGGCGTTTACCGGCAAACTCACTTGAAAGGTTGCTGATGTCATTCCCACAACCCTCACAATAGCATGGAATGTGTTCCTGTAAAATGTCAGGATTTGAAACCATTTTCAATGTATTGCCCTTGTGCCCGGTTTGTCCGCCTGGCCTGCGACCGGTTTTTTCCCGCAAACTCGTATTACGTTTGGGTCGGTTTTCGTCTTTGGAGGGTGGTATAGAGCTATTGCCTGAATTTTTAGGATGTTCGTATTTGGATAGGCGTTCTTTTAAGTATTGGACCTCTTTGGTGAGTTCTTCTATTTTCTGCAAAAGCACTTGTATGATTTTGTCTTTTTCCAAAACCTTTGAAAATATATTGCAAATTTAGCCTATGAAACCCCTCAAAGCAAGCAACAACAGAGGTTTTTATTAAAACAGCCATACATTTTTTGTTAATAGCGGTTGATTTTTGAGAAAAGTAAAAACTTACCCCGAAACAGATGTTAACAACCTGATTTTATTGTTGATAACAGGTGCTTTTCAAAAAAAAAAAAAAAAAACGAATGGAAACTTTTCCTACATTTGACACTGATTATTTACGATATTTTAAAGAACCTCAATCTTAAACGAACAAGTTGCCGTGCGGGGATTATTGAAGTCGTAATGGCTGCAAATGAGGCTCTTTCCGAAAACGAAATCAGGGAACGTTTGGCCGTTCATTACGACCGAACTACTTTTTACCGTTCTTTTAAAACATTAATAGAGCATAAGGTCATACATAAAATTGTTGTTGACAATCAATTGGTCAAATATGCCATCGATAATACATTGACTCATAAAGATGAACATGCTCATTTCTACTGCAATGAGTGTAATGCTTTGAAATGCATGGATAATGTACCTGTACAAAAATATCAGTTACCTGAGGGTTTTGCCAATATTGAAACAGAGGTTTTAATAAAAGGAATTTGTGCAAACTGCAGAAATTAAGAGTACAATTTGATGGAACTTAGAAAACATATCGCTCCCTTTTTATTTTGGATTTTCTTTTTTCCAATTCTGTTTCAATCAGTTCATATTGTTTGGCATAATTCACAAACAAATAAAAATGATTATCAATGCTGCCATACAGAAACATGTGATACGGATAGCCCTGATAAGTCTGAAAATATTACGCAGAAAGAAGATGTATGCCAAATCTGTGAATATCAATTTTCATTAAACGACTTACCCGGGATTTCCATATTCAGGTCAATGGTTCCTGCATTTTCCTTCTCTCTAAATATAGTAGCTATTCAGCAACACTACAAGCAGGTCTTCGCTGAAAAATCACCAAGGGCGCCACCATTTTTTATTTTCATAAATAAATAGCTCAGATTTTTAGGTGGTTTAATCTCAATTATTTCATTATGAGTAGATTTTTCATGCTTTTGTTAGGCATGAGTATTTTGTATGGTTTTTCGTATGGGCAAAACCTATATACACTGAAAGGTTTCATTGTCGATGAAAACAATGAGTCTTTACCGGGTGCGTCAGTATTTCTATACTCAATAAATAAGGGTACAACTACTGACCTACAGGGTAAATTTGTTATTGACAACCTTCAAGAGGGTACCTATATAATAGAGGTGTCATTTATGGGATATCCAAACACTTGCTGACACAATTACACTAAGTGAAGATACTATGTTTAATGCACAACTTAGCATAAGTGTCATGAGTTTGAATGAGGTAGTTGTATCCGACGATTATATCGAATCCAGAAAAAAGGAAGAATCGCTCAATATTGAAATTGTGAATAATGACTACGTAAAGCAAAATCTGGGTGGCAGCCTCATGAAATCGATAGAAAGGTTGCCCGGGGTCACAACAATTGACATTGGTTCAGGCCAATCAAAACCGGTTATCCGTGGCCTTGGTTTTAACCGGGTTGTAGTGGTTGAAAACAACATCAAACACGAAGCCCAGCAATGGGGGGCTGACCACGGCCTCGAAATCGACCAGTATGCTGTGGAAAATATTGAGGTCATCAAAGGCCCTGCATCGCTGATGTATGGTTCCGATGCCATGGGTGGAATCATTGATATGAACAACAGAAAAATCCCTGCTGAAAATTCGTTTGGTGGAACTGTGGACCTGACCGGCAATACAAACAATGATCTGTTGGGAACATCTGTTTCGTTGTATGCCCGTAAAAAATGGTTTTTTGCGTTTGTTAGGACAACACTTCTTGGCTATGGCGATTATAAAGTCCCCACCGACAGCGTGGATATTTATTCGTACCGTGCAGCATTATACGAAAACCATTTGCGAAATACCGCGGGCAACGAACGAAACCTGCATACTTCATTCGGCATCATCCAGAAACGATTTCAGAGCAAATTTTATGTGAGCAGGGTAAACAGTAAAAGCGGTTTTTTCGCCAATACGCATGGCCTGGAACCCCGCAATGTAGATACCGGTTTGCACGATAAATCAAACAGGGATATCCAGTATCCGTATCAGACGGTAAACCATTTTAAGGTGATCAATACCAGTTATTATGAATGGGAGAAATTGAATCTTGAAATTGATTTGGGTTTTCAGCGCAATTTTAGGCAGGAATGGAGCCAGTATGTGCAACATGGTTATATGCCGGCTACATTTCCGGATACACTGGGCTTTAATCCCGATCTCGAACGACAGTTTGAAAAATATGTGTACTCGGGAAATTTAAAATTTCTGTTTCAATTTTCTAATAAAATACAATTCAATTACGGCGTAAACACTGAATATCAGGATAACCGGATTGATGGCCGCGGATTTATTATACCGGCTTACCATCAGTTTCAAACAGGCGGCTTTGCATATGCTAAATTTCGTTTTTCTGAAAAAGCATGTTTCAGGCGGGTATTCGCTACGATTACGGGCATATTAATACAGAAGAATATTATGATTGGTTTCCATCGCCGGTGATTGAAAACGACGACACCACTTTGCAATATCTTCAAAGAGCACAACATATTGAACGTAACTTCTCCAATGTTTCATGGTCGGTTGGGTATAACTACAATTCCGGAAAATGGTCGCTAAAAGCAAATCGCGGTAAAGCTTGGATGCCCATTGCCAAAGAACTGGCTGCCAATGGTGTCAATTACCACTCATTTCAGTTACGAAGTTGGCAATGCTGATTTATCTCCTGAAATATCGTATCAGTTTGATGCAGGCATGGAATACAATCCATAAGATTGCGATCGGGTTAACGCCATTTGTGAATTATTTCCGGAATTACATCTACCTGAATCCAGGCTACGAACACGACAGGCTATATGGCAACGGAAACCAGGCTTATGATTACACCCAAAGCAAGGTTTTCAGATACGGCGGTGAGATCCATGCACATTACGAAATCGCCCGGTTTTTGCAACTGGGAGTTGTTGGCGAATATGTTTACTCCGAACAACTTTCGGGTGAGAAAGAAGGATTTACATTGCCGTTTTCGCCTCACCTCTGCATTGTTCAATATTAAATATCAAAGCGGGAATAAGTTTTGTTCAGAATATGTATTTCGCGTTGGATTACAGGCTTACAGCAGCCCAAAACAACATCGTTCCGCCCAGAAGAAACAACTAATGGATATCAGGTTGTCAATTTAGGGTTGGGAGGCGATATTGTTTTTAAAAATCAGCGAATAAACATTTCCATGCAGGTACAAAACCTGTTTAACACCAGGTATTTTAATCACACCAGCTATTACAGGCTGATTAATGTTCCTGAGCCGGGTAGAAATTTTATTGTTAATATTTCAATGCCTTTTTCAGGAAAATGAAACAAAAAGTAAATTAAGTGTAAACATTTAATTCTTAAAATTATGAACACAAAAAACTTTTTTAATTGCAATTGCTTTTACAGCAGGATTATTTTTCACTTCATGTGAGAAAAATAATGAGGTTGCCAAGCCTGTTATCACCATCCATGAACTTGGCGAAGGAGATAATCATGGTAACAACCATATAGCAATTATAGGCAGCGATATCCATATAGAAGTTGAAGTGGTTGCTGAAGGAAAAATTAATACAATTCAAGTACTTATCCACCCCGAAGGTGAACATCATGAGAAAAGTATGAATGAAGATGGACATGAAGAGTGGGAAGTTGACACCATCTACACAAAATTTTCAGGTTTAAAAAACACCACATTTCATGAACATATCGATGTTGACATCCATGCTGAACCCGGCGATTATCACTTCGATTTTATCGTTACGGATATGGAAGGTAACCAAAGTAGCGCTGAAGCAGAACTTGAAATTCAGGCACCAGGTGATGCAGTAGCCCCTGAAATCAGAATTTCCAATGCCCCAGCAAATAATCAGGAATTTAACAATGGCGAGACCATTTCAATTTCTGGCTCCGTCAGTGATGATTTAGCATTGGGCGGTTTGTATATTGGCCTGGTGCGCACTGACCAGAATTTGGCCGATGCGGAAGTGAACGATGCCAACACTATTACCCTCTTGCATACGCATGACTTTGACAGTCCGGTGGCTCACAATTTTTCGGCAAGTATCATTGTTGGAGCAACATATGATAACAATACTGAGCCCAAAGAAATAACCGGAGATATTGCATGGCAATCGGCAAAATATTACATTGTGGTAAAATGTAAAGATGCCTTTGGAGGCAACTGGACTTTTTCAAACCATTATCCCATTGTTATAAATTATTGATTTCAACCCGGGCAGGTATTTTTAAAAGCCTGCCCTTAATTTTTTTATAAATATGAAAACTTACAGACTAATAATTCCGCTTTTACTGCTGATATTTTTCAATTCCTGTGAAAAAGAAGACGAAATTGATAATGTCAAGCCGGTAATTGATTTAAGCATTCCAGATGCTTTTCCGGTGAATTGCGACACTTTGTATTTTGGAGAATCATTCGGGCTAAAAGCTTTGTTCACCGACAATGCTGAGTTGGGTTCTTACAGTATTGATATTCACAATAATTTCGACCATCATTCGCACAGTACTGAAGTAACAGAATGTAGCCTTGACCCAATTAAAGACCCGGTAAATCCATTTTTATTCATTGAGGATTATTCTATTCCTTCAGGTTTAAAAGAACATGATCCAAATATATCAATTTTGATTACCTCGGGTAATGGAAATGGTGATTATGATGAAGGCGACTATCATTTTTTCATCAGCCTTACCGATAAAGAAGGCTGGTCGACCCAAAAGGGAATAAGCATAAAAATGCTGTATCGATAGAATAAGGCTGTGTATTGGCAAAAAAAAGTGGGTGCGTAGCTAAGCTTCAATTATAACAGGGAAGGGCAGCCAAACTCACACCTTTGTGGGCGGGCATTTTCTTTTTATTCTATACTTTTCGCAAAAAATCATTGTTTAGTCATTTTAACAGCATGCATATAACTGCTTCGTTCCAATAAATAAAAATCCTTAAGAGTATTTGCAAATTTTTGCAATCCAATTTAGGATACGGTATAATAAATACACAATTAGCCTAAAAAAAATTATACTTTTGGGTTTTATTAAACCCCCATAATATTAAATAATATGTCAAAAAAAGTTTTAGCTGTTCTGCTTGTATTAACTGTTGGATTTCATTTCATTGCTGATGCTTGTACCATCATAGCTATAGGTAAAAAAGCAACGACCGATGGTTCAAATATTATTTCACATACCGATACCGGCCCCGATTCAAGAATCTTTGTGGTTCCGGCCCAAAATTTCAAGCCAGGCGATCAAGCACCAGTATTTTGGGGAATCCAGGATGCCGACAGGCCCCTGAACGACGATGGGATCATACTTGGTTACATCCCACAGGTTGAGCAAACATATAAATATTTCCAGTCGGCATATTCGCATGTAAATGAATATCAATTAGGAATTGGGGAAAGCACAACTGCTCAAAGAAATGAACTTATATGCACCCGCGAAACCGGCGAACAGATCATGACCATTGAGCAAGCGCAGATTTTTGCCCTGCAACGGTATAAGACTGCTAGGGAAGCTGTTCAGTTCATTGGTGAATTAATGACAAAATATGGATTCTTACCTTCCAGTGGAGATGGTTCAGAAACACTTGTAATTGCTGACACAGAAGAGATATGGGTATTGGAAATATTTGGTGTTGGCCCGGACTGGACCCCGGAAAGTGGAAAACCCGGCGCTATTTGGGCAGCCCAAAGATTACCCGAAGATGAAGCAACCATGATCCCCAACTGGAGCATTATCAAAGAGATCAATGCCAGGGACAAGGATAACTTCATGGTATCAAAAAATTATATGCAGGAAGCCATTGACCGGGGCTGGTACGATCCCAAATCAGGCAAACCATTTATCTGGCAGGAAGCCTATACCCCGCTCCCGGTTGAATATGCAACAGGAAGGTTCTGGCTTTTCTTCCAGACATTTGCACCCAACTATACAGAGTGGCCCGACCGCTTTCTGAATGGAAATCCTTACAAAGGAATAAGCCCCTATTTTCAGATTGTCGAACCCCTTTCCATTTATCCTTTTTCGGTGAAGCCCGAAAACAAGATTTCTGTTCGTGATGTAATTGCATTTCAGCGTTCAACGTTCGAAGGGACTATTTATGATATGACTGCCGGACCTGAGTGGCTGGTACCTAACGGAAAGGGTGCTTATGAAAAAAGCCCTTTGGCGACACCTTTTCCTGTAAGCGATCTGAGGAAGCTGATGAAAATCACCTATCGCCGCCCGGTGGCCCGCCATCGTGGACATTATGGAATGGTGCTCCAACTTCGTGAAGGGATGCCCAATGAAATTGGAGGTGTTTATTGGGTGTATCTCGACAATCCTTATTTCAGCCCTTATGTTCCAATTTATGCGGGTAATTTATCTGTAGATGAATCCTACAAAACATATGATCCGAACAAATACGACGAAAATTCTGCACGTTGGGCCATAGACTTTGTTGACAATCTTGCTAATCTGAAATTTCAATCTATTGCTGAAGATGTCAGGGCTGTAAGAACTCCGTTTGAGGATGAAATTTTCAACAATCAAAAAGCTGTCGAAGAAGAGGCCATGCAACGCTATTATAAAAATCCCAACGAAGCACAGGAATTTCTTACAAATTATTCCAACGGTTTAATGCAGGATGTCACAAATATGTTTCTTAAGTTAAGGGATGAAATCATTACAAAGTACACCAATAATCATGAATAAATGGATTTATAACAAAGAGAAGTTCAGAGGCCTTGTAAATCTTCAAATTCAAAATAAGATTGAAAGTAAATTGTATGGGTCTATGCTTTTCTGTTATATTTAGTTGCTGATAATATTTTTGCACAAAGTGAGCGAATGCGCGTATCCAGAAAATTTCAGTTGGTCGGCAGCGCATTATCTTTTATTGCTTATAGACGATTAGATGATCCAATAAACTACTGCATAACAAATCCAGCAACCCCCTTGGGGTTTTTTCAAATCAACTGATAATTGATATTTAAGCAATTCCACGGATAAAACAAGCATTACTTTGTTTCAAAATTCCTGACTTCCCAAACTTTTCCATTGTATTGCTCCCATTTCACCAACCCAACATATTTGACGAAATAGTATCTTTTAACAAGGCCGGTATCTTGCTGAAGATACAAAGAGTCCTCGATAACGTTACTAAATAACCTTACATCAAAAAAGGTTCTTTGCCCTACACTCAATGTGTCAATGATGCCTGAATACTTAAAGAAAAAAGCCCGGCTTTTCGTGCCTGAATCGCAGCAACAAAAAAATTCACACCCCAAATTTAAATACTCCCCGGCTGGGTTATAAACTGTATCTGGTTCTGAATTATACATGTAGCAGGAGCTGTAAGAGAGGCATTCCGAATACTCTGTTGCGCCTATCAGGCCTATTTTCGTCCCTGAAAAAGCCGTACTAAATTTAATACTTCCCTTTTCGGCGAGCACATTTGATTCTGAATGTAGATGACCGAAATCAAGGGAGACCTTATCCACCTTCAACGTATCAACAAACCCACTGTTTATTTCTTCATAAACCCAATAGCTGCCTACAGGAAATACAGTAAACGATTTGAATTCATCAGATAAATAGATGAATTCAGGTTTCTGGCAGGAAGCCAAACCCAAAACTTGAATGAGGATAATTAAAATAATTACCGGGTACAGGGTGGTTCGTTTCATTGAGACGGTTCATCGATTTATAATTCATTTAACGCACATTTGCCAGAAATATTTAGCCACGGTTAATAAAGATTGTAAAGTTAAAAAATTATGTATTATCCGGTTAAAACCATAAATGATACATATTAAAGCCATTCCAACAAGCTATGCTCATCATTCCAAACGGGCAGACTCGCCATGACAACTAACTTTTCGCGGCTACACTCAAAATTTAAACTTTATCTTTGCTTGTTTATCAAAATTTCGATTATGCGACGAATTATCATACCATTGATCGCTTTTCTTTTTCTGGGGACAACATTGAATTCAATGCCAAAAACAGTGCTCCCTGCTGACAAGGAAACGAAAGAGACAAAGAAGGAAGTAAGGAAAGCCCGCGACAGATACCTATGGTTAGGATATGGATTTTCATTTTCATCCGTTCTGGATCAGGCGACCTCTCCATTGATCTACAAAGGTTTTAACTTTGCAAACGCATCACTGGGCTACCTTATTCACTCCGATCGCATCATCAGCACCCTGGAACTTGACTTTGCCTACAACAACCTGAAATCGCGAACCAGCTCACCCTGGTACGATCCGCGAAATACAAGTTACATCCCCACCATCCGCTACAACAGGTTGTTCAAAATAAAATCCATTAAGAACAAAGTTAACTGGTATGTTGGGCCTGAATTTAACATTAATATGAATTTCAGGGTTGATTATAAATTTGGCAACTCAGCATTTACTTTCGATAGTTACGCTGGAATTGGGGCGGCCACCCGTTTCGAAATACCCTTTAGCTGGCAAGGAAAAAAAGTAAAAATCTGGTTTATGAAGTTCAACCGTCACGACCGCGATCTCCGTTTTAGCTGGCAATTATCCATGCCGTTAGTAAGCATGATGGTGAGGCCAACTTACGTTACCATTACCAATTTTATTGACCCTGACCAACAGTCAGCACTCCGGCAGGAGCACATCACAGGTGGAGTCATCGTTCCCTTTGCCATCCGGTCGCAAGCTGGACTGTATTACACACTTCACAACCAAAACATGCTTAAGCTTGGTTATGTTTGGAATTTCATGAGCCATGATCCGGGATACAATAAAGTTCAGACAGCTTTTCATGGTGTTCAGTTAGCTTTTGTATTCAAATTCAATAATAAGACCCTTTCAAACAAATTAAGATGAAAAAAATCATTTACTATATTTCAACAGTTATTCTTCTCACATCGTGTGAAAAAGTCTTGATGGAGAAAGAACCTACCGATGACCCGGTTAACAATTTCGAAAGCCTTTGGCAGACAGTGGATGAGAAATATTCATTTTTCGATTACAAAGGCATTGACTGGAATTCCATTCGTAGCGAATACAGTCAGAAGATTTCGAATGACATGTCCAATTATGATTTGTTTACAGTTCTTGGCGAAATGCTCACCGAATTAAAAGACGGCCATGTAAACCTGATCGCCCCGTTTGACTATTCCCGATATCCCATCACTTATAATTCGCCTGAAAATTTTAACTTCAGGTTATTGAAAGACAATTATATCGGTTGGGATTACAGGATTACGGGTGGACTTATCAATACAAGCTTCGAAAGGGAAGGATACGAGATCGGCTATATCTATTACCCAAGCTTTTCAAGTTTTGTCGAAAACGCAGATATTGATTTTACCATTGCAGCCCTCTATCATACAGATGCAATCATCCTTGACATGCGAAGCAATGGAGGCGGATCGGTGAGCAACATTTACAAAATCGGATCACGCTTCGCTGACCAAAAAAGATTTATTTATTCCTCCCAAATGAAAAACGGCCCCGGGCATAATGATTTTGGAGAACCTGCTGACGTGTATATGGAACCTGCCGGTTACCGGCAATATACAAAAATGGTAATTTTACTTACTAACCGCGGAAGTTACAGTGCAACATCCTTTTTTACCCTTGCCATGAAAGCATTTCCCCATGTTGTTCAGGTTGGTGATACAACAGGTGGCGGGCTTGGTGCACCGGCCGGTTTTGAGTTACCCAATGGCTGGGGTTACCGGTTTTCGACAAGCCAGACTTTTTCTCCCTCAGGCGAAAACCTCGAAAATGGAATTCCCCGGATATTGCTGTTTGGATGTCACCGGAAAATGAAGCCAAGGGAATTGATGATATTATGGAAAGGGCCATAGAGATAATTCTTGTGCATAATAAAGAGTAAGCAACTAAAGTCCTTTTTGCAAATTAATTCTGCATGTCGACCGGAATGAAATGGTGTGAAGCAATCCTTTCATTCACAGATTGCTTCGGTCTTCTTCCATACCAATGACAACTAAATTTATATTCATTAGTTTTAACTGATTAACAATATGCTTTTTGAAGCAACACCATTGTTCATAAGTCTTTTAATATCTTATCGCAATCCTTATTCGTATTGGTTTTAAATAAGGATAATTTTGAAATGTAATTTAGCAGCATGAGTTTTCTCAATATCGAAATAAAGGCACAGTGCCAAAATCAGGAAACCATTGAGTATATTCTAAGGAAGGAAAATGCTGTTGCCCATGGAACTGACTTTCAAACAGACACCTACTTTAAGGTTAACGAAGGACGTTTGAAACTTCGGGAAGGGAATATTGAAAATGCCCTGATTCATTATCACAGGGAGGATAAGCCGGGGCCAAAGAACTCGCAAGTGGTTCTTTATAAGGCATTGCCTGATGAAAACTTAAAACGTATACTGACCGCATCCATTGGTGTGAAAGTCGTTGTAAAAAAAGAACGAAGAATATTTTTCATCGAAAACATAAAGTTTCATCTGGATAAAGTTGAAGGCCTTGGAACCTTTGTTGAAATTGAAGCAATTGACCTGGAAGGAAATATCGGAAAAGAAAAATTATTGGAACAATGTCAGCGTTATCTTGAAAAATTCAAAATAAAAGATGATGAATTGGTATCCATTTCCTATAGTGACATGCTGCTTAAAAAATTAGTTAAGAATGAGAATTAAATTATATCTGGTACCGATTATTCTGTTTGCACTTTTGTTTTCTGCAACAGCAGAAGATGTTAAGCATCATTCTGTAAAAGCAATAAAAGGGGAAGGAACTTATGCCTTGTTGAAAAAATACAAGGTTAACACCTCAAGCTGCAACCTTGATTATTTTAAAACCATTAACAAGCTCGACAGCGACCTGATGCTGATGGCCGATAAATCGTATCAACTGCCAATCCTGGTTTACACCTATAATGCAACCAGTATCCGCTCAACCATTGGAATAAACGATTGGGACCTGGCAAAAAAAATCCAATCATATAATGAAGCTGTGCACAAGGCAGGCTTAAAAGAGAACGATTACCGGGTAGACAATGTCCTTTGGGTTCCTTACGACATCCTTCATTGCAAAGGAGAATTAATTACAACTGAAGAAAATACTAACTCCGATGGTAAGACCATAACCTATCCATTGTTCGGCAAAGAGCATGAAGTAGTAGATATTGTGGACACAAAATTAAAAGGTCGCGTTTACTATATCGTTGCTGGCCATGGAGGCCCTGATCCCGGAGCCATGGTTAAAAACGGCGAACACACCCTTTGTGAAGATGAATATGCTTATGATATTTCATTGAGGTTAGCCAGAAACCTGATGCAACACAATGCAACGGTTTATATGATTACAGAAGATAAAAACGATGGTATCCGTTCAGGAGAATATCTGAAAATGGACAAAGATGAGACCTGTTATCCAAACCAGGTCATTCCTTTGAACCAGGTAAAGCGGTTGGACCAGCGGGTAGATGCCATCAATGAGCTTTACAATAAACATAAAAAGCAGGGTGCCACAAAACAACGTGCCGTTGTTATTCATGTTGATTCGCGTAGCAGCAGCCAGCGGATTGATATGTTCTTTTATCATAACCCGAAAAGTACTAAGGGAAAAGAACTGGCAACCCAACTTCGCAATACCATTGATGCAAAATATGCCATGCATCAAAAAGGGCGCGGTTACTCGGGCACGGTGAAATCCAGGAACCTTCACATGTTGAGAAAAACCTATCCTGTTAGTGTTTACATCGAACTTGGAAACATCAAAAATTATCGGGACCAAAAACGCTTTATCGTTGAAGATAACAGGCAAGCTGGAGCTAATTGGCTGGCGGAGGGTTTAATGAATGAGAAATAATAAATAAACTTACTGACGTTTTTCTGATACATATTCCTTTACCAATTTTTGAAACCCATCCTTAAGAAGCCCAAAAACGGGGTTATTGACTTCAAATGAAACATTTTCAATTTGCCGGACAGGAACCATGATCCGGGTGGTTCCGGTAAAAAAAGCAGAATCAAATTTTGAAACATCCCTGAAATCAATCATTTCAAAATTCACTTTAATTTGTAAAGACTGACAAACGGAAAGTACCTTTTTTCGTGTAATACCCGATAATACGAAATCATCGTGTGCCGTATAAACCTCATTACCACGAATAAAAAAGATGTTGGAGCGGCTGCCTTCGGTAATAAATCCCTCCGGATTTACCAAAACCAATTCAAAGAGTGAATTGCGGGAAATCTCATCAGCAGTCCTTTGTCTGAAACCGGCATTCCAGACTTTTGCATTGGGATTTTCACGTGATTCATAAAAAAAACGGGTTTCAATTCCAGAAATGTATTCCTCCGCTGTAGGTTTATACTCCTTCATCAAATGGACAAACAGCATCCGGTTATTTTTATAAAAAAGAAGTATCTTTAAAGCTCCGGTATCCGATTTGTTTGAAATAATAAGTTTTTTTATGGATTCAATAATACCCTCCTTAGCAAATGGAAATCCAGCATTTAGCAATCGAATTGAAGTTTCAAGGCGGCTTAAATGGTCTTCTAAAAACAAGGGTATCCCTGCCTCTATTCTGATCACTTCATAAATCAAGTCATTCTCACCGGGGATGGTTTGTAAAAATTCCATAGCCGGCTTGACTTCGCCATTTAAAACAAAAAACTGACCCAGACAATTTTCCATACTTTTTGAATGATATTTTGTGCTCAAAAAAAAAGCAAGCCAAATCGGCTTGCTCATTTTATTTCAATAAATCTCCATTAAGAGTTTAGCATCACTGGCATAACCAGCATTAATATGTCTTCCCCTTTATCATCATTATCAACAGGCAACAAGATACCCGCCCTGTTGGGGGCCGACATTTCAAGCTTTATACTGTCGGCATCAATATTATTGAGCATATCAAGCAGGAATTTTGAATTGAACCCAATTTCCATATCTTCGCCGCTATAGCTGCATGTCAGCCTTTCCTTAGCTTCGTTTGCATAATCAATATCTTCGGCAGACAATGTAAGTTCTTGTCCACTTATCTTCAGCCTTACCTGGTTAGTAGATTGGTTAGCATAAAGAGCCACGCGTTTGATCGAATTTATTATAGGTGCACGGTCAATGGTCAATACATTGGGGTTATCCTTTGGAATAACCGCTTCATAATTGGGATACTTGCCATCAATCAAACGGCAAACCAGGCTCACATTGTCATAAGTAAAAGAAGCATTGGTTTGGTCATAATCAATCTGCACATCAATATCCTCGGGCAAAATGTTCTTCATTTGATTCAATGGCTTCTTTGGCAAAATAAAAGATGCAGGAGTTTCTGCCTTTGTATCCGTTCTTCTGTATCGAACCAGTTTATGGGCATCGGTAGCTACAAAGGTAACGTCTTCGGGCGACAATTCACAAAACACTCCTGACATCACGGGCCTTAATTCATCATTACCGGCGGCAAACAAAGTTTTATAAAATGCACTTTTTAATACTTCCGATTTAATGCGGATGGTTACCGGTTCTTCTATTTCGGGCTTGGATGGAAATTCATCGCTCTTGTGTCCTGAAAGTTTGAATTTACCTTCTCCCGCTGAAATTTCAATTATAAGGGTCTCTTTATCAATGGTAAACGTTATCGGAACATTGGCAAAGGTCTTCAGTGTTTCCAACAGCAACTTGGCAGGAATGGTTACAATTCCTGGGTCTTCAGCCATATCAAGTGGTACGGTAACCGTCATTGTTGTTTCAAGGTCGGAGGCTGTTATCTGAAGGGTTTTATCCTTCAGCTCAAACAAAAAATCATCCAGAATTGGAAGTGTATTGCTTGGGTTTATAACCCCGCTTATCAATTGCAAATTCTTTAGTAAAACTGTACTCGATACGATAAATTTCATATTTATATATTTTGTGGTTGTATGAAATAATGATTCGTAAAATTATTAAAATTTTTAATTTGAAAAACGGAACATCAAATTAGTTTTCTTAACAATTTTTCTGACTGCAAAAATAATAAGATCAATGTATTAATGGCAGAATAAAACCGCATGGTTGAAATACGGTTTTAGAATACGCTGTCAGGCTTTCGAACTATTCGGCAGAACCGCCATAGTCAATAATATCACTTAATGATTCTGTATTCATTACAGATACACCCGGAATGATTCCATTCTGTGTATTTCTATTTTCTTCCCTTATGCTATTGACAACCTGCAAATTGTAACCACTGTCAACACCACTGCTGGTTGCCGACAGGAAAAACTCCTCGGCCTTTTCAAATTCATTCCGGTAGCAAAACAATACTCCCATATTGTTATAAACCTTACCATTGTTTTCCGAAATAAGCGACGCCTGGTGCAATAAACATTCGGCCTGATCAAGGTCTTTTATTTGAAGAGCTGTGACGGCTGCATTGTTAAATGCCCTCCAGTCCCTGTCAATATGAACAAAGGCCACATTAAAGATCATCAGTTTTTCCTGTGGGGAAGTTGCCAGACTTGCTGCAAAAAGTAGTTCTTCGTAGGAGAGTTCATCGTAATCAGTGAGAGCTAACTGCAAAATTTCTTCATCTGAACGGCTCGACTCAATAGTCATTACATTGGAAGCAAGTTCACGCAGATAGAACATTGAATTTGATGAATTGCTTTTTTCCACTTCTAATTTCTCAGTTGACTTGTCTGTATCAAGACTGATTTCAAGAGAAGTTTCATCAGGGTCAATTCCATTATAAGCCAAATCAGTTATTCCAATAGGATCAATTATTTCAGGAACATTAATTGGGAATTCCTTATCCGGATTGAAATTGATCTCCACTTCATTTGCATCAAAGGCGAGTTCAACCAATAGGGGTTCGTCCAATACAATTGGATTGATTTGGCTTGGGATGGTATATTCAATAGCATCTTCTTCAAAAGAGCCAATTTCCAAAATTTCTTCAGCATCATCCAAACTATATGCAATTTCATTAAAAAGGATAGGCTCAACCAAATCAACTGGTATTAGAGAATATTCCGTATTTCTGATTTCCAAAACTTCATCCTCCTCCATCCAAATAGAAGCCATTTCTTCCAGATAAATCGGCATAATAACCTCTGATATGTGAACGTTTGCAGTTTCATCAACCTTAAAATTTATTTCCAATTCGTCCTCAATAATAAGTTTATTCTGAACTATCAGACTCAAATCAAATGGAACAGCAATTGGAACGGATTTTATTGACTCCGATTCAAGGTTGATTTCAATTTCTTCCTCAGGGATTACAGCCTCCGCCATAAGTTTAGAAATCTCAATGGGTTCTACATTAACGGGAATTGCTTTTAGAATCGGCTTATCAATTTCAAAATTTATCTCTATTTGCTCATTATCCAAATCGGAATTTTCAAATGCAGGTTCATTGTAGGCTATGTGTTCAGCAATTTTGACAGGATTCATTGCGACAGCTATGGCATCAACATTTTGAGCAACCCTATTATCTATAACAACGACAGGAATATCGCTATTGAATTCCGGCCTATTGCAATCTCCGTTGGCAAGCATGGTTTTTTGCTGATATTCAATTTTCAACTGATCGGCAAATGCAAGTTCTTTCTCAGGAATATCATAGGATATGGTATTTTGAGAAATGGCAAGGATTTCCACTGTATAATCAAAAAGGGAGTCAGCGATCGCAAAATTGTTTGTCATTTCCAAATAACCGGTCAAAACATCTTCAGCTTCACCGCCAATGGATAAAGCCTGAATTTCTCCAGCTTTCTTTTTCAATTCGATCAGCTCGGCATTTTTTGTTTTGATTTGCCGGCCGTACTCCCATGCAATCAGTTTTGCCCTGTTTGACCGCTCATAAGCCTGACAAATTTCAGTTTTCAATGCAACGGCCTCTGCCAGAAGCTTATCAAACCCCTCCGTGCTTTCCACCAGGGAGAACTTACTAATCATATCATCAAACTCAATTTCCAGGCTCTTTGCTTCTTCAGCTTTCTTTTGTGAAATACTGTTGGCACGGTCGCGCCTATTGGTAATTTCCCTGACAAATTTCTTGGTCGCAGCCACCATCATAAATGCACTGTCTGCGAGCTTATTCAACTGTGTCTTCTCGGAAATTATAGCTGCCGCATGCCTTGAAGCGTCAGAATTAGGCACTTTGTTGGCCACAAGCTGAATCTCGGCCTCTCCATCAGTTGCACTAAGCTTTGCCTCATCCTCAACTTCCTGAAAAATTGTTTCATCTATAGCGGTCTCTGCCAGTATCTGTTCTGACAAAACAGGTTTTTGTTCAAGCCTGATTTTAAATACTCCTATTGCGTTATTGAGGTAATCTCTGTCGGAAGAAAAGTAAGCGTACTCCTTTTCCCTGTCCTCAATGTATAAAATATCATTAAAAGGTGAATTTACACCTATACCCAGATTTTCAGGCTGGGTAAAAACATTTTTACTGGTATCCAGTTGCGACCTGAATACATCGTATCCACCCAGGGAGTTGTGCCCTTTGGAGCAAAAAAACAAAGTTGTTCCATTGTTCGCCAGCACAGGATAGTCTTCATCGTATAAAGTATTGATGACTGAAGGTAACTTTTCCACTTCTCCCCATTCACCATTTTGAGAGAGGTGAACTTTAAAAATATCCCTGTTCTGTGATTCTTCATTTTCATAGCCTGAAAAATAAATTATATCTCGTGGTTCTGAAATGTATACAAAACTGTTTTCTCGTTGGCTTTTTTCTTTATTACTAACTAACTGATCCGGTTTAAGGATCAGAATTCCATCAAAATTATCAGCTCTGTATCCCCTGTGAAAATTATCTTTTTGAAATTCAGACCGGGCTACTATTTCCTTTTCATTTCCCCCCAAAGTAAGTCCGTTCAGACAAGCATTCACTTTTTCGAGTACCTCTGCCCTTCTTGAGGATTCGGGGGAAAGAGAAGCCAGAAACAAATTGTAATTTTTCATTGCTTCTGTAAACTCCAGGTTTTGGTGATGGGCCAATCCGAGATAATAATACACTTCCAGATTTTCAGAGATACCGATTGTTTCGGATGCTATTTTCAGATACCGTACCGAACGATTTTTATCTTCGCGATCGCCCAAAAGTGTACAAACACCGAACTTATAATTATAATCCGGATTTTCGGGATGAATGCTTACCAACTGGGCAAACAGCGGCATAGCCTTTTGATAATCCTGATTGCTGAACAATTCCTGAGCTTTGGATACAATATCTTCTTCGGTCAGGGAGGTTTCCTGTGCAAAAACCAAACTCGCCATTCCAAAGGCGAGAAATAGAATTGCTATTTTTAATTTATTAACCATCAACATATAGTAAGTATTAGTGTTAATGGAAATTATACGCCAATGAGGAAATAAGGTTCTAAAAAAACTAAAGGGAAATCCGTTATTATGTTATTATGAAAACAGGCCTGTTATTTCTCCTTTTTCACGGTAAATTTCGATTCTGTTCCGTTCAGCAACCGTTTGATATTTTTCCGATGGGTTATAGGGACAAAAACAGCCACGGCAATTGCAAGAATAGTAAGGGAGATGTATTCAGTATGGTCTAAAATCAATAGTTCAACAAAAGGAAATGTGACTGAAGCAATGATCGAACCCAAAGATACATAGCCGGTTACTATAAGTACGACAGCAAAGACAATAACTGCAATCAGGGAACCTTCAGGATACAAGGCCAAACCAATACCCAATAGGGTAGCAATTCCTTTCCCGCCTTTAAAACCCACATATATCGGGAAAACATGGCCCACAACAGCAGCTACGGAAAGGATAATTTTCAAGTCAACATAATCGGGAAAAGCATTGGTTTCCTTCCAAAAGAAATGGGCTAAAAATACAGCCAGCCACCCTTTGAATACATCCAGCAGCAAAACCGGTATTCCAGCTTTGTATCCCAGCACCCTGAGGGTGTTAGTAGCACCGGCATTGCCACTCCCTTTTGTTCGCACATCAATACCATAAAATGCCCTTCCGATCCATACAGAAGTGGGTATTGATCCGATTAAGTAGGCCAATATTATTGCAAAAATTACATTTAAGCTGATCATCTTTTTCTTTTCTCTTTTAAAATTATTGCTTAACCCGCCTCAGAAAGTCTGTTTTAGTCCGAAGGTTTGAAATACTGAAGATGTATTCATTCCCTTCTTCCGACTCCTTCTCTGTCCGCTTATCATCTTTCAATTCACGGATAATGTTATTGTAGTCCGTATTGGATGAAATGGATTGCATCCGGTTGCTTCTGTAATTGAAATAGTACCACGACCGTCCATTTTCCAACTCCAGGTATATATTCAGCACATCGCCGGTTCTTTTCCGCTGAATTTCAACATAGCCATCCACATACTTATTGATTTGTGTTTTACCTATGCTACCAAGTCCGATGGGGCCTGTTGAAATATAAGAACGCGATGCATAATTCCACCGGAACTTCAATTCGGTGAACAACAGGGTTTTTTGCAATTCGTTGGGATATTTCCTGAACCTTCCGAACAATCGCAGGTCAGCCACTATTTTCTCTGCCTCTTTTTCTCCGAGAATATCCGTCAATGCTTTTAAAAAGGCCGGGCGGGTAAGATTAACCCCCTGCAAGTTCTTACCAACAATATTTTCGGTCATAACTTCAAGGGCCTTATCGTCAAACGGAAAATCAATCATTACAACAAGATCAAAATTTGTTGAATCAGGGATGATGTAATGGTTGATATTACCAACTGTTTGAACTGCTACCTGCCCAAAATCTGCCCCCAGGTTCATAACTCCCTGGCCGGTTAAAATACATTGTTTTCTGCCCAGCGATAATTGATTCCCTTCGAGCGTATTACCCTTTAGCTTTTTAAGGCTGCCAATATCATATACTTCAGTCAGTTTATCAAACCTAACAACTCCATGGGCCTTCAAAATGGGTTGATCGGAAGCGGCTCTCCGGGGGGTAAAAAACCCTGAATAGAATTTATTGTTTTCATTGGAAAACATGATGGCCGATTCAAGCTTATCGCCTTCAACAGTGGTAAGGTACTCATCAACATTCAGGTAAATATCCTTTGGATTTACATCGGAGTTAAACTTCACCCAGGTCCTTCTCCCGGGATTGCATTGATGACGTATCCTGAACCGACCATCAAAATTGAGGAACTCCCTGCTGGCAAATAGTTTTATATCGCCCGAAAAATCAAAATCATTGCTGATGGTAAACCCAACAGTATCTGAAACAGAACCCTGACCAACAGTTTGATAAGAGGGATCCACACCCAAATCGCGGAGAAAAATCTTTTGGCGGAAATCCTTTTCATCCACATAATCGTAATTTCCGATCCCGAGATAATTGTTCTTACTCTTGATATCAACTACTGCATCATAAATTTCATGATGCCTTGTAACCGTATTGGCAAGAATTTTAGCATCCGCAATGGTATTCATTTTGGCATCCGGTTTAATAATTATATTCCTGTCGGGAGGGAAAATAGCAGCATCTGCCACGCGGATGTATTTCACATCTTCAGCATACAGTGTGTATTCCTTTAGGTTATAGGTTGCAATTGTTGAAATAAAACTTAATGAATCCTGGTCGGGATGGGTCGAAATAAATTCCGAACCTTGCAAGGGGATATCAATAAGCTCCTTGATGGTCAGGTTGTCATACTGGGCCATTTCGGTTTCCTTTTCGAGGCTTCCGATAGCGATTTCATAGGAGTCCATAAACCAATCAAACTCGTCAAGGATACACACGTACATATTAACCGGGAAAGCCACAAGTGAGGCTCCACCATTCGACACAAAATCACCCTTTCGTTCATTGAAGTCAATATGAGAGGCATAGTTTTGAGTTGAAAAAGCAGATTGCAGATAATCGGTGGATTTCAAATTAAAGTCGGCTGAATCTGCGAAAATCTCATGCTGCTTAAAGGCATACATTTTCGATTGCATTTCAGCATCCTCGAAGCTCATCAAACCAGCTCCATATAGTTGTTCAGGAGATAATACCAAGGTGCCGACAAGGTCAGACTGCCCATTAAACATATTCAGCGGAATCTCGGTATTTCTGACTATCATCCGGTCTTCGTAGGGCATCCAATGCTCCAGAACACCAATACCTTTCACGGCAGGAAACTCGATTGGATCTATTTGTTCCCTGACAACAAAATCCCGTGCAAAAGTATTACAGGAATCGGGGAAGAACATGAAGTCGTCCGACCAGGAGGTAGAAGTTAAATACTGCAGCGAACCATTTCCCCTTAAACCATTATTGCTAAGATCAATTCCTGCAAAATACTTTCCTTTTCCACCATACAATGGGTAGCCTTCGGGTGGCGTTTTGGTTCGAAATCCAAGCGAATAATCACGTTGTACCTTTAAGGTATCTTCTATATCCGGGAAAATACCTGCAGACGCAAGATAACCATTGAATTCAAGCAACTCGGTTTTAAAATTGTCAAGGCTGTCGATAGTGAAAGGATAAACATAAAAGAAAAACTTGTCCTTTTCATAAACACCATTAAAGATAGAAGGCTTGTCGTAATAAACATAAGCATCCTTGGTACTTGTAAATACAGGAAATTTAGGAAATTTCTTCAGGCCCGATTTATTGTTCGGGTCATCAATATACAGATCACCCCCAAGGTCAGCAATTACATTTTTTACCCTCACCAGGTGGCTCTTGCCAAATTCATCCTTTTCATAACTGGAAACCATAAAACTGAGGGAGTCAATTACGGGCATATCCAGCTTAAACTGGTCGTAATTAAAATCACAACTTCGGGCATAAAAATCGAAGGTACCTGCATGCACCCTTCCAGTAAAGGAAAAATCCAAACCTTCCTTAACGATCAATTGCTTGTTATAGGGATAGAGATAAACATTTTGTGAGTCGCTCAACAAAACCACTTCTACACCATAGAGCTTCAGGCCAAAGCTATCGAGTTCAAGGGAGGCATTTTGGAACTGATAGGTTTCCGAGTTAAAACGTATGGCATCGTAGTCAATTTTTTTATTGGCAGCAGCAATATAGTCATACAGCTTGTCTTTAATCTTAGCCATCTTTTCATCGCGGTTGTAGATAACAAAGCCTTTGTTCGAAAGATTTACCAACATGGCAATGACCTGTTCCTGTGGCATACGCATGTGTTCGGCAAGGCCCTGGACATGAACATCCCTGACATTGTATTTATCGGTATAGTCTTTAATAACGTTCAAAGGATTCATTAAATCTATCCCTTGAAGCCGCTCGTAACGGGGCTGGGAAAAGAAGTTGCTTGATTCGAAGGTTGCCACGCCCCTTCCGGAAACCCCTTTTACCGCTTCAAAGTTTAGGGTTAATTCGCCCAGCGTCCAATAAACGGCCTCTGAATAAATATCCAGGTTGTGAAAAGAATCATAATAGGGGCTTTTGGTCCGCTCCTCACCTGCCCTAACCAACGCCAGTTCCCGGTTCTCATGATTGTAGTTTATCTGCAGCCCGGGATGGTAAATGGAATCTTCCTTAAGAATGATAGTTGCTGTAGCTAACTTTGCAGCTATTCGGTCAGGGTAAATCACAAAACTCTTTGAGGTAATTCTGATAAACTCTTTTTTGTTGTTTTTAAAAGTCAGCTTGGCATCGTTTTCCTCATTTCCCATCCCAATCAACTTTCCACCCCTCATTTCTATACCACCAATGTAATCAATATTGTTAAAAACAGAGTCAATCTTAATATACATAAAATAGGAAGTAAAGCGGGGATAAGATGCTTTTTCTTCGGTTACATCGGCTAGTACCTTTTCTTCAAGCCTTCCCGGTAAGGGTTTGTCCCAATACTTCTTATTGAAAAACTGCACCGTATCTACGGTATACTTTGAAAAACTTAATTGAATGGAATAATCATCCAGTAAGGCATAAACCTGATCGTTTGGAAGCCCTGTCCTGGCCCAGCTCACTTTCCCCTTTTTTCCTACCCAGATTGACTCGAGCGGATAAAAAACACCTTTGGTTTCGTACACAACCGAACTATCCCTATTGGCATAGCAGCTTAAATTAAAATCGTCGAAAACAACCTTTGGAACCGAATCGAATTCAAATACAAAATCATAGGAATTGGATTTCCACTCGGTGGCTTTCGAACGGTAAAGTACATTTTCATAAAGCAGAAAATAACTGGTTTCAAGAAATGACCGGATGGGCTTTGTGCTTCGTTTATCGTTGACCAGCAAATCAACACTTTTCTGCCAGGCAAGATAACTGCTTACTGGATGATCGTAATCCATTAAGCCATTGACCGAACCCAGGTAATAGAAAAAATCGGGATAACCACGCAACCTCCTTTTGAGTAATAAATTGCAATTCCTTTTAACATCGTCCTTTATCTCTTTCGTAAATACCCCGGTATTCCAATACTCCGTAAATTGCACCATCAACTCTTCCGTGGCCTTCTGATTTTCCTTAACGCTGATATGGGAAAAAATGGAATTCAATTCATTCAGGAATTTTCGGACTCTTCAGAAAACTTTCTTTGATATTCTGGTGACATTCCGAAGGACATCAACAGAACAATTAAAGAGAGTAAGATTCGAAAAAGTTTACCCATAATAGCATTAAGATTTCTTTAAAAATCGAGCCGCTACCCAATCATTCTTTTTTAGATTTCTATCAAATTTCAGGTGATGTTCGTTAGCCTCCGAAATGATCTGCTCCAAATCCGATTCATAAAACCCGCTTAAAAGAAGGACTCCTTTTTCGGCTAAATGATCAGCATATTTTCCAATATCCTCCAGCAGAACATTGCGGTTAATATTAGCGACAACAATATCAAAAACCCCATCACCAATTGCATGAACATCACCTAAGTAAACGCTTATCTTTTTACAATTATTCCTTTTTAATATTTTCTTTTGCATTTTCGAATGCCCACTCATCATTATCAACGGCTACAATGTGGCCTCCTTCAAGTATTTCGGCAAGGATGCCCAGAATCCCGGTGCCACAGCCCATGTCCAACACCGATTTACCCGTAATATCCTCTTCCAGCATCATGCTGATCATTAAGGATGTTGTTTCGTGATGTGCGGTACCAAATGACATTTTAGGTTCAATGATAATTTCGTATTTCAAATCGTTTCTCTGCTCATGAAAAGGAGCCCGGACATGAACCAAATCACTGATCACAACAGGCTCGAAATTACGTTCCCAAACTTCATTCCAGTTTTGATCTTCGATTCTGTTAAAAGTATAGGAAACCTTAAATTCATCCGAATGAAACACGCCGATCATTTGAATATCATGGGGTTGAAATTTTTCCGTTAAGATATATGCCAGAAGTTCATCTTCATTTTCCACAAAACTCTCGTATCCAATTTCCGATAATTGGGCAATCAAAATATCCGTTCCCGTAGCTTTCGGTTCGATCCTGAAATTTACTTCTGTGTATGACATGATAAATGATTAAAATGCATAGAGCGAATAGAATGACTAAAGTGCCTAAAGTTAAACGTTGTGCTTATGAGCATTTCCTGATTTATCCAATTCAACCGGTTTAACCAATTCAACCTATTCACCCGTTTAGAAGGATTGAATAATTTTGATAAATTCCTCTGTTTTTAATGAGGCTCCACCAATCAGTCCCCCGTCAACATCTTTATTGGCAAACAGCTCTTTGGCGTTTTTTGAATTGCAACTACCCCCGTAAAGAATGGAAATATTTTCGGAAGTTTCAATATCGTATTTATCAGCAATCAGGCCCCTGATGTAGGCATGCATCTCCTGCGCCTGTTCAGGGCTTGCTGTAACGCCTGTGCCAATGGCCCAAACTGGTTCATAAGCAATCACCAGGTTTTCAAACTCCTGCTTCGACAAATGAAATACTGATTCCTCCAGTTGCTTCTTAACAATGTCAAAATGGTCACCGGCTTCCCTTTCGGGCAATAACTCACCACAACAAAAAATAGGCATCAAATTGTGATTTAAAGCCATGTTCACCTTTTCTTTCAGTACTTCATGGGTCTCATTAAAAAATTTTCTTCTTTCTGAGTGTCCGATGATACAAAAATCAACCTGCATGGATTCAAGCATGGCTGCTGAAATTTCACCTGTATAGGCTCCTGATTCATACTGGCTAAGGTTTTGTGCACCTATATACAAATCAATTTCACTCGCTTCGTCAATTGCAAGTTCAAGATAAACTGCGGGTGGGCAAATGATCACTGATGTACCTTCTGTTGGATTGTTATCAATATAATCTGCAATTGCTATAATAAGATCCTTGCCTCATCGAAGACCATGTTCATTTTCCAGTTTCCTGCTACAATGTTTGTTCTCATATTCCTTTATATAATTATTAATAATAAGATGATGCAATACTTTTTATGATTCAGTAATTGTTATTCGAACCAATTACTAACTGCCCCAAAAGTAGGATTAAAAGGATAGGGAAAATTTGTGGCACTTCAATTTTTATCCATTAATTTTCAACAAACTTTGTTTGAAAATCCTCAAATGACGGGAAATCGTTTACATGCCATTTCTGAAGGACGAAACCATCTTTTAATAAAACAAGGCCCGGGTTTGAACGGATCATGGTCATCAGGGAAATATCATCCGCATAAAAGATGTCAACATCCAGTTCATACTGCCATTTAAACGCTTTAACCCTTTCAGGAAGACTGCTGGTAACAACCACCATTGAAATACCATTTTCGTTGCAGTCTGCTATAAATTCCTTGATCTGGTCAATCTTTTTCCATTTACCGATTTCCAGGTCGAACGATACCAACATGAATTGATAATCAGGGTTGGCAATAATTTGATCGGTGTAATCATTACCAATAACATCATCAATTTTCAAATCGTGCAAAACAGGATTGGGATCAACAATACGTGAACCAACAAACTCCCACTCAGCAATCCAGGAGGAATCGTTATATGGATAGTTGGGTGATAGGTATTCCCTTGTTTCGGAAGTATTGGTATTGCGATAAGTAACATACATTTCAACGGGAAGGGGATTTTCAACAACCATTTTATTGCCAACTTTCCAGCTTCTGAAGTCCATTACCGGTAAATGACGAATATTATAGACTTCGAATCCGACAAAAATAATCAAAAAAGACAGTACAAGTAATCGTTCGGTTTTCACTGTAAACCATCGCGGATTCCTGTTGCGTGAAAGAAATACCATTAACAGCAAAGCATCAATCACAAGGTTTTTATAAAACGTTTGCCAGTTGGTTAGGATAAGGGCATCACCAAAACAACCGCAATCAGGTACGGGATTGTAAAGTGCATCATTCAGGGTAACGAAAGTAAAAAATACCATCATTAGCAACACCAGCCAGGAAGTGAACCGAATGTTTATGTTGAAAAGCAAAAAAATCCCGAGCATAAACTCAGTGGCATTCAAGATCACAGATAACGGCAATGCCATTGGGTTGGCCCATTCTGTTCCAAAAGCGATGAAATAATCAACAATTCGGTATTCGGTACCTACAGGATCAACCCCTTTTACAATACCGGAATAGATAAAAAGCAGCCCAAGCAAAAGGCGCGAAAGGGTCAGCTGAACGTTGTCAAATTGTTTGCTAATCAAAACCACAACAACAATCTGTGCGATCAAAAGAAAAAGGAATACGCCATTAAACCCATCGAATGATGAAACAAGATAGCCCGAGCAAAGGATGATCAGAAACAAAAACCAACTCGCAATTTTATTCTTCAATGTGGAACTTCCCATTTCAATGTTCTCTATTCGATTCTTCATTTAATTTAATGAGTGCAAACAGCATAATTAATAATATCGCTGTAGTTGGCATCAACTCCTTCTGACACAAAGGTTTTCCCTTCATTGTCTTCAATTTGTTTAACCCTCAACAACTTCATCAGAATGATATCGGTTAACGAACTGATCCGCATGTTGCGCCATGCTTCACCATAATCATGATTTTTTTATTTTCCATGAGCGATTTAGCATCGAGGAAATGTTTAGTATATAACTCCATTGCAGTTTCATAGGGCATTTCCACATCTTCATTTGCACTGAGCTCAAGCTGAATAAGGGCCATCACAGAATAATTGACAATCCCAATAAATTCAGGTTTAATCCCTTCATTAACCTTACTGGCTCCTTTTTCGCCAATACTGCGAATGCGGTTGGCCTTAATATAAATCTGATCGGTGAGAGAAGGGGTTCGCAATATTCTCCATGCACTGCCGTAATCTTTCATCTTTTTCTCGAAAACCTCACGGCATTCCTGTATTACCGCATCAAACTGTTTGGATGTTTCTGACATGATATAAAAATGCATTTATTTACAGATGGGCAAAAATAAAGTATTTCAGTGAGCCGGTGAGCCAAAGTAAAAATTGTTTACAGAGATTGTGAAATAGTTCTTTCTTAGCTATTTGTGTGAAGTGGGTTGTTAAAGTATTGTTAATACTTATTCTATGCTTGACAATCCATACTGTGAATCCGTAAATTGTACCTACGTAATTCTAAAACTTACTACTATGAAAAACTTGATTTTACTTTTTGGAATCGCTTTTTTACTAGCCTCATGCAGCAGTGCTACCGATATGAAAGTTCATGAACACAAAGAGGGAGATACCTATTGCACCTATTCTGCCGTTGGTGCTGGCCCGGGTTCTTTCGATGTTTGCGTTTTTTGCCCTGCCGGCGCTGCTATCTGCGGGACATTGAAAGAAGTTAGGGTTTTGAGAGAACATCATTGGATTTTGCCCAATGAATATGATTATTTCACACTCACTTCCACAGGGCGCAGTTGCAATACTTGCACAGGATTACTTTATTGGGAAAAGGAATGATTAGTCGCTTTTAGCACGATTCTTTAAGTCTTAAAATATAAAATTCTTCCTTATAAAAAGGGAACTGCCCTGTAATAACTTAACCATAACTCATAATTTGGGTCAAGGGTGGAATCTGCATGCGAATCATTTATAGCCACCAAAGCAGAATAGCACAAAATCTCACAAAACGCTGATTGTGTATAATAAATATAGACGTATTGATTATTTGACTCTTTGTGGCAATATTGTTTTAACTGCTGTTTCGAATTCATATTTAAAATCCATTTTGTAGTATACCAGCAACCGCTCTTTTGGATCATCATGCAAACACCTGAGAATTCATGCATTTTGAACCAATTGAACCCAATGGTGTTCCTATTGTATTGTTTCTAAAATTTTTAACCTCTAAAAAAAGTATAATGAAAAAGATATTAATAACAGGTTGCAGTACCGGATTCGGATTTGACTCCGCCAAATATTTAGCCCAAAAAGGGCACCATGTTTACGCAAGCATGCGAAATATCAATGGAAAAAATGCCAATGCGGCAGCGGAATTAAGAAAATTTGCAAGTTCAAACAATCTGAACATAGATATTCTGGAAATTGATGTGACATCCGATGATAGTGTTTCATTAGCTGTCGCGAAAGTACCGCAAGTGGATGTACTAATCAATAATGCAGGGCTTGGTTTTGGCGGGCCCGTTGAGGCATTTACTTCCAGTCAAATTATGGATCAATTAGACTTGAATATAGTTGGCACATTGCGTATGGCTAAAGCGGTATTGCCAGGTATGCGGGCACGCAAGTCTGGATTGATCATACAAGTCAGTTCCACTGCCGGAAGGGCAGCTTTTCCCGGCTTTGGCGTTTATCATGCCAGCAAATGGGGACTGGAGGGGGTAAGCGAAGCCATGCGTTACGAGCTGGCCCCTTTGGGCATTGACGTTGTGATCGTAGAGCCGGGCCCTTTTTCAACCAACTTTTTTGGAAATATTGTAAATGCCCGGGATGCAGACATTGCAAAAGCGTATAAGCATGTTGGCGAATTTCTGGAAAGATTTGGAAAACAGGTTTTGAGTTTGTACGAAGACAAAAATGCACCCACCGATCCAGAAATTGTAGTTCAAATATTTGAAAATTTAATCAATATGCCCAACGGCAGCCGTCCATTAAGGACCATCGCCGGGCTGGATTTTGGTTTTCAGGCACTCAACGATGCTGTTGAACCCATCCGGAAGGCCGGGCTTGAATCGATGGGAATAGCCCATTTTGACGGGCCGGCGGCATAACTCCAATAAAGGCTTATGGAATCTTCGGGCAAAAAATAGCCCCTCCCCAAAAAGCATATTGTTAAAAAAGGGCAGAATGACAATAATCCATTCTGCCCTTTTTTTAATTCATACCATTTAAAAATATATAATGCCAGCTGCCTTGTGAATCCATCATTTTCCATTTGACAGGTGGACGGCGAATTCGATTACAGGCTGTTGACCAAATACGTCGGATTGCCAATATTTGATTTTGCTGCCCGCAAAAAGCATTGGATTTATTTCAGTATTTTTTGAGTATAAAACCCTTCAGCGCTATGCACTTGCAGAAAATAAACTCCGTTTTGCAAGCCATGCATAGTGATCTCAACCCGATCACTGTCTGATTGCCCGGCAGAAACTACCTGACCCAGTGAGTTGATCAGTGCAATGTTCCGAAGCATCCTTTTCCCCTGAAATCTTATATGGAGTTCCGAAACTACAGGATTGGGATAAACGTCTACATTTCCGTCCCATCTTTTTTCAGGTGTAGATGAATTGGTGCAGCCGTTGTAATTTTTCAGGGCCATCACATCGGATGCTGACAAGGCACGGCTATAAATATTCATCTCATCCAGTACCCCATGAAAATAGTCAATGGCAACAGGTGTATCACGTCCGATCTCAAAAGGCTCGTCATTCTGGGCAATGGGGTCAACAGGCACAGCCTCTCCGATAAATTCTCCGTCAAGGTAGCATTTCAGCATTTCGGGTGTATAAGTAATCGCAATGTGATACCAGGTATTCAACTGCATGGGCGCCGTAGCTACATAGGTTGAATGCCAGTAGATCTGTCCGGTGGTGTGGTTGATACCCAGCGAATATTGCCGGTCGAGTACAGCCACTCCGTCTGTTTTTGCACATATGGCAACCCATTGGCCAAATGCAAGCGATTGATAATACACCCAACAAGCCACAGTGGCTTCTTCCAAAGGAGAGTTTATGGATTCAGAAGGTTCGATTTTAACCCAATCGCCAACACCATTCATATAAATGGCACTGTTCTCATTACCATAAACATCGGCGGTGAAGGCAGGTGCTGAAGGCCCCATGAATACACCATCATTGTTATTCGTGCTTTCATCCGTGAGGTCACCACAAAACGAATAGCGGGCTACGAGCCCCGTTTCAATGTCCTGTCCGGAAAGAATTCCGGTGAACGTAATCAGTAAAATCAAAAGTAAATTTTTAATCATATTTATAAATTTTAAGATTGAGACACAAAAATAATTCCGGCAATGGAATACTGAAATACGGTAAAAGTCGTATATTTTAATGTATCTAATTCACTGTTTGAACCATTGTGCCCTTTTGTAGTTTGTAACAGTTGAGCATAAATACTTATGTTAATCTAATTCAAACCTGTTCAAACATGGAAGGACTTGAATCCTGAATACAATGCAAACCTCAAAAAATAAATTTTACAGTGTTGAATTAGAACTAACTTTGTATCGTGAATATATGAAACACATAATCAGATATTAAAACAGAAGAATCAACTAATGTAAATGAACATGAAATTTATTAAGAAAACCATCTTACCTATATTATTGGCCACAATCTGGATCAGCTTGTCTGAATTTGTAAGAAATGAATTATTGATCAAGTCATACTGGACAGAACATTATGAAGGGCTCGGGCTTGTTTTTCCCTCAGAACCCATTAACGGGGCCATCTGGGGTTTGTGGTCTCTTTTGTTTGCCGTTGTGATCTTTATCATATCGAAGAAATTTTCCTTGTTACAAACTGCTTTCCTGTCGTGGTTTGTTGGGTTTGTATTGATGTGGGTTGTAATCTGGAATATGGGAGTATTGCCCGATGGGTTGCTTTATGTTGCTATACCATTGAGCCTGTTAGAAGCATTTGTTGCCACTTTCATAATTTTGAAGCTAACAGGAAATCAGCTAAAACAAAATAAAGCTTAACCCTAATTACCTAACCGCTTTGAGCGTCCACGCTCAAAGTTTGTGTCCGCAAGAATCGAATGGATGATCTTCAATATCATTTATAAAAATTAATTCTAAATGCCCTAAGTAAAATGAATACTTACTAAATTGACAATAAATATGAAAAAACTCCGACTAACTATACTATCCATTTCTATTCTGCAATTTGGGGCCTTTTCCCAAAGCATTGAAACCCGTTTTCAAACCTTATTGGATTCAATGTATACTAACAAACCGGCGGCTGTTGGTATCATGGTGCATGTAGAATCACCCGAACGGGGAATTTCGTGGAGTGGCTCCAGTGGTTTTTCGGATAAAGAAGCAACTGAAATATTGGAATCCAATCAACCCGCCCTCATTGCCATTTGTATTAAAACCTGGGTTTCTGCAACTGTATTAAGGCTGGTAGAAGAAAAGAAAATCACAACCCAACAAGCCATCAAGAATTTACTGAGCGAAAAAAACAAGGACACTCTTTGAGAAAGGCGGATATGACCTAGATGCCATTATGATCAGCCACCTCCTGTCGCACACAAGCGGAGTGCAAAACTATGCAATAAGGACTACATTGACTTCATCAGCAATAATCCAAGCCACCGGTGGACACGAGATGAACAGTTGGAGTTAACGGTTAACACAGGGAAGCCGTTAGGCAAGCCGGGAGCACTTTTTAATTATTCCCGATGCCAATTACCTCTTGCTTACCGAAATCATTGAAGAGGTCACAGGAAAGTCTTTCTATTCGGCCATGCGTGAACTGCTGCGTTATGAATCGTTGGGGTTAAACAATACCTTGGTTTCCAACGCTCGAAGAGAAACCAATGGGGACAAAACCGTTGGTGCATCAATACTGGAGTGAAAACAACTGGGATTCCCAAAAAATAGATGTATCTGTTGATCTCTATGGTGGTGGAGAATAGCTTGCACAACAAAAGATTTAGCCAATTTCTCCTACAATCTGTTTAATGCTAAAATCATTGAAGACACTGCAGTATTGAATTTGATCTTTACAGAAATAAAAACCACAGATGGTAAAGAAAACAATTACTATTTCGGGTTGGACACCGATGAATACATGGGTTATAAGGCCTATGGGCATAGTGGATTTTGGGGCACTGTTGTTTACCATTTTCCGGCATTAAACACTTCCGTTTCAATTTTTATCCTCGAAAGGGATCAGCGAAAATTAAGACCCGATATCATGGATCAGATCATTGGTATTTTGACAAGATGAAATACAATTGATTTATAACCAAACAAATTCTATTACAACAATAAATTATGGCAACCAATAAAGAATTTGTTGATTTCGTTTTGGATCAAATAGAAAATGCGGGTGAAATCACTGCTAAAAAAATGTTCGGTGAATATGGCTTATTCTCGAACAAGAAAATAGTTGCACTTATCTGCGATAATAAACTGTATATAAAACCCACCGAAGCCGGCAGGGAATTTATTAAAGATGTGGTGGAAGCTCCACCCTATACAGGTGCCAAACCAAGTTTTCTGATAGGAGATAAACTGGAAGACCGGGAATGGATCAGCCATTTGGTGCGGATCACTCTGGAGGAACTTCCGGAACCCAGGCCTAAGAAAAAGAAAATCAAGAAATAACAATTCGAATTCATCCTTAATTTTTAAGAGTTTGAATTAGATTAAAATCTATAAAACCATTTTGCTTCTCTTTATTTTTAGGTATTGCTGTTATACTTGTGGAAGATGACAAAAAAATTCCTTCATGTATTTGCACAATCAACCATAGTACCTCCATCACCATTCTTTCTTTTCTATGAAGAAACAGCAACCGCAACAGGAATAATAGTTGCAACCATCACAGCCGCCTGCATAGCTTCTACAGCATCTTTAGTGGCTTTGCCTATCAGGTTTCCCGAAATGATCTCCTTTATCCTTTTCTTATTCTCCCTGAGTTTGTCCTTTTCAATAACATGGCGGAGAATGCCTGTGCTTTGGCTAATGGCAATCAGAATTACTGTTTCCGGATCAACCTCTTTTTGGGCACTAAAAATGGCCTTCTTCAGCCGCTCGAGCAAGCGCTCTTCAGGCCTCGGATCAATCTCTGGGTAAACCTTACGCGTAAATAACAACAATATTTTACTCTCCTCCATTTTTAGAACTCCCTTATGGCATAAACCCCGGGCTGCTTTATGTTTTAACTTTGAAATGTTGGCAAAACGTTGCACCCAATTCTCTACCCTCGCCCTTCTTTTCGAAGCGGCAATCTTTTCGATGCATTCATCCAACAATTGGTCACCAGTGGATTTATGTTCTATCAATTTTACAAACTTCTTTTTGCCCGAATACTCAATGGCTATTTTGTTTTTCAAACGTAAGTCGGCCAGAATAGCCCCGGCTAATGCCTGAGGAAAATGAACATCGAAAAACAGGGTTCCCTCTTTGTCGCGGAGTGCGAGAAGCAGGATGTTTTCGTAAGTATAAAGGGGCGCTGAAGTTTCCATTCTCACAAGCAAATTTGGTTTTAAATAAATTTTATGTAAAAATAGATAAATTGCCTTTTGGAAATGATATAATTTGAAATCCTTTCTAGCAGCTATCGTGCTCCTTTAGGTTTGCATCGAGGACGTGTCATACCACTGCATTCTGAATGCCAAGATAAAAAAGAATATCAGATTATTTACGGAACCTTTTCCTGAAGAAATAAGAAACCGCAAAAGTGGCAAAGGCAACCACCGAAACGGAGCTGATGGGCATGAGGATGGCGGCAATAATGGGTGTTAGCAATCCCTGTACGGCAAAATACAAGCCCACCACATTGTACAAAAACGAAATGATAAAACTTACCCAAACAATGTTGATGCTGGTTTGGGTAAAGAGGATAAACTTATTCAATTCATGAAACTTCCCCGATTCCAGAATGGCATCACAGGCGGGTGAGAAATGGTACACATCATCGGCAATGGAAATACCCACATCGCTTTCCTGCAAAGCACCGGCATCGTTCAATCCGTCACCGATCATCAAAACTGTGTTTCCCTCTTCTTTCAGCTTTCGGATGTATTGCAGTTTATCGGTCGGCGACTGGTTGAAGTTCAGGTTCCTTCCATCCGGGAAAAATGCAAGCAGGTTTTTCTTTTCAGCTTCATTGTCACCGGTCACAAGGTGAAGCTGGAAATTCTTCGAAAGGCTTTCGATCACCTCCTTCAGACCTCTGCGGTAACTGTTCTCAATCTGGAAATAGCCCAGCACCCTGTAATCAAAATAGACATACACCCTCGACATCAATCCCTCTTCCTCGTCCTTCTTTCCCTTCACAAACTCCGCCGAACCAATATTGATCCTGATCCCGGTAATCTCGCCCGAGATTCCCATGGCAGGAATCTCAGCAAAGTTAAACACCTTGTATAATTCGTCCCCTTGGGTGATCATATACGGTGGCACTCATGGGATGGGTGGAATGACGTACCAGCGATTTGATCATCAGGGCAGTAGTTTCATCCAGGCTCTTCACCCACAAATTCAACTTTCATGGATTTGCTGTAGGTAATGGTTCCCGTTTTATCCAGTACAATGGTATTTACTTTCTTCAATTGTTCAATCACTTCCGACTTCTTCAAATAAAAGCCTTCCCTCCCGAAATTGCGCATGGTGCTGCCAAAGGTAAACGGGATGGTGAGTGCCAGGGCACATGGGCAAGCTACAATCAATACTGCGGTAAAGGCATAAATAGCTACCGATGGGTCGTTGAACAGCCAGTAAATACCTGCTGTCAAACCAATGGAAAGGATGATGATAGTAAAATACTGGCTAACTTTATTGATCAGCACATTCAGCCCCGATTCATATTTGTCTTCTGATTTTTCCTGGTTCCACAACTGTGTCAAATAGCTTTGCTCAACCTCTTTGGTTATTTCCAAAACAATTGAACTTCCAATTTGACGGCCGCCGGCAAACAAAACCTCTCCTGTCTTTTTGGAAACCGGCATGGACTCACCGGTGACAAAACTATAATCAATATTACCCTCACCACTTATAATCTTTGCATCAGCAGGGATCAGTTCCTGGTTGCGCACCAAAATATGATCTCCTAATTTGATACTTTGCAGAGGAACAATAGTTTCTTTATGGTCATTTACTTTTGTTACTGCAACCGGGAAATAGGATTTATAATCCCGTTCGAACGAAAGGGCCTGATAGGTTTTGCTTTGGTACCACTTGCCAATAAGAAGAAAAAAAACAAGACCTGCCAGGGAATCCAAATAGCCAATACCGGTTCCGGAAACGATGTCCCAGGCACTTTGCAGGAACAAAGTCATAATACCGAGTGCAATTGGTAAGTCAATACTGATGATCTTATGCTTCAGGCTTTTGAATGCCGAAAGAAAATAATCATTGCTGCAATAAACCACTACAGGTATGGAAAGCAACAGGCTAATCCATCCGAAAAAACTTCTGAAATCCTGTTCCAGCAATTCGCCACCGGGAAGGTATTCAGGGAAATTGTAAAGCATCACATTCATCAATACAAAACCAGTTATCCCTATTTTCAGGATCAGGTCTTTGTTTCCTTTGGAAACTTTTCTCTTTTCCAGTTTGTCAGGAGTGATTTCCGGGACATAATGAATGGAGGCCAGCAATTCAACCAGCTGCCGGACAGAGATAAGGTTATCTTTAAAAGTGATGTAAACTTCTTTTTTGGGGAAATCAACCGTAGAATGAATAATGGCGGGGTTGAGGGTATTCAGGTTTTCGAGCAGCCATATGCAGGAAGCACAATGGATACCAGGAACAAAAAGGGTCACTTTACTTATTCCACCATCTGAAAAATCAAGCAGCTTTTCTTTTATCTCATCCAGTTCAAGGAAAGCATATTTATCTCCAACCTCTTCTGTTTCGATACGTATACCCGGCATTTTTTCGATCTCATAATACTGCTTCATGTTTTTCTGATTCAGTATCTGGTAAACCGTTTTGCAACCATGACAACAAAAAGGCTTTTCATCCCAGGTCACCGGATGTTTACCGCAATCTTCACCGCAATGTATACAAGCTAGTCCCACACCTATTTTTTTGTAAAATTAAAAAAGATATTCAGCTTAACAACATATTTTGGATCCGATTTTGAAATTTCAGTCTATTCAGGGATGAAATCCGTTAATGGAACTCGGATGACAGTGATGCAACAGATTTTCGCAGATAATAAAAAATTGAGGAATTTATCCATATCTGCCATTTCAACCCCCAATACCTGTGTAGTAAACATTTTTGATTAGAAGCCTGAAATTTGAGACATCGAACATCTAACTTCAAACTCCAAACTTCAAAACAATTCTACTTCCCTCCTGCTTCCACATGCTCCATCAAATAATTCGTGAGTAGGGTAAACAAATGGGATGTTGCACCATCAATCTCATAAATTCCATGCGAACAATTGGGATAAGGCATCACATCAAACTGCTTCTGGTGTTTCACCAACTCAACGATCAGCGCTTCTGCACTCTGGTAATGCACATTATCGTCGGCTGTACCGTGCACGATCAGGAGGTTTCCTTCCAGGTTTTTTGCATAATTAATGGGTGATCCCTTAATGTAAACCGAATCATTGTCCTGCGGAATTCCGGTATAGCGTTCCTGATAAACATTATCATAATAATGCAAATCGGCCACAGCCGCAACAGCCATTCCTGTGCTGTAGATTTCAGGATAACGAAACATCAGGTTAAGGGTCATACTACCTCCACCGCTCCAGCCCCAAACAGCAATCCTGTCGGGATCAACGAAATCCCAATTCATGATCTCCTTTGTGGCCATCGCCTGATCGTATGAATTGAGAAGACCTATCTTCTGGTAAATTGACTTTCTCCATTCCCTTCCTTTCAGACAAGGAGTCCCACGGTTGTCCATAGTCATTATTATATATCCCTGTTGAGCAAGAAAATAATTCCATAGGCTTCCCCAACTATCAGTAGCTGTTTGTCCCCAGGGTTCACCATAAAGGTCAAACAATACCGGGTATTTTTTTGCAGGGTCGAAATCGGGGGTTTGATCATATACCCATCCATCTCCACGCCATCGGCAGTGGTCACCTTAAAAAACTCAGTTGCACCCAACGCCAGGGTTTTCATTTTTGCCTCATAATCCTTGTTTTCGACCATCTTTTTCAAAATTTTATGAGCAGGCAAAGAAACAAAGTCAACAGTTCGTGGTGTTGAATGGCTGGTATAGGAGTGCACTGCATACTTTTTATTGGGAGAAAGATTGTATCTGTTGACACCCGGGAAGGCTCTCAGGTGTTAAACGGGTTAATTTCCCGCTTCCATCCATGGTGACTGCGTACAAGTAGCGCTGTGTCGAATTTGCGGGTGAAGCATTGAAATAAACAGCGCCTTTCTTTTCTTCAATTCCGTAATAACTGGCCACATCATAATCTCCCGGCGTTAATAAAGTTTCCGTTTTTCCATCAAGCGAAACCTTATAAATATGCCTCCATCCATCTTTCTCGCTCAAAACGATAAATTCATTTTCATTTTGCAGGAAATCCAAATCAGACATTCCCCAATGGCCTTGAGCGATATCAGGGTGATCAATGTCAACCCAGGCTTCATCCCGGTCGGTATAAAAATTAACAAGGCCGGCAGATGAAAGATCATAGGACCAAAATTTATTCTCGTTCTGTTTCCGGTTTACCTGACGGATCAACAGCTTATTCGATTTTCCTATCCACTGCATTCGAGGGATATAATTTTGTTTTGGATCACCCGGCAAATCCAGCCAGGTTATCTTTTTAGTATTAACATCAATATACCCACTTTCGCTGAGGAAGGTGATTGCCCTGCTTTGGGATACTGAACCGGAATGGTATAGCTGTAAATGGAGTCAGTATTGTATCATCAGAAAATCCCGAATATCGGATGCGTCCAGTTGCCAGAAAGCAATATAATTTCCATCGTTGCTCCAACGAAAACCATCGCGGCAGGAAAACTCTTCCTCATACACCCAGTCAAAAGTTCCATTGATTATATCTTCGGTTCCGTCAAAGTTAGCTGAATTAGTTTCATGGTTTTTAAATCCTGCATATAGATATTATGCCCACTGACGAAAGTGCCTTTTGGCCATCAGCAGTAAACTTGGCGAACATAAGAGAAGACTCGGGAAGGCCGGAACCCACATGATAAAGGGTATCCACCTTAAGGTCGTAAACCCAATAATCACCTTTCGTATTGCTTCGCCATACCCGTTTTGTATTGGTAAATATCATCAATTTACTTAAGTCATCCGACCAGTCAAAACTCGAAAACCGTAATGGCTTATCTTCGCCTTCAGAATAAACTTCGAAGCGTCAACCAGAACGGACTTATTTCCTTTTTGGAATCATACTGAACAATATCCCTTCCACCTTTGACCGAATCAGACCGCTCGAGCATGGTGTAATACTCTCCATCGCCCAGCCACCTGATCGTACCACCATATTCTTGCTGAAATTCACCCGAATTAAATATCCGGTCAAGGGTTAATTGTGTTGAATCAATTTCTGTTTGTGCAAACAAAACAGAGCTCATTAATATGGCAAAAAACTGGAATCCTGAAATCAAGTAAGAAAGCCTTCTCATAGTGTAATTTTAAAGTGAAACAAATAGTCTGCAAATATCCAAAAAGTAACAATAATAAAGGAGTAATATTGAACTTTTATTGGAGCAAAATTGAACACAATAACTTTAGCGACTTAAAGAAACCTTCCCAATTGCAGGGTCAGGTTAACCGTTAGCGGTTTTGTATAAGACATTCTAACTGAACCCTTGTTAAAGATATGTTAAGTTTTAAATATATGAACTTAATTGATTTACTTTTGTTTAGAATTGTTCTAAATTAGAACTAGGCGAAATCGGAATGACTTCAAATTTTTAAATTATTACTTGATTTTTTTGTTCTGCTTTTAAAAGTATTTAACTAACCAACAATAAGAGATATGAAATCAACAATACAAACTTTAAAGAGGCTTGCGCCAATTGTATTTGCATCCTTAATAATAACATTAAGCTCAAATTCTTTACTTGCGCAGGATGACTGCACCCTTGAAAAAGACCATGGACAGGGATTCTCAACAGCAATTTCAAATGTAACCGACAATGGTAACAATAGTTACACCATTGTTCTTGATGTTAAAAGCAATGGATGTTCAGGAAGTTGCAAAGCAATGGCACATTATGCCGTTCAGGCCCAACCAGGAACCTACTCAGATGTTTTCGTAACGCTTATTTCGGGCAACCTGAATTACAATAACATAGACCTTGGTCCTGACCTTGGTGGAACTCCATTTCAGGGATTTAGAATTACCGGCACATCAGGATTTGGAAATGGCAATCCCGGTGAATTTCTGGTTACCTATACCCTTACAGGTGGCTTGCAAACCCAGCAGGCTTTGGTAAAAGCAGGAAATAAAGATTTAATTGTTACTTTTTCGGCTGCTGAATTTCAGGAATTTATCGATTGTAATTCTTCCAACATATTTCCCTATTATGCTCCTCCAACAGGAGGCAAACTTGTAAACTCTTTAATTGGCCCTGAATTAACTTCACTATATAATACCTATGTATCAACCGGCACAGCCAATTCGGATAACATTTTCCAAATAGATGAATCTACTGTATTAATAAAGGTATTTGCTTTGGATGGAATGTACAACGACCTTCTTGCAACGCTCACGTCATCTGTTTATGGCATGACGGATCCTAAAGGAATTCCCGGTCAGCTTTCCATATCAGGATGGTTTCCGATTACTAACCTTTTATTGATCAACAGCCTGATATCAGAGGTAAATTATGCACGGCCAGAATACCCTGCCCAGGTGAATAGCGGGCTTGTTACTTCGCAGGGTGATATAGCCATGCGTTCGGATATAGCCCGTAACGCCTTTTTATTGGGAGGCGAAAATGTTAAAGTTGGGGTTATCTCTGACAGCTATAATAAAAAAATCGGGAATCCGGCCAATGACGATATTTTGAAAGGGGATTTACCCGGAATAGCCATTGATGCAGAAGGTAACCCAGTACCAAATCCGGTAAACAGTATAAATGTGGACGTCATTAAAGACTATCCTTTTACAGGTTCTGACGAAGGAAGAGCGATGCTGCAAATCGTTCATGATGTGGCTCCAAAGGCTGAATTGGCTTTCCGGACAGGTTTTATTAATTCATATGATTTTGCTCAGGGGATTATTGAGTTGAAAGATGCAGGATGTGATATTATTGTTGATGACATTACCTATATTTCAGAGCCCTTTTTCGAAGATGGAATTGTTGCCCAAGCCGTTGATGCTGTTACAGCAGAAGGTGTAGCCTATTTTACGGCAGCCGGCAACTTTGGAACTAATTCCTATGAGGATGATTTTCACGCAGCAACCCCCCCTGCCGGATTATCCGGCCTTGCTCATAACTTTAACTCTGACGGACCTGGCGAAAATGATATTTATCAAAGCATAAGTGTAGAAGAGGGAAATTATACTCTTGTTCTTCAATGGGACGATGGCACTGCTTATGGAAATACGAGTACTGACCTTGATATCTATCTGGCAAATGAAAATGGTTCTACCTTATTTGGGTTTAACCGTGACAATACAGGAGGAAATCCAATTGAAGTGCTACCTTTTACAGTAGGTCCTGGAGGTGCAACCACTAACCTAATCATCATCAAGGCATCCGGAGCAGATAATCTCCGTTTGAAATACATCGTTTTCCGTGGACAATTAACCATGAATGAATATGACAATGTAGGAAAATCTACAATTGTTGGTCATCCTAATGCAGAAGGAGCCATTACGGTTGGTGCTGTTTTATATACGAACACACCCGAATATGGCCAAAACCCTCCTACCATTGCTTCATTCTCCTCACGGGGAGGAACAATGATAAATGGAATCCAAAGAAATAAGCCAGATATTACAGCCCCAAACGGAATTAATACGACAGTGGAATTCGGCAGTTTAAACCTTGAAGGTCCTAATGACCCTTTCCCGAATTTCTATGGAACCTCTGCTGCTGCTCCTCATGCCGCTGCAGTTGCTGCTCTCATCATCGAGGCTACTGATAAATTTTATGGAACGAATCTTTTACCAGGGGCTTTAAAGGCAATTATTACAAACACTGCCATTGATATGGACACGCCCGGTTACGATGTTGCTTCCGGACATGGGTTTATCCAAGCCGATGCTGCATTGCTTACGTTGGCGAATCCTTCACCAGTGATTTCAGATCTAATTTATGATACTACCCTAACTCCAGGTTCTGACACCCTATTAATCACTGTTTTGGGAAACTATCTAACAGAAGGATCCCAAATAATCTTTAATGGTGTCCCCCTGGAATCAGGAACGACCTTACAAGGAGATACTGCAATTACGGCATTGATTTATCCATTTACGGATCTTTATCCCTCTGTTCAAGTATTAAATCCACCCAATCCGGAAACAAACGGAACCGATGGCGGATTGTCAAATGCCCTTTATTTTACAGACAAAGAGACGGTACTTGTTCTTGTTGACAATAAAAGCAAATTTTATGGTGAAGTGCTGCCTGATTTTACAGCAACCTATTCCGTGGTAAGTCCTTATAGCAGTATTGCACTTGAAGAGGCCGGATTGACACCTGAAGAACTGATTCGTATTCAAAGCATACAGTTTGAAGCTGTCAATGTGAATGAATTATCCAATGCTGGCTTATGGGCAATTACACCCGATGCAAATGATCCTTTAAATCCTGCCAGTGGCATTGAGCCAATTGACCCTGTTGATCTGGCTTTGCTCGACAGATTTAACTTTGTTTTCGTTTATGGATTACTGACAATTGACAAACTCGACCTGACGATTAAACCACAAGACACAACATTTGTTTATGGTGAGCTGATATCTGGTTTCAACTTTGATTACATTTATAACAGTGACAACAGTCTTGAAATCACAAATAATACCAATATGCAGATAAGAAATGGTCTTCAAGCCAGTCATGCAACTGTGCTAGTGAATGCAATGGCTACAGCACTTGTCAATGCAAGTGCAACGGCATTGGTTAATTATAGCTTTATGGTATCTGCCACAGCCCTGGTAAATAATACCGATCTGATAGAATTTACCGAGGTCAATGATACGTTGTTCAATCCGGATGGAACCATCAATGCTACTGCATTGGTGAACGGTGCTGCTAAAGCAACCGTACTGGTGAACGGAGCGGCAAAAGCTACTGTTTTGGTGAACGCAACAGCCCTGGGAATGGTACTGCAACAGTGCTTGTTAATGGCACCGCTACTGCATTGGTCAATGCCACTGCCCTGGTTAATGCAAGTGCAAATTACTTCTGGTCAATACCTCTACCATAAATGCCAACAGCAACAGCGATGCAATTATAATTTTGACGGATGAGGATATTGAGGTACTGCTTGGAAATACACCGGGAACAGTTGAACTGGTTTCGATGAATTTGATACCCGGAAACACAGTGGGTACTTATTGGATTGTTCCGGGAAGTTATTTAACCAATAACTTTAACGTTACTTATGAGCCATACTATTATTCAATTGTTCCAGCCACAGCAACAATATCCTTTTCGAGGATAGTCTTACGCAGACCTATGATGGGTTGCCAAAATCGATAATTGCAACAACAGGCCCCGAAGAGGTTGAATTGGTTGTAACCTACAATGGATCAACGGAGCCGCTGATTCGAAACTGGAACCTATGAGGTAATTGCAATTGTAAATGATCAAAATTACACAGGGAGTGATACTGCAACATTGATCATCGAACAGGCTCAGTTAACTGTAGCTGCCGATACCCTGTCCAAAATCTATGGTGAAGTTGATCCGGCTTTAACTTACACCATTACTGAGGGCAATTTATATGGCGAGGATTCTTTATCTGGAGAATTAGTTCGTTCGCCAGGTGAAGACGTAGCCACTTATGCCATTTCTGTTGGTGTACTGACTGCAGGTGATAATTATTCAATAACATTTGTTGAAGGTCTATTTACTATTGACCAGGCATTACTTACCGTAACTCCAGATAGTCTTTCAAAAACTATGGTGAAATTGACCCTGAATTGACATACCAGTTAACTTCAGGAGAATTGGTAGGAGAAGATCAATTTCAGGAGCCCTCATACGTGAACCCAATGAGAATGTTGGGATATATATTGTTTCACAAGGAACTTTAACTGCCGGGGATAATTATAATCTCACAGTTGATCCGGGTGCATTTACCATCACCAAGCACTGCTTGTTGTTAAACCAGATAGTTTGTCAAAAACATATGGTGAAACGGATCCCGAATTGACATACATTATTGCTTCAGGTGCATTGGTCGGCGATAGATGAGTTCAGTGGCACACTTGCACGTGAGATGTTTGAGGATGTTGGTATATACACTGTGGTACAAGGAACATTAACAGCCGGCACCAATTATGACCTGACGGTTGAACCAGGAACGTTTAGTATTAATCCGGCATTAATTACCTTAAATGCAAATAACCAGAATAAAACTTATGGGGGAATGGATCCTGAATTAACATATCAGATCACTTCGGGAAGCCTTTTTGGCAACGATTCCTTTACAGGAAGTTTGAGTCGCATGGCAGGTGAAGACGTGGGAAATTATCCAATCCTGCTAGGAGACCTTTCGGCTGGTGGAAACTATTTCATCACATATATTGAAGGAATCTTTTCAATTAATCCAGCTGTACTAACAGTTTCAATAGATCCTGAAATTCAGTTTATTTTTGAAGATCAACCGTTACCAGCAATTAATTACAATATTGCAGGGTTTGTAAATGGTGAAACGCAGTCAGTCTTAAACAGCCTGAATTACAGTGTCTCACCAAACTATAACAACCAGCCCGGCACTTATACCATTACTCCTGTTGCAACAGCTTCGAACTATACTATGACTTATATAAGTGGGCTGCTTTATGTAAATCCAGATGGTCCCGGAACGAAACACATCATCCCAAAAGTGATTTGTGTTGACCCTTTGCCCGCTGGTTCAGCATTTGGATTTTTAGCACGGTTTGAATATACAAATAATAATAATTCGGATGTATTTATACCTGTTGGAGAGGATAATTTCTTCACGAGCACAGGAGCCTACGACGCAATTAATCAACCCGAATTATTCCTTGCAGGTGGTGGATATTTTGAGGTACCCTTTGACGGATCAGATTTAACATGGACGGTTGCCAGCTATAACCACAAAGGTCAAAAAGCCGCCCAGGGTTCTAGTGCCAGTTCGTCATCCCCAAGCTGTTCTAAAACCTCAGAAGTGGAAGATGATCTTGCATTTACAAATTATGAAAATGAAATTAAAGCATACCCCAATCCGGCAACTGACAAGGTCAGCATAATGCTTACAGAGGCATTGTCAACAGTAACTTCTGATGATATCAGGGTTTTTGATATTATGGGTAGTGTTTGCAAAGTTAAAGCTATAACTGCAGCGAACGGATTGGTTCAAATTGATCTTTCGGGCATGAATAGCGGTTTATATTTCATTTATATTGGCAACAACGAAACAAAAGAAATGGTTAGGGTCATCAAACATTAGTTTCAACAAATATGATAACAAACAATGTAATTTATAGGGAGGCCCTTTTAGGAGGGCCTCTTTATAAATTAAGTTGAATAAAATAAATATTGGGAAATTAAAGTATCTTTATACAAAATTAGCAAGTAAAAATTATATAAATATTAATCAGTTCTTACACAAAAACATGCGGCGAATATTTTATTTAATACTATCGACAATGTTGTTTGCTTGCTTTATCTGCCGCTCTCAGGATGCAGAAGTCGACAGTTTGAAAATTATTATTCAAAGTGCTAGTGACGACAGTACAAAAGTAAATATGCTTATTGACCTTGCAGGAAAGTATTATTTAACGGATTCTGCAGCTGCCATCAAGTATTCGACCCAGGCACGTGACCTTGCCCTTAAAATTGAATTTAAAACAGGATTGGCATATGCATACAAAAGCATTGGGCTATCATATTATTTTAAAAGTGTGCCCTTAGAGGCCGTATTGAACTGGGAGAAATCGTTGGCTACATTCGAAGAAATCAATGATCTGAAAGGGCAATCTAATATGCTTAATAACTTAGGCGCTGTTTATTTTAATCAAGGTGATGATGCAAAGGCCCTTGATTATTACCTCAGGTCATTGCGCGTTGCGGAAGCCATTAAGGACTCCCTCAGAATTACAACGGCGCTTGTCAACATTGGGGCTGTTTATTCCGGAAAAGAATCATCGCATGACCTGGCTACTAAATACTACCTGCGATCCATTGAGTTAAGCGAAATACTTGGCAATCATGATGCCATCGGCGCATCCTCGGTCAACCTTGCCGAAATATTCCTTTCCGATAAAAATGACACTGAGGCACTTCTTTATTTTGAAAAAGCCCTTGCTGCCTACAAACAATCTACAACCGGAAATGTCCCCTATGCCCTGAATGGAATTGGGAAAGTGTATGCCCAACGCAATGAATACGACACTGCCATAAATTACTTTAATCAGGCTTATGAAATTGCTAATAGCAACAACGCAGAAATCGAAACAGCACAGGCATTGATTGAATTGGGCAAAATTTACAACACTACAGGTAAGTATGCCCTGGCGATAAAAAATCTCCGACAAGCTGACACGATTGCATCCAGGCTTGACATGCTTAAGGAACTTAAGGATATTTATGAAGCGCTGGCATTGGTCTATTCCAATATTAATGACTTTAATAATGCATTTGTTTACCAGGAATTATTAACTCAGATCAAAGATTCAATATATAATTCGGAAATGGATAAGAAGATGCAGCGCCAGGCATTGATGTATGACATTGAGAAGCAACAGGGTGAAATGGTATTGCAGGAATCCATCATCCGGCAACAAAAAATCCTTCGAAATGCCTCTGCTATTGTTGGTATATTAATGATTTTACTTGCGGGAGGCCTCTTCAACCGATACAAATATGTCCGTAAAACGAAACAGATCATTGAGCATGAAAAGGATCGTTCTGACAAATTACTTCTTAATATCCTTCCAGAAGAAACAGCAGAGGAATTAAAAGAAAAAGGATCTGCAACACCCAAGCACTATGACATGGTTTCCGTGCTATTCACTGACTTCAAAGGCTTTACAAAAATTGCCGAAAAACTTACTCCTCAAGAATTGGTTGCTGAATTGAATCATTGCTTTTTGGAATTTGACTTTATTATTGACAAATACAACCTTGAAAAAATTAAAACCATTGGTGATGCCTATATGTGTGCAGGAGGAATACCTGTAGCCAACACATCAAACCCTGTAGATATTGTAAAAGCCGGCCTTGAGATAAAAGAATATATGGATCACCTGAAAAAAGTCAGGGAATCAAAAGGACAGGATTACTGGGAGCTTCGGATAGGAATTCATACCGGCTCTGTTATTGCAGGCGTGGTTGGAAAAAACAAATTTGCTTATGACATTTGGGGTGATGCCGTGAACACAGCCAGCCGGATGGAATCGAGCGGGATACCCGGCGTTGTAAATATTTCTGGTGCAACTTATGAACTTGTAAAAGATCATTTTGATTGTACTCATCGTGGTAAAATTCAGGCCAAAAACAAAGGCGAAATTGATATGTATATTGTTGAAGGCCCAAAAACCGAAAAAGCAAGTCAAAATCATGAATACAGCGAGGTTTCAGGTGAAGGTAAAATTTAAGTCCATTTATTTCTACCCATCAATCCTTTTCAAAACCCAAAGTTCTACCATTTCATCTTTTCTCCAGTTTTGATTTCTCCTGGTTCTTTCAGAAGCCAGGCCCACTTCTCTTTTCGCAAAAAACTCCTTTCTAAACCGGCCTCCCTCCGCCAATTCTTTTTGTATTGGGTGAAATTCACTGAGGTTGCTAATTTGCGCCATATTGAAAACAAAGAACCACTCTACCATTCGGTTTCAAATGATTTTTAGCTTCAGCAAAAAAACGAGGAATAAACCGGGCTCATAATATACAGCAGTGTCTAAACCTTCTAAATCATAGAGGCCGGAATCCATGGGGGATTAAAGACAATTAGTTCGGTTTGCTGATCACAACCGGCAAACAAATCACCATGAAATAATTTATTACTGAGTTTTGTTTATTCCTATTTAAATACTCATTCAGGCCAATGATGGCATTGGAGTTGGAATCTGTACCATAAACTTTTTCAAAACCATGGTTCACCATTTGGAAAGAACTCCACAACCAATCCCTACATCAATCGCCGATTTCTTCTCACCTTTGTAGTGCTTAAGCCATGTAGCAAAAAGTTTTAAATGCTCGAATCGGGTTGGGAAATAGGTTCCAAACCAAGGAAATAACTTCCTTCTTATTACCGGAATAAAAATACCCTTTTTGTACCATTGCCAGGAACTGTTCAATCCCTGAACCTGGGTAAAGGGTAATAAAAACTCCTTCAAATCGGGATACAAAACGTTAAGCCAGCCTATTTCCGGGGCTTTCTTAACCACCAATTTATTCTCCCTCACCACAAGAAAAAGCTGTTTCGATAATTCACGAAAACCGGAACGATAATCTCTTTGTCCCTGGAAAGATTGATCAGGATATTTCTTTTTAACATGTTCCTTTAACGTTTTCAAAACAACAAGGCCACTGCTGTAATAGTCTGTGATCAAAACCCTGTGCCCCTCTTCAATAGCTTCAATGGCACTATGTGGTTCCATTTTTCGGTCGTATGGAACAACATCAATATTTGCAATGATGGGCTCAGGACGGTTTGCGACGACTTCCTTTCCCGAAACTAAATACACCAATCCTGAATCTTTATTTATCATTTTCCAAATTTATTCAAATTGGGCAATACAAGCATTTTATTGCCACCTTGTAATTTTCCATTCTTTTCGTTCTTTCTTAGGAAGAAATGTCCATGCAACAATCCGGCTGGTTTTATTTCCCTGCCCCATCGGAATTGTAGTTACTTCCATAGCCTCGGCTTTCTTTAGTGCCTCGTATACACTTTTCAGGTTTGACTGCTTAGAAACCAATGTTGTGAACCAAAAACAGGAAGAAGCAAATTTCCTGCTTTGGCGGATCATCCTTGAGATGAATCTTTTTTCGCCGCCTTCACACCACAACTCATTGCTTTGGCCGCCAAAGTTTAAAACCGGTTTTTCGGAGGTTAAAAGATTTAAATTTTTTATCTTCCGAAGGGCTTCAGATTGAGCCTCTTTTTGAGAGGCATGGAAAGGAGGATTGCAAACGGTCAAATCTATAATTTCATCTTTTTGAATAATTCCATAAAAGAAATCTTGCGGATTTTCCTGCAATTTGATCTCAACCATTCCTTGTAAGTCAGGATTTAATTCTATAATTTTCTTGCTTGATCCGACAGCCAAAGGATCAATGTCAGAGCCAATGAATGACCAGCCATATTCAATACTCCCAATGATTGGATAAATGCAATTCGCCCCTACCCCGATATCCAGACATTTAATTTTCCTGCCCATAGGTATTTTTCCGTAAGTTATTGGCGCAACAAATCGGCCACATGATGGATATAGTCAGCCCTTCCGGGAATGGGTGGGCACAAATAACCAGAGGGGGATATCCCATTCCCTGATTCCATAAAAATACTTCAACAAGGCTTTGTTCAGGGCCACTTAACTGCATCCGGATTTGAGAAATCAATGGATTCATCATTGTATTCATTCAGCCTGACAAATCTTGCCAAATCAGGACAACATTCAATCAGTTGCTTGAAATCATAACGATCTCGGTGCTGGCTCCGCGGATAGGGATTTGGATTTTGTGTTCTTCTTACTTTCAGCACTATCCAAAGAATTGACCTGATTTTTTTATTCTTTTTGTGTGCATAAAAATGCGAAGTTAGTCAGTAAAATTGTTTTCCATTCAAAATTAGTACTTTTAGCACAGCTAATATGAATGAACGATTGCTCTTTACGGATGGAAGTGTGGATACCCTGTCAAAAGTCGGATATGGGGCGTATCTTGCCATATCAGATTATGGACTTCCATCGGATTCGATTAGAAGAGTTTGGTAAAAACGAAGCGGTTTGAAAAGCACTTCCTCTGCAAAGGCTGGAATTACCAAACGCTTAACATGGATAGCCAAAAGCTACTCATTCGCGAGACATAAAGTGATCGTTCATACGGATTCTACAAGCTGTTCTCGGATTACCCGCAAGGCGCGAAGGTTTGAGAAAAGTGCCTATCGGACGAAAAAACAAGGCGATCATAAACCATGCTCTTCCTGGGAGTTTTACAAATTAACGGATCAGATAAATTATGAAATTGTTAAAGTAAAAGGCCATCAGGTATCGAATCAAAAAAACCACATTGACAAACTTTACCCTTGTTGACAAGGCCTCAGAAGTGCCCTTCGGAAAGTTAATCAAAAAAAAAAAAAAAAAAAAAAAAACTACCGTCAGGATCAATTACAGAGACCTGAATTTCATCAATCATGCAACTACCATAGTAAGGTGTATTAAGATTTTCTGCAAAAACAAACAACGACATGCACAAAAAACAAATCAGAATAACTGCTGCATGCACTAGCCATCACATCCGGAGGAATTTCTTAAGCAGACGAATAACGTATTTTGTAAAAGACGAATGGTTTATTCTTTAAGCAGCCCTTTTTTCTTCAAATCATTTCTTACCGAATAGATGATTTCATCCAATGTTGTATCAGTTGTGTAGGGTTCATAGTTGTTGTCGTTCCTGACCACATTAACTTTCCGGTTAAGAGGGAAAAAATACTTGTTTCCACATAGAATGTCTATCTTGTGTGTAATAACCAGGCGTGTTATAATAGCCATAATATCCCCCCGGGCGGCCTCCATAATATCCACCGTAATAACCTCCATAGTAACCGGTTGTTGTCCCTTGCTGATAATTAAGGGTTTCATTTACGTCGGTTAGCCTCATGGTTATCAGGCCATCAAAGCCTTTTTCTTTTAACTTTGCATCTACTGTGGCCTGGTTGGTGTCGCTTGGAAGCAGAACGGCGTATGAAGGTTGTGCAGGGACATTAAGTTTAGCAACAATTTTATCCTCTGTAACCCGGTTACTGGTTTCATCTTTTATCCGAGCAATAACCAAAACATTTTTAAAAGGTTTTACGGTTTCAGCAGACAATGATGGGTCTACCCAAACATTTACTTACTTAGTCGAAGCAGTGCATGCAAACATTACTGCTATTAAGATTAAAGGTATTAAGCTTTTTAGTTTCATAATTCTATGTTTTTACAGATTGAAATAATTAATTTGTTCGTATTTGTATTTACAATTGTTTTTGCGAAATTTGCGGATTATTACCAATAAAACGGTCTCAAATAAAAATCAAGTTTAAGGCTCTGAAATCATTACTTTTCTATAGCCAAAACATTATTACAAAGGGTATCGGCGAAAACAAAAAAAGGACAACATGCCAATTTAATGCAGCAGTCCTCTTAAGTGATCCGGGAGGACTCGAACCCCCAGCCCAAGAACCGGAATCTTGAATTTTATCCAGTTAAACTACGGGACCAGACAATTTATGATTGTTGATGTATGATTTTAGATTGAAAATCCACTTTCCACAAGTCCATAAATTCCCGGCAAAAGTAAACAACATTTTTATAATTGTAATACTGACAAAACCAAACTTCATAACTTTTATTTTCAACTTAAGCCTCAAGTCCAATATGGATCATTTAAAACAAAACAATACTTAATATTAAAGTATGAAGAATATTAAATCACAGGCATTTCAGGCATTCCAACCGCTAATCACTTCAGGCACTATATATGCATTTCCGCAACTTATCCATATTTTTCAACAATTTAAGATAAAGTTAACTTCGGTTATAGCAAATTCTTTAATTTTGCTCTCCTTAAAATTAAATGAGTTATAAAGACATCTAAACGAAATAATATGACCGACAAAATATTAAACTTTGTAAAGCCCGGAGTTATTGCCGGGACGACTTACAGAAAGTATTTGAAATAGCCAAGAAGAATCAGTTTGCCATTCCCGCAGTTAATGTTGTTGGGACCGATTCAGTAAATGCCGTGATGGAAGCAGCCAAAGAAGTTAATTCACCTGTGATTATTCAATTTTCAAATGGTGGGGCTTCTTTCTATGCAGGAAAAGGATTATCCAACGAAAATGAAAAAGCGGCCATTGCAGGAGCAGTTTCTGGAGCCCTGCATATTCATAGAATGGCTGATTAGCGTAATATACCTATGTTATTCATACCGACCATGCAGCAAGAAAATTACTGCTGGATTGATGGTTTGCTTGACGCTTTGGTGAGGAACATTTTCAAAATACGGAAAACCTCTGTTTAGCTCACACATGCTTGACTTATCGGAAGAACCCATTGAGGATAACATTGCAACGTGCAAAGAGTACCTCAAAAGAATGAGTAAGATTGGAATGACACTTGAAATTGAATTAGGAGTTACTGGTGGCGAAGAAGACGGTGTAGATAATTCGGACATTGATAGTTCAAAACTGTATACACAACCTGAAGAGGTAGCTTATGCATATAAAGAATTGAGCCAGGTATCCGACCGTTTTACAGTCGCTGCTGCCTTTGGTAATGTGCATGGAGTTTACAAACCTGGAAATGTAAAATTATCACCCATCATTTTAAAGAATTCACAAAAGCATATACAGGAAAAATTCAACACAGCCGAAAAACCCGTTTCTTTTGTTTTCCATGGCGGATCCGGCTCGAGCAGAGAAGAAATCCGTGAAGCGATTTCCTATGGGGTTATTAGGTGAACATTGACACACGGATACACAATGGGCCATGTGGGATGGAATCCGGAAATTCGATATCAAATACCACGATTATCTGCAAAGTCAGATTGGCAACCCGGAAGGGAAGACAAGCCAAATAAGAAATATTATGATCCACGGAAATGGTTGCGTGAGGAGAAAAAAGCATGATCGAAAGACTGAAGATTGCTTTTGAAGATTTAAATGCAATTGACAGGAATTAACAATTATAACTTAAAAGAAAACTGGGGTTCATTTGAATTCCAGTTTTTTTATCCAATTTATTAAATGAGGAATTACAAAATATATTAACTTTAAAGGTTTTAAATGAATTAAAATTTACACGAATGAAAAAGCTCTTTTTATTTTCCATGCTGGCATTTTCGCTATTGAGTGTATCAATGGTTTTGAATGCCCAAAACATTGTAGTAAACGGCGACCTGGAATCCTGGACAGCAGGAGAACCGGATGGCTGGACCAAAGCCGAAAACATTTCACAGGAAACCACACTCGTACATGGTGGTTCTTCTTCGGCCAAACACACCTCGGAATCATCAACCAAAGACTTTCAGCAAATTCTGAGTGGAATACAGGAAGGAACGGAATATACCATAAGCTACTGGTATTATGACAATGACCCTTCGGCCAGAACAAGACTTTGGTGTTACTGGAGGTCAGGCACAAACACCCTCCCTGATAATGAAGAAATACTAAGGCCATCAACCTATTCAGAAGACATTGATGCCTGGCAGGAGTTTAATGTCACCCTTACAGCCCCGGCTACAGCGGATGGCTTTCAGTTTGAAGTCAGGGTTTACAATCAGGAAGGAAATATCGGAGGTTCTGTTTTTTACGATGACTTCGAATTCAATGGGGATGTGGTCATCAATCCTGAACCAAGCAATTATCCAACCGCATTTGCTGCTATGGCAAATGGCTTAGCCATTGATTTATCATGGACAGATGCCACAGGTGCGAATTTACCATCAAAATACATCATCTTAGCAGGTACTTCTCCCTCTTTGCCGATGCCTGTTGATGGAACACCCATTTCGGATGACACCGATCTTTCGGATGGAAGTGGAGCGTTAAATGTTGCCTATGGTTTGGAAGAAGCTTCATTTGGCAACCTTGATGCCAATACAACTTACTACTTTTCGATTTATCCTTATTCCAATGCAGGGCCTAATATTGACTATAAAACAGACGGAACAGCACCAACGGCAAACGATATAACAGCCAACTTAGTAATAATTGAATCTGAAAATTTTGATGATAGCTGGGGAAATTGGACTACCATCAGCGTTGTCGGAGATGAAGTTTGGGACAGGGATAATACTTACGGTATTGGAAATACACCATGCGCACGGATGAATGGTTATAACGGAGGACCTGTCGACAATGATGATTGGCTTATTTCTCCAGCCTTGAACCTTGACAATTATTATAATGAAACCCTCGAGTTTTTCAATGCTAAAAACTATGAAGGCCCGGATATGGAGTGTAAAATATCCACAGACTATGACGGTGGCGGTGACCCTTATTCAGCTAACTGGACTTCGGTTCCTTATACATTAACACCGGGAAATTGGACATGGACTTCCTCTGGCATTATTGACCTTTCAGGGTATAGTGGAACTGCTGTTTACATCGCTTTTCAATACACATCCAATACAAGTGAATCAGCTACCTGGGAGGTTGATGATATTATGATTGCTGGAGAAGAAGATGCAGTTATTGATCCGGAACCTTCAAATTATCCAACAGCTTTTGAAGCCAATGCAATAGGTACTAGCATCATGCTTTCATGGGATGATGCAACCGGTACACAATTGCCCGATGCCTATATTATCTTTGCAGGAACCACCTCCTCATTGCCCACTCCAGCTGACGGAACACCCGTTCCAAACGATACCGATTTGAGTGATGGATCAGGCGCGTTGAATGTCGTTTATGGTTTGGAAGAAGCTATGTTCTCAGGACTTGAGCAAGGAAGCACCTATTATTTTGCAATTTATCCTTATACAAATAATGGAGTTAATATTGACTTTAAAACGGATGGTGTTGCCCCAACAACGAATGCCCTCGTTCCAATTACACCCGAACCAACGAATTACCCAATGGACTTTGAAGCAATTGCCTCAATTTCCGGCATTAGTTTAACATGGACAGACGCTTCAGGAGCTCAATTGCCAGATGCTTATATCATTTATGCAGGATTGGATGTTTCATTGCCTGTTCCGGTTGACGGAACACCAGTAGTTGACGATTTAGATCTTAGTGATGGTACGGGAGCAATCAACATCGTATTCGGCGTTCAGGAAACTTCATTTGCCGGACTTGACCCAGAAACAACGTATTATTTCTCAATTTATCCCTATACCAATAGTGGTGCGTTAATTGACTTTAAAATGATGGAACTGCTCCAACAGCTGAAGCTACAACACCTGAATCTCCAATTATCGAGTTTGAAAACTTCGATGAAAGTTTGGGGAGGCTGGACAACCATTTCCATTACAGGCCCTCAGGTTTGGGATCGGGATAATACATATGGTATTAACAATACACCTTGCGCAAAGATGAGTGGTTATGCGGGTGGAGCCGTTGAAAATGAAGACTGGTTAATTTCACCTCAATTAAACCTAACCAACTTTAGCGATGTTGTACTCACGTTTTTTAATGCTATGAGTTATGATGGTGATGTACTGCAATTGAAAGTTTCTACAGATTATTCAGGAAGCGGTGACCCCAATGCGTTGCCACTTGGACAGCAATGCCTTTCAATATGTCTCCCGGTTTCTTTGCATGGACAGAAAGTGGCGAAATTAATTTAAATGCATTTACTGGCGGTATAGCATATGTTGCATTTCAGTATACATGTGACAATGTAGCATCCTCTACCTGGGAGATAGATGATGTCTTAATAGAACAAAAAGTTATTGCCCCCGAACCAACAAATTATCCAAGTGATTTTGCCGCTAGTGCTACAGGTGAATCTGTTAAAACCACATGGACTGATGCAACGGGGATTCAAATTCCCGATGGATATGTGATTTTCGCTGGATTGAATAGTTCTCTTCCGGTTCCAACTGATGGTATTCCCATACAGGTTGACTCTGATTTGTCAGATGGAGAAGCAAATGTTATGGTTTCGTATGGTGATGAGGAATTCATCTTTAACAACGGGTTGGTTATAAACACCACCTACCATTTTGTAATTTATCCTTACACCAATAGCGGAACTGAAATTGACTACAAAAATGACGGGACTGCACCAACTGCAAATGCAACAACAACGCAAGTAAACACTGTAACTATTGAAGAAGAAAACTTTGATATTGACTGGGGTGGATGGACACGAATTTCAGTGGTTGGTTCTCAGGTTTGGAGCAGGGATAATACCTACCGGAACAAATTCCACACCTTGTGCTAAAATGAGCGGGTATGAAGGACAGTCTTATGAAAACGAAGATTGGTTGATTTCGCCAGCCATGAATTTTGATGACTATGATAACGAAGCTATCAACTTCATGAATGCAATGAGTTATTCAGGAGACGATCTGTTGCTTAAAGTATCCACGGATTATGATGGTGGAGGAGATCCGAATTCAGCAACATGGAGCACATTGTCATATACAATGTCTCCCGGATTCTTTGAGTGGACAGCAAGTGGCGAAGTTGATCTTTCCGGTTTTTCAGGGCCATCTGTTTATGTTGCTTTCTTGTTTACCTCTTCAGATATCGAATCCAAAACTGAGAAATTGATGATATTGTGATTACCGGAGTAGGAGAAGTTACAACTGATCCTGAACCAACTAACTATCCAAGTGATTTTGGAGCATCACTTTCAGGAGCCTCAATTGTACTTGACTGGTCCGATTCAGACGGCGACCAATTACCTGCCGGTTATATTATTTTTGCAGGTACCGACAGCAATTTACCCATGCCAACAGATGGAACTCCGGTTTCCGATGATATGGACCTGACCGATGGTTCGGGAGCTATGAATGTTGCTTATGGAGTTGAAACTACCACATTCTCAATGGTAAATTCGGAAACTACTTATTACTTCACTATATATCCGTATACCAATGCCGGGGCAACCATTGACTACAAAACGGATGGTACAGCACCTGAGGCAAATGAGACAACTCCAGCTTTTGAAACGGTGGTTATTGAATCGGAAAACTTTGATGTTGACTGGGGAAATTGGCAAATCGTTTCAGTAGTTGGAGCACAAATTTGGGACAGAGACAATACCTATGGAACCAATAGTACACCCTGTGCAAAAATGAGTGGCTATGAAGGACAATCAAATGAAAATGACGATTGGTTAATATCACCTGCTATGGACTTTACTCAATATGTGAATGAAACCATCGAATTCCAAAACGCAATGAATTATTCGGGACCTGATCTTGAATTGAAAATATCTACTGATTATGATGGCGGAGGAGATCCTTATTCTGCGACCTGGACAACATTAAGTTACACAATGTCAGGTGGTGGATTTGATTTCACTTCCAGTGGATTGGTTGATCTGTCAGAATTCAACTCAACTTCTGTTTACATTGCATTCCATTATACATCAACAGCATTACAGTCAGCAACCTGGGAAATTGATGACATCGAGATTAAAGGGGACGAAGACCTGGGTTTCTCAGAAAACGATTACCTGTCAACTTTTGCTAACCTTTATCCCAACCCAACTTCAGGATTTGTAACTATTGAGAATACAGATTCGTATTTTGATCAAATTACAATCCAATCCATCACCGGACAAACTATTGGTAGTTATGAAGTGAAAGGTGAAGTGACTAAATTTGATCTTTCTGACTTGCAAAACGGAATTTATTTTGTTACGTTCCTTAACTCAATTCAGAATCAGTCTGTTACCAAGAAACTTATTACTCAATTAACAATTGATTTATTTACCAAAAAAGCCTGTTTTGAAGTTTCAAATACTTCGAAGCAGACTTTTTTTATTCAATAAACTCCTGGACAGATCCGTTATAAATCAGATTTTTTGAAATAGAATACTTGTGAAGGCCTGAAGAATTCTTCGTTTTCTGTTTTCTTAAAATAATTGAAAAGTGCAATTAATACTTATATTTGTGCTCCTTGTTTATAAAAGGCAATCATGATAAAACAAACCATATTTCGATTCATCGTTCTGATCGTTTTGATCTTGCCTGGTTTAGTATCAAATGCGCAGGATCCTCCGCTTCGCATTGAAATCGAAACCAAGTCGGATGCAGCTACTTATAAAGTTACCACTTGCGCCGATAAAGGGGTTATGTTATTTTATGAAACAACCATCGAGCAGGATGAATACAAATTCTGGGTTTTCGTTTTTTATAATAAATTCCTTCATGAGGCCTGGAAAAAGGATGTTCCTGTATTCAAAAACATGAATTATAGCAAACATGCTTACCGTTCCGATTTCTTATTTATCTTGTTCAACGATTCCGACAAAAAAAAATCAGAGGCTTACAATTACCAGATTTTAAAAATTAATATTGCCGAAGGAAGCTATGAGCTTTTCAGTGGAGAGATACCCGATAAATCAAGGCTGGTTGCTTTTGATGAAATTGGCAACCTGATCATAGCGGGTGCAAACCAGGATGATTTTCATGCTGGAATATACAGTCTGAATACGGAAAGTAAAGAAACCAAACCCATTTATGAAATTACAGAGTATAATGCCCGGATTGAAAACATCTATGTGGATACCATTCGTAATTCATTTATTGGGATTTTCAACGTTCATGAGTCCAAAACCGCCCAGTATCTGCTGCTAAAAGAATTTGACATAAATGGAAACCCCGTTAATTCCATTAAAGTATTTCCTGAACCGGGTAAAAAATTCAATTCGGTGAAGATTAAATCGGTGAATGAAAATGAACGGCTGTTAATTGGCACTTATGACATCCTGAAGGGAAATGCCATTGATACCAAGAACTATTTCAACAAAGAGTCCAGTGGTTTTTTTACGACCCGGATTATCAATGAAGACAAGATTGAAACCCGGTATTTTAATTTTCTTGAATTGGAAAACATGACCGGTTACCTGAAAAGCAAGGAATATCAAACAGCCCGAAAAAAAGCTGGCAAAGACGAAGAAAACCTCGATAAGTATTCCATTGACTTCGACCTGTTACTTCATGATATCATCCAAAGAGATAATCTGTATTATTTTATTGCTGAAGCGATTTATGAAGAATACCATACCGTCACAAGCACCTATTACGATTATTACGGGAGGCCGGTACCGGTTTCCTATTCGGTGTTTGATGGATATAGGTATTTCAATGCATTCCTCACGTGTTTCGATCAAAACGGAAACAAACTTTGGGACAATGGTATGGAAATATTCAACATCCTCTCTTTCGACCTAAAGAAAAGGGTTTGTTTGTACTTTGATAAAAATGATATCATCCTTGCTTACAACCGCGAAGGGAAAGTTGCTTCCAAAATCATTAACGGACCAAAAGTTGTTGAGGGGGTTGGCTATTATCCGCTTGAAACCACTTATGCCAATGATAAAGTAATGGATGATACAAAAAGCAATATGGAGTATTGGTACGGAAATTATTTTATTGCCTACGGTTTTCAAACCATCAAAAACAACTCCTTAACCCGAAACAGCAAACGAATTGTTTTCTATATCAACAAACTGGCTTTTCAATAAAAGTAATGAATGAATTGTGAGGACAGGATTCTTTTAACAGGACCGAACCATTTCAATCATTCCATCATTCAACGATTCACCCCTTTCAAGAATAAATAATATCCTCCTCCTTTATCAGGGGTTTACCGAGGTAACACATCAGGAGCTGAGCCACAGTGAGCGTATCGCGCTGGCAATAGTGGACAATCCTTTCCAGGTTTTTATCCTCGTAATAAACCTGTGCTACCATACTTCCGTCAATATCATCCTTTGGTGTTGGAATACCAAATACGGCCGCCAGCAGTTCAAGGGATGTATAACTTTTATAATCGCCAAATTTCCATAATTCCATGGTATCAAGGTGGGCTACTTCCCAGGGTTTTTTCCCTGCAATATTCAGAATATGGGGAAAGCTTTATTCCGTTAATAACCATGCGCCGGGCCATGTAGGGATAATCGAACTCTTTTCCATTGTGTGCACTGGCAGCCGGTCCCGATTGTTGAAATAGCGATTGAGCATTTCAGCAAATTCTTTTAAAAGCCTCCAATTCTTCATCGCCATAATAGGATTTGATCCGAAACTCTCTGTTCTTAATAAATCCAACTGAAATGCAAACAATTTTTCCGAATTCGGCATAGATTCCTGCCCGTTCAAAAAGGCTCAACGGATGTTTTTTCTTCCGTGTTTCTCAGCTTTTCCGCTTTGGAATCCCAAAGTTTCTTAAACTTTTCAGGTAACGAATCATAATCGGGTGCCATTGGCACAGTTTCGATGTCGAGAAATAATATTTTCTCCAGGTCAAGGTTGTATAACATACGATTCAATTTTTTATAAAAATACAAAAATGTGTCACATGTTAATTCCAATTTATTACCTTTATGACAAAACTCACATTTTTAAATCGGAAATTATCGTGTTTGGATTTTCAATAAGAATGCAAAATAAAATAAAATACATTCGTATTCTTCTTGCGGAATTGGTGATAATAGTTTTGTTAATTTCTTGTCAAAAAGAGAAAGACACCTCACACCCAATTATTACTTTTAATTCCCCAGCGGAGAATCAAATCTTCAATATATACGACACCATTCCCATTGCGGCTACCATCATTGATGACAAAACGATTTCATACATCAGAACCCGTATCGTTAATGAAAACTTCGTTCCGGCTTGGATGCCCATTTCCAATATCCAAACACACCCGAATACAACCTTGACCTCGAATACCCAATTGATATCCCTTATCTGGCAACCGGATATTATTATATAGAAATCAGGGCAGAAGACGGAAGCAACTTTAAAAACCAGTACCTGAAAATATTTATTGAAGAAATCCCCTCTGAACTGGAAAGCATAATCGTCCTTACCCATAAGGATGATCAAACACTGAATGTTTATAAAATAGAGGAAAGCAATTATGTTACACCGCTGTTTGAGGTTCATGGAGATTATAGATCTTCAGCTCTTAGCGCAAGGCACAAGCAATTGTATATTGCAGGATCGCAGTTGACGAATTTGGTTTCGTACGATCTTGAAACCAATGAAAACGACTGGCTTCTCGATCCTGCGCCTCCATTCCCTATGCACGCTTATGATTGTTTGTATTACGATCAATACCTCTATTGCACATTTGAGTATTTATGGATTTATGGATATAACAATTACGGACAAGTAAAATTCTCAAACTCCATCAGTGAAGCAGGAACCCCTTCCCGCCCCTATAAATTCAAGAATTTGCTGCTAGTGGATGTACAAAACCCGTCTCCGGGCCAAACCTATTTAGGCACCTATTATGCACAAACGGGTAGTGAGAAACAACGATTGCAAATTGATTTCCGGGTGGTGGAGTTTTTTGAGTGGGATAGCGAACAGGTAATCATTGTGGCAAAACATGCAGGGGCAGGATTAATAATGTTGTACGATCCGTATCAGAATGTGATCACATCACTAATGGGTGTGCCCGGAACCATTGTATGTGCAGAAAAAACCGAATCGAATAAAATCGTTATCGGGACAGATAGCCAGCTCTACCTTTTCAGCTACTATCCACCCGTATTAAATCCTGTATTACCCGGGGAAACTGCCTTGCGGCTTAGGTTCGATACTTTAAATCATCATTTATACCTGTCGGGTCCTGACAACATAAAAAAAATTATATATCCGGAGATGGTTTATCAAAACGTTTCATTCTTTTCTGATTCCATTTTGAATTTTCACTTGTTCTACAACAAATAATACTCCGGATATATAATGGATGCTTAATTCTACACTGTAAATTTCTTTTTGCTTTCGTCCCACTTGATATAAGTGGCTGCTTGATTTTTAGCTACAAATTCGAGATACTTTTGAGCCATACCCGGATTTGTCTTTTTATACGTTTCGTATACTCTTGCCTTACCAGCGTGACTGTAAATCAGGTTTAAACCCGCTTGCTCCTTTTTTGTCATAAATAATAATTTTATAAATTTAGATTAACTTACCTTGATTTGCTGATTGCCTTTATTCAAGCATTATGCCAAACGAAGGATAGCATTGATTTTATGTGTTTTATGAGGGCTATAGTTTTGGCACTACCAAAAGGGCCTTATACAGTGCCCTATTTCAGGTATTTTTAGTGTGTTTTCGGAAAATAGTCTTACGATTTCGGAGATGAATAGACTGAATTCATTTACTTTTGAAGGCATGGAAATCGAGATTATTACTACTAATGACGGATCTATGTCCCTTTTTGTTAAGAATTGAATGAAAGCTATCATTCATGCTTCGGGGCAATAAATGAATCTCTCCATGTATATATCCGTAACGGGTTAAACTTCGTGGATAAAGGACAATCTCCTCAGAATCTCGCAAATCGGGTTTGGTACAGGGTTGAATGCTTTCCTAAGCTTTCTTGAATGCAAGGAAACAAACACTCAAATTAACTATTACGCAATTGAACCTTTTCCTGTGGGAGAAAAAATCTATTCCAGATTGAATTTTCCATTAATCTTAAAAAAAAGAAAAAGACCATCCGATTTTTCTCACGATGCACACGTGCAATTTTGAAGAATATGAAGAAATTGCCAAAAACTTTACGCTTTATAAGGTCAATAAAAAACTGGAATCAATCCCTTTACAGGAAGGGTTTTTCAACCTGATTTATTTCGATGCATTTGCCCCTGATATTCAACCGAGCTATGGCAATTGGAAATCTTTCAAAAGATGTATGCTGCTTTAATGAATGATGGGATACTGGTAACGTATTCAGCAAAAGGAAGCGTCAGGCGCCATGCAAAGTGCAGGATTTAAAGTTGAAAGACTGTCCGGGCCTATTGGGAAACGAGAGGTATTAAGAGCAATTAAATAGCTGACAATTCTGGTTCATTCCACATTTTACTAATTCCCAATCAACTATCTGGATATTTCAAAAGAACCATAGTTTTTAGGCTCTCCGGCCTCCTCCTCCACCACTTCCTTCACATTTGCCCACAATGGGCCTTTTTTGCACCACTCCTTGAACAATTTCAACATATCCTCCTGCCCTTCGGCCTCGATGGAAACAGAACCATCGGATCCGGTTTCTGACATAGCCCGTGATATTAAAACGATAGGCAGCTTCCATACAGGAAAACCGGAAACCAACGCCCTGAACTTTACCCCTGACTGTAAGCTTAATCAATTTTTTCATGAAAAAAGTATCAACCTGATGTGCGAAGTTAATAAAAAAATAAATTCACACCATTAAATTATGCTGGAAGACGTTTGATCAGAACACTGTTTACATTCTCATATACCTGCTTGGGGGAAAGGCTCCTCCATATTATGTTATTTAACGATCCGCCTATAGCCACATAATAATCAATATATGAAGCTTGAATTTCTTCAATAACATGATCCTGAAATTCACGCAGGCGACCCAGCCATCCTCAATGTCTTCAAACCATTCCTGATAGTAGTCATTATCTGTTGCATGAAAATTCAATACGTTTTCACCGATCAGGATAAACTTGGTAATGCCATTCTCTATCAGCACATCAGCCACATTTCTTTTCAGGTACATGATGTCATTATAGATGCAATCGTTCCACTCGCCTAAGAGCTCCATAATACAATACCCCTCTTCATAATCAGCGTAGATGATTTTTAGATAAAGGGTTGCCGAACCCATTTGATCCCATTGAGGATGGATAAAGAAATTATAAACAGCATTTGAGAATTCAAATTCACTGTAATTTGTTTCGAAAAACGGAGAGCGTTCGTCTTCAGACGAAATATAGAATGTCGCCAATTATAATGGGGTTCGATGCTATGCATTCCGTTTTTAAGATAACACAAAAACACAAGAGAAATTATTCCCGCGGCAAAATTATAAAAAAACCTTTCAGAAATCCTGAAAAAGGGCATACACTATCTTGTTACCTTCGCGGACCTCCACACTGAAGTCATCAACAATAACCTCTTCAAAGTCTTGATTCCAGATATAAACAGAAACCTCAACATCCGGGTAATTCAAATAATGGTCAACCAGCCGAATGGCCAAATGAACTTTTAAACGCTGCGGGGTTGATCAATGAATCTCGCTTAAACTCATTGGATTTCCAGGTGATCACCTTGCCTTGTGAGCGGAACTCACAAATTAAAGTCGAGGCTGATACACCCACCGGCATATAGGCATCTGCAGAAACAATGATTTCATTGGTTTTATGATCAGTAATATCAGAGAGTTTCATTAAAAACTCAGGCGTGTATTCAAAATCCCTGTTTAACCGAAGAATTTTATCACCCGGATAATTAATCCCCTCAATTAGCTGATAGGGAAGTACTACATCCGACCATCCAACATCAAAAGCATCAAACTTATCCATCGAAAAAACAAGGTACTGTCCGGCGATTGAAAGGACACACCAGCCGGCTTGGTTTGTGAATACACATAAAGATTTCCTTTGTACCAATCATACTTCTTTATTAAATAAGGAAATTTCTCTTCCGCAATCAATTTGTACTCCATTTCAGTTGATACGGTATAGGCAAGGATCAAATACTCCGTATTCAGGTTTCTTAGGGTTTCTCTGAACTGAATAAAACCACCGGCTGTGTCAAGCTCCATAAAATCATTTTCACTCAGTTGAAATTTATTTAAATAGTAATCCTTAATTTTAGGAGTATCTCAACGATGGTAGTTATTTTATCCTTTCCAATTGTTGTGTGAATTCTGTCACATTCCCGTATGATTTCCTTGTAAACTGAATGATAAAAAACATCATAGTGTTGCCTGCTAAAACTAATGTATAGATAGCAGTTGTTAAAAAGGCCAACAATTAGGGCTTTTAACCATGCCTTTGCCAGGCCATAATATGAAAACAGTGCAATGATAGAAAGGAAAGGTGAAAATCAACACAGAAAATTGCAAGACTGAATTAACGTATACTGAATAGAAATAGGCGGTAAGATAAGTGATGCCAAACAGGCAAAAGAAAGTATCCGAAAACGGTTTGAAACAATGCATGTTTTTCGGATAAAGATAAAACCTGAAAAAAACAAAAACGGCTACCAAGCCATACATGTAAATACTGTAGTGCATAATGTAGCTTCCATATTCAAGGATGAAACCGGGACGTGGTTTTTGGCAATCTTCTACCCTCCCCTGCTCAACTGAACGAAAAAGATGGGAAGATGCGGGAATGTATAAAACGAATATTAAAACGCAAGCCAACATTATGGCTTGATGTTCGCTTTATTCATAAAAAACAAACCCGAAATGCCTACCAATCCTAAAAAAACAAGCTGAAATGATGGTTGTAAGCACACGCGGCTCCTAAAATTACAAAACCAACAAAATTGAGTTTCGTTTTTCTACCTGAATAAAAAACAACATGAGTCAAAACCAAACCATCAACAGCGACAAAAACAACCCGCTAATGTAAGGGCGGGCATACAGGCTGTAAGTTATAGGATATTGGAGAACCGGACACGAACAATGCGGCAATCAGTCCCACGGTGCTATTGAACCACAAAGTTGCCAGCCTTATAGACGAGGACTATTGATAGCACACCAAACAGGACAAAAGAGAGCTTTACAACAACTCGGACTCTCCAAATAGCTTCACCTAAATAAACATAAATAGCTGAACACCTGCCGGATGGGTGTCGGTCGTTTTTACACCGTACTGGATGAGGTCGCTGAAGTTATCAAAACGGGTGCGGAAGAGAGCCGAGAACTCATCGAAAGAGTAAGGAGCATTGGCATAATTATAAAACCTCAAAACAACCCCTGCAAGCACGATCAAAAACAAAAGCAAATGATCAATATTCAGTAAATGGTTTAGGGCTTTTTGAGATTCTTTCATTGATAATGTTTCCGAACGAAATTAAAAAATCTTCGGGTACTTCACGGGATCCGATTCGTGCATAATGTTATAGACCGCATCAAACACATCCTCTGCATTGGGATTTGAAAAATAATCCCCATCTGTGCTGTAGGCAGCCCGGTGCTCCTTGGAGGTTAGCGTCCTGGGCAAAGAATCCAGATAGTAATATCCCTTTTGTTCCTCAAGCACCTTTTGCATCATGAAAGAGGTAGCCCCGCCGGGTACATCCTCATCAAAAAATAAAACCCTGTTTGTCTTTTTCAATGATTCAACAATGGTGTGGTTGATATCAAAAGGCAATAAGGTTTGAACATCAATTAATTCACACGCTATGGAAAACTCCTTCAATTGCTTTACCGCATCCATGGCGATCCTGACACATGAACCATACGTGACGATTGTAATGTCGGTGCCTGCTTCCAAAACATCGGGAATACCGATGGGTGTTTTAAACTCGCCGATATTAGCTGGTAATTTTTCTTTGAGTCGATATCCGTTCAGAGGTTCGATGATCAACACGGGTTCATCCGACTCAAGGAAGGTATTGTAAAAACCCGCAGCTTGTGTCATATCTCTTGGGACACAAACATAGACCCCTCTTATGGAATTGATCACCATGCTTAGCGGCGAACCCGCATGCCAAATACCTTCAAGTCGATGTCCGCGGGTACTGATGATCAAAGGTGCTTTCTGAGTTCCTTTTGTCCGGTATTGCAAAGTTGCCAGATCATCGCACATCACCTGTAAACCATATAGGAGGTAATCAAAATACTGAATTTCAGCAATTGGCCTGAAACCTCTCATGGCAAGTCCAATTCCCTGTCCGATAATGGTAGCTTCACGGATCCCGGTGTCAAATATCCGCAGCTCACCATATTTTTCCTGAAGGCCCTCATAGGTTTGGTTAACTCCGCCTATTTTCCCTACATCCTCCCCAAAACTAACCAGCTCGGGATATTTCGCAAACAAGTAATCGAAATTATCCCGCAAAACGACCCTTCCAGGAACCCATGGGGAATCATTATCATATTCTGGTTTCACGGGTAAAACCTTCATGGCAGACTTGGAAGTTCTGCTATAGAGACACGAGCTGTATCTTTCTTCATTGTCAGCCATTTCTAAGTTCAACCAATTCGTTACATTCTCTTTTAGCGAATTTGACGGATTGCTGCACTGGTCGCAAATCAACCTCAATATTTTTCGGCCGGAAGAAACGATGTCTTTTCGGATGGGGTCAGCTATCTGGCTCAATTCCTTCTTAATGGCATCAATCTTATCGGTTTTTGCGCAATTACAGGTTGAGATATCCACCTTATTAATAAAATCCTTTCGCTTTTCCTTCAAGGGTGTACTGTAATTTTTCCAGGCATTTCTCTGAGCTTCTTTTGCCCGGGCTTTGGCTTCTGCTTCAATTTTGTCAAGGATAACTTCCGTTGCAATTTTTTCCGAAAGTATCCAATCCCTCATTTTTCGGATGCCATCAAATTCCTCTTCCCATTTTAAACGATCAGCAGATTTATATCTTTCGTGCGAACCTGAGGTAGAATGTCCCTGGGGTTGAGTAAGTTCGGTTACATGAAACAGAACCGGCACGTGTTCGTTTCGGCATTTATCAATACCCTCTTTATATACTCTGCACAACTCAGGATAATCCCATCCCTTTACTGTGTAGATGTAGTAACCGTTCGATTTACCATCTTTTTCAAATCCTTTAAGGGCTTCAGAAATACTTTGCTTTATGGTTTGATGTTCTTTGGCAACTGAAATGCCAAAACCATCATCCCAAATTGACATCGCCAGGGGAACCTGAAGCACTCCGGCTGCATTCAGCGATTCGAAAAAATACCCTTCCGAAGTAGAAGCATCCCCGATGGTTCCAAAAGCCACTTCATTCCCTTTTACCGAAAACTTTTTTAATCCATCCAACCCCCTGTTGTTTCGAAATAGTTTGGAAGCAAATGCAAGCCCAAGAAGCCGCAACATATGCCCTGCTGTAGGAGAAATATCAGCAGATGAATTCTTCTTTTTCGTCAAATCGAGCCAGTCGCCATTTTCATCCAATGATTTTATCGAAAAATGATTATTCATCAATCGTCCGGCAGTCTGTGGATTAAAAACGTCATCCGTATCACCATATAACTGTGCAAAGAATTCTTCAAGTTGCATCAATCCACTGGCAAACATAAAAGTCTGGTCGCGGTAATAACCGGCCCTCCAATCTCCATTCCGGAAAACTTTGGACATGGCCAACTGAGGGATTTCCTTACCATCGCCAAAAATTCCGAATTTGGCTTTTCCGGTGAGTACTTCCTTTCGTCCAAGTAAACTAACCTGCCTGCTTTCGCAAGCAATCCTGTAATCGTTTAATACTTCCTTTTCGTATTCGGGTGAATAAGATTTCGATTTCGCCATAAGCAATAGTTAATTTGAAGTGACAAAAATAACAAAATGAGCAACTCAACGGGTAACAATAAACCGACATTTTTTGATGCAACACAATTTGAATCGAAGAGGCATATCCTTTATTCACTGCATTTAATCCATTGACTCTATTTACCATATTAACGGTATTTCCATTTGTACAATAATTACCCTATTTACCCTATTCACTTGCCCCTCAGCCAACTTGTCTTGCGAAATCAATTAAAGTAAATGTCTGCGATTCCATGACAATCGTAAATATAAAATATCCTTATTTATACACTATTTAGAACGCCTGAATTTTATATATAAAAAAGTTCTCTATACATTTGCGGAGATAATGATTAAAACGGGTATAATAATGATTAAACAAATTTGATATGAATACAAAAGATAAAGGGTTCAATTCGAAGTTAGTTCATGGAGGAGGTTTTCATGACCATTTAGGAAGTGCAGTAACACCGATTTACCAAACATCTACATTTTCGTTCCGGAATGCTGATCATGGAGCACAGTGTTTTCAGGGGAAAGTGATGGATTTATTTATACGCGCCTTGGTAATCCGACCATAAATGACCTGGAAAAAACAGTTGCAGAGCTGGAAAATGGATTTGGAGGAATTGCAACATCCTCGGGAATGGCAGCCGTTAATACAGTTTATCTTGGAATTTTGAATGCCGGTTCGCACATGATTGGACACGAAGCATTGTATGGCCCATCGCGGGCAATTATGGAATCATTGTATCCAAAATTTGACGTTTCATCCACTTTTGTTGATGCTACAAATTCTCAAAATGTAATTGATGTGCCATTCGTCCCGAAACAAAACTTATTTTTGGAAAGCCCGGCCAACCCTACCATAGGGATAACAGATATTACAGAAGTATGCAAAATAGCACATGATAGAGGAATTGTTGTTTGTGTTGACAATACATTTTGTAGCCCCTATTTACAAAGGCCTCTCGACCTTGGGGCAGATATTGTATTGCATTCCATGACAAAATTCATCAACGGGCATGCGGATATTGTAGCCGGGATGATTGTAACCAAAACAGAAGAGCATTATAAATCGTTGAGAAGTGTAATGATGAATGTGGGATGCAATATGGATCCCCACCAGGCATACCTTACAAGGCGGGGATTGAAAACCCTCGCCATCAGAATTGACAGGGCCCAGCAAAATGCTATGAAAGTAGCTGAATACCTTGAGCAGCATCCCAAAGTTGACTGGGTAAAATATCCCGGGTTAAAATCACATCCGCAATACGAACTGGCACAACGCCAAATGGATGGACCTGGGGCAATGATCAGCTTCGGGCTGAAAGACGGATTAAAGGCCGGGAAATATTTAATGGACAATGTGGAGCCTGGCATTACTTGCCGTATCGCTTGGCGGAATTGAAACATTAATTCAGCACCCTGCATCAATGACCCATTCCAAATTATCGAAAGAAGCAAAAGACAAGGCTGGAATTTCGGACGGGCTGGTCAGGCTTTCAATTGGAATAGAAGAAGTTGAAGATATCATTGCTGATTTGGAACAGGCACTGGCCGGAGTATAATCAGAAAATGTGCTGATAGGCAAAATCTGCACAATATTATGTAATTTTATCCGCTTAATTAAACAGCCAAAAACTGTTTTATGGTTTGTTTAATATCCATTTTAAGTCATAAACTAATTATCGAACCAGTTGGGTAAGTTACTAAAGAATATTGTTTCTATTGTTTTCCTTATTTGCCTAACAATGCCATTTGCAGGGGCAACGTGTTGGGCTGGTTCTGAGTGGTGGCGGGGCACGCGGAGTAACCCACATTGGGGTGTTGAAAGCGCTAGAAGAAAATGACATCCCCATTGATTACATCACAGGAACTTCGATGGGAGCTATTATTGGTGGGCTTTACGCTTCTGGTTTCACACCCGACGAAATTGAAAGTTTACTTGCCACAAACCAAATGCAGTTATGGATAAAAGGAAGTGAAGATGGTAGCCAGAATTTCTATTTCCAACAACCCGACCCCAATGCATCCTGGCAATTGTTTAAAATTACCTATGACTCAATATTACGGGCAAGGCTTCCTACCAATACAATTTCTCCTTTCAGGCTTGATTTTGGTTTTACGGAACTCTTTTCCGGTGCCGGAGCAGCAGCAAATTATAATTTTGACAATTTATACATTCCTTTCAGATGTGTAGCATCGGACATCACAGACAATAAACTGGTAGTTTTAAAAAGTGGTAATCTTGGAAAAGCCATCCGGGCTTCGATGACTTTCCCTTTTTTAATTAAGCCCATTCGGATTGATGGAAAACTTATGTTTGATGGTGGAATGTATAACAATTTTCCGGTCGATGTACTTATGAATGAATTTGAGCCGGAAATTGTTATAGGAAGCAAAGCCGCATCCAACTATGGCCCGCCTACCGAAGATGATGTCATATCACAGATACAATCAATGTTAATGGCCAATACGAACTATGATGTTGATACGACTATGGGTGTATTGATTGTACCTGAATTATGGTCGGTGGCCCTCGCTGATTTTTCAAACACCAAAGCCTTCATTGACAGCGGATATGTTTCCACCCTTCGCCAAATTCCGAGAATCAAGGAGTTGGTAAAACTCAGAGAGACTCCCAAAGAGAAAAATCAGAAAAGAGATGAGTTCTTTTCAAAGATACCTTCTGTTCACATAAGTGACATTGTTATAAAAGGACTGACCCCCAAACAAACCGTTTACACAAACCGGTTGATCCGAAAAGAAAAGTTATTGGAAAAAATGCAATCCCAAGAACTTTCCATTGAACAATCGCTGGAAATCATCAAGTCCAAATATTACAGGATTCTTTCCGACAACCAGGTTGCTTCCGTTTCGGCCGAGCTTAAATACGATGAGCAAGGCAACAACTACAAAGTTATATATGATATAAAAAAGACCCATATGCTGGAAGCAGAGATAGGTGGATTGATATCATCGAAAGCTATTAACGAAATCTTTCTTCAATTGCAATATCAAAGATGGACAAAATATGCTTTAAGCATCACAGGAAACACATACCTCGGTAGATTTCACAACTCGGGGCATGGAAGAATACGATTTGATATACCGCTTCGGGTTCCGGTTGCATTTGAGTTATCTTATACCCTCAATGGCTGGAATTACTTTAACACATCTACCTATTTTTTAGAAGATGTTAAACCGGTTTATCTGATTCAAAATGACAGTTATTGGAAATTCAATATGATCACTCCCGTATCACAAGCATCAAAATTGCTAATTGACTTTGAAACAGGATCCATCAAGGATGAGTATTATCAAAACAATCAATTTAGCCGAAGCGATACGACAGATGAAACTTCATTCGATTTTTACAGCCCGGGCATTATTTTCGAATTAAATACTCTGAACAGAAAACAATATGCATCACAAGGCACTCTTTTTCGTTTGTGCGGACGTTTTATAAGTGGAAGCGAATTGCATTATCCAGGCTCCACTTCTCTTGATACATCCAAGCTATCAGATTACCACAATTGGCTTCAAATAAGGGCGTTGTATGATAAGTATTTCAGCATTTCAAGGGTTTTTAAGTTGGGAGTATTGGCAAATATTACCCTAAGCAACAAGCCCATTTTCAACAATTATACGGCGACGGTTTTATCGGCTCCTTCATTCGCACCCTTACCCGAGATGCACACAATTTTCCTCCCACAATTCAGGGCTAATAACTTTTTGGCCGGAGGAGTAAAAATGATCTTCAGTTTTATCCGAAATCTTGATTTTCGAGCTGAAGGATACATTTTTCAACCCGAAAAGGAAATACTTAAAAATGTTGAAAACAAAGCTGTTTATGGTCCTGAATTCAGTAAAAGATATTATATTGCATCCGGGAGTTTTGTGTATCATGCCCCTTTCGGGCCGGTAAGCATTTGCCTCAACTATTACGACCAGGCCGATGACCCCTATTCCTTTAATGTAAACATTGGGTACTTTATTTTTAACAAAAGGCCATTCAATTAAAATTTGTCCTCCCGAATTCTTATTATTTCAAATAATTTACAATATTTTCGCTGCTAATAAATAATTGCTATTTTTGCTGTCCTTTTTTAAAAGCTAAAATATTTACAGTCAAACGACTGATTCTATTTCAATACATGAAATTAATGTTTATATGGAAAACAAAGAACAACTTAATCAAAATCCTGAGGATAATAATGTTCAACCTCAGGAGGCGAATTCTAATTCTGAATTAAATAAAGAAGAAACATCAAGCCAAAAAGTTAAACTTGTTAAAGACAAGGATCCGGAGCAAATCGTTGAACCGGAAATAGCTGAAGTGACAGATAATCCAACGGAATCAACCCAAAAAGTAAAGGCGGTGGTAGAAGAAACCAACGACAGTGAACCAAGTCCAAAACCCAGAAAAGATAAAAAAGATGGCGGGAAGAATGAGGTTGTATCAGCGGATATACCTGGTAAACCTATGGTTCCTGAAACGGAAACTGAAGTTAGTGAAGTTGATGCTATAACGGATCAAGGTATTGATGATAAAAGCCATATAGAAACTCCAGAAGAAGAGGACAAAAAAGAGCCAGAAGTTGAAGAAATTGACAATACAGAGTCCGATAATATCAGGGTCAAAAGAAGTCAAAGACGAAATAGAAGGAGCTATGGATGAAAAAACACCTGAAGAACAACTTAAAGAACCTGTTGCTAAAAATGAAGAGGGTGACCTTGATGACGATGAAAATGAGGATGATGACGAAGACCATGAAGATGAAGAAGAGGATGATAAACCAAAAGTTGATTACAATACCCTGAGCAGGGAAGAATTGGTAACAATCCTTGAGAATACGGTTACTGCGGATGATATCAATTCAATAAAAAAAGAAGTTGCCCAGATCAAAGTTGCTTTTTTGCGGAAAAACAAGGAAGAACAAGACAAAAAGCTGGATGCGTTACTAGAAGAGGCTGTAGATTCGAGTGAAACCGAAACCCCAGTTGATGAGATCACCTTAAAATTCAACGGAGCTTTTAGAATATATAAAGAGAAAAGGAAAGTTTTTCTGGAAGAACTGGAAAAAACCAAACAAAAAAACCTTGAATCAAAGAAAATCATCCTGGAAGAATTAAAGGCAATGATTGATTCGGAAGAATCATTGAAAAAAACCTACGATGAGTTTAAGGTTTTACAGGATAAATGGAAAGAGATTGGCATGGTGCCAAAAAATGAGGTTAACAACCTGTGGCAGAATTACCATTTTTATGTAGAGAAATTCTTTGATAAGGTTAAAATTAACAAAGAACTCAGGGATCTGGATTTAAAGAAAAACCTGGAAACAAAGATTGTCCTTTGCGAAAAAGTGGAAGAATTGTTGCTCGAACCATCCATTCTGAAATCCTTCAAACAATTGCAGAAATTTCATCAGGAATACAAAGAAACAGGCCCTGTTCCGCAAGATAAAAAAGACGAAATCTGGGAACGTTTCAAAAACGCTACTGATAAAATCAATGAGCGCAGACGCGAGCACTATGACAAGCTTCAGGAAACCCAAAAAAATAATTTGGTTGCTAAAACAGCCCTGTGTGAAAAAGCAGAAGAAATACTGCAAATTGAAAACAACTCCATAAAAGAATGGCAAACCAACACGGATGCTTTTACGGAATTACTCAGGGTATGGAAAACACTGGGGCCTGCACCGCGCAAACAGAATGATGAAATTTGGGAGCGGTTCAAAAGTTCGTTGGATGCATTTTTTGCGGCAAAGAAAGAGTTTTACCAAAACATAAAAGACGAACAATTAAATAATTATAATTTAAAACTGGACCTTTGTACCCAGGCTGAAGCACTTAAAACAAGCACTGACTGGCGAAAAACAACGCAAGACCTGATCAATCTGCAAAAAGAGTGGAAGCAAATCGGGCCTGTACCACGCAAACATTCTGATAAGATTTGGAAAAGATTCAGAGCGGCTTGTGATGAATTCTTTAACAGCAAATCCGATTTCTTCGCTAATATTGGGAAGCATGAAACTGAAAACCAAAAATTGAAAGAGGAATTGATCAAGAAAATTTCCGAATTTAAATTTGAAGACAATAAAAACGTAAACCTGAATGTGTTAAAGGATTTTCAACGTCAATGGATGGAAATCGGCCATGTCCCGATTAAAGAAAAGGACAAGCTGCAGGATGAGTTCAGGAATGCCATCAACAAACATTATGACAAGCTGAACATAGACCAAGCTGAAGTTCAGGCCATCAATTATAAACAGCGGGTGGAAAACCTGAAGGACAATCCCAATTCAAAAAGGATTATTAGCAATGAACGTATTTTCCTTCAAAACAAATTGAAAAAGCTGGAAGAAGAAATCAACCTTTGGGAAAACAATATTGGATTCCTGGCGGCTTCTAAAAAAGCCAGTTTATTGAAAGAAGAGTTTGAGAAAAAGATCAATGCAGGAAAAGATGAATTGAAATTATTAAAAGAAAAGTTAAAGTTTCTGGAGAGAGAAGCTCGATAATACGAAAGGCCCTGAAAGGGGCCTTTTTTATTTACAACCAATTGTTCATGCAAATCTTTCTGTTCTTGTTTGAAATGAAATACCTTTTCGGGCTGACCTTCATGCGATAAATTGGTTGATTTGATTTATTAAACCAAGGGATTTAAACTCCGGAAAAAAGCAGTCGGAGAGACTGCATAGTTATGGGTTAAAATGATCAAAGCCTTAACCGCATTTGTAATTTTATCTCTGTTTTGGTATTGCCATCAATTTCATCAAGTCCGGTACCGATGGTTTGCTGGTTGCCGGTAAAAGTGTGCCCGATCCGGAACCAGAACTGTAATTTTGTAGACATTTTGTACTGAACCAACAAAAAGCTGCGGCTGCCTTTGTAATAATAAGCCGGAATGGTAAAAGCATACAGTACATCGTTCTCGTAAGCAAATAGGCGTTCATCATACGAATCGGTGTCGAACAGGGCATACCTGAATACCACTGAAAATTTCCCGGCAGGTGGCCGCCATAAAACATCCTGGTATACCAAATAGCCATTTCCTTTATAGTCACTTCCCTTAAGGTAAAAAATATATTCCAACCTGTTCTTTAAAACAATGCTGGGGGATACGCCATATTCAATAAAAAAGCGGAAATTGTTCTTACGGGTATTGGTAAGTTGAGATATCATCCCTTCGGAATAGGCTGAATTTATCTGCTTGTTTTGCTGAAGGAATCGGAAATGCAAAAATAATTTATCGGAAACGTTGTTTTCAATTTGAACAAGAAATTCATACCCGTTTGAGGGTGCATCTGTACTGTATTTTAACCAGGGAAAAGAAAACACATCGAGGTAGCCGGTCAATATCCATTTCCTGAAAACCGAAAACCGTAAGCCGGTATAAAAACCTTTTTCATTGGCATTTTCATTTCCTTCGGCGAATGCATTGCTGAAAAAATTCTGATATTCTTTTTGATAGTTGCGATATAGCAAAGTCAATGTAAGGCGGGGATGGAGAAATGCTGTCAACCCATGAATTTGGGCAAATCCTCCATTTTGGCTAATAGCCATCTCGCCAAAAAACGAAACGCCTTTAATAAGAAAACTATAGTCAATCCCGGTATTTAGGTTTTCAGCTCCGCGAAAACGAAACTGATTATACGGTTTTGTATCAGGATTGAGATTACGGCCAAGCTTTGAATAGTAGGATGTTAATCCTATTTTAAAACGACTCAATCGAAGACTTAAGTTCCCTCCGATAGCTGTTGTATTAATGGCATCCTTTTTAAGCAACTCATTGGGTGTCCGGTGCAAACCCGATTCCTGAAGTGAAGAAATGTAAGCCTCTTCGCCGTTCAGGCTATCTGCAGCTATGATGCTTGCATCCACTTTGTGTTAAGAATAAAAAGCAGTGATGTCCACCTTTTTAATCCTGATAGTGGTGGCAGCCCCCCTGAAGAAAAGGTTTTCGTTTGCCGATGTACTGGGCCTGACACCCCCTGCAAACCTTTTCATATCTATGGAGGTTGCAGATTTGCCAAAAGCCAGGCCGGTAGCAAGTGTCAACCCCTGGCCAAAATCCAAGTGATAATCGCCTATGGAAAGTGCTTTCAGAAAACCAATATCTTGCAGGCTAATAAACCCGGAATAAAAATCAAAGCCATTCTTAAGCTTAGGGCCAGTGAGTGTTTGCAAGGAATCATTAACTTTATCTTTCAAAAAACTTCCCCGGCATCCTTTTCAGCAACAATGCCCCATCTTATTTTATTTGAATAGTTAAACCCATACCTCAGATAGACCTTATCAGCACTTCCCATGTATCGAGAATTGGGGTTCGCATACAATACTGAATCAGGAATGGATGAATACCCTTTTTGCTCCTGCAAGACTCTTTGATAGCGAAGAATTATTTCATGATTTCCATACTTTCCCAGCCCCTTTAAATTTAAAGGGATCTTCGGTTTCTCCTGTGAGACATAAACATAAGGCAACAATTTATCAATGGTCTCCCTGTTGTATCCCTCAATGGATTGCAATTCATAAAGGGTAACCATATTCCCATATGTTTCGCGATAGGCCAGCAAGTTGAAGATTTGCTGAACATTGAGAAAAACCAGCTTGCGCAAATCCTCCTCTGTAGCATAGTTAAGATTGAGCGGATGTTCCCGGAAATATTTCAGATCGGAGATCAAATCGGTATAATCAAGGACAGCATCGGTACTTTCAGAAATGGTCTCAATTTTATCGGTGATGTCTATTTCGTCCGTTTTAATATCTTTGGGTTGCTCCTGCCCGTTTGAGTTAAGATGAAAAAGAAGGAACGTAAATAGTGTAAATACTGTTTTTGGGAATGCCTCCGGTTTCCATTTTCTGCATGCTTTCATTTTACTTGAAATTAAAAATTATGGAAACCTGAGGCGACCAGCCAAGGGTTTGATGTACTGAGGAGGAAAGATCAAGATGGAATTTATTCAGTTTCAACCCAAATCCAAAAGTGTACAAGGAAGCAATACTAAAATTCTCCGAACCAACAGTGGCGGGTAACGTGGAATATCCGATCCGGACAATAGCTTCCTTGACAATTGTATATTCAAGCCCGCCCCGGATAAGGGGCTTGAAATCGGTATCCTTCTCCGTTTCAATAGCAATGATCAAATCTTTAGAAACAGAATAGGAAACACCAAACCTGACTACGGCCGGAATTCGTTCATTGTTTTCATCTTCCAATTTCACTTGTACCGGATTAAAAATATGTGCAGCTACAAACAGATTCTCAACAATCTCAGATTGCACCCCGATTTCAAAGGTAAATGCATGGCTGCTTCCATAATCCTGCGCTATGCGGGTTGATAAATAATCAAGCTGAATACCGGCTGAAAACCTATCGCCGAAAGAACGGGCATACGCCAATCCTATTTTTTGCTGGTTGTATTGTGAATAACCGAAATAATTGTAATTAAGTCCAAACACCCCCGATCCGGTTGGCAACACAAATGCGCCAACTCTCATGCTCAAGTCCTTAACCATGAACCTGTTTTCGTAATAGAAACCGGCAGCAATGTTTTTATAAAATGCAAGTCCAGCCTGGTTATTGCATACCGACCAGAAGTCATTCAGCGTAACGGAAGCATTACCCATCGCAGCCGAGCGGCCTCCCAATGGAGTGGAATACTCAGGATTTCCGTAGACATGGCTAAAAAAAGACAATACCCATATCAACGATACAATCGGTATTAAATATTGCTTTGGCATAGGTATGCCAAATGTACAAAAAAGATTTTGAACAAATGCTTTATTTTTGCTGTTGAATTATAAAAATACAATCCAATGAAAACAACACTTGATTTTCTGAAGCAATTCAACGAAAACAATACCCGTGAATGGTTCACCGATAACCGCAAATCTTACGAAGCTGCCAAAGCAGAATTCGAGCAACTGCTGAACGATGTGATCGCGGCTATACGGAATTTTGATCCGGAAATTGGAATGATCAGCGCCAAAGAATGTGTATTCAGGATTTTCAGGGATGTACGGTTTTCCAAAAATAAGGATCCCTACAAAACCAATATGGGCGGATTCATCAGTAAAGGGGGCGTAAAGGAATACATGCCGGTTATTACATCCATATTGAACCGGGGAAGTCTTTATGGGGAGGTATCTATATGCCACAAGCGGATGTATTGAAAAAGGTCAGGCAAGAAGTGATGTACCAAATCAATGATTTCAAAAGCATCATTCAAGATAAAAACTTTGTCAAAACTTACAATCAATTGGAAGGTGACAAACTGTTGAGGCCGCCAAAAGATTTCCCGGCTGACTTTCCGGATATTGAATTGTTGAAATTCAAAAGTTACGTTGCCATGCATGGGCTTTCAGACACCGATGTTCTTAACGACAATTTCAAAACACATATAACCAACGTATTCAAGGCTCTTCATCCGTTCAATGCCTTTCTTAACAAGGCTTTGGATTAGGGAGAGGTTCTGGATATATGATGTTTGATAGTTGATGTTAGGTTGAGTATTCAAGGTATTTGAATATCCCTATTCACCAACTACTATCCATTTCCGAAGATGGAGAGCCACTTAACATATATAGCCACACCACATAAATACTGATTTCCAAACGTTTATTTTAAAGGGTACAATCTTTGTAAACTTTTGTTTGTCCTATTAAATCGAGAAATAAATAATTGTGAAATCTAAATCAAAAGAAACAGGCGAGAGGTGGCAGACTGCAAACGAAAAACAAGAAAACTACCCTGCAAGTGTTGAAAAGGATTGCTTTAAGATCATCAACATTAGCAAAAACACGCAGATACACAGTGCCATAAACAACACATTGAAATTCTTTTCATTAAACGGAAAAAAGCTTTGCATTTATAAAGCATCTACCATTGAGGAAGGAATATCATTGCTTCGTGAAAATCCATGTGTTATCCTCATCATGATTGACAATACGATACATGTCAACGGCTCCTACCATCAACTGGAATCCTTTATCCAAAATGAATTGGAAGATTCAAAGTGCGTGATTGCCTTCAAAAGGAAATTTCAGAATGCAATAAACAAACGAACAATAAAAAAATCCAGGGACAGGAAATAGCATCCGATTTTGAGTATGCTCGGGCAAGGCTTGTAGATATTATCAGGATGATCATGCTTACCACAGAAATGGAAGCGAAAATCGAAGAACCTGAATTGCTGGAAATAGCCGGTATAAATATTCAGGAAGGGCCAGCCAACATTAAGGATAAGGATGATAGCATTACACGTGAAAAGCTTTACACCATTCTTGCCCATGATTTAAAGACACCGGTAAACAGCATCAGGGTCATGCTTGATTTCCTCACTAACGAACCGGAACTATTGGATAAGAAATCCTCCAAGGAACTACTGATGAGTGTAAGGGAGTCAGCACATTTAATCCATGAGCTGCTGGACAATTTTCTTTTCTGGACACGCATGCATAAACACGATATCAATTTTAACCCGGTACGCCTGAAATTGTCTCATGTTATCCGCGAGAATATTACATTGCTGAAATCGGTTGCCCTCAATAAAAAGATCAGCATGCTCAACAGGGTGGATGAAAATATTGTAGTTTTTGCAGATGAATACATGCTAACTACGGTTATCCGAAACCTGATTTACAATGCCATTAAATTCACCCGAAAGGGAGGTGAAATAACCATTTGCGCAAATGAAAGCAACGATACTGTTGAAATTTCTGTGCGGGATAACGGAATTGGAATCGTTGATGTTGACCTTGACAAACTTTTCAAAACAGATGTTTATTTCTCAACCAAAGGAACCATGAAGGAATCAGGTACCGGGCTGGGTTTGATCCTCTGCAAAGATTTTATTGAAAAAATGGCGGCCAGATTTATGTGGATAGCGAACAGGGAAAAGGCAGCACGTTTCGGTTTACCATTCCCTGCTGGAAAAAATTATCCATGAACTAAAATCTTTCGTACATTTTCCCTTTCTCCATTTCCCTTCATAAGCCTTCCATTCATAGGTCAACAACGTTTTATCCATTCATTTCGAATACATCAACCAATTTTGTATATTTGCTATTGCAATTAAATACCAAACAATGATGCAATAAAACCTTAAAAGATCAAAAAATGAAAAAACTAATTTTTGCGTCCGCACTTGTACTGGCTTCAACAATTATGTTTTCCCATAATATGTCCGTTGGTGGGTGAAAATAAGGTGTGGAATGTGCTGTGTGAATTATGACTACTGGCCCGCATTTGACACAAGTTATTTCACGATTACATACAAATTCGAAGGCGATACCATTATCGAAAACACATCCTATAAAAAGATTTTCTACACAGAAGCACAATTTCCCACAAACTGGAACTTAGGCGGTTGGATAAGAGAGGATGAAAACAGAAAAGTCTGGAACAGGGGAATCAATTATCCGGATGTGGAATACCTGTTGTATGATTTCCTGATGGAGGAAGGCGATACATTATGGATTAACGATCCCTGGGAATACATGATCCTGGATTCCGTTTCGAATGTGGATATTGATGGAAATCTCCGAAATAAATATTGGTTTAAATACCCTAATGAGCCTGCTTATGCAGAAACATGGACCGAAGGAATAGGAAGCAACAGGGGTATTTTTCAGATTGGAGCAGCAGGGTATGATGGAGGTACTTTTTGGTTATCGTGCCAGCATGATAACGGACAATTGGTTTATATGAACCCAGCTAGTCCTGATTGTTATATGTTTGGAACGGGGACATACGAACTTAATGAGCAAGCCAATGAATTAAGGATTTTCCCGAACCCTGCAACCGATTATATTTCCGTTACTTCTCAATTTGATTTATCAATCGATGAGGCAAATATCTACAACCACATGGGGCAAAAGGTTCTGGGAACGAAAACCGTGAATACCACCGTAAATATTTCAGCACTGAAGCCAGGAATATATTTTTTTGAAGTAGTAAAAAGCCCAGAAAAGCTAAGGGCAAAGTTCATGGTTGTTCACTAATCTTTAACATTTTGAGTTATGAAAAAATTGATTCTTTTCATTGCGCTCGTTGGGATTTGTCACAGTTTTGTTATTTCGCAGGAATGGGCGCCGGTGGGCGCCAAATGGCATTATTCCTCCTATTCATGGGGTCCTCCATATATTAATAGCCCCTTGATTATTGAATCCATAGGAGATACGGTTATTAATAACAAGTTTTGCAAGGTATTGATTGGTTCTGGATTATGCAGTTTTACTACGGATGCTAACTATACTTTTTCTGAAGATGAAAAAGTTTATCTGTTCAATGAAACTTCTAATAGTTTCCATATCCTTTACGATTTCTCAGCTTTAGCAGGTGAAACCTGGACTATTGTACCTTCCAATCCTGTTGACTCCTTTGTTGTCATCGTTGATTCTGTGTATACAAGGACAATTAATGGAAACTCATATAAGGTTCAAGATATTAATACAGTTGATCCCTATTCTACCTATTCATTGGTAGGTGAGGTGATCAAGGGTATTGGAAATGTTCATTTTTTATTTCCATTATATTCAACCTGCGATCCCTGGCCAGGACCTATAAGATGTTATAACAATACGGAGTCAATTATTATGTTCGATACCATCCCTTGCGACACAACCTATCAATATTATAATTTGGTTTATAACTATGATTATTACAACTTAATTGAAATTTTCCCAAATCCCACTACTGAATTCATCACTATTAATATGCCAATAAATCTGCCTATTGAAGAAGCCACGATCTATAATCACCTCGGCCAAAAGGTCCTTACAACAAGGCCAGAAAATAATAAGGTTGATGTTTCAAGGTTAAAGCCGGGCATTTACTTTATAGAAGTTAAAACAAAGGATGGGAGGTGGAATAAAAAGTTCATTAAAGAATAAGCATAGTATTGTCCTAAGTATGGTAATGCTTTTTCCCTAATTCCAATAAATACCCATTGATTGATTGTTCAGTCCATTTCTCCGGTTCTCAGATCAATTTCCGGGAAACTAATCTTTAATAAAAACGAATCACTGCATAACTTTTGATTATTTTTGCTTCTGAATGACCAAAAAAATGACATCTATGCTAAATTGCCTTATTTTGCAGAGAGAGAGAGAGAGAGAGAGAGAGAGAGATTATCTGACCGAAACTGAGGACGGGAGTTTAAACTCCAAATTACAAAGAACAAAGTCCAAACCGGCAGAGTACAAACTTTAAAAGTTGTAATTGGAAACTGGCTCAAAATACCATCCTATCACCTTAGTTTTTCTTTAATATGATTGAGCTTATTATTAACGACGACCATCCCATTTTTATTGACGGATTAAAAACTATACTCGCCGGTGTTCCGGGTATTGCCATTATTGGCGAAGCCCCTTAACGGAAGGAAACTGCTTGAATGTTTAAAAACCCACCAGCCCGATATTGTATTGCTGGATATTAATATGCCGGAAATGGATGGCTTGGAAACAGCCCAAATTGTTAAACAGCAATACAGAAATATTAAAATCATTATGCTAACCCAATTTGGCGAAAAACGTTTTATGAAGAAATGCATGGAAATGGGGGTCGAGGGATATTTGTTAAAGGATTGCGAAAAGCAGGAATTAATTAAAGCAATTATAGCCGTTTACATGGGTGGGATTTTTTACAATGCAAATTACCAACCAGAGAGTGAGTTTTTTGCGCCTGTCATTGATGACCATAATCCGTTTCATATTTCGAAAAAGGAAAAACAGGTTTTGAAACTCATTGCAGAAGAAAAATGCAATACTGAAATTGCCAAAAAAATGTCAATTAGCATCAATACGGTGAAAACTTACCGGGAAAGGCTTATGCTAAAATCGGGAACAAAAAACACTGCCGGGCTAATGTATTGGGCCGTAAAAAACAAACTGTTATGAATTACATGTCCCCCAAAAGTACTACAAGGCATGTCCCCCAAAAGTACCACAAAATAAATATGGCCTTGTCCCCTGAAAGTACCACAAGAAATAACATTAACTATTTTATATTGGCAGCAGATTACTTAAAACCTTTTGAATATGATCTGCTGTTTGAAACCGATTGTTTTAGAGCCCCTTAAAAAGAAAAAAATTGTATCTTTATCAATGCTTTTACCTGATGACTTATTAAATTAAATTAATGAAAAAACTTCTTCTATTTGTTCTTGTAATCCAGTTTTATTCTGCACTTTCTATTTCATAGGACTTTTGGGAAGGAATAATAGTTCCCGATTCTCTGAATTACCGCTGTATGGAAATGGACCCAAATGGAGAAATTTTTTGGGAATGTGGGGCTTTGAATACCAGGGAGGCATTTATCGATCAACTGATGATGCCCAGACCTGGCAATACCTCGGGCTGGATGGAAAACCGGTTTATGAACTGGAAGTTTGTAGTAACGGAGACATCCTTGCTGGGATTACACATGGCATATATAAATCGAATGACAATGAAATAGCTGGTACGAAGTATATTATTCATCCGGTAATATGACTTCAATCTTGTCATTGAACAATGGATATGTATTTGCAGGCGGCCATGATAATTTGCATGGGATTATCCGTTCGAAAGACTATGGAGAAACCTGGGACACCGTGCATGTTTTTAGCAATTCTGGGCAGGAGAACTTAAAATCACTGGCAGTTTCGGCTGAAGGGCATGTATATGCGGGGACTGTAATATGTTTGGTGAAGGAGCATCATGTTTACTAATGATTTGGGAGAAACATGGGAAGAATTGCCGACTCCTGAGTTCCCCCCTTATTGGCCATGGGTCTGGTCACTTGCCTTCCATCACAATAGTGATTTGTTTGCAGGTTTTTATGGGCAGGGTTATACAGGTATAACTTCACAACAGGAGAATGGATGGCTTTGTATTACCCTTCGGTTACCCCTGATGCTATGTTGTTTGTAGGAGACACTAAAATCTTTGTCGGGCTTGAATTGCATCCAGAAGTTATATTGAAGGCATCATTTATTCAGAGGATGGTGGGCAAAGCTTTATCCCGTTGAATAGTGGAATGAACAGTGGGAATGGTACTTCAATCGGCTATCTTTTCCATAATCCAAATAAATATATTTATGCCTTTGGATGGGGATTTTATAGAAGTATTATACCTGTACTAACTACTGTTGAAAATAATTTAAGCCCTGTTTTAATCAAATCAATGAATATTCCAAATCCATTTAAAATTGAAACATTAATTAAATGGGATAATTCAAATATTGAAGAACTTGTTTGTATAATTGTTATTAGTTCATCTGGCGAAATCATTGTGAGAGATAAAATAAGCAATACAGGTTCTTATTTATTTCATGCAGACCATTTGATGCCGGGAATCTATTATTACTCTGTTATTGCTAATAATAATATTTATTCAGGGAAAATGGTATTGATAAAGTAAACCGAACTGCTAAAGCAGTTTTGATTTTTCACTTCTTCACGCTTCACACCTTGAAGCATTCATTTTTATTTTTCAACAATTTATATATAAATCTAAAAATTTTAGACATGAAACATATATTTATAAAATCAATAAGCGCATTAATTATAAGCACAACAGTCGCCTTTTCATCAATTGCACAATCTACCAGCCCTGCCGATGCTTCAGGTTACCTAGGCGACAGCCAGGAGTTTGGGATAATATCCCTCCACTTGTACTATCACCGGAAGCGGGTAATTGGGAATGCCAGTTGAAGTGGATAATTCACTCTTGATGTATTTTCCTTGGAGAATCAACCCGTTGACAGGAGGATCCTCAAAGAGAAATTTACATACAGGATGGTAATGGTGCCTGTGCGGCGGTATCCACTGTGCATTATACTTTTACCTACGAATTGAACAGGTTACGTGGGCTGTATGGTTTGCCACTGGAAAATAAATACCCGGCCAACTTTAGCTGGAACCTCTAAATGATGGGAATTTTGCCAGGGTTCCTATTTTGAAGACAATTTAAAATATTCTCAAAAGAATGGATGCCCAAATGGTGTTGATTTTGGCAGTTGGGATCCTTCTGACTATACACGATGGATGCATGGTTACGACCAATATTATAATTCACATTTTAACAGGCTGGAAAGTTTTTCATATATCAACCCAATGTATAACCCCGAAAAGCTTGAGTTGATGAAACACTGGCTTGCCAATCATAATGAAGGCTCTGAGACAGGCGGGTTAATCGTATTCTCAACCATGGGTGCAAGTACAACAACTGAAAACTTACAAACAAGTCCACATTTAGGAGAAGAGGTTGTAGTAGAATGGGGAACATTGTCCAATCGCCATGACCATTGTTGGTTACTGTGATGATATAAAATGGGATTTTAATGGTGACGGACAATATACGAACACTATTGACCTGGACGGAAATGGCATTTATGATGTCAGGGATTATGAAATCGGGGCATTTATAGTTGTTGGTTTAGGTCATTATGAAGACTATCAGGATGGCTTTGTATGGGTTATGTACAAAACTGTAGCCGAATCAACCAACACAGGAGCAATTGTTGAACATGTAGCAATGGATTATACTCCTGAAATAGAAGTTAAAGGGAAACTGGTTCATAATGAACGTAAGAATTGGCAATTTAAAACAGGTAAATCCGCCCATGCAAATTCAGGTCCTCCACCAAATCCAGGTACATGGAATAATTTAATATTTTCAAATAGAGGTGGCGATATTCCAATGCAAGGGATAGAAAAAGATCCATGGATGGAGTTCTCTATGGACTTGTTTCGCCCAACAGTGCCAATAAATGATTTTGGGAAAGTATTCCTCAAGATAAGAAACGCCCAATCTTCTACAGAGAATGGGATACTTGAATATTGGTCTATAGTAGACAGAAGATGGGGTGAAATATTTGAAATCAGATACCCTGAGGAAAACATTGTGCTACTCCCTAATATCAGTTTTTCTATGTACTCAATAAACTACGACCTTATCCCCCACGAAGCCAATATCGAAGAAGACCTTGATTTGTTTAGTGACATGGTTTCACGGTTTACGCCAACTGTTAGCAACGGGGCTACCCTTACGGTTGAAAACGGGGTAAGTATTGACATGTACAATAGCGAAATCCATATCGAGCAGGGTAGTTCGCTTGTAATAGAGGACAATGCTATCATCCATGCCAAAGCCGGTATATGTAAAGTAGTGGTCAACGGCAACTTTTCCATGGGTTCCAATGTCAGTTTTATTGCCGATGAAGGGGCGCAAATACAGCTTGTAATTGACAATCCAACCTTATCTTCCACCATTAATACTGCTGTTTTTGAACGCGGTTTATTACAGAGCAACCAGGCTTCATTGACCTTAAATTCATGCAGTTTTGATGTTTCGGGGGGTATTGACTTTTCGGCGGGCAACCTGGTGGTAAAGGATTGCCAGTTTGACGGGGCACAACTTTTAGCAGCCAATGCTTCGGGAAATATCAATAAGGTGACTGTTCGCGATCAATGTACTTTTTCGGGAATAAATGGTTATGCCGTACACCTGTCGCAATACCCGAATTTTTTGATCCACCAGAACCATTTTGAATTGAACAGTAACGGGATCGGATTGTTCCATTGCGGTTCGGGCCGGTCGCACCAAGTTTCGGACAATTTGATTGAAGATAACGGGATTGGGATCGTTGTATACCACTCTACAGCCGATATTACCAGTGCCGGGCAAATCAATAACGGGAATATTATCCGTAATAACCATACCGGGATACAATGCTTAGACAAGAGCCATGTTGACCTGAGCGGATACATCGATGCCGATTACTGGAATGAAACCCAGCAGATCAATGACAATGATTACCGGGAAGTATATGCAACACAAGGAAGTTTTCCCTACCCATTTACGGCCAACGCCATTTTTGATGATGATAATGCAGGAAATCCCACTGACCCCATGGTTTATTATTCGACTTCAACAGAAGAAGAAGTATATGTGAAGAAAAACTACTGGGGAAGCGGGTTCAATTATTTAGATGACCTATACCCTTCTGAACTGTATATTTGGGATCCCATTTGGAACCTGAGCGGATATGGTGGGGGCGATGCTGATGCGACTATGTATATGGCTGCAGAAAATAAAATAGAGCAGGAGGATTATACGGGAGCAAAAAGCGATTTGCAACAATTGGTGGCAACTTACCCGGAATCGATATATTCCGAAGCTGCCCTAAAGGAACTTTATGCGCTTGAGGAATATACAGGAAACGACTTCAGCTGGCTTAAGGGATGGTATAGAACAAATCCATCGATACAAAGCGATGAAGGATTAACAAAGCTGGCAGACTTCCAGGCAAATTTCTGCGATATAAAACTGGAGAACTGGCCCTCTGCCATTGCCTGGTTCGAAAATGTGATCCAAAACCCTGAAACGATGGAAGACTCTATTTTTGCCATTATTGACCTGGGCTATACTTACTTCCTTATGGAAAACGGCGGGTTGAAATCAGCTTATACAGGAAATATGATTGAGCACAAGCCTGTTTCTTCAAAGAAATTTGAGGAAAAGAGGGATTACCTGCTATCGCTGTTACGGGAGGATTATTTGAGTGAAAACATGAAAGAAAGCATCGGCCTGTTGAAACCGGGCGAATTGTTGCAGAACGTACCAAACCCATTCAGCGGGCAAACCCAAATATGGTTTAAGGTGGATGAACAAGCCGCAGTTACAATAAGCATTGTTGACAATTCAGGCAAGACTTATAAAGACTTATAATAAAGGAACCATTGAGAAAGGGGCACATTCTGTTGAATTCGATGCAGAAGGCCTGCCTCCCGGGATTTATTTCTATAGTATCGAAGTGAATGGAATTTTAAGCGATTCGAAGAAGATGGTGATTGTAAATTAACCTAAAAACCTGTCAGGTTTTTACAACCTGACAGGTTTTTAGTACTAATCACAGATGCTATATATTTGCAAATTAATCCCCGTTGAATATTTATTAAAATGGACATTATCAACAAATATTTTCCCGATTTAACCTACCCTCAGAAAGAATCATTTGGTTTATTAGAAGATATCTATTCCGATTGGAATTCGAGGATCAACTTAATATCCAGAAAAGATTTTGAACATTTCTATGAACGGCATGTGCTCCATTCATTGGGTATTGCAAAAGTCATTCAGTTTACCAATAAGAGTTCCATTCTTGATGTAGGCACCGGTGGTGGGTTTCCGGGCATTCCACTCGCAATACTTTTTCCGGAAGTAAATTTTCATTTAATTGATTCCATCGGAAAGAAAACGAAAGTGGTATATGATATAGCAACTCAATTGGATTTGGACAATGTTGCCGTTCAACAAATCAGGGCTGAAGAATTGAAAGGAAAGTTTGATTTTATTGTCAGCCGTGCCGTCACCTCCCTCCCCGATTTTCACAAATGGGTAACCCACCTGATCTCTAAAAAAAACAATAACCCCCTTCCCAATGGGATCCTTTATTTAAAGGGTGGCGATTTTGTCGAAGAATTAAAATCGCTTAAATCCAAATACGAAGTCTATGATCTAAATAAATATTTTAAAGAAGGATTTTTTGAGACAAAGAAATTGGTACATATATATTGAATAGTTCTTTGTTGATGGTTCCTGGTTCAAGGTTCAGAGTTTCAATAAATTCAGGCATTCCAGGCACTTTTGTCACTTTAGTCACTTATTTATAAACTATTCCCGAAGATTATCAACATTGTCATCAGGCAATAGGAAATTGTTTATCTTCGTCCGATCAAAAAAAATAAAATCAAAATACTATGACAGAAGCAATAAAAAAATCATTAAGGGACTCGAAAGGTGCCCGTTGGGGAGCATTGGCCGTTGTCTCTTTTACAATGATGACAGGGTATTACATCAATTATGTAATATCGCCATTGAAACCCATCCTCGAAGAAACCATGAATTGGACCAGTAAGGATTTCGGAATCTGGAACAGTGCCTATGGTTGGTTCAATGTATTTTTCCTGATGCTCATTTTTGCCGGTATTATTCTTGACAAATTAGGCGTACGGTTTACCGGTATTGGTGCCAGTTTAACCATGCTCATTGGTACGGTGTTTCAATACATTGCGGTTGCACAGGTTTTCCCAATGGAAGGAATGATACTGGGGTTCAAAACGCAAATTGCAATTGGAGCTCTTGGTTTTGGGATTTTTGGGGTTGGAGTGGAAGCCGCAGGAATTACGGTTTCAAAAATCATTGTTAAATGGTTTAAAGGCAAAGAGCTTGCCCTGGCCATGGGACTGGAAATGGCGACAGCCAGGATGGGTACAGCACTTGCTCTTGCCCTTCCTCTGCCAATGGCAACAAAATGGTTTGGAACATCTGAATTTCCTGCCATATCGGCACCCATAATGCTGGGAGTCGGTTTGTTGGTGGCTGGTTTTATTGCTTTTATCTGGTATACTTTCATGGATAGGAAGTTGGAGAAATCAGAAGGCATTAAAGATGAACATTCTGAAGAAGAAGAGTTTAAATTGTCCGATATTTTGTTTATCATTAAAAACAAGGGGTTCTGGCTGATTGCTCTATTATGTGTTTTGTTTTATTCAGGTGTATTTCCATTCCTTTATTATGCTACCGATTTAATGATCAATAAATACCATGTGAGCGAAGATTTCGCCGGAGCAATTCCGGGATTATTACCTTTTGGTACAATTATCCTTACACCTTTGTTTGGTAACTTATACGACAGAAAAGGAAAGGGAGCGACCATCATGTTAATAGGTTCAGTTATGTTATTAATTGTTCACTCATTTTTCTCAGTTCCATTTCTTAACAATTACATTATTGCGATTGGTTTAATCCTTTTTTTGGGTGTGACATTTTCTCTGGTACCTTCAGCCATGTGGCCATCTGTTCCTAAAATTATTCCAGAAAAGCAATTGGGGACTGCCTATGCCTTGATCTTCTGGGTGCAAAACTGGGGTTTAATGGGTATGCCTTTATTGATTGGTTGGGTGCTTGATAAATATTGTATTGTCGATCAAATTACCACTGAAACAGGCCAGAAGCCCGTTTATGATTACACAATTCCAATGATGATATTTGCTGCAACTGGATTCCTTGCCATTATTGTTGCATTCATGCTTAAAGCAGAGGATAAAAAGAAGGGTTATGGCCTTGAGCTTCCAAATATTGAGAAGTAACAAAACAATAAATTCATAAAAAAAGGGTTGTCAGTTGACAGCCTTTTTTTTACTGCTTTTTCAAATTATTGTAATTTTAGGCAGCCAAAGAAATAACAATTAAAAATTATAAATATCAAATTATGAGTAACGAAATTTTAAATTTAGAACCAAAGGCTATTTGGAAACATTTTTACAGTCTTACACAAATTCCCAGGCCTTCGAAAAAAGAAGAACGGATCATCGAATTCATGAAAAAATTCGGAGAGGGCCTCGGACTTGAAACCATTGTTGATGAAGTTGGTAATGTTATCATCAAAAAACCGGCAACTCCCGGAATGGAAAACCGCAAAGGAATTATCTTGCAGGGACACCTCGACATGGTACCTCAAAAAAACAGTGATAAAAAGCATGATTTTGAAAAAGATCCTATTGAAGCCTACATTGATGGCGACTGGGTGACTGCAAACGGAACCACTCTTGGATCGGACAACGGAATGGGTGTTGCAGCCGGCATGGCAGTTCTGGAAGCTACTGATTTGGTTCATGGCCCTATCGAAGTACTCTGCACCATTGATGAAGAAACCGGAATGACCGGAGCTGAAAACCTTAAACCAGAAATTCTTGATGGCGACATTCTGATGAACCTTGACTCGGAAGATGAGGGTGAACTTTATATTGGCTGCGCCGGTGGTGTAGATACAAATGCTAAGTTCCACTACAAGGAGGAACAGGTGCCGGAAGGAATGGTGGCTTATAAAATCAGTGTTACAGGATTAAAAGGTGGCCACTCCGGTTTGGACATACACCTGGGAAAAGGAAATGCATGCCTGGTTTTGAACAAGACCTTATTAAATGCCTGTGAACGATATGGAATTCGTTTATCAAGTATTGATGCCGGAAGTTTGCGCAATGCCATTCCCCGTGAAGCATTTGCCATTGTTACGGTTCCTGCGGCAGAAGAAAATAACTTTGTTGATTTTATCGCTGAGGCTGATAAAGCTGCAAAAGACATGTTAAAAAGTATTGATCCGGGCGTGGCTATTGCAATCGACAAAACGACCCTTCCGAAAAGTGTTATGGATGTGTTGACCCAGCATAATTTTTACAATGCAGTTGCTGATTGTCCCAATGGCGTTATTGCTTATGATAAGAATATGCCGGATGTAGTGGAAACCTCTTCCAATCTTGCCATCATCAAATCAGATAAGGGAGTGATAAGCATTGCGATTTTAACAAGAAGTGCCGTGGATGCTGAACGTGATGCTGCTGCTGCAAAAATTGCAGCTGTTTTTAAAAACCATGGAGGAGAAACATCACATTTTGGAGCATATCCCGGATGGAAGCCTAATGTTAACTCCCCAATTCTGGAAACAATGAAAGATGTTTATAACAATAAATTTGGTAAAGTGCCGGAAGTAAAGGTTATACACGCTGGTTTGGAATGCGGTATACTGGGTGCAATATATCCCAACTGGGATATGATCAGTTTTGGACCGACCATTCGTTATCCCCATTCACCGGATGAAAAGGTAAATATAGAAACCGTTGGTAAATTCTGGGATTACCTGGTTGAAACATTGAAAAACGTACCGGTAAAATAAGAAAAGAAAGCAATGTGATCTTAGAATAAGAAAGGCAGGCTGCATAGCCTGCCTTTCTTATTTTACCTCGTAAATAAATTAAAAGATTTTCATTTTATCCAATACATCCATTACTTTTTTAACCGCAGTTGCAGAATCACTCAACAACTTCTTTTCTTCTTTATTCAACTGAATCTCTATGATCTCGCGGATTCCGGTTTTACCCAATTTAACGGGAACGCCCATGTAAATATCTTTCAGGCCATATTCACCTTGCAGCCAGGCACACACAGGGAAAATCCTTTTCTGATCATCTACAATAGCTTCAACCATTTGTGCAGCTGCTGCGCCAGGTGCGTACCATGCAGATGTACCCATCAAATTAACAAGCTCGCCTCCGCCAAACTTGGTTCTTTCTACAATTTTATCTATTTCATCCTTACCTAATAATTCAGTAATGGGAATACCATTTACAGAGGTATAGCGTGGCAGGGGAACCATCGTATCACCATGTCCTCCCAATGAAAGAGACAAAATATCTTTTGGGGAGCACTCCAATGCACTGGCAATAAAAGCACGATAGCGGGCTGTATCCAATTCACCTGCCATTCCAAATACCTTTGTTGAGGGCTTATTGGAAGCCAGGTATGCACAATAAGTCATTACATCCAACGGATTAGAGACAATAATAAGAATTGCGTCGGGAGAATATTTTATGACTTTTTCAGTAACGTCTTTAACAATACCTGCATTGGTTTTGATCAAATCGTCCCGTGACATTCCAGGTTTCCGCGGCAAACCGGATGTAATTACAACAACACCTGAACCTTTAGTCCTGAGATAATCATTGGTAGACCCTACAACCCTTGTGTTAAAATTCAGGATTGAGGAAGTTTGCCAGATATCCAGCGCTTTGCCTTCAGCAACACCTTCTTTTATATCTACCAAAACCACTTCACGGGCCATATCTTTCTGTGCAATAACATTTGCACAAGTGGCGCCAACGTTTCCAGCGCCTATTACCGTAATTTTATCCATAGTACATTTTATTTTTTTGTTAGTAGCTCGTTTATTCATATTTAAAAAAATCAATGACAAAGTTAGCTTATAAGATTTACTTTACAAAATGCAATTACTTTTTTAATGTTAATCGGTCGATTGATCTCCAACAGAAATTCATTTCTATCAATTATTTTTCATCTAATTCTAATAAAATGAGTAACTTTATATGCTGATAATTTTGTCATGTAAATGTTAATTGTGAAAATATGCCCGGAATAAAAACAATAATGATCGTCAGCCTTCTTGTTGGATTTAATACTTCTGTCCTTTTATCCCAGAATGCGGATAAAACAATGATTATTATTATTGACGGTGCCCGTTACTCAGAAACCTTTGGAGATCCTGAACATACACATATTCCGAACATGTATTCGATTTCACAAGAAGGAAGCATCATTGACAATTTTTACAATGATGGAATTACTTACACATCCAGGGCTATTCCGGCTTTATGGTGTGGAACCTGGACAGAAGTGAGAGATACGGTATACAACGGGAACAGCACCAATCATGCTGTAAAACCAACTCTATTTGAGTACTACAGACAACAAAAAAATTTACCATCCAGTGAATGTTACTATGTTTTGAAATATATTGAAAGCCTATGGTTACCTAGTTTTGATGATGGTTACGGCCCTGAATACTGGCCCGAATTTCATAGTGTGGGCGAAAATGATAACGATGTAGCAAACCATGTACAGTTTGTAATGGATAATGTTAAGCCTCATTTTATATGGGTTTACCTGGCAGATGTTGATCATGCAGGACACAGTAGTAATTGGAATGAATATATACATACTATTCAAAATGCGGACAGCATTGTGGGGGTGCTTTGGGATAAAGTACAGGCTGACCCATTTTACGCCAATACAACTAACTTATTTGTAACCAATGATCACGGCCGACATGATAATCAGCATGGAGGCTTTACAGGACATGGATGCAATTGCGAAGGATGCCGGCATATTCAATTCCTGGCAGTAGGGCCTGATATAAAGTCCGGTAATATCTCAACCAAGACCCGGAACATTCCTGATTTTGCTGTAACAATATCCCATATCCTTGAACTTGATCCGGAACAATCAACCGGTAATGTTATGATGGAAATTTTAAATTCAACATCCATTGAGTCAAATATATCATCACATTCCCAAATCTCAAACTTAAAGGTTCATCCAAATCCTTTCAAAAAGGAAACCCATATTTCATTTGAATTAAACAAATGCGCAGACATATCTGTTCGTATAATGGATGTAAACGGCAAGGAGACAAGATCGTTTGAAATTCCTCCTCAAACACCTGGCTTCAAAGAGATCAACTGGAGAGGAATCAACAATTTGGGACAAAACATAAAACCCGGAGTTTATTATTATTTACTCGTTGTAAACAACGAAAAAATAGTTGGCAAGCTAGTTAAGGCTTCCAATGGTCAATAAAATTCATGTCAAACCACAATTCTAAACACAATGAAATACGGAGCAAGAAACCAGATCAAAGCTACTGTAAAATCAGTAGAAAAAGGAACCATCATGTCATTGGTTAAATTTGATGTAACTCAAGCCGCAGAAATGGCATCAGTGCTTACAATTGAATCCGTTGAAAGCCTTGATTTAAAACCTGGCGATGAAGTAAAGCTCATCGTTAAAGCGATTCATGTGTTGCCTGTTAAGGAATAATTTTTTAGCTCAGGGTAATTCTTCAGAATATAGCCAAATCAAAGTATTGTTCGTGAATGTATTCATTGCATACTCGAAAAAATTTACTTTTGATAGATTAATAAAATGTTACTGCTCAGCAATAGTATATCACTTTTTATAAAAAAGGTAGCCACAGATTCACAGAATAAAGAAAAAATTAAAAAATGATTTTCACAGAAAAACAAACAACGTCTGTTTACATCTTTGTAAATAATATGTCGAAGAACATTGCTAATCTTTGAATCTGTGGCATTTTTAAGCATATACCTGCTAAGTTGTATTAAAACAATAATCTGAATTCCATTATGAAAAACGGCATCCTTTACATTTTTGCTTTTTTTTTATTTATCATTCAAAATAGTTGCAAACCTGGGCCAAAAGAAACTCTTGAACAAAGAGCTGACAAGGTGAGTATAGCAGAAATGCAAAGCATCTCTGAGTTGCTTGGGCACAACCTGTACGAAGGACGCGCTCCCGGCACACGTGGTGGCGATCTGGCTGAAATATATATGAACAGCCTTTTCAAATTCATGGATTTAAAGCCCGGTGGTAACGACTCCTATTATCAACCTTTTGTTATGAAAGGATTTACTACGGTTGGAATGGAACTGACTGCCGGAGGGGTGCACCTGGATTTTATGGATGATGTGGTCGGAAGTTTTACCATCGAAAAAGAATGGATTGATTTTACAGGTGATGCTGTTTTTGTGGGATTTGGAATTACAACAGATATTTGGGACTGGGACGATTATAAAGATGTGGATGTGAAGGATAAAATTGTCATCACACGCGTTAACGATCCAGGTTTGTATAATGATGAAATTTTTGAAGGGCAAATCCTTACTTATTTTGGCAGGTGGACTTACCACATTGAAGAAGCAGCGCGCAGGGGTGCTGCCGGCATATTGCTGATCCATACCGATGAAACCGCAGGCTACAACTGGAATGTTGTAAAAAACTCGTGGGCGGGTGAGGAATTATATATTGAGTCGGATTTGCAAAACAACCTCAAATTCAGGGGATGGATAAAAGAAAGCAGTTTAATAGAGTTATTGGAACAACAAAACATCCAGCTTGATGACCTTTATAAAAGTTCGGTTTCTGCAGATTTTAAACCGGTTGATTTAGGTTTCCCGATTAATATTTACGGACAGAATAGTTTTAGGGATGTCACTAACAGAAATGTCATTGCTGAAATTCCAGGAAAAACAAAAGAAAGAATTGTACTAAGTGCCCATATTGACCATTTGGGAATGGATCCGTTTAAAGAGGGTGATAACATCTACAATGGTGCAATAGACAATGGGACCGCCGTAGGGGCTATGCTGGTTGTGGCAAAAATCCTTAAAGAGTTTCAGGCTGACCTCCACTATTCCGTTACTATCCTTGCATGTAATGCAGAAGAGTCGGGATTGTTAGGTTCTAAATATTATGTTCAAAATACCGATCGTAGTAGCATTATTGCCAATATCAATTTTGAATCAACTCCGGTATGGGACAGAGCAAATAGTATTATGGCAATTGGAGCCCGGTTTTCTACTCTTGAAGAAACGATTAAAGACCTGGCTAAAAAGAACAATCTCGGCTATTCCTACTTCTCACTTTCTAACCAGGGATTGTTTTACCGCTCCGACCAGTTTTCATTTGCCCGAAATGGAATTCCGTCCGTATGGATTTCTGCCGGGGAAGATGAAATATCGGGAGAGAAGAATTATACCGAATTCTGGGGCAAAGATTACCATACCGTTAGGGATGATTTCGATCCGGAATGGAAATTAGAAGGGATGAAACAAACCATCAAATATGCGCTATTGCTAATTGATAAAATTAACATTAAGCAGACCCCTCCAACCTGGAAAAGTGATCTGCCTTTTCCGATGGAGAAATAATTTAAATTTGTTAAATTCTATTCGTCAAGCTAATAGCCTTTACTAAATTAACTATATGATAATCACCTCGTCACAAAATATCCAGGCAGGATAGGTGGCTCCGGGATGCCAGTCGGGACAAATGCCTTTGTTCTTTGCTGCAACTTTAATAAACCGGGACTTGACCGGCTCAAATTCCAATTTAAAGGTTTCAATAAAAGTTCCTTCCCGGTTTTCAGAAATTGAATTTTTAACCGAACCTAAAAATTGAAAATCCCCTCCATTGGCTGAGCTTAAAAACTGCACTTCTTCGGGCAGAAACACCCAGGATTTGATCTCCTGCAAAAAATCACATTCAATGGAATGAATGTTGGTTTCTTTTTCCAAATCAATAATGGCAACCATGTGGGGCCCTTCGAAACCCAGCCAATTAAAGTGATAATCATTAATCCCCTTTAATCCATCGGTTAAAGCATTGGCTCCCCCGACCGGATACTTCTCGCTGTACTCCGTCAATAATCTCACGGGTTTGCCAAGAGCTAAATGATTTTCCAGGCTCGAAGAAACAAATCTTTCGATTGTTTCCTTATAATCATCAGGATAATTTCCATGCTCCCAATAGCGGGTAATACCGGCCTCTTTTGCAAGCTTAGTAAACCGCTCCAAACGCTCCAGCATATCTTTCCGGGCAACTCTTTTCCCATCCACACTGGTGAAATAACTGAAATCCTCATTTACATCCCTGAGTGAAATATCAAGGATGGCAAACTCAATTGGGAGCCGGGCTACCTTTACCCTTTCCATATATTCCTGAGAATCCTTGACACTCTTTTCAGCCTGATCAAATAAATCCTCATATTTTGTTATCAATTCAGGAGTCAGGTAGGTATTGATCCCATCATAAGGATAACCATATATACCCAGGTCGCCTCCAGACTTTGCCAGCTCCTCATGCATCAAGTCAATGTATTGTCTTAAATATTTTCCAGCGGGTCCATAATATCCCAATAAAAAATCATCCATAATAGCCTCTGCATTTGCATCTGGATTCCATAATAATTTGGCAATGATGTAAGTCCTCAGTTCGACAAACTCACTAATCAAACCTCCACTCCCCTGCTGAAACATCATTTGTATGCCGTTATCCCGAAAATATTTAATATTGGGCTGCAAAACATTGAAATTGGGAAACGGGCTTATCAGGCTTCGGAACTGAACTACATAATCCCACATAAAAATATTATCAGTAAGCTCACACCAGTCTTCCATATCCTTTCTGAAGGAAGCACTTAATGGGTCAGATGATAATGGCCTGCTGCGATTGCACTCAATGGAGCAGAACATAATGTTCACATTGTCTGCCGGTTTAATATTAGTCGGAGCCGAACGCGTGTACTGATAGGCCAGGGTAGAAATGGCCTTATCAGGAAACTCAGCTGCCACATTATTAACAAAATGAACCATGGCACCCGAGTATCCACCATACTCCTCATACTCCTTTCTGCAATTTGAGCATTCGCATGGTTTGTAAGTGTCATTTTGTGAAACCGACCAATAAAGGGCTTTTGGCTTTTCTCGCATCCTCACTTTCAAGTCCTCTACGACAAGATTAAAAACATCCGGATTGGAGAGGCACAATTGACCATCCGGTATACGCTGAACATTCAGATAACTAAAATATTCAGGATGGGTTTTAAAGTATTTATCATAAGGAATAAAGTCATCAAAAGTATGGACAAACATGCCCCACTCATTTTCACCTTCCTTGAAATCCAGTTTATGCCAATCCCTGAAAGAGGCATCTGATCTTGGGCCTGGCATATGCAATTCCCGAAATTCAAAAGCCGGTTCTTGTTTATCATCAATTTTACCAATAACAATATTTTCCAGGGTCGGAATTACACTTACCTCTGAAGAGTATCTCCTGCAACCCAGATGCTCCTCAAGAAATGAGTATACACCGTAAAGTGTTCCTTTGCCATCACCTCCGGCAATCAACAATTTATCACCTATAGTTTTAATAACAAAACCATCTTTATCCAAATGATCAATCTCATCCAATAACTTCGGGCTATCTATTCGATTTGAATTACCAATGAGGATTTCATGAGCTGAAAGTTGCCCAACGTCAGTTATAATGTTCAATTCAACTCCTGACATTTCCTCTATGTATTTCCGCAATCCATAAGCAGCCTTCAACTCATTCTGCTGAGCGGTCGCGGAAACAATTATGGAATAGTCTTGTGGTCCTCCATCGACAAGAATCAACTTCTCTTCGTTCAGGCATGAAACAAATCCTAAAATTAAGATAAAGAATACCGGAATAACTAAATTCTTCATTTATTTCTTTTTTGGTTTATACAACATGGTATCAGGCACCTTGATCTTTTTAATCCCCGGACCATCAATATAAATTTTCAGGTCATCACCACCATTCTTTTCAAAATACTTCACTCTAATTTTATGCAATCCTTTGGACAGCGGAATTTCGCCTTTTTTCGTTTCCATACCATGCAATCCATCATTTTCCACAACCAGGGAATCATCGATATACAAATTGCTACCGTCATCAGATTCGGTATAAAATCGATAGACACCATCTTCAGGAATCTGAATGAAACCATCATACATAAAGCCATAATAGTCATCATGAAGCCGAGGGCTCAGATCAAAGGTCGACACCTCAATACTTTTAATTGGAGTAAGAGAGATAAAATCGGGTAATGAATCCCATTCGCCTTCATAATATTGACACAATAAACCGGGTACAACCTGGTCTGTTTCAACGGGTGGTAAAGGCTTCACTTTTTTAACCCAGGCAATGGCACTATCGCTTACAGCCTTTGAATCGCGGAAACATCTTGCTGCAATGGGCGTGGTTTGATGAATCAATAAGGGCTCTGTATACAGCGGTGAAGTTATGTCAGGCATAGTTCCGTCAAGAGTAAATCTGATCTCAACATTCTCTCTGTCCGATTCAATAATTACGCTGATGATATCCACAAAAATGTCGTGGTCCCTTTTGATTATGGGTGGATTGCTGATATCGGGCTTTCCCAAAACATCAAGCACTACCACTGAATTAATTCTATCAGTTGGGAAATCTGACAAGTGAATAATCAGCGCATCTTCCACACGATCAACGTTAAGTCGACCTTTTGAAGCATCAGCTAACAAATAGGCCTGAAGAGGCTGGTTATAAATTCCCGGTATTGTCAGAACTCCATCTTCTGGGCCAGTTAAACACATGCAAATACAATCGTGTCCCCTGATCCATTCCCTTTTGTGTGCAACGGCCCCAACTTAGTTTACTAAAAGGGCTGGCTTCAGTGGCATAAACAGCTTCTCCATTTACACTCATCCATTCGCCGATCTCTTCCAATCGCTGCACACTTTCCTGTGGAAATGTTCCGTCAGCTTTAGGGCCTACATTCAAAAGGAAGTTTCCACCTTTGATGCTATGTCAGCTAATTTTCGCACCAAATCCTCGGTTGATTTCCAATTGGTATCATTTTTATTATAACCCCAATGGTTGTTCATGGTCATACATGTTTCCCAGTCCACACCCGTTAAACCGGTGGCAGGAATTTTGTTCGGGAGTTCCAAAGTCACCGGCATATTCACCTCCTTTGTCATGCCCGCCATCCCCGAACGCCCGATATCAACCCTGTTGTTGATAATAATGCCAGGTTGAAGATTGCGAACATAATTGTATAAATCCTTGCCCTTTCATTCGACCAAGTAACTCTCCCATTCTCCATCAAACCATAACACACCTATATCGCCATAGTTTTCAACAAGCTCTTTAAGCTGGTTTTTCATGTAAGCAATATAATTATCAAAATCAGCACCCTTTTCGGTTCTTTCGACTTCCCATCCTCTTCGTGGCAAATAATCGGGATGGTGCCAATCCATAATGGAATGATACCAGCAAATTTTAATTCCCGCTGCATGGCATTCGTCCGCCAATTCTTTTAAAATATCTTTCCGATAGGGAGTTGACATAATATCAAAATCGGTATATTCCGAATCGAACAAACAAAAGCCATCGTGATGCTTTGAGGTAATCACAATGTACTTCATCCCGGCATCCTTTGCCATCCTTACCCATTCTTTAGGATTGTAATTAACGGGATTAAATTCTTCAACAAAACGATCGTAGGTTTCCAATGGAATACGGGCAGTGGTCCTGATCCATTCTGCATGATTCGTTTCGCCTTTCCACTCTCCTGCTGGTACAGCATACAAACCCCAATGGATAAACATCCCAAAACGGGCTTCACGCCACCACTCCATTCGCTTATCTGTATCTTCACTGGACTCGTTGAGGTAATTAACCGGCTCATGATTGCAAGAAACAAGCAAAAGAGTCAAATAAATTGATGCAAGTATTATAAAATTGTATCTCATGGTAATTTTTTCATTTGAATAACACAACCTACTATTTCTTGATTATTTTTTGTTTAATGACAGAATCATCAAGACGAACATAAACCATATACAAACCCGAAGGCAAATCACTTAGATCAAGTGTAATGCTTTTATTCAGATTTTTTGATTTGGATTTGGAATAAACCTTTTGGCCTTGAAGATTAAATACCTGAACTAAAGAAAAGTCTGATTTTTCATTAAGTTCAACAATAACATTATCAATGAATGGATTGGGATAAATGCTTACTGTTTTCGTTAAATTTGGCTCTTCAATATAAGAAACATCACCCAGGTTGAAAGTGTAGAAAATAGCCCTGCCAAAATCCGGGTTAAAACTCTTCATCAAAATACTGTCTACCGTAAAAATCCGCAAATATCCATTTCCCTGCCCCGGATACGCCCAATAGGTAAGGCCCATATCTTCCGCATCAATCAATTCAACGGTATAGCATCCATCAGAATAATTGAGGGTATCACGATAGACAGTATTGTTTTCCAGGTTGTCCCAATCCAATAAAACATTTCCCAGAACATCCCTTACCTGCAGTCTGTAACGATAAGCTTCGTTGTTGGTTTTCATTTGCAATATAAAAGGCTCATCATACATATCAGGTAAGTCAAAGGCTGTATTGTAAACGTCGTTATCAGCATATTCGTCAGCAAGGCCATTTGGATTGGAGATTTTGACATGAAACTGATGCAAGGTATCACCGAGCCAGAAAGAGCTGAAAGTAACAGGTAAAACAATAGTGTCTTTGCAGTACGGTTCTATTTCACCGTTCCATGTATAATATTGAGGGAAGCCTCCCGAAACACCATACTCAAAATCAAGTGAAGTCAATAATGAAGTCCCGTTGTTTCGGATAATGATTTCCGGGTCATAGCACAAGGGGTTCTTCCGTGCATATTCATCAGTGCTACTTGGCGTTACCACGTCATAAACTTCTGCATCATTTGCGAAATTCGATTCATCGTACTGAACCAAATGCATGGCCATCACATAATTGCCATTTCCCATTCCCAGGTTATCAGGAGGTACAGGTGTAATATCGTAATCCAGGCTGACCTCATTACCCACAATGAATTGTGTAATCTCAAAATCGTGATCCACAACCAAATCACCCGGGCACCATCCTTCGCGGGCTCCGGGCCAGGTTCCTCCCTGCGGATACACAGGATTCAAACCACAATCATGATATTGAAAAATATACCAGTCGGCTATGGTATCTCCGTTCACCATCAGGTAGTGTTCGTTGTCTTTCCATTCGCAACAATGCGGATATTCACCCGTATTGCTGTTGTGACCGTGGCCAGTCAACCGTGTTTTTACTTTGAATTCATCCGCTTCGGGTAAAAGTGGAATTGTTATTTCAGGTAAAGAAATATCATCATCCAGGTTTTTATAGGAATACGAACCAAACCTTCCCCAGATGCGGTCAACATGTAAAACATCCCGGGGTGGTGTACCTTCGATCATGACAAATTTTAAATCAATCAATTCCTGCTGGTTTCCGGCACTCAGGTCAACCTCCCCCTGTAAAAGGTGAGCATAATCCGTTACATCAAAAACCCATGAAAAACCTTCCGGCCCCAGGCTAAGGTTAATTCCATAAGGTGTAATAAATCTTCCGATTTCGTACTCCTCCAACACTTCAAAGGGTTCGCCATAGTAGGGCAAATCTTCTTTGTAAAGAATTTCATCGGGCTCAATCCATACCGAATCAACCACTTGCCAGTTTTCGTAAACATATCGGGTTCCGGCATGCCAATAATAAAGAGTATCGGTTGGAATTGTCGGTTCATTTACATTCTCAAAAAGGACAATCTGCAATTGGCTATCGGGAATGGAATCCACTACATTCTCATATTCCACGTTAACAGATGACGACTCCAAACGTTCGAATTGAATCATGGGCCGTACATTGCTTTGTTGAAATCCCAAATAAATCTCAGGACCAGTTATCGGATACCAGGAGGGCAATCCATAAGCTGTTGCATGATGGCCAAATGAAGAACTATCCGAAATAAATGTTCCTTCACCTTCATCAAATTTATAATAAACAATGAGGTTGGTATCGGCCTGCGGATTTTCAAGGCCATGACGGTAATGGGCTGCAATTTCCTCCGGTTCAAGGGCAACATTATACAAACGAAATTCGTCAAGCAGCATATCTGCATAAGAGTCGTTTTCCCAATTACTTCTACCAATGTAATCAATACTCCGCTCCGTATCATCCGGTTGTTGTAAAAGACCCAATTTTACAAATTCACCATTGATGTAAATCCAGGCCATGTGATCGGTGAGGCGCAATGCAATATGTGTCCATTCGTTTAGAGGTGTTGGATCATCAAGGACAAATGACCGGTTCAACAAGTCATTGTTAATATGAAATGAAAGTTTCCCGCTTGTTCCATTTGATAAGGCAACGATTACATTATTTTTATTGGGGCCATTGCCAAAATCGAATACCCGGCTCCAGTTATTGTTGTTTCGCTTGTAAAGCCATGTTTCGAAAGTAAAATCGGAATTGAAATAAGTATCCTCGGATAGTTTCAAAAAAATCGGTTTCACCACCAAAATCCATTGCATAATTATTGCTGCTGGATGAAATGCCACAATTGAAACCGGGATTACGCCCCAAAATTCAGTATATCCAGTTTCAAGGGATTAGTAAAACTAAAATCAATTACGATATTGGATTGGCCATCCCAATAAAAGGGTTCAAAAAACTAAAGTCATTCCAACTGTAATAGTCAAAATCATATGAATCATAAAAAACTGTATCCAGATTATACACAGGTGAGTTTGGCATCAACTCTTCTAAAGTGGTATTAGCCATTCGTATCATCAAATGATGCACATCATGCACAATAAGTAAGCTATTCATCTTTATTCCTGTAATATCACCGGCAGAAAAACCTAGATCAGTAAGTTCATTTGCTTTCCATAGAAATTGAGAACGTCCTGAATAATACATTGTCTGAAATACTTCAGAAGCATAATCATCTTCCCAATCCACTGTAACACTTTCATAGGAAAGGGTATCCGGATAAGATACCATTGAGTGCTTATGATTGAAATAATTAAATGAGGGAGTATTGGTCAATAATACAGAATCCGCAGTCCGGTCATTGGCAAACGTAAAGCTGGGATGGAAATACAATGTTGAATCATACATTCCGGTATGTTTGTAAATTACATTGTAAGTCAAATAATCCCATTCGCCACAATCGTAATTATCATGAGTAGTTTGGGGGTCACATTTTAAGGTATGAACCATTAATATCTTTCGAAAATCTTCATTTTCCGGAAAATCCCAAACACCTCTTCTTGTGGTAATAGAATCAAAAGTCAGGGTTTGAACCACGATGGTATCCTGGGCAATTAAACCCGTTAACAAAAAAGACAAGAATAAAACAGTCAGGTAAACATTTTTCATTTCTGAAAGGATTTTAACATTACATCCCTCAAAAATAAGAAAGAAAGGACAAAGGTATGTCTGCTTTCTTAAAAAAGATTTGAATTACCGGAATGAATATTTAATGGACCACCAATTTCATGGGTTTGGAAATGATTCCATCTGCATTTGTTGTGTAAAAATAAATTCCATTTGGAAGTTCAGCTGTATTGATAATTAAAGTGGAAAATGTATTATCAATAGAGTATCGCCTTATTTCTTTACCATCGCTATTCCACAGCACCAATTCGCCCTGAGAAGAAGTTGAAGGTAATGAATAGGGAATTGTTACCCGATCACGTGTTGGATTCGGAAAAGGCGTATAATTATCTGCCAATTGCTGAGGGTCAACATCAGATAGGAGCTCACCCGGCAAATCATATACATTGCTGGATGAAGTCCCGGATGAATAATCTGTAATCTGTGCAATCAATTTCACTCCCTCATCACAAGCATCATAAGGATAAACACTTACTGCATTCGGTATCGTTAATAGCACATTGCCAAACTCATTGATGATCCGCGATCCGTATTGAATGGAAGGAGTTGATTGATAATATGTATACAAACACGCTATTGAACCATCCAAACTGTACAGTAATTCGGCTACATGGTAAACATATTGCAGGTTAAACCCTGATGGAATATCCAGGTTAATGGTTTTCCAAAGTGAATGATCCATGTTGTATAGTTTAACCTGTCCGGTCTCATTCAGCTGAACACAATACTTGCATCCTGAATTGGTGAGGTTAATAATACGGGCAGTAGCCGGATAGCTTTGTTCGAGGTTGATCTGTGCATGTGATTGGGTGATCAACAACATAAATAATGAAACAAATATACAATTTCGCATAAGCTTATTTTATTACGACCTCATCTGCAAAAATCCAGGCTCTTCCTCCGGCCCCTTCGTGCCAATCGGGAATTGTCTTAATATTGGTTGCCTGTATTTTCACGAAACGACCTTTAATGTTATCAAATTCAGAGGCAATATCCTCAATGATGGTTCCTTTTACCTCCATCGTAGATTCGGGATACAAAACCCTGGAGGCCACCTCATTCTTATCCCCATCAAGGACAACAAAGCTTACCGTCTCAGGCATAAAAATCCATGCTCCCGTATTTTGAAAAAAGGAGGCTGCAATTGATTTGATTTCTAAAACTTCTCCCAGATCAACCTCAAACTCCAGGTCTTTTCCCTGAAAGCCCAACCAATACCCATCGCGGTAGTTATCTGAACCTCGCAATCCATCGATCAATGAAACTGCGCCTTTTGCAGGATATTTTTCACTTGCCGGAAAAGACAAATAACCATCTTTCCCAATTCCTTTATGAAAAACCAATTCCTTTTCAGTTGCATACTCCATCAGTTTCCCATCAGCAAAAAGCCCGGCTTTGATTACAGTGGATTTTTCAATGGTAAAGGGCTGAGTATAAACTGGCGAATCATTTGTAGGATCAGAATTATCAAGGGTATAATGGATGGGGATTTGATATTGTTCAGAAGCCAGTTCAAAAGTGTATTTTCCATTTTGAAGTGATGGATGAATTTCAACCTTCCATGAACCTTTGGAATAATTAACATTTAAATTATCCAACCGGGATTTAAATTCCTGATATCGCTTGAGAAAAGAATCCCAATCCCTTTTTTCTTTTGGGCTCCATAAAACTTCTGCCAAAGCAGTCATCCGTGGAACAGCCATATATTCAGCATGTTCAGGCGTGGGAATAAATTCTGTCCAAACATTCCCTTGTCCACCAAGAATATGCCTGGCCAATTCTTCATTCAACTCCCCAGGAACGGGTTCAAACTCATAGACCTTTTTCAAAGAAGTAAAACCCCCTATCGCAGCCGGCTCAAAGTCCGGGTTGGCCTGGTAAAATCAAATAACAATAGGAAGTCGGGCACATGATCACATCATGCCCCATGACACGGGCCTTGTATTCCACCTTCAAATCCTCGCCATGACATTACTGTAGCTTCCGGGGCTAAACTGCCCTCCAGTGATTTCATCCCAGCCAATCATCATTTTACCTTTATCGTTGAGGTATTTTTCAACTCTTTTTATGAAATAACTCTGTAATTCATGTTCGTTTTTTAAGCCTTCATTTTTAATACGCTTTTGACATTTTGGAAGCAGTTCTCCCATGCTGTTTTCGTAGCCTCATCACCACCAATATGGATATACTTGGCTGGAAATAAAGCAATCACCTCATCCAAAACATCTTCAATAAATGTGAACACATCCTCATTCCCTGCACAAAAATATCGGCTAAATTGGGCCAATAACTTCCGGGTTGTACATATAGCTTTTCACCTTTGCAGGATAACTGCGGATAGGCAGCAAAAACCTCACTGGTATGGCCTGGCATCTCCAATTTCTGGAATAACGGTTATTTGCCTTTCAGCAGCATAACGGATTACCTCTTTGATTTCCTCTTTGTATAAAATCCACCACAGGGTTGCTTTCTCCTCCGGGTTCAGGTGGGGTAACTTCACGCCAGGCATATCCTCACGGTCAACTTGCCAGGCAGCAATATCCGTTAGTAAGGGATATTTCTTTATCTCAATCCGCCACCCATTAATAATCAGTCAGGTGCCAATGAAAAACATTCATTTTATGAAGTGCGATCAAGTCAATGTATCGTTTGACAAATTTCACCGGAAAAAAGTGGCGGGACACATCGAGGCATTCCCCGCCAGGAAAAGCAGGGCTTGTCATAAACATTACAGCACGGCACTGTCCATTTTACATTTGCAACATTTTCAGGGCTAACTATTTCAGGTGGCAACAGTTGAAATAAAGTTTGAACACGTAAAAAGCGCCCTCTGGTGTATTGGTAAAAATTGTGACTTTTTCCTTAGTAACATCCATGTGATACCCTTCAATACCAAGATCCTCCTCTGCAGCAAATTCAAAAGCAATTACATTCTCTTTTTCAAAAGGCTCGCCAAACTCCAGTTCATATCCTGTCGAAATTGCTAATTGATCGATGAGATAATCCGCCACACCTTGAATTTTGCTGTGTTTGGGATTAATAACTTTCGTTTTGGGATTGATCTCGAAAAAACCTTTTCGCTTTTCAATTTTTACCGGTTCGGGAATAATATTAATATCAAGCTCCTTATCATCAGCCTTATGTTTACAGGAAGTTATGATGCCAATCAGTATGGCTATCAAAAAGATGGATGTTTTTTTCATTGTGGATATTGCTATGTTCACTCGCAAAAATAAACTATTTCCGAAGTTTATAAAACTTTTTTAACAAAGGAGGAAGGAGATAGAATATATTTTTTCAATCACAAAGAGCCAGAAAAATCACATTTATTAATACTTTTACTTTCAAATAAAAAATCAGGATAGACAATGGTCAAATTCAAGATAAACGGCAAAGAAATCAAGTATAATGGCGATCCTGAAGTTTCCCTTTTGCATTTTCTGAGAGAAGAACAAAACATTACTTCCGTAAAGGATGGATGTTCGGGACAGGCAGCGTGTGGTGCATGTTTGGTGGAGATCAACGGAAAAGCCAGACTCTCTTGTATCACTCGATTGGGAAATTTAGCCAATGCCGAGGTTTTTACCCTTGAGGGCGTTCCGGAAAACATTAAAAACGTCCTGGCCAAAACATTTGTAAAAAAAGGAGCTGTTCAATGTGGTTTCTGTACTCCGGGTATTTTGATGAGAACCCAAATTCTATATCGGAATAATCCCAAACCAACTCAGGAAGAAATAAAAAAAGCGTTGGGATTGAATTTGTGCCGATGTACAGGCTACGTTAAAATCATCGAAGCCATCGAAGCATCCTTCCACTCGCTCAACCAAAATAAAACAGTTGATTTTTCTGAGACCACAGGAAAAGCCGGCACTTCCCTGCCCAAGTACGATGCTGTAAAAACTGCATTAGGACACCGGCCTTTTATAAACGACATCAGGATTGACGGCATGTTACACGCTGCTTTGCGGTTCTCCGATCATCCAAGGGCAATTGTTAAAAGTATCGATATTTCGGAAGCGCTAAAAAGTGATGGAGTCGTTCGCATTTTTACGTCCACTGACATTCCCGGCAAACGAAATGCAGGCCTCATTTTTAAAGACTGGCCATTAATTATTGCCGAGGGTGAAACGACTCATTATATTGGGGATGTGTTAGCAGGAGTTGTTGCCAAAACAAAAGAATTGGCGCAAAAAGCCTCAGCTTTGATAAAGGTTGAATATGAAATCCTTGAACCGGTAACGGATATGCATGAGGCCATTAAAGAAGGGAACATACAAGTTCATTCCGGACAATCCAACATTTTGGAGAAATGCATCATACGTCTGGGTGGAAATGTTCAAGGCATAATTGATAAATCCAAATATAAAGCTTCGGGTATTTATGAAACTCAACGCATCGAACATGCATTTTTAGAAACGGAAGGAGCCATTGCAATGCCTGGCCAAACCGGAGGTTTGAAACTAATGGTCAACAGTCAGGGTATTTATGTCGACCGAAAGCAAATAGCTGACCTTTTAAACCTTGAAGAAGAAAAGATTGATATTACACTCGTCCCGACAGGCGGTGGATTTGGCGGCAAAGAAGATATGACGGTTCAGGGTCATGCAGCCCTTTTTGCCTTTTTACTGAAACAACCTGTAAAACTTATTTTAACCAGGGAAGAATCCATTCGAATGCATCCCAAAAGGCATCCTGTTTATATGGATATAACTGTAGCAGCTAACGAACAGGGCAAAGTGACTGCTGTCAAACTATTTGCAATGGGCGACACCGGGGCTTATGCCTCAGTAGGCACCAAGGTAATGGAAAGAGTAGCCGGCCATGCGAATGGTGGTTATCATGTTCCGGCTATTGACTTGGAAGCATTGACGGTTTACACCAACAATATTCCTTGTGGTGCCATGCGTGGTTTTGGAGTACCTACAGTAGGTATTTGCCCTTGAAGGCTGTATTGATGAGATCTGTGAACAGGGAGGTTTTGACCGCTGGAAATTCAGGTATGATAACGCTTTGCTGAAGGTTCCATGACTTCAACCGGACAAATACTGGAAAAAGGTGTCGGGATCAGGGCAACACTTGGAGTTCTGTTAAAGATGAGTTTTACAATTCAAAATATTCAGGTATTGCCTGTGGTATAAAAAACACAGGAGTTGGTAATGGCATGCCCGATTTCAGTGATATCAAGATCACAATTCAATCCGCTGATAAAATCAAAATTGAACATGGTTGGTCGGAAATGGGCCAGGAGTGGATACAATTGCTATTCAAACCCTATGTACCGAAACAGGAATTGATCCGTTTAAAGTAAATATTTCAGTAGCATCCAATGCGGGTCTCCCCACCGGAATGACCACATCATCAAGAGCCACTGCATTGGTTGGAAACGCCATTATTGATGGTGCTGCAAAACTTAATAATGATTTAAAGGAAAAGCCTTTGTCTGAACTGGTTGGAAAAACATACACAGGTAATTATCTCTGCGACTGGACTACCAAACCAGGAGATGACACCGATAAAACAATTACCCATTTTTCATATGGCTATGCAACCCAACTTGTTGTTTTAAGTGATAAAGGTGAAATTGAAAAGGTTATTGCGGCACATGACGCCGGTAAAATAATGAACCCTGCCTTGTTCGAAGGCCAGATTGAAGGTGCGGTACATATGGGATTGGGCTATGCCCTATCGGAAGACTTACCCATGAAAAATGGGCATCCCATCAGTTATAAGATTAAAGACCTAGGGATTTTAAAAGCAAAAGATATTCCTCAAATCATAGTAAAAGGCTTAGAAGTGAAGGACCCTGTTGGGCCATACGGTGCAAAAGGGGTTGGTGAAATCGGCCTGGTCCCGACTGCCGCAGCAGTTGCCAATGCTTTTACCAATTCGATAAAAAAAGAAGGTATAAATTACCCTTAAATAAAAGTTAAATACAAAAACGAGATTCCATGACAACGTTGCAATCCATTAATGCATTCACCGCACAGAAAAACATTGCTGTTGCAGGTGTGTCACGCAAAAAACAAAAATTCGGAAATGCCATTTACAAAGAGTTGAAAAAGAAGGATATAATGTATATCCTGTAAATCCGGGCTTGGACGAATACGAAGGGGTAAAATGCTATAAGAATATCGCCTCCCTTCCGGATAACGTAACCGGTATTGTTATTAATACAAAACCGGAAACAACAAAATCCCTGCTTGAAGAAGTAAAAACAAAGGCATTAAAAACATATGGCTACAGCAGGGGTCATGACAAAGAAACCATAAGCAACCTGCCGGAAAATGACACAAACATCATCACTAAGGAGTGCATTATGATGTTTGCCGGGGAAGTAAAAGGAATTCATGGATTTCATAAATGGCTAAAAAAATCTTTTGGTACTTTTCCTAAATAAATCATAATTTTATCATTCAAACTTTTGGTCAGTTTAGTCACTCAACATTCCCCTATGGTAGAAGTTAATAAAGATCAGTGCAATAAAATCGGGAAGATACTTGGAGAAGTTGACATCCGCCCCTCTTTCATGAACCGTGAATTTCTGAATTTTGATGCAGACCGCGAAACCAAATTGAGGGTCTATTTTATTTCAGCAGCCATTTGCCATCAAACGTATAATTTGGTTAACAAACCTGAAAATCTGTTTGGCTGGGATTATTTGGAATATGGGTTTCTGCGTATGGTGCGTGAAAGAAATCCGATGCTGCATCCAGGTTATTTAAGTATTTGTTCAGTGGAGGACCTGAAGAAAACCTGCAAAAGACATTTTCACATGATGTGCAACCCTTCCAATTGCACCCTTGACAGACTTGACGAGCGGGCTTCCATGCTTTTGGAAATCTGCCATGATGTGCGAAAAACCATAACGGCAAAGTTTCGATTTAATTGATGGTTGCGGCGGTAAACTTCTGGATAATGGAAACGGACTCTATGAGGTCTTAGCTAAATACTCGGCTTTTGAAGATCCTTTGAAAAAGAAAATAACATTCTTCCTTAAGCCTGGCAATGGATGCCGGAATTATCCGTATAAAAGATCCTGAAAATGCCATTCCAATTATGGATTATCATATGCAAAGGGTTTTGTTGAGAATGGGATGTGCCGAGGTTCTGGATTCAGGGCTAAAAAATAAACTAATGAACAGGGAACACCTGGATTCTGATTCGGAAGTGAGGAAGGCTTGTATTGAGGCGGTCAGGGTCATTTCAAAAGAGTCAGGCCATCCCATCATGAAGATCAATGATTTTTTCTGGTCGCTAGGAAGAAGTTGCTGCAACGAAACCACTTTATGTAATGATAGGATGTGTATTAAAGAACCCTGTACCTTTAACCTGATGGTGGAAATTGATTCTCACGAAAAGTGTACCTTTGAAACAAGCTGCAAAGGTGCACAAGACAATTCCTACAGAAGCCTATGGGAACCCATCATTAAGACACATTATTATTAAAAGCGAAAGCAAATGTCAATTTATCTTAAAAATGCCACATTTATTGATTGGGAAACCTTTGAATTTTCAAATGTTGATATTGAAGTTGGAAATGGAATTGATGGGAAATTAACATTCTTCCCTCCCAATAGTGAAATGCCAACAGATACTCATAGCATTGACTGTACCGGGAAGTACGTTACAAAGTCCCTCGCTGTTGGCCATCACCATGTTTATTCAGCTTTAGCCAGAGGAATGCCGGCACCCGCCAAAATTCCCACCAATTTCCCTGAGATATTAAAATACGTCTGGTGGAACCTTGACAAAAACCTGGACAAGGATACCATTGAAGCAAGCGCTCTTGCCACTGCTATTGATTGTGCGAAGAACGGGGCTACTTTTGCCATTGATCATCATGCTTCACCAAATGCCGTTAAGGGCAGCCTCGAAATCATTGCAAAAGCTTTTGACAAGGTGGGTGTTTCCCATTTGCTTTGTTATGAAATTTCGGATCGGGATGGTTTGGATTTAGCCAAACAAGGAATTGAAGAAAGTGAAGAATATTTAAAAAAAAACCAGGCATTAGTTGGCTTGCATGCATCTTTTACTGTCGGCAATACAACAATGAAGATGGCTGTTGGTTTAGCAGAAAAATACGATACAGGGATTCATATGCACGTAGCCGAAGATACTTACGATCAGCATTTTTGCTGGGAACACTATAAAACAAGTGTAGTCGGAAGGTTAAATGAATTCGGGATCCTCAGTCGTTCGAAAAGCATATTAGTACATTGTCTTCATCTTGATGAACAAGAGCGAAGGCTTTTGCAAAATTCTCCGGCATGGATTGTTCAGAATATGGAAAGCAACCTGAAGAACAAAGTTGGCTTTTTCGATTCAAAAGGATTGGGAAACAATATAATGCTTGGTACAGATGGGATGCACAGCGATATGATCAGGAGTACAAAAGCTGCCTACTTTGTAGGCCAGAACTTTGACAGCATCAATGATAAGCACGCCTATAACAGGCTAAGAAATGTACATCGTTACCTTTCTGAAAACAACTTTAAAGGGGATGGAGAAAACAACTTAATTGTACTTGACTATCAGCCTCCAACTAATTTTCATTCAGGTAATTTTCTCGGGCATTTTATTTTCGGATGGGAATCGAAACATATTCAACATGTAATTTCCAATGGTAACTTAATTGTGAAGGACAGAAAAACCACGAATGTGGATGAACAGGAAACCCTGGCAAAAGTGAGAGAAATGAGTTTGAAGCTGTGGCAAAAATTATCTGCTAAATAACAATATCTGCTTCAATTATTGAGCATGTTGCAACGCCCTGAGAAAATCTTCTTTTCGCCGGCGTGATACCTCAAGTTCTGCTCCGTCTTCCATGACAACATAGCCTCCTTCCCCTTTTTTGTATTTCGAAAGGTAAGCTAAGTTAATAAGTGAGGATTTGTGAATTCTAAAAAAATTGAAAGGAGTTAGCATTTCGTCGTACTCTTTCAGTGTTTTTGATACAATGATTTTTTCACCATTGCTGTTGAAAATGTTTGTATAGTTATTATCCGATTCACACCGAACGATGTCTTTTATTTTTACAAAAATGATCCCGTCTAATGTTGGAAGTGCAATTTTTTCAAAACTGTTCTTATTGCTCAAAAGCACTTCCAACCTTTTTATTCAACTCTTCAAACCGATCTGTTTCGGATAAACGTGAACAGGCTTCCATCAGCTTCTCAGCCTCAACAGGTTTTTGCAAATAATCCAATGCACTAAATTTAAAAGCCTGAATCGCAAATCGATCATAGGCAGAAGCAAAAATGACTTTAAAACGAATATCCTTAATTTGTTCCAGCAGATCAAAACCGGTTCCATCCGGCATTTGTACATCCATGGAAAACCACATCGGGATTGTGTTTACGAATAACCTCCAGGCCCGTTTTTACACAATCAACCTTCATCCAGCACATCGATGGTTTGACAATGCTGGCTAAGAAGGTTCTTTAACGCATTTCTGGCTTTCGATTCATCATCAACAATTACACTTTGAACATAGGCAAAAAGAATTAGATACAAACTTAGGTATTTTTTTCAGTAGTAAATAATTTTGCATCCATATAGTGAATTTTCCCAATGGGGTTTTAACAACATGAATATTGAAGAGACCCGTGGCAATGAGTACCCCATTATCACATCACTAACGATGTTGGATGCTAAAACATTCAAGACTACTCTTCCTCATAGGGAATCCTCAAATCAACCCTCGTACCTATTGAATTTCCGCTTTCATCTTTCAGGTCAACAACTTGAAAGGAGACCTCCTCTGGGTTTTTTCATTCAATATTTCCAGTCGCTCACGGGTTACTTGCATGCCCAGAGACCCATGTTTAGACTTTCCCGACTTTGATTTCAACTCCATTGCTTTCTCTCGTCCAATACCATTGTCTTCTATTCTGCAATGCATGAGCCTCCCCATTTTTATTCATTGTTACAACCAGTGAACCATGACTTTCTTTTGGTGCCAATCCATGGAGAATGGCATTTTCAATAAACGGCTGGATCAACATGGGAGGAATGTATGTAAATTCCGGATCAATGCTATCATCCACGATAATTTCAAAATCAAACTTATTATCGAATCGAAGTTCGTTCCAGCTCCATATTAAGTTTCAGGGTGTTAATCTCATCTTCAACCGGAACCATTGTTTTTCTTGAATTATCCAGAATATATCTCATCAAACTGGCAAATTTTGATAAATAAGATTGTGCTGATCCTGAGTCATTATCTGAAATAAAGCTATTGATGGAATTAAGCGAATTGAAAATGAAATGTGGGTTCATTTGTGTACGAAGCAAACGCTGCTCAATATCAATGTTTTTCTTTTCCAATTCTATCCTGTAATGCTTTTGTTTCAGTTTATACCTATTGAAGACCAAATAAGCCAAAACGATAAGAACAATTACAGATAATAGAATGAAATAAATCCGGTTTCGTTGTTGTTCAATACGCAGATTTTGAATTTCGATCTCGGCTTCCTTTTTATCAAGCTCATAAAGGGTTTGCATCTCTGTAATCTCATGACGACTGTCTCGGTTGAATATAGTATCCTTTATGGAAGTATATTCCTGAAAACATGAATAGGCATTTCGAAAATCACCACTTGATGAATAAAATTCAGACAATGCTAACAGGGCATCTTTAATCAATTTCGGTTCTTCCATCTGCCTTGCATTGGATAAGGATAACTCCAACAATGGCTTTGATTGAGAAAGCTGACCATTTAACCGATGGGCTTCTCCCAACTTCAATGATGCCAGTATAATGTTATTGCTATTACCTGATTCTTCTGCAATTTGTAAAGCCTGTTCAAAATTTTCAATGGCACTATCATACCGATAAAGTTCAATATAGACTTCGCCTTTATTTATCAGCGTGTTGAAAATTCCGGTCTTATCGCCTATTTCATCACTTATCTCCAGAGATTTCTCAAAGTATAATAAAGCGCTATCATATTGTTTTGTTTCATAAAGAACATAACCAATATTTTGCAGGGAAATACCCATATAGCTTTGACTTTGAATTGCCCGGGAAATAGCAAGAGCACGTTTATAGTGTTCGAGTGCAAATGAATATTTGCCCCATTCATCGTAAACAATTCCGATATTGATAAGGGAGAAAAAAAGATGGGTTTCATTCCCAATTTCCCTGGCAATTGAATAGGAATTTTGATATTGCTCTATGGCTTTATCATATTGCCCCAAATTTTGGAAGTTCATCCCAAGGTTATTATAAGTAACTCCAATAGCTGCAGTATCTTCAATCTCTTCAAAATCTTTAGCGCCTCCTGCTGGTTCCTGATGGCATTACCGTATTCCCTTTCTCATTATATCCGCTTCCAATCATCAGATAGGCGCGGGCCAATTTCCTTGTATTACCGGTTTTTTTCGAATATTCCAGGGCCATCTGGCTAAATTCAAGGCTTTTTTCAACAGAAATCCGAAGATGGTTGTACGACAACAATATCAGGGTTTTTATCCGGTCTTCACCTTCCGCAACGGACAATCTTGTTTCAAGACTGTCAATCATGCTGTTCTGACCAAATCCTATAAAAGAGGTTAAGGCTATTAAAAATACAATGGTGATAAAACTTCCTGACTTTCCGATCATACCTAATACTGATTGAGGCCCGAAAACAATGGGTTAAAATTACGAAAAATTGTACAGTGTAACCGCTAAATAATTAATAACCGCATATCACAAAAATAAGCATACCACTTACTCATTCTACGTTCTGTATTTGAAAGGGACAGGTTACTTTTGATAAATTTTTCTATTCTATTTTGAAAATGAATGCAAAAAGTGTAATTTAACAGTCTTAATCAAAATATAACATTTTCAATATGAAACAAAACAATAGCCCTACGGAAAAGATATTTCCATATACGATTCTGTTAATAATAATTATCTCAATAAATGTTGCGGGTTTCGGGCAGGGGCCAAGCTCAACAATAGGTGACAGGGAAAACATAGGCATCTATGGTGGGCCGGCAAACGATTTGGCTTATGTTTACACCAATGAACGATTGTTTGCCGGTATTCGCAATCCAGCTACATTATTGTATTCGGATGACTCGGGGCAAACATGGTCACCTGCATTTCCTTTTGACTCACTGGAATACCAGCTTGGTGAACGAGGATGGGGTGGTGGTGCATTCAGGGTATTGTCGAACCAAAAAGGATGGGTAGCTGCACATACCGGCCTGTCGAATGGAACACTTTCTGCAGCTGTAGTTAGTTTTGATGGTGGTGCTCTTTTTCGAACTGCTTTTGATCCATATATCTTGAATGAATTAACAGGTGAATCTAAGCCTGTTCAGGCCATCGAATTGACCGACCATTATTTATATACAGCGATGGCTGAATACCTGCTAAGGCTGAATGACACCATGCATTACGGCCCTGATATGGCACTTCTCAAAATTGACACGTTGCCGGGATACATTCCGGGATCGACCATACAATGGATCGCTGCTTCCAACGACATTTCGGGATTCCCGCTATATTTTGTCATGGATAACCCCACTGGGAATAATCGTCTTTTCAAATTCTATGGGAACCTTTTATTTGAATTGTTCCCACCTACAATCGATCACAACATTGTAAACGTTTTCACCCATCCGGGCCAAATCACTGCTGATACAGTCTTTATCAGCAGTTTCAATACAATTTCACAGGGATATGAAATACACAAATCTTACTTTGGTGGGTTTGGCTGGACGCCCATATTTGTTCCTGGAATTCATCAACCCTTATCAGATGCCGACTACAGCCCTGATTGGGTTTCATTTATGCCCATTAGCCACGGGCTTCGCCTTTCTTTCCCAGGTGGTTTGATTTCAGATGACCTTGGCGACACCTGGCAAGGACCGGGCTTATTGGATTACGGAATAGCCACCAATCCATACAATATTGACCTTATCCTGGGGTCAAATAATATCGGTGTAGCTATCAGTAATACCGGAATAACCGGATCGTTTATGAACACTACAAATATCGGATTTACGAATGTAAAAGTTAATCAATTTGCCCAATCGCAAGGAATATTATATGTAGCGACAGATGCTGGGCTGGCTTACACACAAGAGTATTACAATCCGCTTATCAATGGATATGATCAATGGATGCCTCCCAATGGAATGTTCCCGGTGCCGAATGCAGGAGATGAAAAAGGGGTTAGTTCTGTTGCTGTTGATCCAACTAACAGTAGCCATGTTGTTTGTGGTTTCCAAAATGGATTTTACACGACCTTTTCAGGCCCAAATGATTTTATAAATACAACCCCTCCAAATTGGAATATTAACCAACATTTAGACCCCTGGGTTACCGATATCCGGTTTATCACATCCAGTATTGTTCTTGCTATAACCGGGTTTAAACATAAAACTTATAATAACCCTTCGGCTCAGTTGGTTGGTAACATTTGGCGTTCAATGGATGGAGGATTAGCCGCGGTCGTGGTTACACCACTAATACCCAATGAATATGAAATGGGAAACTGTCTTGCAATCGGGATGAATGGGCCTCAAACCATAATATATTCGGGTACAGGATTCGATAACGGAGTATCCAATGTTGTAGTTGCTTTATGAGCATCTTATGATTTGGGTAACATATATTCTGAAGATTAATGATGCCCCGATATTTGGCGGATCTCCCCTTCAGCACCTATTTATGATATAGATATCCATCCGATGAATTCCGATATCCTATACCTTTCTGCAAAAAGGAGTGTTTTTGCCCGATCAGACAATGGCAGCCCTCTCCTACTTTTTTACAGATGTACCTTACAATACCGGTGAATTTACTTCCGCTTTGATTGACCCGCAATTCCCGGATGGCATAGTAGTTACGGCAGGAAATAACATCTATAAATACAATTACCTGATTGATGATGCGGATTTAAAATTTCGTGGAATGCCGGGTGAACGCTTTATAGTTCTGAATTCGGTTCTATTCTGGGTGGTTCGGAATTGGGAGGCAGTAAAATCATTGAAGCAGCTTAACCTACTTTCTGGATTAAAGGCCTTTATGGAAGGCCCTTTCGACGGAACTAACCTGAACATGAATACCGATCTGATACCAATGGATTCCTGCCATTGAATCAGCCATTCAATCAGCCTCCCTGGTATTACAATGGAACTGAAAGCGTTTCTTCGATTCCAAATCCTGATAATGGACTGGGTTTTGATTGAAACTTCGAAAGACTACAGGTGATTCTACAACGGCAACCAAATATACCCAATTCAACCGACAAGCAGCATTCTTACTGAAGATGGAGCCATCGTTGAGAATGACGAACAAAGTGAAAGTTAAGTTCAACATTATTCTATCAGGGACAAAAGGAAATGATAAGGTACATGGCGTTGTACTAAGCCCATCTCATACCGGCGAAAGAACTTCGAGCAGGGTATCGCAACAAAAGCAATACCTTTAGTTATGATTTTTCAATAGGTCCGGATGTTGTTTTGGTGGCTCACAACCCACAAGGAACTGGCACCAGGCATTTGGGGTATGATCGGCGGTGATGGAAATCACTTCTGATGCATTACAGGTTGGGAATAAGGATAAAAATGATGTTTGGCTTCCGGAACATGGAAGTTTGGGTTACTACTTTGGTGACTTCAATAGGGATGGTATGGTTGATGAAACCGATGTTAAGCTGATTACTGGAAGCCAAATTCCGGTAAAGGAAATAATATTGACTAAAATCGGTTCGTTGAAAGCAAACCGCCTTTGTTTCAAATGATTTAAAGAAACCATAAATCGAGATTTTCTTAAAATTACATAGCCTGCACTATTGATGTGTCAAATCAGATTAATGTGCCAGTTGAAGGATCTGATTTTAATATTTATAATCCGACGTTATAAATTACCGGAACTCATGGCTGGTAAAATTTGTGTTTTATATTGCGCAGGACGAGGATTTTAAAAACCATTTTTTCACTTCAACTATTTTAACCTGCTTACCACTGAGAGAACTCAGAAACTACCGAAGGCGCGAGAGAAAATCATCATCAACTTCTGCGGATACTGTGGGATTTCTCTAATTTTAGATTTCAATGCTTTATTAAACCAAAATTATTTTTTAAACAGTCTTTCAATAATTAAATAATCACAAATCTTTTCGATAAATAAGTTCAGTCAATACCCGCACTTTCAAAGGCAAATGCCTTAAATCGTGCCTCCGCAAAATAAGTATATATCCCCGCTCACTCATTCTTTGTTGCCGTTGCCTAAATCATCCTTGAAATACTTTCTGGGTTGTAAATTCGCAAGAAAGAAATTTAAATGAAATCTCTAATCTTAAAATTAAATGTTACCAAAAAAATTTAAACTTAGTTACAATCGCAATTGCATTCTTCCTTGTAACAGGAATGACACATGCACAAAACATTGCTATAAGCGTGCGCTCATACTACCTTGAATGCTTCTGCCGTATTGAATCATTTACTCAACTTCTTTGGGATTGCTTGTTCCCAGATTGTCAAGCGCACCTGCAAACCCTGCCAACGGGCTATTAGCCTACCAGTAATTCTTCCAACAGTTTCTTTTCGTGCAATGCTTCAGAAGCCAGCTGAACTTTCCTATGGGAATTTATGGAGAAGGATAGGAACAGATACCTATCTTGGAAATATGACGGATAATGTTGTTATAGGAACCAACACCAGTGCACCCGGATATAAATTTTATGTTTTTGGCGCTACATCACAGATGTCGAGGTTTGATGGTCAAGTTGAATTTTGGAATACCGCCGGAGGTATTATGGATGCAGATATCAATGATGATGGACTTGGCAATGGCGTGTTTTCCCTTTATGATGCCGGAGGATTTGGTTCTATCCGTTTACGCTCGGGAGGCGACTCTTACTTCGCAAGTGGAAAAGTTTGTATTGGGGCAACCAATCCTTTACACTTATTGCATCTTATTGATCCAATAGGCGTTGCGGCACCCCAATTGAAAGTGGATAATGCATCAGGGGCCGGAAACTCTTCAATAGGTTACGGATTTACCGGATTATCATTTGCCGAGGGTTTGGATGGATCAACAGGAAACTTCAAATTATGCAATACTCCCGGACTTGTTCCTTCCATGCAAGGCGATGGAATGACCATGTACAGAGCTTTCAATAATGGGATTATGGATTTTAATAACCAAAGCCGTGCACGTGTCTTTTTAATGGAAAACCAGATGATACCAAACAGTGTTTGGCATCCAATTGACTTTACAATGATTACCTACGACCAGCATATGGAATGGACTCCGGGAGCAGGATCTCCGATGGGTGGACCCCCAATGTCATACTTTACAGCAACCGAAGAGGGCTACTACCAGGTAAATGCAAGAACCGCATACTTCCTGGGCGAAGAAATGGACAACTGGTGGGTGAACTACGATGCATTTGTTTCCATAGCCATATACAAAAGAGATGTTCAAGGTAACTGGAATATGCATGCCCAGGGAAATAACCTTCAGATCGGTCAGGCTTGGAACCCTCAGGGACCCATGGAAATGGGACTATCTTTCAAGCATAACAATGCCCCTAATGTAAGTGATGTAATTTACCTGCAAAAAGGTGAAAGAATAGCTATTTATACATGGCAGAGTGCTGGGTTTCCACTTAACTTAATTCCTGGATCGGCGAAAACATATTGTTCTGTTCACAAGTCAAGCTAATAGAAATAAGATTGTAAAACAATAAAAACGGAGCAATCATGAAAACAAAAACACTCGCCGTCTTTTACGCAATTCTCTTCCTCATCGGACTGGCGTTGGCAGGCTTCTCCCAGGGAATTGAAAACAGCGGAGGCTATATATCTGGAACTTCCACCAATTATATCAAATTCAGTGGAAGCAACGATTTGACCCTAAAAAGTACCACAGCCGATCACATGACCTTTGGAAATGTTGAAGTTGATTTAAGTGGAGCTGGCAATTACAAAATGACTATAACAGATGATTCATATGTAACTGTAAATGGAAATCTTACTCTTAATGATTCCCTGGTGCTAAAAGCTTCCTCTTCAGGAATGGCTTCCCTCATCACCAATGGAACCATCAGCGGAAGCTTAGCTCAGGTTGAACAGCACATCCCCAGCCAGGACAAATGGCACATCGTGTCATCTCCGGTTGCCAGTGCTCAATCCAATGTCCATATTGGTTCCTATTTAATGAAATGGAATGAAGTGGATACAACATGGACTTTTATGGTTTCGACAACTGACCCTTTGAACATTACACAGGGATATTTTGTTTGGTCGAGTTCAGCAATCAGCAGCCCGACAGATGTAAAATATGAAGGATTGCTAAATACCGGGAACAAAACAGTGTCGGGTTTATCCTATACCGCCAATGGATACAGCAGTGGGGACGGATG
>JAWKKM010000007.1:0-224889 GCA_041393255.1 Bacteroidales bacterium | reverse complement strand
TTTGCTGACTCAAACCAACAGTGCTGAAAGAGAAACCAATTGGGATAACATTCAAAACCCGAATAGTAATTTCCCTTCTAAATCAAATACAGGCAGGGTGGAATTTGCAATTGCCCCATCCGATCAAAATGTTGTATATGCAATGGCAGCGAAATCCTCACCTCCAAAGAGATATAGTTTGTTTGGAATTTACCTTTCGGAGGATGGTGGTCAAAACTGGAGAATTGTTGCTCCTGGTGGATCTGATCTGCTAAATATTTTAGGTGCCACTTATTTTGACGATGATGGAGTTGCTCATATTTATTACCAGGGAGACTATAACAATGTAATCTCCGTATTTCCGAATAATCCATACAAGATTCTTGCAGGTGGTGTGAATTTGTGGGAAGGACAAATGACTGGGGCAACCGGTTATTATCAGTGGACAGAAAAATCAGTTGGGATTGCTACATTTCTACCCACAGGAATTTTTTATCCTCTTTATTGCCATGTTGATCATCATACATATGTTTTTAAACCCGGATCAAACAGCGAGTTCATGATAGGTACTGATGGCGGTGTTTATTCTGGCTTGTCTGGAGCTGCCTATACATTCCAGGCCAAGAATAAGAGTTATAACGTAACACAGTTCTATACGCTTGATGTTTCGAATATGCCAAACGAAGTTATTGGAGGAACACAGGATAATGGTACACAATACATATGGGGCCAGGGGACTACAGCCATGAAAGGTGAAGATTTATGGCGTCCGGCCAACTTGGATGCAAAGTTTCCTGAAGGTACCGATGGAGGATATGCCGCCATGTCCAATATTAGAATTAACAGATATTCTGGAGGTACACTTGTGGAGGCGATAGATCCCGTATCATTTTATTCAAAAAGCCTCTTACCGAAAAATGAAGTACTGACAGACCGGATCAGGAGATCAGAAACCCTGGGTTATGACTATTCCGCAAATTTCTTTTCAAGCATTGCTTCCAACTCTTTGCCGGTTGATATTAATTTCCTAACCCCAATGACCCTATGGGAGTGTTATGACAATGAAAACAGCAGGGATTCGGTGATGGTTTATGTTAACAGAGATTATATTATTACGTATGATATAGATTCTGTTTATAATCCTGATGGTACTCTGAACAGGGTTGATACAATTTATCTGGAAGATCCATTGTATGCCAGAAGTAAGAATTATAACCATCCTTTTCAGTTTTTTGATTACAATGAGTATTTCAAGGATTTTCAACCCAGTTGGATTGGAGATACCTTATTTCATAAGGGAGATTCGCTGAAAGTAAAAGATTTGGTTTCTTCGAAATTATTTCTTGCTACCAAAGACGAAGTATGGATGACCCTTGGAGCACTTGTATTTAATGAAGCGCCCGAATGGTATGTGATTTCGGCAAAAAACAGAAACGGATTTACCGGTAATCCCAGTTGTGTTGCATATTCAGCTGATGCTAATGAGTTGTTTGTAGGTACTTATGAAGGAGACGTTTACAGGATTTCAAATATTGCACTTGCCTACAATGAAGACCTTGCTGATGTTGAAAGTGCAAATTGTATTATTGCCTCTACTTTGATGGAATTTGCAGAAGGAAATACACAAGTTGTTACAAGCATTGCTGTTGATCCGAAGGATGCGAACAATGTAATAATTACTTTGGGTAATTATGGAAACACCGACTATGTCTATTACAGTAGCGATGCCTTAAGCGATGATCCAAGTTTTAACTCCGTCCAGAATAATTTACCAGCTATGCCGGTTTACTCATCATTAATCGATTTTAAATCGAATGTTGCGTATTTAGGAACAGATGAAGGAATGTGGATGACCGATAACATTAAGGCCGGTAATGTTGTATGGAACGATGCCTCAGCCGGTTTTGGAAGGGTACCTGTAATGGTTTTAAAACAGCAAATCTGTTATAAATCCCAATTTAATATTTCACTCATTGACCCGGTTACACAGGAAGTATTTACTGAGAATTATCCGGCCATTGAAAACTATGGTATGGTGTATGCCGCCACTCATGGAAGGGGTGTTTTCCGTATTGATAGTCCGGCTCTTGTTGGAATTGAGGAAACCCCGGGAAGTTCAACGACCATTGCCAATAGTAAAATTTCCCTATATCCGAATCCAGCTTCAAATGACCTGAGTGTAAGTTTTGATCTTGTATCAAAATCAGACGTGGTTATGAGTGTTTATGACCTGAGTGGAAAATTGGTCATTTCCAATGTCTATGGTTCATTATCAGCAGGCCAACAAAACTTAAAGCTTAATATTAATACATTAACGCGGGGTACTTATATTGTCCGCATGACAGCTGGTTCAAAATCTGCTACTTCCAAGTTAATAATTATTAAATAATAGGATTATTAAAAAATTAAATATTTCAGACTGATGAAAAAATTACTTTTTACAGCCCTTACAGCGATCATGTCCTTATGGTTATTTGCCCAAAGCGACATACTACCACCCGTTATGGATAAACCGGCGAATGGAGCCACTGATGTAATGCCTGATGTAACGCTTGATTGGTATGCCGTAACCGGAGTTGGTGTGATCTCCTATGAAGTTCAACTGGATTCGAGTTCACAGTTTTTAGCAACAAGCCCATTCTTCGAGTCGCACGTGGTAACAACTACATCAAAGAAATCTGAGGATTTATTTTTTGGTCATGAATATTACTGGCGTGTCAGATCTTTTGATGCCAGCGGTGATACAAGTGCCTGGTCCGACATTTACAATTTTTTCGTGTTTGACCAGGTTGACTTGGGTACGCCTGCCACCGGTGCTATTAATGTGATGCCGGATGTGAGACTGGCTTTTAATTTAAGAAAAGGATCAATTCGTATTAGCGGTGTCAATTACTTTGATGTCGAGGCAAGCCTGGATTCAAATTTTACGGCTCCGGTTTATTTCATGGATTCCGTTTCAGAGGCTGTTCTTCCCAGCGATACTACATTTTTCTATGCCCGTACCAATAATTTGCTGTTTGGTACAATGTATTACTGGAGGGTTCGTGCCCGACATGAAACCGACACTTCTTTATGGTCAGTTGTAAGGAATTTTACGACCATTGAAACGGTGAATATTTTGAAACCTGCCCAAGGTGCAGTAAACCAAATGCCTGACATTTTACTTGCCTGGACTGACATTAGTGGTGTGGATAGTTATATATACCAATTATGCAGTGATCCGAACTTTTCATTCCCGTGCATTACAGGAATAATTTCTAATGATTCTGTTGTTGTTTCCGATCTGTTTTTTGGAAATGAGTATTATTGGCGAGTTAGGGCTGCTAATTATGCAGATACTACCGATTGGAGTGATACTCGAAATTTTGAGGTGATCAATACGGTTTTTTTAACCTTCCCAACTCTGGGTGACTCCACCGCCGGCAGCCTTCCCTATTTTGAATGGCAATCGATTGATGGCGTATCTTTATTTGAGATGAGGCTTTACAATGCCGACTACAGTTATAGTGATACCATAATGATTGATACTGTTAACCATTTTAATGCGTATATTCCTCTTGATTCGGAAACTGAATACTTTTGGAAAGTGAGGGCAAGGAAAAACGGCGAGATTTCGGGTTGGAGTGATGTGTGGAATTTCTATACATCACCGCCACAGGGCGTTGAAGATTTGGTTTTGGTAGAGGACAACATCAGCCTGTACCCGAATCCTACTGCTGGTATGCTTAGTATCAATTTAAATTCCATTCAACGAATAGATGTCAGGGTGGAAGTATCCAATCTCCTTGGACAAACTGTTTATGAGGAACTTTGTAGCTTTGAGCAAGGAATTAGTAGCAGAACAATTGACCTGACTTCATTTAACGATGGTTTGTATTTGCTGAGAATGCAGGCAGGAGATAAATCCTATACAACGAAAATAATTATTGATAAATAGAAATCAGAATACTTAGGATAATAGGAAAGCCGGTGTTGAAAGCCGGCTTTTTTATTTGTTAAACCTTTTACCGAAACTAAAATTCAAATAAAGTGTCAGGAAAAAATAATTGGGATCATTAAAAGCCATGATGGGTACGGGGATGGGAAATACATCTACAATGGCCCCAACTTCTAAAGACTTGACTTTCGTTCGGTAAACACCATAATCAAAATCCAGGCCTGCTTTTGCATGGAAACCCGGGTAAAAACTAATATCTCCAAATCCTTTAAAAAAGGGAGCTCTCCCAAAAATATCATCTATTGAATGTTCTTCGGGATTGTATTTCTCCTCGGTCACTGTGTATTCGTTGTCACCTGTTAGGTTTAAAATGTATAAATAAACAGGTTTTCCAAAGCCGAGGCTTACTCCTCCCATATAAAGTAACCGGAGTTCAACTCCTCCCCAGTAAGGTTTCCGATTCAGTAATTTATAGTTACCGTAGGCTCCGCGTATGATAAAAACAGAATTTAATTTGCCATAAATAAAGCTTTTCGAATTTGTAAAATAGGGGTTGATTGTTCGGATCTGCTTATTCGATTGCATTTCTGTAAATTCGAATGTCAGGGTTCGCTTCGAAAAGGCTGTTTTATGATATCCTTTGCTGTACTTTAATCCCCAGCCCTGTGTATGCAAAATTATGCCATAACTCACCTCTCTCAACAATAGGATATTTTTCGAAGTGTCAATATCTGATACTTGCGAATGTACTTGAGTACAAAGCAAAAAAAGCATACCAACAATAATAAACCTAACAAATGATAGCATTGCAAAAATGAAATGTGTGGCTATAAAAATAAAAAAAAATATTTACCAAATAACGGGTTTGGTAAATATTTATTTCAATGAGAATCAATCGTAAACGCTAATTGTTAACGGCGTTGTTCAATTTGAAATTTCTTGGCCTCACCATAAGCAGGACAGCTGGAAGTTGAACTGCAAGCTGACATGACAATCCCTAAGGTAATCACTGCTAGTAAAAGTACTATTAATTTTTTCATAGTTTGTGATTATGATTTTACAAAGATAGAACTAATTTTAGAAATATAATTTTGTTTTTAAACCTTACCTTTGTTTTCGACATTGCAAAGAGTTTGCCAATTACTTAAATTGTTTGTTCAAATGACTACAAATACAATCAATCCGCTTATTGAAAACAGTTGGAAACAGGTGCTTTCAGAGGAATTTTCTGCTCCTTATTTTTTTGAGTTAAAAAAATTTCTCGTTGAGGAAAAGAGGAAATTTCGAATTTATCCTCCGGGATCGGATATTTTTGCAGCTTTTAACTATACGACTTTTCAAAATGTAAAGGTTGTCATTCTCGGTCAAGATCCATACCATGGGCCCAACCAGGCTAATGGGCTTTGCTTTTCGGTTAGGGATGGGGTTTCTAAGCCACCCTCCTTACGAAATATCCATAAGGAATTAAATTCAGATTTGGGCTATCCCATACCGGAAAGTGGCAATTTGGACAAATGGGCCAAACAGGGAGTTTTACTTTTGAATGCCACCCTTACTGTTAGAGCAAGCCAGGCTGGTTCGCACCAGGGAAAAGGGTGGGAAAACTTTACCGATGCTGTTATTACGAAGCTTTCTGCAAAAAAGCTAAACCTGGTTTTTATACTTTGGGGAAAATATGCGCAGGCAAAGGATGCGCTAATTGACAGCTCAAAGCATCTCGTGATCAAATCGCCACACCCTTCACCTTTTTCTGCTGATAGTGGATTTTTTGGAAGCAAACCTTTTTCGAAAACAAATGCATACTTGAAGCAAACCGGGCAGGAAGAGATTGACTGGAGGATGTAGGGAGTACTGCAAAAAAGCAAGTTTAACTAAAGGTAACTATGAATTCCAAAATAAAAAGAAAAGCCAGGCTTAAAGATAACCTGACTTTTTAAAAACAAAAGTTATGAAAAATTATGCTTTAATCCAGTTTATGACTTTGTCTGACATCGGGCTTTCTTTTGGAGAAACATAGTCAACGAGATTTCCGTTTTCGTCAATCATGTATTTCTGAAAGTTCCATGATACCTTCGAATCCATTACTCCATTTTCTTCTTTGGTTGTTAACCATTCGTAGATTGGATTTATATCCTTTCCTTTTACCGAGATCTTTGACATCATTTGAAAAGATACACCATAATTTACCGTGCAAAATTCCTTGATTTCTTCATCAGTTCCTGGTTCCTGGCTCATAAAATCATTTGCCGGAAAACCGATGATTGTAAAATCCTCGCCTCCATATTGCTGATAGAGTTTTTCGAGATCTTCATATTGGGGGGTTAATCCACACTTTGAAGCAGTGTTTACGACCAATACTTTTTTACCTTTTAGGGAAGACAGATCCAATATTTCGCCATCAATTGTTTTGGCCGTAAAATCATGGAAAGTTTTTTGTTGGGCACTTATTGTACTCATTATTGAAATATTTATTAGCGCAATAAATAAAAATTTAATTAGCTGCATTTTATTTAATTTTAACGTTTTAATAGAAACACAAATGCAGTCGTTTTGTTCAACTAAAATAAAGTAAATGGAAACAATTTTGGGATCGCAAACCGAGAAAAACCTGATGATGGCTTTTGCAGGAGAATCCATGGCAATCACCCGTTATACATATTATTCAAAAAGTAGCTAAAAAAGAAGGCTATGAACAAATTTCGCCATCTTTCTTGAAACAGTTGAACAAGAGAAATCGCATGCAAAAACATTTTATAAATTCCTTTCTGCTAATCCGGTAAGTATTGTTTCAACGTTTCCGGGAGGCATTATTGGTACGACAGTGGACAATTTGAAAGCAGCGGTATCGGGGGAAACTGAAGAATGGTCAAACTTGTATCCCGAATTTGAAAAAATCGCAACCAATGAAGGCTTCAAGATGGTAGCTGCAAAATTCAAACTGATTGCAAAAATTGAGAAGTTCCACCAGGAAAGATTCCTTCGTTTGCTACGGAATATTGAATCAGGAAGTGTATTCAAAAAAGGGGATAAGGTCAAATGGATTTGCAGGAAATGTGGTTATATTCATCAAGGAGAAACTGCATTGCTTGTATGCCCTGCTTGCGAACATCCACAAGCATATTTTGAATTGCTGGCTGACAATTATTAAAAGGGCCTCCTATAATTACTACAGGAGACCCCTTCGACAGCATATGAAGAAAATTACCTCTTTAAATCAGTTTGGATTGAAAGTTTTAACCCGATCTCATCGTAGATAAACTTATCTTTCAGATCTTCAAAAAACTTCCTTGATTGATACTTGATGTCCCAGTCTGTCCTGTCAATTAAAAACTCTGGCGTTGTTGCTGAAATTTGTGTATTGCTCATTTTTACCATGGCTGGGAAAGTGATGCTTTTGGAGATTCCTTTAATAGTCAAATTTCCAGTAATGGAATGTGTTGGCATGCTACCATCTTCCAAAGCCTCACCTGAATATTCCTTGATTTCTGTTAATTCAAAGGTTGCCTGTGGAAATTCGGCTGTATTGAAAAAATCCGGTGATTTCAGGTGGTCAACCAGTTTTTTATTCCATTCAGCATCCTCAAGATCTTTATTAACGATAGAGGCCATATCCATGGTGAATTTTCCGGCAACGATGTTTCCATCCTGCACCAGAATTTTACCTTTGGTGATGTTTACAGTTCCAACATGTTCTCCGGTTGGTTTGGTTCCTTTCCACTCAACAATACTCGCAGTAGTGTTTATTTCAAAGTTTGTTTTTTCGCCTTCAACCGATTTCACATCTTTCGCATCAGAAGTTTCTGCTTTTTCACCCTCCGGACCGCCACATGCTGATAGAATAATTCCTATCAAAGCAATGTATAAATAATTTATCTTTTTGTTCATTTTATTTTAATTTAAGTTAAACATATTTGTGTTTGGCTTAAACAACAAAGATTTTAAAGAGTTGTTCAAATTAAATACAGTGAAGTTTTTCCAATTTCTTATTTTCGCCGTGGAATATAGTATTTATGAACAAACAAATCCTCAGGCTGGCCATCCCCAATATCATCAGTAATATTACTGTGCCTTTATTAGGAATGGTTGACCTGGCAATCCTTGGGCACCTTGAGTCAGAAAAATACATTGGTGCGATTGCTCTGGGAGGATTGATATTCAATTTTATTTATGCGATTTTTAGTTTCCTTCGAATGGGAACAAGTGGATTCACTGCCCAGGCATTCGGAGAGAAGAACAAGCAGGAAATGATCCTGATGTTTGGCCGATCCATGTTTTTTGCACTCTTTGGTGGGATTCTGATCATTTTATTGCAGGTTCCGATTGACCTGTTTAGTTTTTACTTGATTGATGGCAGTGCGCAGGTTGAAGTATTGGCAAGTCAATATTTTTACATACGGATTTATGCTGCGCCGGCTTCTTTAGGAATTTTGGCGCTTTCTGGTTGGTTTATCGGAATGCAAAATGCAAAGATCCCAATGTATATTGCAATATTTATCAATGTTATAAATGTAGCTGCCAACTTGATGTTTGTGTATGGATTTGGAATGAAAAGTGATGGCGTAGCTTATGGAACTGTTATTGCCCAATATTCAGGACTTTTTGTGGGATTATCCCTTTTTATGATACGCTACGGTGATTATTTCCATTACTGGCAAAATTCTGAGTTTTTCAACTGGAAGAAACTCAAGCGTTTTTTTCGTGTAAATGGGGATATTATTATACGAACCCTCTGCCTGATTTTTAGCTTTGCCTTTTTCACCGCTGAATCGGCTAAGACCAATGATACCATTTTAGCTGTAAATACAGTTTTATTGCAATATCTTTTTGTTTTCTCTTACATTACCGATGGTTTTGCCCATGCTGCCGAGGCGCTTGTTGGCAGATACGTTGGAGCTAATGATAAAGGCCGGTTGAAGGCTGTAATTCGGAAGTTGTTTGTGTGGGGATTTGCATTAAGTTTAATATTCAGCTTTACTTATTTGGTTGGTGGCGATCAAATGCTTTATATTTTAACGGATAACCTTGTGGTAATTCATGCGGCCCAGCCCTATTTGTTTTGGTTGGGACTTGTTCCTGTACTGACGTTTGCAGCCTTTATCTGGGATGGTGTTTATATTGGTGCAACAGCATCCGGCGCAATGCGTAATGCCTTGCTGGTTTCGACTTTTCTTATTTTCCTGCCCGCTTATTATTTACTAATTCGCCCAATGGGAAATCAGGGCCTTTGGCTAGCCATGATGCTTTTTATGGTAAGTCGTGGGGTATTACTTACTTTGTTTTCGGGTAAACATATTTATGGAAGATAGGAGAAACAAGTAGAAAATTAGATGTTAAATGTCAGAAGTTAATTGATAAAAGTATTGTTATCAGTTGGATCCTTAAACTTGAAACCATGAACAACACACCTACCACCAAACCTGATTTCCCGATTCATCAATTGTAAAATCCGTTCTTCTTTTCTTGAGCCCTCTTCAACGAGCCAGTAAATTGCATTGGAGGGTACGCCTTTAAAGACCAATGGACCATTGCCGGCCTTTTCCCTGCCATTTTCTATCCATTTGTCGTTCCAGTAATAAAGGATGTATTCTTTCCCTGATTCAAAATCGGTTTGATCAATAAAATCGGTTGTTTCTTTTGTAATCCGCTTTGTGGTTGAATACAATGTCAGGTCAATCTTCAAATTCCCGTCCGGAATTTTATTTTCAACGATTCCTGAATCGGATAATACAAAAACATTCGAGGCGGGAATAATTTCTTCATCGTAATAAAAGGCCGGTAAATAGGCAACATTTCTACCCAATCCATAATATTGGGCTTTTGATCCCCAAATACGTCCATGGTCAATTGCTTTCCATTCGCCCGAATTAAAAACACAGATATAAGAATAACTGGTACTGTCTGGTTTTCCTTGGGTAAGATCAATTTTTAGATCAGATGTCGGTACATATTCCCAGGTAACATCTTTAATGGTTTTTTTATTCAGATAAGGAGGTAGCTTTTCCCAATCTTTCGCTTTTGAAGCAAGGCTTTTATCCTGAAAGGCAAATGTTTTTCTGTAAACTTTCGCCAATTCATGGCCCAGTTTATAATCTCCCGGATTTGATTCCCCACCCATAAAAATAATAACACTGTCATTTTTCGTAAGTACAGCATTCCATGCATGATTGTTTCCCGTTTTGGCCCAGTATGGCGTAAAATCACTCATTACAGGAATTGCCAGCGCCCGCATGGCATATATGGCCAGATTGGTCATGTCTTCACAGCGGCCCATCTTTCCATCCAACAGTTCGGCAAGTCCCTGGTCAGTTGGGTGCTCATAATAGCGGGGATCGAACCGAAACCAGGATTTGATATAATCGTTAACCCAACAAGCTGCTTCAACAGGATCTGTTTTGTCTGTCAACGAATCTTTTACCCATGAAAGTTCTTTGATAAAAAAAGCCCGCCATTCTTCAAGCGGCTCATTGGTACTCCGATAGGGTAAAACATATTCGCAAAACTGGTCAAAACTCAGATGCTGTGCCCAAGGATTATTTTCCCAGGATTCAAATGCCAGGTCAATATTTTGGATCAAATATTCCGATGAAATGCTTGCATAATCATACAGCATGGTATCAAGTTCGAATCCGATTTTGCCATGGCTTGTTTCAATTTGATCCCATCCATCCAGTAATTTATCATAGTCTTCATATGCCAGAACATTGAAGTCAATTTTGTGACCGGCCGAATCAACGAGATTGAAGATTGCATAACCTTGTCCATCCATGTTTCCAATTAAAAAATAGGCAGCCTCTTCTTTAATTACTTCTCGTGTTTCTTTGAAATGATTGATTGTTTTTTCAAGTTCAGCACGATTATTACCAGCTTTTTCGAGTATGGTTTTTACATTGTCAGGCGGATCAAATTCCTTTGGACCACATCCCATTAATCCGACAATAAGAATGTAATAGATGAGATTTTTCATTGATTTGTTTTTCATTTGGAAACAAATATAGAAATAGTTTGAATGCATGGGTATAATGTTCATGAAAATCCGATATTTATCTATAATTTTGTTCCAAAATATTATTCATGGAACGATTGGCTTTATTACTTATTTTCTTTTTATTTGGTTTAAACGCTTTTTCCCAAATACCCCCGGGTTACTACGACAGTGCTGAAGGACTCACTGGCCAATCACTAAAAACAGCATTGCATAATATCATTGATGACCATACTGAATATTCTTACAACGACCTTCGCGATTTTATATTGATGGATACGGATGAAGATCCAAATAATCCCAACAATATCATTCTTTTGTATACAGGACGTTCGCAAAATAAAAATACGTTTGGTGGAGGTGCCAACGATTGGAATCGTGAACATGTATGGGCCAAATCGCATGGTGACTTTGGAGATAGCCCTCCTTGTGGAACTGATGCCCATCACATGCGTCCGACAGACGCCTCGGTAAACAGTGCAAGGGGAAATAAAGATTTTGATAATGGTGGCACCCAGCATAATGAAGCAACAGGTTGCTATTATACGCAGTATACATGGGAACCCCGTGACGAAGTAAAAGGGGATGTTGCCCGGATGATCTTTTATATGGCTGTTCGTTACGAAGGTGGCAATGGTGAACCCGACTTGGAAGTGGTGGACGCTGTAAATACTTCACCAGCACCGGAACATGGAAGGTTTTCAACACTCTATCAATGGCACCAGCAAGATCCGCCAGATGCTTTTGAAATAAATAGAAACAATGTAATTTATTCTTATCAACATAACAGGAATCCTTTTATTGATCATCCTGAATATCTGATCCAGATTTATGATCCTACCAATGCCATTCAGGAATCTTCAAATTTGCAGTTTAGCCTGTTTCCAAACCCGGCAAAGGATTTTGTCTCAATTCAATCAAATATTTCGGCATTGAATAATTCGGAAGTTATTGTTACCAATATTTATGGCCAGCAAATTTTTCAATTAACTTATCACGGAAATGAAAAGATTGATTTATCTGAATTGAATTCCGGCTTATACATTATTACTTTTATATTCGAAAACCAGCTTTTTTCTGAAAGACTTCAGATTCTTCGATAACTCAAATTGTCCTACTTTTGCCATTAAATATGGCACGACAAAAAACAGCTCAGGGAGAGCGGGAAACTCCAAAACAAAAAGTAACCCGGGAAGGATTTAAAAGGTTAATCCGTTTATTCCGTTTTGTAAAACCACAGAGGGGTGTATTTGCCATTGGCTTATTTTTTCTTCTTTTATCCAGCCTTACAACCCTCATTTTCCCAATGCTAGTAGGCGATTTGCTTGATACGGCAAACAATGGTAATATGGATACCATCAACCGAATTGGTTTTATATTGCTTGCTATTTTTGTTGCCAATGCCATTTTCTCTTTTTTCAGAATATACCTTTTTGCTATAGTCACTCAAAAGACCCTGGCATTGCTCAGGCAAACGACATACAATCATTTAATCAAGCTGCCCATGGTTTTTTTTTCGAGCCGAAGGGTAGGGGACTTAAACAGTCGTATTTCAGCTGATATTGCTCTCTTGCAAGAAACATTTACAACCACCCTGGCACAATTTATCCGTCAGGTTATAACCATTATTGGTGGAGTTGCGTTGCTTACCATTATCTCACCGAGGCTCACGCTTTTTATGTTAGCCGTCGTACCCGTTGTAGCAATAGTGGCGCGCTTTTTCGGAACCTTTATCCGGAAACTCTCAAAACAGACACAGGATAAGGTTGCAGAATCGAATACAATTGTAGAGGAGACCTTGCAGGCAATTACCAATGTCAAAGCATTTGCAAATGAAGCATTTGAGATATTTCGTTACAAAAGAAAACCGATGAAGTTATTGATATCGCTTTGAAAGGGGCGAAGTGGAGGGATTGTTTGTCTCTTTTATTTTCTTTGCTTTGTTTGGCTCTATCGTTGGTGTGATATGGTATGGTGTGTACCTGGTTAACCAGGGAGAAGGAATGTCTTCAGGCGACTTGTTTAAATTTATCCTTTATACTGTTTTTATCGCAGGCTCCATCAGCGGTATGGCTGATCTGTATTCTCAAATTCAGAAGGCCATCGGCGCTACGGAGAATTTGCTGGATATTTTAGATGAAAATCCAGAACCACTTGAACTTGAGAAAAAAGAGAAAATCGAATGTTGTACCGGAAGCGTTGATTTCAAAAATGTATCTTTTGTGTATCCAACCCGTCAGGATGTTTCTGTATTGAGCGATATCAGTTTCTCGGTTATGCAAGGCCATCAGGTTGCTCTTGTTGGCCCTTCGGGTGCCGGGAAAAGTACTATTACTGCTCTGTTGTTCAGGTTTTATGATCCTACCTCAGGCCAAATCCTAATTGATGGAAGGGATATTCGCGATTTTGACTTGTCTGAACTTCGTGGTAATATGGCTATAGTGCCCCAAGAGGTATTATTGTTTGGAGGTACGATTCTTGAAAACATTGAATATGGAAAACCGGGTGCTTCCGAAGAGGATATTGTGGAAGCTGCCAAAAAAGCCAATGCCTGGGAGTTTATTACCCGATTCCCGGAAGGATTAAATACCCTTGTGGGTGAGCGTGGTGTGCAGCTTTCGGGAGGACAACGACAAAGGATCGCTATTGCAAGGGCCATTCTGAAAGATCCTGCCATTCTTATTCTTGATGAAGCTACCAGCTCTCTTGATTCTGAATCGGAAAGACTGGTTCAGGAAGCCCTTGAAAAATTGATGGAGGGAAGAACCTCAATTGTTATTGCTCATCGGCTTTCTACTGTGCGAAATGCCAACAGAATTATTGTAATTGATAAAGGCGAAGTGAAAGAATCGGGGAAACATGAAGAATTAATTACTTTGGAGAATGGTATTTATAAAAACCTGATTGCATTACAAATTGATGTGATGGGTTAATGAAAATACACACAACTCATCCCTTATCTTTTCCGGCCACTTGATACTTCATAAGCAGCTTAGTTACAATTTCATTATTTTTGGCAAAAATTTAATACATGCGCGTACTACTTGTTGGAAATCCGAGAACGGTAATGGGCTTCAATCGCCTGACTAAAATACCCAGTTTAAACCTGGCCTCTATTGCTGCAAATGTTGATGATGGATTGGCTGAAGTTAAAATAGCTGACCTGGTTGTAAAAGACCACAATCCGCATAAATATCTTTTACGGATTTTAAAGGAATTCGATCCTCAGATTGTTGGCCTTACTGCCATGAGTTTTCAGTATCAAATGGCGCTTTCATTGGCAAAAGTGACAAAAGAATACAATAAGGATATAACAGTTATTATGGGAGGATACCATGTAACTGCTGATGGGGAAAATATACTGAAAAGCGAAGACAGAAATTTCATTGATTACTTAATGGAAGGTGAAGGAGAGGTTCCCTTCAATGAGTTTCTTAAAGCGTATAAAAATGGAAGCGATTTCAGTAAAGTTCCCGGACTGCTGTATCGAGACAATGGAGAGGTTAAAAGAAATGAGAGGCCGGTATTGTTGCCTCCTGAACAAATTAAGATACCGCTCCGCAGTGCCCGGATTTATAAAAAGGGCTTCCATATGATGGGCATGCCGGCCGATGTGATTGAAACCTCCCGCGGATGTGTGTTTGACTGCAATTTTTGCAGCATCCGCAATATGTATGGAAAATCCTTCAGAAAATATTCGATTGAAAGAATTATTGATGATTTGAAAGATGCCAAAAAGCATGGGGCAAAAGGAATTTTCTTTGTGGATGACAACATTACATTGGATGGCAAAAGATACATGAAGCTGTGCGATGCTATTATTAAAGCAGATTTGAATTTGACCCTTGCGGTTCAGGCAAGTGTAAGTGGTTTTAAACGTACACCCGGATTGGCGAAAGCCATGGCAGATGCCGGTACGAAATTCGTCTTTTTGGGTATCGAAAATGCTTCGGACGAGGCATTGGAATTTATGCACAAAAGCAACCAGTTGAAGAGTGCAGATACTGTTGAGGTCGTGAAGGAGCTAAAAGAAAACGGGATATTGGTTGTGGGTGGTTTTATTTTTGGATACCCTGATGATAACCGTAAGACCATGCTTAATAATTTCATCTTTGCAAAGAAAATAGGTATTGATATTCAACTATTCAATATATTAACACCTCATCTCAAAACCGAACTCAGGGATGAACTCCTCAAAGAAGGATTGGTTACCAACATTGATGATTATACCAAGTACAATCACTATGCTTCAAATATTAGAACCCGTCATCTTTCTTCTGAAGAGGTGTTTAAAATCAGGAATACCTATGATGCCCGTTATCCGGTTGAGTCGGGGGCTATCTTTCGGTTGTTCAGGGCTTATCCGGGGTTTTTTACCAAATTAATGTTTTGGATGTTATGGCGCGAACCGCAAAATTGGATTAATTTTGTTACGGGATTTTTACGAAAATAACTTTTTAAAAGACGAAATAGATGAAAGCTTTTAGATTTATCTTATCGGTGTTCATTTCACTTGCATTGGTTTTTGCTTCGTGTTCGAAGGATGATTCCCCTGACGATGATCCTCAGCCGCAAACCCTTACCGTTGATCTGGGTGAGGATAGAAACTTACTTGAAGGCGCAACCATTATTCTTGATGCCGGTAATCCAGGTTCAACTTATGTATGGTCAACGGGAGAAACCACACAAACAATAACGGTGGATACTACGGGTGAGTATTCAGTTATTGTAACAAAAGGGGATGCAAATGGAAGCGATGCAGTGGTTATTACTTTAGAATACAAAACCATTAAAGTGGAAACCGATTTTGGCGATTTCAGGATTTGGCTTTATCCTGAGACACCTTTACACAAGCAGAATTTTATAGATTTATCAGAACAGGATTTTTACAATGGACTTATCTACCATCGCGTGGTTTATGATTTTGTGGTCCAGGGGGGTGATCCTGAAGGGACGGGTTATGGTGGCCCCGGGTACAATATTCCTGCTGAGATTATTCCAGGGCTGAACCATGTTTATGGTGCTGTGGGGATGGCGCGCTGGCCGGATAATGTGAACCCTGATAAAGAATCAAATGGATCGCAATATTATATTGTTTGCGACCCGGATGGAGAATCATTCCTTGATGGTAATTACACCGTTTTTGGATTCGTGTTTTCCGGTATAGAGGCTGTTTTTGATATCTCTCAAGTTGCTGTTGATTCGGTTTCCAAACCACTGGAGGATGTTGTTATGAATCAACTGACCATCCAAAATTATTCTGCCCAGGATCTTAAAGATCTTTTTAGTTTTGATATATCAGAGAAGCGATAATAGTATTATGGAACTATATTATTTTCTGTTTATAACAAACCAGTAGAGTATAACGTTATTTAATAAATTCATTCAGAAAGTGTTAAAATATTTTATCTATATACCAATAGCTCTTATGGCTTTCGGTTGCTCCACCGCGAGTAAGGTTGCCGTTTCTGACGGTAATAAAACTGCAGCTGATTCTGTGGAATACGAATTGGTAGTTTTGGACCCTGATTTTAATTCCTGGTTTGTTTCCCATCAAAAACCGGTTTGGTATTATTCCGGTAACTTTTATAAATACTGGAATACAATTTTTGTTAATGAGTGGAATCATCGCTGCAATAATCCGGTTGTTTATGGAATGCCCTATGATTATTCCATTGATTACGAACACAGGAATGACTATGGTGTTGATCTGGAGCACGAGCTTTATTGGTATTTCAAATTCATCGAAGAAAAATACAATACCAGTTTATACCTATCCGGCCGATAATAAATTCATCTATAGCTTTATATATTCTTCATTTCTGCTTATTTTTATAAGCACTCATTATTAATCCGAAATACGTAACATTATTAAAGGTTTTAAGTTTAAAAAGTAAACAATTGCCATGAGTTCAATGATTGCCCATACAGAAAACAAATTCTCGAAAACCGTTGACGAACAAGAATGTTTACTTGAGTACGAATTTCACGGAACAGACAGGGTCGTTTTTTATCATACTTATGTTCCGGAATCATTGCGTGGGCAGGGGCTGGCAATGGAGATTATTCGTGAAGGCCTGGAATGGGCAGCAGCAAAGAACTATAAAGTAATTCCTGCATGTTCTGCAGTCAGGACATTTATCGAAAGAAACCCGGAATATAAGCAGTACCTAACTTAATAATAGAATATCATTCAATAATCTTAATCACCGGTAAATTAACAAATTGCAAAAAAGAAAGCCCGGACTAATCAGCCGGGCTTTCTGCATAAATAGTTGTATTTGTTTAAATATCCCAGGTTTTACCACTGTTCAATAAATCATCCATGTTTTTAATCGGACTACTTAGTTTTTCCTTTTTCATCAGCATTTCCATTTTATCCTCATAGGTAGGGTCGGTTACCGAGCGGATAACACCCATTGCAGCCGGAAAATGAGGCGGTGACATATTGGCTAACAAAACATGGATACCTGTTTCACGTTGTTTTTCATCATGTATCAGAATATCTTTTTCAGTTATGCCATTTTCTCCAATTTTTACAACTTCTAATTTTGTTCCCCTGAGCACAATTCCTTTATCATTATTTTTCCCAAAAATCATTGGTTTCCCATGTTCAAGATAAAGCTGGTTATCATCTTTGGCTTCACGCGATGTGATATCACCATGTACTTTGTTGTAGAAAATCACACAATTCTGCAGGATTTCGATCAGCGAGGTGCCTTTGTGTTTTCCTGCTTTGGTCATAACTGCCTGCATCATTTTGGGGTTGGTGTCAACTGCCCGTGCAAAGAAAGTTGCTTGCGCTCCAAGGGCTAACTCCCCAACTGAAAACGGGTGTTCAAAAGTTCCGTGGGGTGACGTTTTGGTGATTTTGCCTTCGGGGGTAGTGGGCGAATACTGTCCTTTCGTCAATCCATAAATCTTGTTGTTAAACAACATTATGTTGATTCCAATATTCCGCCTTAAAGCATGGATAAAATGATTCCCTCCTATAGCAAGTGAGTCGCCGTCACCGGTTACCATCCAGACATCCAGTTTTGGATTGGTAATTTTTATCCCTGTGGCCAAAGGTGCTGCCCGTCCATGAATTCCATGAAACCCATAAGATTTTACATAGTATGGAAACCGGGAAGAACATCCGATTCCTGAAACGACAACAACATCTTCTTTTTTTATGCCCAATTCTGGAATTACTTTTAAGAAGGAAGAAAGAATTGCATGGTCGCCACAACCAGGGCACCATTTAACCATTTGATCACTGACAAAATCTCCTTTTGTAAGTTGTTCTATATTTAAACTGTTTGTTATATCAGTTGCCATGATTAATCCTCCTCCAGAATTTGGTTAAATTTATCAACTAATTCTTTTACCATAAATGGCAATCCTTGAATTTTATTGTATTGTTCAAACTTGAACTGTCGGAAGTTCATCCGCAAATGCAGTACGAACTGGCCCAGATTTAGTTCAGGAACGATTATTTTCTTAAACCTGCTGAAAATCTCTTCAGTATTCCGAGGTAGTGGATGAATGTGATGAAAATGAGCCAGGCTGACTTTTTTCCTTGTGCCTGCATTTCTTTCCAGGCCTCGATCATTACACCATAAGTTCCGCCCCAGGCTCACAATTAATAAATCTCCACTTTCTTCTCCCCTTACACTCTGAGGTTTAATGTAATCTGCGACGCGGTTCACTTTTTCTGCTCTTAACTCACACATGATCTGGTGGTTTTCAGGATCGTGAGAAACATTTCCATATATATTTTCTTTTTCCAAACCGCCTATTCGGTGACGCAATCCTGAGTTACAGGAACTGCCCATAACCTATTCAATCGTTCCGGATCCCTTTTGTAAGGATAAAAGTCAGGATCGTTGGCCTTTGCAAGTGGTGGATGAATGTCTGGCATATTCGCCATTTTCGGTATTTTAAATACCTCTGAACCATTAGCAAGATAACCATCAGTTAGCAGGATTACCGGTGTCATGTGTTCCATTGCAATCTTCGCTGCTTCAAAGGCATAATAGAAGCAATTTGAAGAAGATGAGGCAGCAATCACTACAACAGGTGCTTCACCATTTCGTCCATACAACGCCTGCATCAAATCCGACTGTTCTGATTTAGTGGGTAAGCCGGTAGATGGACCTGCACGCTGAACATCAACAATAACGATAGGCAATTCAGTCATTACTGCCAGCCCTATGGCCTCACTTTTAGGGATAGCCCGGGGCCAGAAGTTGATGTGGCTGCAAATGCCCCCGCAAAACTGGCACCAATGGTAGAAACGATACCGGCAATTTCATCTTCTGCCTGAAGTACTTTCGCTCCAAGTGATTTATGCCTGGAGAGTTCCTGCAATACCTCGGTAGCAGGTGTAATGGGATAGGACCCAAGAAAAAGGCCTCTTCCCGATTTTTCAAATGCAGCAAGCAAACCCCATGCCGTTGCAATGTTTCCGGTGATGTTTCTGTATCTGCCTTTTTCCAGTTTCGCAGGTTCGACCGAGTAGGTAATAGAATTGAGTGCTTCAATGGTATCTGCATAATTGTAACCTGCTCTCAGCACCCTCTTATTCGATTCAACTACCAGGGGATTTTTTGCAAATTTCTTTTCAAAGTATTCATCTGCAGTTTCAAGTTTGCGATTGAAAATAAAGAACATTATTCCAAGTGCAAACATATTCCTGCTCTTTAAAACAATTTTGCTATCAAGCCCGAGGTCTTCAACACTTTTTTTAGTGAGTTCACTAATGGGAGCTTTGATTACCTGATATTCACTCAATGAATCATCGGTTAATGGATCTATAGAATAGCCTGCTTTTTCAAGTGCTTTGTCCGTAAATGTGTCGGTATCAACAATGATGGTTCCTCCTTTCTTAACCCACATCAGGTTCTTTTTAAGCGGAGCCGGATTCATGGCAACAAGCACATCTGCCATATCACCTGAGGTAAATATTTCCTTATGGCCAAAATGAATTTGAAACCCTGAAACCCCTGATACTGTTCCTTGTGGTGCCCTGATCTCGGAGGGATAATCAGGAAATGTGGCAAAATCGTTACCAGCTAAAGCTGTAGCATCCGAAAACAATGCTCCGGTGAGTTGCATACCATCTCCCGAATCACCTGCAAACCTTACAACTACATTTTCCAGTTCTACAACTTTCTGTTCTTTCTTAGCCATTGTTATGGTGTTTTAAATTGAGGCAAAGTTAAAAGTTTTATTTTTTAATAATCTACAATTTGTTCACATTTTTTTTTCTTTTAACAGGCTGCAAATAAAGGATTTTAAAATATCCTTAAACAGGCTTCAAATCTGGGAATTTATTAATCCAGATACCCATTCATCAGGATTTATAATGTTGAACAATCCACTATTTATTAAAATAAGTTAAAATATTGTTAAGCCAAAACAGTTTGAATAAGAAATCCAGAAATATTTCGTTTTTGGATTTAGAAGTTCGATCGGGTACTTATTTGTTTTGTCAATCGTAAAATATTTTCCATTTAGGAGAAATTGAATTAGGCTTAAGTGTTCTTTTAAATTGCTGAAATAAAATGTTCTATGGGTTTGGCATAGGTTTGGAAATGAAGTTTTACAATGAATGCCACCAACCAAATTGACATGATTAATTAAATCGGTTACTAATTAAATAATTCTAGGTTATGCTGAAGTACACAGAAACAATATTGCAAAAAGTTAGTTTTAATAAGGAATTGTTTAAAAAAGAATTAAGAAAATCTATCCAATGGTTGAAAAAGGATGAATTAATTGTTCTTAAACCTTGGTGTGTAATAAATTTTGGGGCTATTTACGGAGATGTTATCAAAGAGGTTTTCGTGAATATCTAAAATCCTGCTATTCATTGTCTGAAGCAAACCACTCTGCATAAGATGTTGCCGTTTCTCTTAATCGCAAACTAAATAGTTTTATATTGTCAGGCAACTGAGCTGCAATCCTTATAGCGAAATCGCTTACAAGGTTTTCGCTTGTCGGCTGAAAATCCACAAAAATCATTTTATCGAACAATTCCTGCTTATTTTGGAAATTATCTTTTGGTGTTTTTTTATTTAATACCAATGCATGATCAAAAACATCTACGACCGTCTCTTTCACTATTCTTTTCAGATCCCCAAAATCAATTACCATTCCTACTTTAGGATTTGATAACTGTTCGATAGGATTACCAATAACGGTAACCGATAATCCATAGGAATGCCCATGCACAAACCTGCATGAACCATCATAACCCAAAAGTGCATGGGCCATCTCGAAAGTGAATTCTTTTGTTACTCTGATGTTTGCCATAATTTGAAAAATGCAAAATTAATTAAAATTCATTTAAAATGGATTTCAGCCAAACGAATACTGATTCAAACCCGGCGTTCACAAACTTTTTCCCAGCGTTCACACATCTGTTTCATACTTGCTTGTTTGATCTATTACTTTTATCTTTAGAAATAATTTAAATCAAAACAAAAACAAGAAGTTATGAAAAAACTTACGCTTATCGCAGCAATCATTATCTCAGTTGCCAACCTGATTGGTCAGTCATTTCAGATTGACATTCCTGGTAAAGAAATCAATCTGGAAACCTATAATTTGGATTCAAAATCAGATTTCCTCAAACAACCCTACCTGATCTTTGAGGGTGTCAATACACAGATGCGTGTGATCTGGCAATTAGCTGAAACGGCTACGTGCCAGATATCCTGGGGAACGGATAGCACTTACAGTTTAGGAAGTGCTAACACTGAAGAGTATGGCGATGACCATCAGCACGGATATACCATCACCGGATTGACACCGGGGATGAAATATCATTACAAGGTTGTGTATGATGACGATATAATTCAGGCTTCATTTTTAACAGCCCCTCCTGAAGATGCTGAAAATATTAAATTCTTTGTCTATGGCGACACCAGATCTGATTTTGTGAACCACAATCTGAATTCCCAGGCTATGGTGGAAGATTATATTGCGGATCCTGATTTCCAAACGCTTACTTTATTTACGGGTGATCATGTATTCTATGGTGCTGATGAAAGCAGCTGGACAGGTGATTTTTTCACAAATAGTGCACCCTTTGTCCGGAAGCGAATGGCCGAAGTGCCTTTTATTTCCTGCCTTGGTAATCATGAATTGTATGGTTCTGATTATATTTTGCATCATGATACCGAACTTTTTGGGAAATATTTTCCGTTTCCCTTTGTTGAAAGACGATACTGGTCGTTCGATTATGGCCCAATGCATGTATGCGTTTTGGATCAATATCCTGATTATTACCAATTGTTGCCACTTGAGGGTTTCCTTGACTCATTGCGACTGGTTTGGCTCGAACAAGACCTTAGTAGCACAGATAAACCCTGGAAAGTTATCATATTGCACGAACCGGGCTGGTCGTGCGAAGGCTCTTCATCAGGATATGCTCATCCTAACAATCCGGATGTTCAAAACCTGTTGCAGCCATTAATGGAAGAATATGGAGTTCAAATCTTATTTTCTGCTCACAATCATTATTATGCCCGTGCTTGCAAAAACGGTATTTACCATATCACTACTGCAGGAGGTGGAGCCCCTCTTTATGAGATTGAAGAAGAATTCCCAAATGTTATCAATACACTTAAAGTTCATCACTATTGCAGGGTAGAAATAGAAGAAGATACCATGATCGTAACAGCTGTTAAACCTGATGGCGAGGTGATTGATTTGTTTTATATAGATCAAAACAACAGGCCCGATCATTTACTGGGATTTTTAGATAAAGAGGATGGCCCGGGTGATATTAGTGATGTAAATATTGCGGCTGACGGGCAAATCACTTCACCTGATTCAGTGGGTTATTACGGACTGGAACTAGTTTCCGGGTATCATGATGCCACCTTTTTACTTTCAGGCTATGTGCCTTTGACCGAAACGGTTGAAATTACCGAAGGAACAGAAACTCAATTAGACACTATGCTGATGCTGGGCCAGGGTTGTCTACCCGAAGGAATTTCATTTACCACACAGCAGGAGATTGATAATTTCCAAACCAACTATCCTGATTGTACTGAAATTGAAGGAAATGTTCAGATTGAAGGGGATGAAATCACCAATTTAAATGGATTGGGTGTTCTGACTAATATTGGGGGCAGACTCCGGTTTTATACCTGCACAGCCCTCCCGGATTTAACAGGTCTGGAAAACCTGACTTCCATTGGTGGAAACCTCATTATTTATTCATGGCCTTCAGCCACAACAATACTTACCAGCCTGAGTGGCCTTGATAACTTGGAATCTGTTGGTGGAGACCTCGAAATAGGACCCTCGGACGCCCTGTTAAGCCTGAACGGTTTGGGAAGCCTTACTTCGGTTGGCGGACAAATCCAGATAGATGGAAATGAAGTATTGCCGAACCTGGCAGGACTTGAAAGTCTTACTACCATAGGCGAGGGCGTCTGGATCGGGGAGAATGCAATGCTTACTTCTTTATCCGGTTTGGAAAGCCTTGAAACCATTGGAGAGACTTTTGAAATTTATGAAAGCGATGCCTTGATAAATTTTACGGGTCTTAACAACCTGAGCACTATTGGAGGTGTTTTTAAGGTCAACTACAACAATACCCTTTCCAGTTTTTCGGGTTTGGATAGTTTGACCTCAATTGGTGGTTATCTGGAAATTAATTATAACGATGCCCTTACCAGTTTAACTGGTCTTGATAACATTGCCGCAGGAACTATCTCAGATATTTACATCGAAGAAAATCCTATGCTTTCAACTTGTCACGTAACCAGCATTTGTAATTACCTGTCAGCTCCCAACGGTGACATTGAAATATCGAACAATGCTCCTGGCTGCAATGACTTTGATGAGGTATGGGACGCTTGTTTTAATTTGGTTGATGAAAGTTACAATCTATTTGACCTTTCTATTTCGCCAAATCCAGTCAATGACTATGTAGTTTTAAGTTTAAATACTCAATCGCAAATTATGGTGGCGGTTTGTATTTGTAACACTACCGGCATTTGCCTCAAAAACTGGCAATTCCAACATCATCAGGCCGGAGAAAAAGAGTTTACGCTTGATTTGAAGGATTTACCGGCAGGCATTTATTTCTGCCGCGCACAAATTGGAAATGAAATTGTAACGAAGAAAATTATAAAATTATAATTATGACTGTCATTGCGATCCCGCTTTTTAGCGGGAGAAGCAATCTCCTTAAATTAAGACTAACCAACTTTGGGATTGCTTCGTCAGCTAACCCGCAATTCAGCCCCATTTCCTCGCAATGACGGGTAAATTGTAGTTCGAGAAATTTTGGAATTTGGTTTTTTAAATTTGGGATTTTAACAATAATGTCTATCTTTAGAAAAAAATCAGACCTCAACATGCTCCGCACCATCATTATTGATGACGAGGCCCATATGCGTCAAACGCTGGAAAAAATGGTCAGCAGGTTTTGTCCCAACTTAAAATTGGTAGGCATGGCCGATGGTGTGAAAAGTGGTGTAGAAGCTATCCAAAAATACCATCCTGAACTTGTTTTGCTCGACATTAAAATGAACGATGGAACCGGTTTCGATTTGCTGAAGAAACTTGAATCGGTCGATTTTAAAGTAATTTTTATAACAGCTTACGACCAGTATGCCGTTAAAGCCTTTAAATTCAGCGCCATTGATTACCTGCTTAAACCTGTCGATCCCGATGAATTGAGCGAAGCCGCCAAAAAAGCAGAAAACATCCTCCAGAAAGATTTTAACACACAGCTCGAAACCCTTGAGGAGAACATGCGGATGGATGACAGGGCCAACAAAAGAATCATCCTCAAAACCTTTGATAATATTCATCTTGTTAAAATCAGGAACATCAACTATTGTGAATCGGAGGGAAGTTATTCGGCCATTCACCTGTTGGATGGGAAAAAAATTATGGTGTCGAACACACTGAAAGAATATGATGAATTACTGAAGGATGCCGGGTTTTACAGGGTACACAAATCCTACCTTATCAATATGCGGCATATCGAAAGGTTTGAGAAAGCGGATGGAGGAAATGTTGTGTTGGAAAACGAGTGCAAAATACCGGTGGCCTCGCGAAAGCGCGAAGAGTTGATGGAAATGTTCGACAGGCTAGCAAAGAATTGAATTTGCGATTAAATTATGACCAACAAATGAAAGGCTTTTTTACACTATTTCTGATTTTACTAATTAACACCTCTTTCGCTACGGATAAATATGATCTCAACAAGGTTTACGACAGCCTGGCCCGGTTATTACCGTTAGCAAAAGGTACTCAGCGTGTTGATATTTTATGTAAAATGGCCTACATACTCACCCCATATGAACCTGACTCCTGCCAGCCAATGTCCGAAGAAATTTTATCTCTTTCCAGTAAACTCAATTATCCGACCGGTATCGGAAAAGCATATCAAATCAAAGGTGAAATTGCATTTTACAATGATAATTATACCCTGGCATTGGATTACTACAATCGTGCTGTGGATATTTTCAGGACCACAGATGAAAAGAAGGAACTTGCAAAAACCCTGGGCCAGATTGGTACAATTTATTTGTTTACCAACAATGTGGAAAAAGGCATGGCCTTCATACCCGAAATGATTTCACTTTATCAACAAGGGCATTATCTTGATGAACTTGCCATGGTTTATAATGCGATAGGTTTTTATCATAATAATTACAGTAAAGATGGCAAAGCGGCGATAGATGTAATTAGAAAGTCACTTTCCCTGGCAATTCAGGAACAATTGCCTAGCAGGTATCCCGGGGCCGTTTCAGCTTCACTCGCCTTAGCTTACGCAAACGCAGGTCAGTATGATTCTGCAAGGATTAATTATCATAAAAGTTTAAAATATTTTAATGATAGTATTCAAGCCGACAGGGTACTGAAAACCGAAACGCTCTGGGTTATTGGTAAGATTATGAGTGAATATATGAAATCGGATAGTGCATTGTACTATTTTGAAAAAGCGCTGGGCCGGGCAAATAATTTGACTTTTTTATGGGGTGTTTACCGAACGGCTGACTTAATGGCAAATTATTATTTTCAAAAAAATGAGATTGAAAAAGCGATTAGATATTATGAGCTTGCTGCCAAAAATGCCCTGAAAGTGAATGCAACGGGTTTTGCATTTGAGGATGAAACTTATCGCAGGGCACCAATCTCCTTTTGGGATTTGCACATAAGGAACGTGACCGCCAGCATATTGCGGATTGAAGCTAAAGAGGGCCTGGCCAAAAGTTACAAAATGCTAAGTTACCTTGCGGAACGCACTGGAAATTTCAAAAAAGGCCTTGAATATTTTAAACTCTTCAATATTTATAGCGATACCCTGAACCAAATAGCAAACGACAAGCAATTGTTAGGCCTGGAAATCAGCTACGAAACGGAAAGGAAAAATCAACAGATAAACATGCTGGAACAGCAAAGCGAATTGCAGGAATATCGCTTCCGTCAGAACAGATTTTTTCTGTATGGCCTGGGTATTGCGCTTGTATTGGTCTTGTTGTTCGCCATCCTGTTTTTCAGGCAAAACCGGATCAAATCCAACCAACAAGCCATCCTGCTCAAGCAGCGTCTTTTCCGCAGCCAGATGAACCCACATTTTATTTTTAATTCACTGGCCAGCATTCAAAACTCCATCATTAATGAAGAGCCCATAAAAGCCAGCAAGTATCTGGCAAAGTTCTCCAAACTGGTCCGCAATATACTGGATAGTTCTGTAGAGGAATTTATTCCGTTGGAAGAGGAGGTCAATACCATTGAAAATTACCTGGCCTTGCAAAAGATCCGTTTCCCTGAAAAGTTTGATTATTCCATTGAAGTGGATGAAGCTATTGATGCTGAAACAATTCGAATTCCACCTATGTTAGCGCAACCCTTTATCGAAAACGCCATCGAGCATGGCATCAAACTCAAAGATTCAAAAGGAAATATTCAGGTACATTTTAGATTGCAAAATGAAATGTTAGTACTGGAAATAGAAGATGATGGGATAGGTAGAAAAAAAGCACAGGAAATCTTACAGAAACAAAACGACAACCATAAATCCCTTGCAACCTCCATTACCCAGCAACGAATTGCTGTTTTGAATAAAGAAAGGAAAGGAAAAATTCAACTCAGCATTTTTGATTTAACAAATGAAGCTGGGGAAGCGACGGGAACAATGGTAAGGATTAATATTCCGATAACTTTTTAATAACTCACATAATCAGCAAACAAACTCCAAATAATTTTCTCTGTTAATTGTTTCATATGTTGCTTCAGGGTAGGTGTCAAGCCATAAAGCAGGCGCTTGTCTTTGCTCTGATGTCCATTTAAATTCATAGCCAAAAAGTTTTCCTTCCCTTTCTTCTACAAAATCAACCTCTTTTTTTGTCCAGGATCTCCAAAAGAAATTGTTGGAATAAATTGGTTGGTAGGACTGTTTTTTGATTCGTTCCATTACCACAAAATTTTCCCACAATTGCCCAGTATCATTTCTCATTTTTAAAGGATTAAAATTTGCGATTACTGCATTTCGGATACCGGTATCATAGAAATAATATTTGGGTTTTTTGGATATTTCTTTTCTTAAGTTTCGACTGTATCCCCTTAATGAGTAAACGATAAATGATTTTTCAAGAAGTTGCAGGTACCTTCTTACGGTTTTATTGTCAATACGTAAGTTTTTTGAAAGTTCATTAATAGAAACTTCATTGCCTATTTGAAATGCAAGTAATCGCAATAAATCTATTAATAGCTGAGGATTTCTTATCCTTTCAAAAGATAGAATGTCCTTGAAAAGATAGGACCCTGTAATTTCATTTAATATCGAAGTTTTTTCTGAAATTGTTTCTGCAGCTAATACTGCCGGATAATTTCCGTAAATCAAAAACTCTTCTAGTTTTTCTTTTAATTCGAATGAATTGAAATGATGAAGCATTTCGATTTGTGATATTGGAAAAAGTGATAGAGCCGTCTTCCGTCCAGTAAGTGGTTCGCCGATTTGCCCTGCTAATTCAAATGAAGAGGAACCAGTTGCTATAACCTTGATGCCGGGTATATGATCGACCATTAATTTTAGAGCTATCCCAATTTCTGGAATCTTTTGAGCTTCATCGATAGCTATTAATTCATACCCTTCACAAAATGATTTTATTTCATTTAAGCTTTGAGAGGATAATGTTCTTTGGATAAAAATATCATCCCCGTTAGTAAGCTTATATTTTAATTTAGAAACAGATAAGTAATCCTCCATCATTGTTGTTTTGCCAACCTGGCGGGGACCCAAAATAATTAAAACCTTATTGGGCCGTAAAAAATTATCCAATTTCTGAAATTTGCGATAAATTTTCATTTTTATATTTTAAAACAAAATTAAATAATCTGGACATAAACTCCAAATAATTAATGTATTATTTGGAGTTTATGTCCTAAAAACAAAATTGAATATATGGATCAATATTGTTATTTTTGAAAAAAATTGTTATTATGAAATACATCGGAGCACATGTCAGCGCATCAGGAGGAGTTGAGAATGCACCCATCAATGCACATAAGATTGGAGCAAAAGCGTTTGCCCTTTTCACCAAAAATCAGAAACAATGGTTTTCAAAAGCCTTAACAGAAGAGAATATAACCGGGTTTAAAGAGAATTGTGAAAAGTTTGGGTATTCCTCCGATTACATCATTCCACATGACAGCTATTTGATCAACCTGGGTAATCCTGTTCCAGAAAACCTTAAGAAATCCAGAAGTTCATTTTTGGATGAAATGAGGCGTTGTGAACAATTGGGAATAACATTGCTCAATTTTCATCCGGGTTCGCATCTTAAGCAAATTTCGGAGGAAGAGTGCCTGGATACTATTGCCGAATCAATCAACATGACTTTGGATAAAACAAAAGGAGTTATAGCAGTTATTGAAAACACTGCCGGACAAGGGAGCAATGTAGGTTATAAATTCGAACACCTTGCCCATATTATTGATAAGGCGGAGGATAAAAGCCGGATAGGGGTCTGTTTGGATACCTGTCATACCTACACTGCCGGTTACGACATTAAATCGGAAGAAGGTTATAAAAAGACCTTTGAAGAGTTTGAACTGATTGTTGGGTTTAAATATTTAAAAGGAATTCATTTGAATGACTCCAAAAAGGAACTGGCCAGCCGTGTTGACCGTCACGACAGTATTGGCAAAGGTTTGCTTGGAGAAGAAGTTTTCATCCGCCTGATGAACGACCCCCGTTTTGACAACATGCCCATCATCCTTGAAACTCCTGATGATAGTTTATGGGCTGAAGAAATCAAGTGGCTTTACAGCCTCATCAATTAATTCATCTTAATATAAAAGGATAAGGCTTGCCAACATACGAAAGGTTGGCATCCCTTATTTGAAATTTTCTTACCTTCGTAAAAAAAACCAGTGATCAAAACCGTGATCATAGATGATGAGCCAATGGTTCGTGAATTAATTGCTAAAACCATTGAAATATATTGCCCGAATGTAACAATTGTAGCCATGGCCGATAGTGTTAAATCAGGTGTTTCGGCTATCAATGAATACGGGCCCGACTTGGTATTGCTGGATATTAAAATGCAAGATGGAAGCGGATTTGATTTGATCAAGCATTTCGATAGGCCCGATTTTAAAGTGATCTTTATTTCAGGTTATATGGAATATGCGATCAAAGGGTATAAATTCGGGGCTGTTGATTATATCCTCAAACCCATTGACGAAGAAGAGCTGTCACTTGCCATTAACCGTGCGGATGATATTATTCGTTTTGAAGAAAAAATGCGGTTTAAAGCACTCGAGGAAAATATCAAAGCCATTAACAAAGCTGATAAAATCATCCTGAAAACAAATGAACACATTCACCTGGTCAACACCACCGAAATCATAAGGATTGAAGCTGATGGGAATTATTCCACCTTTTTTATCGAAGATGGCAGAAAGGTCATAGTTTGTAAAGCCATTAAGGATTACGAAGAAGAACTCATTGATAAAGGATTTCATCGCATCCACAAAACCCATATGATCAATATTAGCAAATTGAAATATTTTGATAAATCCGACAGTGGCGATGTAATTTTAACTGACGGCTCTGTAGTGCCTGTATCATTTCGCAAAAGGGAAATGCTTTTAAATTTGTTTGAAAGCCTGGCCTGAATTCAAATTTTGTATACCTGTTTTTAATAATCAGGAACTTTTTAAATTTCGTTAATTCAGGAAAACCCTACGCTTTTACATTATTTCCATACGGTTGTTAATTTGCTTCATATTTTATATGTCAAAGAGTTAACTTTGAGATAAATAAAAAATGATTATATTTATCATGTCATTTCGAAATCCAAATAGATATGAAAACGGTTCAAAATGATACCATTCGCCAGCAAGCTACAATCCTGTATGCAGCTACTTCAGGTTTTGATGATTTATCCAATATCCTTCAGCCCGAGAAAATCACCCAGTTGATGAATCAATGCTATGGTTCAATAGATAAAGTGGTCTCGCTGTATGGAGGCTATATAGAAAAATTCAGCGGGGATGGCATATTGGTTGCCTTTGGAGTCCCTGACTTTCATGATAAAACGCCTTTGAATGCAATTAATGCCGCTTTTGACCTGCACAACAAAATGGATGAATTAAATGACCAAAACGAATTACCTTGTCTGGTCAGCATTAAATCAGGAATTCAAACCGGTTCGGTACTTATAGGTAAAATCGGAACCGGCGATAAAATTCAAAATTCAGTCATGGGCGAGACGGTGACCCTGGCTTCCAGGATTTGCGATATAGCAGAGAATGGGCAGGTTTTGGCCGATCAGGATACGTATGATAGAACAAAAGATAAATTTGAGTTTCAGGTAATGGAACCTGTTCCTGTAAAGGGAAGGAAGAAACCCATGCCGGTTTTTGAGGTCAAAGGAAGGAAAAAAGCACCCATTTCCATAGGTTTACAGCCGGGGCGTATGATCAATTCTTCCATGGTGGGAAGAGAATTGGAATATAAACTATTGGAAAAACAATTTATGCAATTGATCAATGGCCGTGGTTCTGTTGTGGAAATTATCGGCAAGGCTGGATTAGGTAAATCAAGGCTGATGGCAGAGTTGAAAGAATCTGATATAGTAAAAAAAGTTGCATTTTTCGAGGGGAGGGCCATTTCAAACGGGCAAAACCTCAGTTTCCATCCCATCATACAGATCATTAAATCATGGGCAGGAATTAAGGAAGAGGACAACTCGGAAGAATCAATTGAAAAATTACAAAAGAACATTCAGCGGGTTTATCCCGAAGCTTTTGACGAAATATTCCCCTTTATTGCCACCATGATGGGCTACCGGCTAGATGGGAAATCCAAAGAGCGGTTAAAAGGCATCGAAGGGGAGGCCCTCGAGAACCTAATCCTGAAAAACCTGCGCGACCTTCTCTCCAGGGCAGCATCTATTCGACCCGTTGTGATTGCAATTGAAGATGCACATTGGTGCGACGTTTCATCAATCATCTTTTTGGAATCACTGTTAAAGCTGGTGCGGAAACAAAGGATCATGTTTGTTTTGATTTTCAGGCCAGGATATAAGGAAACAGGGGAAAGGATAAGCAAATACCTGGCTGAAAACCTCCAAGATTATCAACTATCGATCAATGTTGAACCCCTTACTCCTGAACAATCGGACGAACTCATTAAAAATCTTCTGCATGAAATTTCACTTCCGGAAGCGATCAATAAGCTGATCATCGAAAGGGCTGCCGGAAATCCTTTTTTTATTGAGGAAGTGATCCGATCGTTTCTGGATGAAGGTTTGATCACCATCAACAACAATCAGTTTATACTCTCCGAAAATATCAACTACGCAAATATTCCTGAATCCATTGACCATGTTATCCTTTCGAGGATAGAACGTTTGGATGGAAAAACCAAAGAGCTTTTAAAAACTGCATCTGTCATTGGCAGGAATTTCTATTTCAAAATCCTGGAAGAAGCTGCACAAACTATCGAAGAACTGGACAGCAAACTTGAATACCTGAAGGATATCCAGTTGTTGAATGAGCGCAAACAAAAGAATGAAGTGGAGTATCTTTTTAAACATGCCCTGGCACAACAAGCTGCTTACGATTCGATAGTTGAAAAAACAAGGAAAGAGCTACACCTGAGAATTGCAGGTTCCATCGAAAAAGTTTTCGCCGACAGAATTCACGAATTTTACGGAACACTGTCCCATCATTACAGTAAAGCAGGACAGCAGGACAAAACCGAGGAATATCTGGTAAAGGCAGGTGAGGAATCCATGAAATCAGGGGCTTCATCAGAGGCAGTGAATTTCCTAAAACAAGCACTTGAAACTCATTTGCAAAATAACAAAAATACACCTGACAGGCAAAAAGTTGTTGACCTGGAAGAAAAACTAGCCTTTGCCTTATATGCCTCAGGACAATTCACAGAAGCAGTTGAATATTTCGAAAAGGTGATTTGCTTCTATCACAAATCCTTTCCTGTAACTGAGCTCCAAAGAAAATTAAGCTTTCCCTATAGTCTGTGTGTGATGGTATGGATCATTTATGTTCACAGGCCTAATCGTGATAGAAAGGGTGCCGACATTGAAAAGAAAATATTAACAATGATGGACCGGAAAAACAGAGCACTGATTTCTGCAGATCCCAAAAGGATGTTTTTTGACGTACTTTATGCGTTTAGATTTCTTGGCCGTCATAAATTTGAAAGCTATGATGCGGCAATGGTACTTAGTGCCTGTCCTATGTTTGTCTATACGGGAATAAAAGTATTATACAGATTAGGACGGAAAGGAATTGAAACCTCTCTAAAATATATAGATGATCAGGATGCTTTTGATTTTACAAACAGTAAATATGCACTATGTGCGTATGCTTATTATACAGGAGGAAAATTTGATCCAACAGATGAAAAAAAGGTATTTAATCAGGGAATCAGGATTGGAGAACCCTGGCCTTTGACTGTTTACTTTTTTTATGGTGGTTATAGTATTATTGAATCGGGGAATAAAGCCCTTTCCCAGCATTTTGTTCAAAGGTTAAAAGGACTTGCTGAAGTTATTGAAAACAGCTACACATTGGTACAATCTATAAGGTTAAATGCATTCTACTGTTTGAAATACAGGGAAATTGAGCATGTGCTTAAAATTACGGAAAATGCAATTGGCCTTGCTATAAAGTCCAATCATATAATGACAATAATTGAGTCGTATTGCTTGCGCTCAATTGTATGCTCATTAGAATCCAACTTCGATGAAGCGATCAGTAATCTTTCGGAAGTTGAGAAATATTTAAAAGGCATTACATTACCGCTTTTCCTTACCAGGTATCTGATTGCTAAATGTTTTATCGAGATTGCCGAATTTAAATCTCAAAAAAACAGCAATGGCAATGAAATGATAAAAACAACCAAACAACTTATTAAACAAGCTAAAAGAAACAGTAAAAATCTAACAGAAGCATATCATTTACGAGCGGTTGTTTTTTGGCTATTGAATAAACCTACAAGGGCATATAAAAATTTTGAAAAATCAATCAATGCAGGAAAGATTTATGATTGCAACCTTGAGCTTTCCCGCACATACTTCGAAGCCGGCAAATTCCTTCGTGATACATCCAATAAAAAAGAAAGAATCAACGGCATGAACGGTACCGAATGCCTTATGAAAGCAAAATCAATGTTTGAAGAGTTGAATTTGCATTGGGATTTGAATGAATATCATAAATACATGAATAGCTAAATGAAATAATCAATAATGGAACAGACTTCCGGTCAACAAAACGTAGCTACTGTTTTATGCGCTGAAATAACAGGCTTGAGTGCTCTTTCGGCTCATCTTGATTCAGAAAAGTATGGCTACTTTGATGAACGAATGTTTTGAATTTGTGATTAAAAAAATAGAGCTTACGGCGGCACAGTCAGCAATCTGGATGGCGAAAATATAAAAGCAGTATTCGGAATTCCTGAACCGCTCAGCGAAGCACCGGTAAAAGTAGTGGGGGCTGCCAGTGATCTGATCGAAAGGTTTAAAACTTTCAACGAAGTCAAAGAGTTGCCTCATCCGGTTCACCTTCGCGTGGGATTGGAAACGGGGCCTGTGATCGTGAGCAAAGTCGGAAAGGATGAACAAAGTCGGTATAATGTTTTTGGGGAGACAGTCAACACCGCATCACGCATCCGGGATTTTGCAGAAAAAGGACAGATACTAGCCGGACCAAACCTGTACTCAAAACTTAAAGGGCAAATTGAGTTTTTCCCTCTCGAACCGGTTCCGGTGAAAGGACAAAAGGAACCTTTGCAGGTTTTCGAACTGATCCGCAAAAAGAAAAAGGAAATAGAACCGGATACTTCCACCGGTAGAATGATCACTTCTGAAATGGTGGGAAGACAAGCTGAATTTGAAATTTTACAAAACGGAGTTTTTAACCTGATCAATGGAAAAGGTTCGGTTATTAATATTATTGGGAAAGCCGGGATTGGTAAATCGCTACTGTTGGCGGAGCTCAGGCAAAAAGATTTGATGAAGAAAGTAGCGCTGTTTGAGGGCAGGGCTTTTTCGAACGGACAAAACCTCAGTTTCCATCCCATCACGCAAATCATAAAATCCTGGGCAGGGATAACAGAAGAAGATTTGACGGATGTAGCCGTAGGAAAACTGGAAAGCAATATCAAAAGAATTTATCCCGAAGCCTTTGATGAGATATTCCCTTTTATAGCCACCATGATGGGTTATCGCATGGAAGGTAAAGTCAAAGAGCGGACCAAAGGTATCGAAGGGGAAGCCCTGGAAAACCTGATCCTGAAAAACCTGAGGGATTTGCTCTCCAGGGCGACTACCATTCGTCCGGTTGTGATAGTAATAGAAGATGCACACTGGTGCGATATTTCGTCCATTATTTTTATGGAGTCGCTGTATAAACTTAGCCGGAAAAACCGGATATTGTTTGTGAATATTTTCAGGCCGGGATACCAGGAAACCGGTGACCGCATCAATAAATTTCTGGAAGAAAACCTGAAGGACTATTTTACGCAAATCAATATAGAATCCTTAAAACAAAACGAATCTGACAAGTTGATCAACAACCTGCTGCACCAAACAAATCTGCCCGAAGAAATAAACAGGCTTATCATCGAAAGATCAGCCGGAAACCCTTTCTTTATTGAAGAGGTTATTCGCTCATTCATCGATGAAGGATTAATTGAATTCAAAGACAATCGCTTTTTACTTACCGAAAACATCCAATATGCAAATATTCCTGAATCCATTGATCATGTGATCTTATCGAGGATTGAGCGATTGGATGGCAATACGAAAGAACTGCTCAAAACGGCTTCTGTAATCGGCAGAAATTTCTATTACAAAATCCTGGAGGATGCTGCGAGGAACATCGAAGAAATTGATAATAGGCTTGAATATTTGAAAGATGTGCAATTAATTAATGAGCGAAAACAAAAAGATGAAGTGGAATTCCTTTTCAAGCATGCACTTGCCCAACAAGCCACATATGATTCGATCATGGAAACCACCAGAAAAGATCTTCACCTGAAAATTGCCGGTTCTATCGAAAAAGTGTTTGTCGGACGTATTCATGAATTTTACGGAATGCTTGCCCATCACTACAGCAAAGCCGGGCAACAGGAAAAAGCGGAGGAATTTCTGATCAAGGCCGGGGATGAATCGATGAAATCGGGGGCTTCCTCTGAAGCCGTTAATTTTTTGAAAAAAGCACTGGAAGTACATTCTGAAAATGCCAGGAAGAATCCGGACAGGCGAAAGGTGGTTGATCTTGAAGAAAAGTTTGCATTTGCTTTATACGCATCAGGACAACATGTTGAGGCAGTCGAATACTTTGATAGAGTTATAGCTTTTTATTACAAACCCTTTCCAAAAAACAGGTTGAGGATACTACTTAACCTGGCTTATAATTTATTGCTGGGATTAAAAATTATTTATTTCTACAGACGGAAAGGCTTTGGTGAATCCGGTGAGATTGAACTGAAAATACTTAAAATGATTGAGCCAAAAGGGAAAGCATTGGTTTCTGTTAATTCAAAAAGAACGGTTGAGTCATTTTATGGTTTTAGATTTGTAAGCAAAAAAAACTTTGGCAACTACGAGGCTTCATTGTTTCTATCAGCAGGCTCTGCTTTTTTCTATACCGGAAAAATGTTCAAACTTGGGCAGAAAATTTTGGAAACCGCAGAAGAACGAATCGATCCGGACTATGACCTCGGAATTTTGTTTATCAATTATGCTCGCGCTCTTCAAGCTTTTAGTGCAGCGAAAAAATTTGAAGTACCGGATGAGGAGAAAATATATAAACTTGGATTGCAAACAGGACAATATTGGCCGGTGACGATTACCTATCTTTTTGGAGGCCTCAATTTAATTGAATCCGGAAACAAAAAGCTTGTCTTGCACTATTTAGATCGGATGAAAACTTTAAGTGAGGAGTTTGACAACGATTACCCTGGAGTGCAGTATTTCCGGTTAAAAACAAATTTATATACCAAATTTCGAGAATTGGACGAAGCAACAGATATAATTAAGGAGGCTATCACCATTACAAAAAACACCGATTACAAAATGCAGTTATTGATGGCATATTGTAATTGTTCAATTGTCTTTTCATTAAAACAGGAATTCACCGAGGCCAAAAATGCATTGACACAGGCAGAGCATTTCATAAAGGATTTCAGGATACCCATGTGCCAGGCACTCTATTACATTGCAAAAACCCATATAGAAATCGCCGAGTTAAAATTGAATAAAAGAGACCTGCACCTTAGAAAAAAAGTACTAAAAACTACCCATGATTTAGTAATGATAGCCCACAAAGTTAGAAGCCATTTAACCGAATCCTATCGTTTGCATGCAGTTGTTTACTTGCTATTGAATAAACCTGGAAAGGCTTTTAGGAATTTTGAGAAATCTATAAAAATGGGATTAAGTTTCAATGGCAACCTTGAACTTTCCCGCACTTATCTCGAAGCCGGCAAATTCCTGCGTGATCCGAAAAATAAAAAGGAAAGGATAAACGGCATGAACGGAACCGAATGCCTGATGAAAGCACAGGCGATGTTTGAGGAGATGGATTTACCGTGGATTTGAATGAATATCATAAATACATGAATAGTGAATCACAATAATCAATAATGGAACAAACATATGGTCAACAAAAGGAATCCACGATTTTGTATTGCCGAAATTATCGGTTTAAGTGAACTATCAGTGAAGTTAGTTTCAGAAAAGTTCTCCTCACTGATGAACGAATGCTTTGAATTTGTGATCAAAAGATAGAGCCTTTATGGCGGAACAGTAAGCAACCTGGATGTGGGGAAAACATCAAGGCAGTCTTTGGAATTCCTGAACCGCTGAACGAAGCACCGGCAAAAGCAGTCGGAGCAGCCATTGATCTAATAGAACGGTTTAAAACTTTCAATGAGGTCAAAGAGTTGCCCAATCCGGTTTACCTGCGGGTAGGTTTAGAAACCGGGCCGGTGATCGTGAGCAAAGTCGGTAAAGATGAACATAGCCGGTTTAATGTTTTTGGGGAGACCGTCAACACAGCATTGCATATCCGGGATTTTGCAGAAAAAGGACAGATTATAGCCGGGCCAAACCTACACTCAAAACTTAAAGGGCAAATTGAGTTTTTCCCTCTCGAACCGGTTCCGGTGAAAGGACAAAAGGAACCTTTGCAGGTTTTTGAGTTTATCCGCAAAAAGAAGAAGGAATTCAAATCCGAAACATCCACTGGTAGAATGATCACATCTGAGATGGTTGGAAGACAGACCGAGTTCGAGCTTTTACAAAATGGAGTTTTTAACCTGATCAACGGGAAAGGATCAATAATTAATATCACTGGTAAAGCAGGGATCGGCAAATCGAGGTTGTTTGCAGAGCTCCGGCAAAAAGAGCTGATGAAGAAAGTAGCTTTGTTTGAAGGCCGGGCAGTTTCAAACGGACAAAACCTCAGTTTCCATCCCATCATACAGATCATCAAATCCTGGGCAGGGATCAGGGAAGAGGATACTTCAGAAAACTCGGTTGAAAAATTGCAAAAAAATATTCTGCGGGTGTATCCAGAAGCTTTTGATGAAATATTCCCTTTCATTGCCACCATGATGGGCTACCGGCTTGATGGCAAGGCTAAAGAGCGTACAAAAGGCATCGAAGGGGAAGCCCTTGAAAACCTGATCCTGAAAAACCTGCGCGACCTGCTCTCCAGGGCAGCATCCATTCGGCCGGTTTTGATCGTCATCGAAGATGCACATTGGTGCGACTTTTCATCGATTATTTTTTTGGAATCCCTGTTAAAGCTGGTCAGGAAACAAAGGATCATGTTTGTATTGATTTTCAGGCCAGATTATAAAGAAACCGGCGAAAGGATCAGCAAATACATTGATGAGAATCTTAAAGATCACCATCAATCCCTTCAAATTAATCCGCTTTCAACTGATCAATCGAACAAACTCATTAATAATCTTCTACATGAAATCTCGCTTCCGGAAGAAATTAACAGACTAATCATTGAAAGGGCAGCAGGAAATCCTTTTTTCATAGAAGAAGTGATCCGGTCATTTTTAGATGAAGGTTTGATCGAGATCAACAACAATCAGTTTATTCTTACCGAAAATATCAAGTACGCGAATATCCCGGAATCTATTGACAATGTAATATTATCGAGGATCGACCGGTTGGATGACAAAACTAAAAATTTACTACGAACTGCATCCGTGATCGGCAGGAACTTTTATTATAAAGTCTTGGAAGAAGCAGCCCAAACCATCGAAGAGATGGACATCAAGCTTGAATATTTAAAGGATGTCCAGTTGATCAATGAACGGAAAACAAAAGATGAAGTGGAATTCCTGTTCAAGCATGCCCTGGCACAGCAGGCTACTTACGAGTCCATTGTTGAGAAAACCAAAAAAGAGTTGCACCTGAAAATTGCCGGGTCTATCGAAAAGGTATTTGCAGGGCGTATTCATGAGTTTTATGGTATGCTGGCGCATCACTACAGCAAAGCAGGTCAAACTGGGAAAGCGGAAGAATATCTGGTGAAGGCAGGTGATGAATCGATGAAATCCGGCGCATCCTCGGAAGCTGTAAATTTCTTTATAGGGGGATTAGAAGCATATTTACTGAATAATAAAAATTCGCTTAATCTGCAAAAGATCATTGACCTGGAAGAAAGACTTGCTTTTGCTTATTTTGCTTCGGGCCAGTTTACAGAAGCAATTGAATACTTTGATAAAGTAACCACATGGTATCATAGACCTTTTGCAAAGTCCGGCATTTCTCTAATCATCGACTTTGTTTATAATTTAGTTTTACTTTATAAAATTATTTGGTTTTATAAAAAGCAAGGTATAAAATCGGAGGATACTGATATAAAATTATTGAAAATTGCTGAGTTAAAAGGGCATGCCCTGACGACCATTGATCCTAAAAGACTATTTTTTGAATCGATGGCTGCAACAAAATTTATTAAAAAAGAGACATTTGGAAGTTATCAAGCATCTGTTCTGCTAATAAACGCTACCATGTTTTTCTATACCGGATTATTTTTTAATCTGGGAATTAAATCAAGTGAGTTTGCCCTGAAGTTTATAGATAAAACTGATATACATGAGTGGCTAAGAATTGTTTTTAATCGCAGTATGTATATTTACTATGACGGCAAGGGAAATGAAGACCTGAATGAAGAAAAGGTCTATCAACTGGCACACCAGACCGGGGATTTCTGGAAAGTGGCCACATATTATGTATACCAGGGATATAATGCCATTGAAGCAGGCAACGAACAACTTGTTACGCATCTGTTGAACCGTCTTAAAACTATCAGCGAGACATTTGACAGCGATTTTCCAATCATTCAGTATCACAGGGTAAGAACGGCACTTTACATTAAATTCCGCATGATGGATGAGCTGATGACAGTGACAGATGAAGCCTTAAAATTTGCAAAAAATACCCAGTATAAAATGCAGTTGTTTTTAAGCTATTGCTACAACTCCATGGCATGTACAATCCGGTCGAAGCCTGCAGAAAGCCGGGATTTTCTTGCTCAGGCGGAAAAACTGCTAAAATATTTTAAAATTCCATTCTGTCGTTGCCAGTACCTGATAGCCAAAAGTTACCTGGAAATTTACGGGCTAAAAACAGGGAAAATTGACATAGGCATTGGGAATTCTGCATTAAGGACGACTAAAGACCTGATCCATGATTCCCAAAAAGTTCGAAAAAATCTGCCCGAAGCCTACCGTTTAAGGGCCATCATTTTTAGCCTTCTGGGAAAACCAAACAAGGCGCTCAGGAATTTTGATAAATCTATCAAAGCAGCTTTAAGTTTCAATGGCAACCTTGAAATCTCCCGCACTTATTTCGAAGCCGGCAAATTCCTGCGCGACCCTAAAAATAAAAAAGAGCGGATCAATGGGATGAATAGCACCGAATGCCTGATGAAAGCAAAGGCGATGTTTGAGGAGATGGATTTGCAGTGGGATTTGAGAGAATATCAACATTACATGGAAAACAAGGAATGATATTTCCTAAATTAAACTTACCATAAACCTTCTTCAAAACTTCAAACTTGAGTCCACTCCGAAAAGTAATTTTGAACCACATAGGCAAATAGAATCATAGGAATTCACATAGGTTTTTGCCTCATTATCAACTATGTGAAAATCTTTGTGTCCTATGATCCTATGTGGTAAAAGCATAATAAACACTTTTCGGAGAAGACTCAAACTTCAATCAGAATATCTTTCCTCCAAAAAACCCATACGTTTATACATTTTCCCCTGACGTAATTGTATCTGTCAACATTTTGCCTTTTATGTATTGTAAATTTGGTTTTACAAATTTTGATTTCTACTAACAACTTAAAAATGGAGGTTCTTATGAAAACAAAAACATTACTACAAACAACAGGGTTAACCGTTTTAATTTTACTATTAACCACATTCTTTACAACTGGCCAGATTGCTTTCGAAGGATTTGCCGGGAATCATGAAGGTATTGCCTGTTGGGATGCCGATGGTTCTGGTCCGGAACCGGCTGCTACAGCCCACATACATCCTTTCGGCTGGGGGAGTACACTTTATTACGGAGCATCAAGGGACTATGATGACATTGATCCGGATCCTGATGCAGCCATGGCCCACTTTCTGGATAACATAACAGGGTTCCCGCTTTTTTTACAGGCACTTGCGGATAATGGTTTTACTGCCGGACAGGTAAAAATAAAGACCGAACTGTTCAAGTTGAAAGATGATATAGAAGGAGAAGACTGGTTTACGTTCAATGATATGCATTATTACAATCGCTATGATGCGTATTATTTTATAGAACTTAATGCCGAGCCAATGATTTCATGTTACGTCAATTTTTTAAATTGTCGTATTTCTTCTACCGGGAATTCCTGGTATTGTGAATCAAATTTTACCATACCGGTTGATGTTTCTGAAAACAGTTCTTCAGAAGTACAGGCAGTAACTTCAGCCTTTATGACTGATATGGACGGACTGGAGTTAAGGATCATTTTAGAGAATGTAACATCTTCAGGTTTTTTTGGAGGCAATGGAAGGGTAAATGGAGCATCTTTTAACGTTAATTCAGGATATTTTGAAAAAGGCCTGCCTGAAATACCTTTTATCGGGCTCGCTGCCGACCACGAAGGCATTGCCTGCTGGGATGCCGATGGCACAGGCCCAGAACCCGAAGCTACTGGTCATAGTGTTACTTATAACGGAACCGTATACCAATATTCGTATTACTATGCTTCACGTGATTATGATGGCATTGATCCCGATCCCAATGCTGCTGCAGTTCACCTAACTGGTATTGGAACAGGATTTCCCAACCTTGCGATACAGCTGGCCTATCGTGGTTATACCATCGACCAGATTAAATCAAAACAGGATATCCATACATTTGGTAATGATGTAGAAGGCGAAGATTGGGGACTGATCGGTAATATTCATTGGTGGAGAACCTATGGAAACACCACAACACTTGAGCTGGCTGGTGAGCCAATCCTGCAGTATGTTACTGATACCAACTTTTCTTCTGAGAATCTGAATCTTCCGGGATGGGAGTCCCATACAAATTACTTGAAGTTATCAGATATTTCGGCCAGTGCTTCAGCAGATGCGCAGCATGTGGCTATGTCTTTTTTAAAAGATCTTTCCGGCCATGAAATTCAAACTACTGTAGAAGGAAATTTTGCTGGCTATATGCCATCCAATCCCAATGGCCGGGAAGGCTTATTTCATGAAATATCCAACGGTACATTAACAGCAAAACTTCTTCGGGGAGGTAACCTGATTTGGGGACCTGAGGTAAGTGGCACCTGGGATATAGCCGGATCTCCCTATATCGTCATGGATTATCTCAATATCCCGGACGGTGAAACACTTAATATTGAACCTGGAGTTGTAGTTAAATTCAACTCAACCGAAAGATTTGACATCCTGGGATGCCTCTGTGCCGAAGGAACCGAAGAGCTTCCCATCCTTTTTACAGCCGTTGACCCGGATGTCAGATGGGGCGGAATGTATTGGGATCAAACCCCGGTTACCAATGAAACATCATTATTGAAGCATTGTGTATTTGAGTATGCCTATGCCTATAATGATCAAAATCTTCCGGGCTATAATTCGGGTGGGGCCATCGTTGTGAATGATTATGAAAACTTAGAGATCAGCCATTGCCTGTTCCGGTATAACCTGCCGACAAACCCGGTGCACCGGGAGAAAATGGTCCAACGGGTGGCGCAATTGGCTTGTATGAAAGCTCAATACATATTTCCCATTGCATCTTCCATGATAATCAAGCCGGACATGGGGGTGCTATTTCCATTGCTAGCCATTCAAATCCCATCATCGATAATTGCTTGTTTTATAACAATCAGGCTATCTACTGGTATGGCGGTGTTCTGCTAACTCACATCAGTTGCAGCCCAAATTTTATCAATTGCACATTTGCTGACAATCATGCATTGTACAGGGGAGGTGCAGTCGAATTACAGCATGGTGGCATTGCAACTTTCACCAATTGCATTTTTGGGGCAATACGGCTGGCAGTGGCCCCAGTCAAATAAGTATTTGGGATACTGACAGCTGTCATCTCAATATTTATTACAGTGATGTGGAAGATGGTTTGAATGGTATTGAACCCGGATTTCAGGGAGATACGGTTAACTTGATGAATGTTGATCCTGAATTTATTACAATAGGGGATTATTCTTATGTTTTGGCAATCGGTTCACTTTGTCATAATGTTGGAACACAAGTGTTGTACCTGCCGCCAGGGTATGTTATCCCGCTAAATTGCCTTTGCGGAAACCCTCGTGTTCTGGAATCAGAAATTGACCTGGGATGTTTTGAGACAATTAGTACAAGTGTTGGATCTGATAAACCAAGCGATCCTGAAAAATATAACGATCAATATTTTTCCAAACCCCATCAACTCAAATCCAACCATGGAATTTTATTTAGAAAAAGAGTCTTCTTGCTGTGTTATCTATCATGGATATTCACGGAAGAATCATATCAGAGGTTTATTCACCAATTTTAGAAATAGGTAAAAATCAATTGACATGGGATACTGGAAAAATGGCACTCCGGAGTTTATTTCGTCGATTGAAAATAGGAAATGAAGTTTCAACAAGAAAGGTAGCCAAGATAGAATAGTCCTGATTTCGCAACCAAAAGCCAAGTAATAATAGGGCCGCATAAACGCAAATGTGTGGCCCTTATTTTAGTTTTATTGGATCCAATTATTCTCAAAAATCTTCGCGTTTACACATCCAAACCCAGCGTTCACATAATTTTTCCCAGCGTTCATACATCTAATTCATACTTGCCTTACTGGGATTGTATATTTGTTGGTGACATTTTAACTATTAACTAAAAAACGGAGGTTACAATGAAAACATTTCAATTTACCAAAACAATTTTACTGTCAGTTTTATTATGTTGTACGGTTTATGCTTTTTCACAACAAACAATTCATACCATAGGTGGTGATGAAATTGGAATTAAAAAATGGAAAATTGCTCCCAAGTTTCAGATTAAATACAAATTGTCAGATAAGTCAAGTTCAGGGTTTCAATTTATCGATCTGAAGGATATTTATTACATAAACGATAAGAAGGGCAATGGCATTGCTTTTCAGGAAAAAGGGAAAAATTTCAAGATCAAGAAAGTTAGCAACCTTTCAAAGATAGAATTACAAGGGGCTGTTGATGCCTGTAAATATTCCCGTCAATCAGGAGCATACTGGGGAACTTGGGTTCCATCGTTTTTATTCATGCCGGTTGGCTTGGGAACAGCAATCGTGGTATCGTCCACTAAACCCAACCAAAAATCACTCAATATGCCTGATAGTGAGTTGGTAAATGATCCTGTTTATGTTCAATCCTATAAAAAGCAGGCACGCAAAAACAAATCACAAATGACTTGGATGGGTTTTACTTTAGGGTTTAGTCTTGCTCTAGCAGTTGGCGGATTAATAGCTGCTTTATAAACTAAAAAACATAGTATCATGAAAAAAATGAAATTATCATGTATTTTGCTTTTATCGGTAATAATTATTTTGTCATCATGTGGAAAAGATGATGAGAAAGAGGATGTTACAATGGATTTTGATCAATCAAATGCTGAAAATCTGGCCAATATCATAAAATGGAACTTGATAGAGGTTGCACCCTATTACAGCAGTGACAACTGGAATCATGAAAAAATGAATGGATATGCTAGTGGTTATGCAATTGTAGATGGAAGTTTTTCAAAATGGTCGAATGTGGTTGGATATCAAAATAAAGAGTACCGCGAATACGATAACGTATCAGTTCAGTTTTCAGATTATAGCGATCATTCGTCAGATCCTTCAATTACCGGCTCAGCTTCTATGAATGGCACCATAACCTATCAATATTCAATGGGTCATACCGGTGATTATGGTGGCACCTGGATTTTCAAAGGTACGATTACCTGTAGTGGAAAATATGTTGGTGAAGCTAGTTTCTATTTCACATTTGTAGAAAATAACGAATATTCAGGAACTTTAACTTTTGATGGAACTTCATATCAGGTCTCAAGCGATTGATAAATAGTTGGATATTTCTTGTTAAAAAAAGTGGACAATTGACAAATGACAATCTAATATTCAGAAAACCAATCAAAATCAATAAAACCCTCCAATTTTAGTTAATATTTGGGTTTGCAGGCAGGTCAATTGAGCTGCCTGTTTCTTGTATTTTAGCATAACGATCCATTCCCGGATGTATAATAAGTTACCCGGAATAATTACTTTTGCAATACAAGCATTTTATTATGAAAATATTAATTTGGGTAATCGTAGTTATACTTCTTCTATTAATTATTTATTTTGCCGGGCCCAAACCTTCCAAACCAAGTTTGGTTGCTTTTATATCCGACACTTTAACTTCAAACCTTCCTCAACTTGAGCAGGAAATTGATAGCCATGAAAGTGCTCTATCGTCTGTCAAGCCGGATAATGAGGCACGTATATTATGGGCTGATTCAACAAAGAAGGAAAAAACAGAATACGCTGTCGTTTATCTTCATGGATTTTCAGCAAGTTGCGGAGAGGGTTTTCCAGTGAACCTGAACTTTGTTAAACGATATGGTTGTAATATGTTCATGGCCCGCTTACATAGCCATGGTTTGGATGTGGATGAAGCACTTGCTGATCTGACTCCTGAAAACTATCTGGAATCGGCCAAATATGCAGTAAATATTGGAAGACAATTGGGAGAAAAAGTAATATTGATGAGTACATCAACAGGCGGCACCCTATCGCTGGCCATTGCGGCTGAGAACCCATGGGTTTATGCACTGATACTATATTCCCCCAACATTGATGTGGTGGATAAGTCGGCCAATATTTTATTGAAACCATGGGGACTTCAAATTGCCCGGTTAATTAAGGGAAAATATAACGAATACGACGATCCTCCAGAAGTTCAGAAATACTGGCAATCGAAATACAGGCTCGAAGCAGTTCAGGCGATGAAAGGTTTGGTGGATGCCACAATGAATGAAACAACTTTTGGCAAAATAAATCAACCCCTGTTTTTGGGCTATTATTATAAAAACGAGCAAGAGCAGGATCCAACTGTTTCAGTAAAACGTATGCTTGATATGTTTGATCAGGTTTCCACACCTTCTCGATTGAAAATAAAAATTGCATTTCCCGATGCTGGATGCCACCCTATACCTTCCGAAATTTATAATAAGAATTATCATGCTGTTGAAGTCGCTACTTATCAGTTCGCTGAAGAAATACTGGGAATGAAACCTGTTAGAACTTTTTAGAGATCCATTTCCAGAACCACCGGACAATGATCCGAATGTTTTGCTTGTGGTAAGATCAATGCCCTTTTCATGTTTTCTTTTAATGGTTCTGCAACCATATGGTAGTCTATGCGCCATCCCAGGTTTTTGGCTCTGGCATTGGCACGGTAACTCCACCAAGAATAATTATGAGGTTCATTGTTGAAATACCTGAAAGAATCTATAAAGCCCGAATCAATAAAACCGGAAAGCCATTCCCTTTCCTCAGGCAGAAAACCGGAACTGTTGGCATTGCGGATGGGATCGTGAATATCAATGGGCTTATGACAGATATTATAATCCCCTGAAATTATCAGGTTTGGTTTCGCCTTTTTTAAGGTATCAATATAAGCTTGAAAATCTTTCAGCCATTGCATTTTAAAAGCCAGTCTTTCATCTCCACTTGATCCTGACGGATGGTACACACTAATTACTGAAAACTGATTATAATCAGCCTGGATAACGCGGCCTTCAGTATCATATTTTTCAAAACCCATTCCATACTCAATATGCTGTGGCTCTTCTTTTGTAAAGATAGCCACACCGCTGTATCCTTTTTTTTGTGCAGAGTAAACATATGATTTGTAACCCAGTTCTTCCATTTCAAAAATTGGTATTTGATCGGGCTGGGCTTTGGTTTCCTGGATGCATATAATATCAGGATTCACAACCTTTATCCAATCAAACCATCCTTTTTTTACGGCTGCCCGTATACCATTTACATTGTAGGAAACTATTTTTACCATGTGGTTTAACATTTTTTGCGAATGTAGAAATAATATTTGTCTAAAGAATTTCATATCAACTCAACATCTATCAGAAAAGATGAATAACAATAAAAAATTAAATTATACTTTCGCAGCTAGATATGAAAATGGGACTCCTTATACAACAGTTTACTGCCTGGCGTGTGAAACACATTGCCGATAAGCAATTTGTATATATTCTCAGCGTGACTGTAGGCTTTCTGGCCGGTATGGCTGCTGTACTGATCAAGAATTCCGTTCATTTTATCAGCCAAAAATTAACGGGCTTGGATGGCCGAAGGATACGAGAACTATATGTATATTATTTATCCTGCCATCGGTATTCTCTTGGTTATGTTCTTTATTAAATTTATACTTAGACAACCCATTCAAGACGGAGTTCCAAATGTTCTTTTTTCCATATCAAAGTCAAATGGTTTGATGAAACCCCACAATATGTTTTCATCCGTTATTGCAAGTTCTTTGACTGTTGGGTTTGGTGGTTCTGTTGGATTGGAAGGCCCGACACTGGCAACCGGAGCTTCCATTGGTTCGAATATTGGCCGGGTATTGCAATTGAACTATAAACAAATTGTATTGCTGTTGGGTTGTGCCAGCGCTGGTGCTATGGCTGCTATTTTTAAGGCACCCATTGCCGCAATTGTGTTTGCCCTGGAAGTCATCATGCTTGACCTAACAATGGCATCGCTCATTCCTTTATTGATGGCATCAGTTACGGCGGCTTTGACTTCCTATTTTTTCCTGGGGCAAAATGTTCTTTACCCCATTGATCTAAAATCAAGTTTTGAGCTTTCATATGTTCCCTGGTATATCCTTTTGGGAATCATCACGGCGCTGGTTTCAGTTTACTTCATCAGAACCATTGATTTTGCCGGTAAATTCTATGGTAATCTGAAGGGTTGGTTCCAGCGTTTTGCAATTGGCGCTTCAGTGCTTGGTTTGCTGGTGTTTTTATTCCCCGCTTTATACGGTGAAGGTTATGCCTCTGTAAACTCTGCTTTACATGGGGATTACAATTATATATTTGACCGAAGCCTCTTCTATGATTTTAAAGGCTTAATTGTTCCGTCCATGATATTACTGTTCGTAATTTCAATGATGAAAGTCGTTGCAGCTTCTGCTACTTTTGGTGCAGGCGGTGTAGGGGGAATTTTTGCACCCACTTTATTTACGGGCGGCCATATCGGCTTATTGTTTGCTATCGCCATCAATTATTTTGGTATTGCAGAGCTGCCGGTAAGTAATTTTGCATTGGTTGGTATGGCCGGTATGATTTCGGGAGTTATTCATGGCCCCCTAACAGCAATCTTCCTGATAGCAGAAATTACAGGTGGTTATGAACTTATTGTGCCCTTAATGATCGTTGCTACAATTTCTTATTCTACTGCTAAGTTGTTTGAACCCAATTCAGTGTATACCATACAACTTGATAAGAGGGTTGAAATTATTACCCATCATAAAGATAAAGCTGTATTGTCATTAATGAAAATTGATTCGCTGATTGAAAAGAATTTCAATAGTATCCATCCCGAAAGCACACTTGGTGACCTGGTTAAAGTGATCGCTGATTCAACACGAAATATATTTCCCGTTGTAGATGATACCAATAGTTTTCTGGGGCTTATTTTCCTCGACAGGGTAAGGCATATTATGTTCCAGCCTGAATTATATGATACTACACTTGTTCGGAATTTAATGTTTATGCCAACATCCATTGTAAACTATGATGATAAGATGGAAGAGGTCGCCCATAAGTTTCAACATTCGGGCAAGTTTAACCTCGTTGTGCTTCAGGATGGAAAATACATCGGATTTGTTTCCCGGGCAAATGTATTTTCAAAGTACCGTGAGTTGCTAAAAGAGTTTTCGGAACATTAACCTATATTTGTATTTCTATAAAAACTTTTCAGGCATGAAAGTTTCCCAAATGATCAGGTGGTTTACGCTGTGGAGGCTAAAGCACATCAGCAATACACAGTTTATCCTGATACTGAGCCTCGTCATCGGGCTATTGAGCGGCTTGGCCGCCGCTATCCTGAAAAACACAGTTCACTATGCCTTTTACTGGATATCCAGAGGTTTTCAATTTGAAAAGGAAAACTACCTGTACCTTGCTTTGCCTTTCATCGGGATTTTATTAACCGTGTTGTATGTCAAATTTTTTGTGAAAAGCAACATCGGCCATGGAGTAAGCAGGATATTGTTTGCCATTTCGAAGAAAAATGGCGTGCTGGAGAGCCACAACACCTATTCTTCGATGATCGGGAGTACTTTAACGGTTGCTTTTGGCGGTTCAGTGGGTTTGGAGGCCCCGATCGTGATCACAGGATCGGCCATTGGCTCGAACCTGGGCAGGTTATTCCGGCTGAACCGTAAAACCCTGATTATCTTAATCGGATGTGGCGCTGCCGGAGCCATTGCAGGAATTTTTAAATCGCCCATAGCAGCAGTTGTTTTTGTTATCGAAGTCCTGATGATAGACCTCACACTCACTTCCTTGATCCCTTTATTGATCTCCGCTGTGACAGGGGCAACGGTAGCATTTTTTCTGAGTGGGAAAAATGTTTTGTTCACCTTCGACCTGACAGACCCTTTTGTATTAAAACAAATTCCCTATTACATTCTGCTTGGTGTGTTCACAGGACTGGCATCTGTATACTTTACGCGGATGACAATGTATATAGAGTCAAGGTTTAAAAAGCTTAGAAATGTCTATCAAAAAGCATTAACAGGTGGAATTATCCTCGGCATCCTTATTTTTGTTTTCCCCTCATTGTTTGGCGAAGGCTATGAAGTGTTGCAGGAAGTTTTAAACGGACAGGGAAATGTTTTGATCAATGAAGGGCTGTTTTCAAGCCTCGGGAGAAAATATGGTTTTTGCCGGTTATTATGTTATTCATTTTGTTTTTTAAAGCTTTTGCAACAGCCTCAACAACCGGGGGCGGAGGGGTCGGTGGAATTTTTGCCCCATCACTTTTCATGGGTGGCCTTGCCGGTTTCTTTGTCGCCAATACACTAAACCTGCTACCTTTTGTTCATCTTTCGGAAAGTAATTTTGCCCAAGGTGGGAATGGCGGGGCATGATGTCGGGAGTGATGCATGCCCCGTTGATAGGTATTTTTCTGATTGCTGAAATTACAGGTGGTTATCAGCTTTGACTCCATTAATTATCACATCAACAATTTCTTATCTTACCATTAAGTATTTCGAACCCCATTCATTGTATGCTAAACGGTTGGCGCTGCGTGGAGAGTTGATTACCCATCACAAAGATAAGGCGATGCTGTCGTTGATGAAAGTGAGTAGTTTACTGGAAACTAATTTTCAAACAGTTGACCTGAATGCTACTTTGGGTGACTTTGTGAAAATTGTACCCAAATCACAACGAAATGTTTTTCCTGTAATCGATGAAGAAAGGAACTTTTATGGTGTAATCTTTATCAACGAGATCAGGAACATCATTTTCGACAGGGATAAATACGATACTACTTATATTCAGGATTTAATGTTTATGCCCGATCCAATCGTCCACCCGGATGAGTCAATGGAAGACATTGCCCGTAAATTCAGTGAGTCGGAAAACTATAACCTGCCTGTGATCAAAGATGGCAAATACCTGGGATTTGTTTCAAGGGCAAAAGTCTTTTCAACGTATCGTGAATTATTGAAGGAATTCTCAGAAGAATAGGTTTGATCCAATTTCTTTGGCCATTAGATTTTTTACTCACTGCATTTTTATACATTTGAAAAGCCATTCAATAAAATCAGACTATGAAAAAATTACTGCTGATCATTTCGCTACTTATTCCCATTATTTTGTTTCCCCAGAGTTCTAATCCCGATGCAAATCCAATTCAAACAGCAGCATCGTTTCTGAAAAATCCCTATGGAGCCAGAAATACCGGGATGGGAAATTCGGGTGTATCTACCACATCGGATATTTACTCCATGTATTGGAATCCTGCCAAATATGCTTTTATTACTGAAGACCATAGGAAGAAATTGTAGACTATCCCAAGGACCTGGGATTTTCACTGGGATATAACAGAGGGTATTCTCAATATTTCAGCAAAATGCGTTATACACAATTCAATGCGTATAAAACCATAAATAAACAAACCGTGGCTGCCTCTTTTAATTGCATGAATTGGGTGAAGACGTAACATTTACTGATGAAAACGGATATGCTTTATATTCTTTCCGGCCTGTGGAGTTTTCTTTTTGGATGCATCTTATTCCCGCCGATTCTCAAAATCTTTTTCAGCAGCCCTCACATCAAGGTATATCCAATCGAAAATTATTGAGCCCGGGCTTGCGGTTGCAGGGAATGAAACGAAAATCGGAAGATCATTTGCCGTTGATGTTTCTGCATTGTACAGAAAAAAATTTAATACTCCTGGTTTGGAATATAATATGTTGAGTTTTGGAATGAATGTTTCAAATATCGGTTCAAAGATTTCGTATGTTTCCAATAGTGATAACAAAGAGTTTATCCCTACAAATCTGCGGTTTTGGAATAAGTTATTTTGTTGAGAAAGGATATCACAGCATTGCCATTTCTACGGATGTGAACAAATTGTTGGTTCCAACACCCCCGTTTATGCAGAAGATGAATCAGGAAATTATTATATCGTAAAAGGAATGGATCCCGATGTTTCTGTTTTCAGAGGCATGATACAATCATTCTATGATGCTCCCAATGGGTTCAAGGAAGAGATGCAGGAGTTCTATTATGGTTTTGGTTTGGAATATTGGTTTAATCGCATGGCAGCCTTTCGAACAGGTTACTATTATGAGAATAAGAATAAGGGAAACAGGCAAAATGTCAATTTTGGAGTTGGCATTAGATACAAATTCGTTGATGTAGATTTTCCTATTCCATTATACCAATAAGGATCGGGATGGCGAAAACCTTCTTATTTCCCAACAAAACAACTTTTATATTAATTTGGTTTTCCAGATCAGAACTGCTAAGGCGGCCACTCCGGTGGAATGAGTTTGTTTTGCATTATATGTTGACTTCTAATCGAAAGTTGAATATTAGCTATTGTATTCAGACGTCCTGAACGTGCTTATTTTTAGTGGCCTTTTGCAAATTACCGGAAAGAATTACCGAACATCCTTTTGATCGGCCAAACCAATTGTAGCGATTTTTTGCAACGAAATCATAAATATGATCCCTGGCCCTAAGTGGGAAAATTCGAAAGAAGTAAAACACTTTAAATAATTTTCCGAGGTGTGGGATAATTTTAAAAATGGCTTCCGACTTAATGAATATTTCTCCTTTCGAAAAAAGCATAACCGAATCCGGTAGCTTTTCCAAATCAAATTTCGGTTTAAGCAATGATTTAGCTTCTTCTGATTGAAGTGCAAGGTACTGGAAAGCATTGTGTTTGTCAAATTTCAAAATTGTATGGATCGTTGCATTGCAGAGATTGCAATACCCATCATAAAGTATTATATGTCCTTTTGAAAAATCCATTTTGAAAAACGGTTTTATACTGAACCATCCAATTTGTAGAACACAGGATAATGCTTCTTGTTCACTTCATGTTGGAGGTTTGACAAGTATCGCATGAATGCCTGAATGCAATTTGTTTTTTTGTTGTAATTTAACCGTTGAAATCAAATCACGATCGAATGAAATTTTTAAAACACAAAGCGTTACTGTTTATTTCCCTTGGTTTGAATATAGTGTTCCTTTTTCTGGTATTCCATTATTCGATAAATAACCGTGAATCACTGATGCAAAAATGGATAGAGAAAAAGGAAAAAGCCACGATTGTTATGTTTGGTGATTCGCATACTGCCCGCCCTGATTGGAATGTACTGCTTTCCCGTTGCGACATTAAGCGCAGCGCTTATGGTGGATTTACTTCGGAACAATTATTATTTCGTATACAAAGTGACGTGATCCGGTACCAACCTAAGATATGCTTTGTGCAATGCGGTGGAAACGATATTAACAGTGCTTGTTTTTCAGCTGAGGAAGTGGTGCGGAACCTTCAGCAAATAATTAATATACTGCAAGCGAATAAAATTGTACCGGTTGTTCAATCATTGTTCCATCGGAATAATAACCCTGAATACAACAAAAAAGTTGAAAAGCTGAATGATTTTATTCAAGAATTGGCTATGGATAAGAATGTCCAATATTTGAACATTGATAAATTTTTGATTGATAAAAACGGCCTTAAAAAAGATTTGACTGTAGACAATATTCATTTGAATGCGAAAGGATACGATATTTGGGTAGGGCAGCTCAAGGCATTTCTTTTTGAGTTTGAATAGTTAGGGCCATCGTGAGAAGGTTTTCATGTTTTCCCGGATCAAATTATTGGGCCCAAATACACATTGTTAGGTAATTTTGCAGATATTCCCTGTTTTTTTTAATTGCATCACAATTTAGGTGTATATTTGCTTGAATAAGCATACACCATTATTTATGAGAAAAATCATCAGTTTTCTATCCCTTGCAATTTTTATGACCTTATCTGTTTATGCTCAAAACAAAGATGGAGCAGTGCATTTGCCTGAATCCTTAGACTTTGATCAGATAATTATCTCAGAAGCAAATGTAACCGGCAATAAATTAACCAAAAATTGGGTCATTGTCAGGGAGCTTGATTTTAAAATAGGAGATACATTGTCAGTTAGCCATGAGAAAAAATTAAAGGAATCCGTTTTTGCCGGGAGATTCAACAGAGTTGTTTTTACGCATGAAATACAGCCGGGATAACATTATCAATACAAAATTATTTATGACTGTTGATTTGCATATTGAGCAGATCGAGGGCAATCGTTACCGGCTTAAGATTGAAGTAACAGAGCGTCATTATTGGTGGATTTTCCCTGTGGTTAAGCTCAATGCCCCCAACTTTAACGAATGGTTACGGGATATCGATTTATCGGACCTGAGTATGGGTTTGTTTTTTAGCCATAACAACTTGTTCGGAACCAGTCATCAGATGTCAATAGCAGGCTATTATGGAAAATCGTACGCTGCCGCCTTTGGATATCGTATTCCATGGATTGGCCAGGGCAGAAAAACAGGATTTACAGCCATCATTGCGTATCAAAATTTATATACGGTTGAATATGGTTCCATCGAAAATGTTCGGCAGATGCTTTATGAAGATAATAGTTTTCAATCGGTTAAGGTCGGAGCATCCCTTAATTTAAGGCCCGATCTGTATAATTATGGAACCTTAAAATTAACCGGTGAATGGGTAAGTATTTCCGATTCACTTTATACTCTTGATTCAAATTATCTGGCTCAGAATAAAAATACCAATGTTTCCCTTTCCTTTTATGCCGATTATGCTTACGATACAAGGAATAGCAAGTCGTATGCTTTGTCCGGAACTTATCTTCGTGCATTTGTTAATAAGATTGGACTTGGAATAGTTTCAAAAGATGTGGATTACTTTAATTATGGAATTGATTTTCATTTTTACCAGAAAATAAGCGAGCGATGGTATGTAGCTGAAATGTTCAAACTGGAAAATTCCAGTGGGGAAAACCACCCTTACTATTACCAGCTAAATATGACCTATAAAGATGACTACATTCGGGGATACGATTTATATACTTTGAAGGGGGATGAAATGTATTATTTTCGAAGTAACCTCAAATATCAGTTAATTAAACCCAATGTACGTAAAGGCAAAGACGGACAAAAGGTAAGTGGTTTTAAGGCATTGCAGTATGCATTTTACCTAAATGCTTTTGCTGATTGCGGGTATGTGGTCAATGATTTTACAACCAACAATCCTTATAATAACAAAATGCTTTACAGCTGGGGTTTAGGCCTCGACTTTGTAACTTATTACGATATGGTGTTCCGCTTTGAGTGGGCATTTACCTCAATTGGGACAAGTGGTTTTTATATTGGTTTTGGAATGCCAATTTAAACGGTTCTCTTTTATGAATCGTTCAATGTTAATAATCGTTTGTTAATAAAGCAAATCCTTTTTTTGTAATAATTGTTTAAATTCTAAATACTCATTATTAAGTAGTATATTTGCAAAATGATTAAATTTATATACAGGTTTCATAAATTTTATTCATCAATGCAATATGGCAGACTACGATATTTTTTTTCGATTTTATGAAAAGTATAAAAACCAAAGGTTTCAGAATATTAATCCCAATGACCCTTTAGTATTGGAAGTAAATAAGATAATGGACAATACCGGCCAGTTTTTACATATTGCAGATTATATAGAAATTAAAATTCTTTATCTCAGTAAAAACTACCAAAATTTTTTTGGTGTAGATTGTGAGAAAATATCGCCTGCTATATATTTTGAAAGGACACATCCCAACGACATGAAACGCCATGCATTGGGCAGGTCAAAAGTGTTCCAGATGGCTTCCGAATTGTTTCATAGCAAATCCGATGACCTTTTCATTTCCTCCCATTTTAAAACAATGACCCACAATGGCAATTACAGGGATTTACTGTATCAACTGTGTTTTAAATTCACTAAACTACCATATCCTACTGTATACGGGTTTCAGGTAAATACTGATATTACCGATATAATGGCCGGCCAAAAAGGATATCATTACTACGTTGGGAATGATAAATCCATGTTCAGGTATCCTGACGAAGAACTTTTAAAAGTTGGTAATGTATTCTCGGACCGTGAATTTGAAATAATTAAGTGCATTGCCCTTGGGATGGAGAGCCATGAAATTGCTGAAAAACTATACCTCAGTGTACATACAATTAATACTCATCGTCGAAATGTATTGGTTAAAACCGGAAAAAGAAATACGCATGAACTGGTTCATGAATTGCAGGAACGCGGCGTGATTTAGTACATTACCTTTTTATTTAAATGAAGTTGTTAAAAGTTAAAAAATGAGATATTAAAACACGAATGTTTAAAAGAACGAATGATACAGAAAAATTGGATTTCAATAAGTTGTATCGTTCGTTCAAAAAAAACGTGTTAAGTAAAAGTACAATAAAAAAAGATTTGCCCACATTTGAAATTTGGAAACGGTCGAAAAAACACAAAGTTAAGTGTTATCAAGTGGTTGAAGCAATTTTATACCGGTTAAACAAGGATGTCAATGGAGACAGACTCCCAATGAAGCAATTTTTAGGGGTAAGTATGGTTGGGCAAGTGTCTATCATCACTTTCAGAAGTGGTGCAAAGATGGTAGTTGGGAAAAGAGCCTGGAGACATATTCTGGAAGGCATCGGGATCTACTTGATTTATCAAGTGTTCGGCAAATGGCACACACACCATCAAAAGGGGCGGACAGGCAGTAGGCTACCAAGGCAGGAAAAAGGCGAAGACCAGCAGCATGCTTGTGCTGACAGATAGCCAGGGTATCCCACTGGCCTGCAAGTGAATATTTCAGGAGAACATAATGATGCGTATCAGCTGGAAGAGTTCGTGGAGAATATGTTTGAAAGCCTGCGTTCTTCAAACATAAGGACAGACTGGCTATTCCTGAATGCCGATGCAGGGTTTGATATAGAGAGCTTTCGTGCTTTCTGTTACAGGAATGATATAATAGATAATATTGATAAAAATAAAAGAAACGGTAGTGAAAGTGAACACCTTTTTGACAGTTTACTCTACAAATGCAGGTTTGTTGTGGAAAGGACCAATGCTTGGCTGGATGCATTTAAGGCTATTTTGATCCGTTTTGAAACAAACAAAATTCATTGGAAAGCATTGAATATATTAGCTTTTTGCGTTATTTTATTACGTCAACTTTAAACAACTTCAATTACAAGTTTGGAATTGGACAATTTTTTTGCAAAATCAAATGAATACTAGTTTTTGCCTTCCGCTTCTTTTTCTGCTCTTTCCTTTGCCGCTTTCTTCTTTCCGATGGGAATATTGGCCAAAATATACGCAGAGGAATTATATGCTTTTGGGCCCAAATCGTTTTTATAAATATTGGTTAAGCCAACATAGTAATAAACACCGATTTTCCATCCCATTGATCCTTTCGATTTGTATCCTATTCCGCCATCAATACCGCCATCAAACCATTTATACAAGCCGTTGTCATTAACCCCATATTTAACTTCATAATTTAGATCATGGCCTTGTACTTCAGCCGTGTATGTGTCAATGGTTTTAAATACCAGTCCAACCTGTGCCCCTGCATCAACGAAAATTCCACTATTGCTTAAATACCTCAGGTTTATGGGAACATAAAAAGTATTAAACCCCTTATTTACTGTACCTCCAAAGTTTTTAAAATCATTGTAAACCGCAGTATCAATCACACGATTTCCCGGATAGTCCATTGAAATATTTTTCCCGCCGACATTTGATTTAACAAACACTCCGGTTCCAAGATACCAGTGGGGGTTTTTTGATAGCATATAATCAAAATAAAAACCTAACTCAAAGTTCCGCATCCCTTTCGATCCTTCAATTCCCGAATATAAGAATAGTTAAATCCGCCACTAAGCCCAAATTCAAGTTTTGGCGTATTGAGGTTATCACCAAAAATTAGAAAGCAACACCTGGCCCTTTGTCATTTGTACTGATGAAAACATTATCAAAGCGAGCAATGCTAGTATTTGTATCTTTTTTATCATGACTATTTTTTTTGTGCCTATCTTTTTTATCTATTAGAGGGGTGCTTTGTTATGATGCCCTATTCCAGATTAGGACATGATTGTCGCTAATATACTGATATTACGCAAAACCAACAACCAACTAAACGATAAAAAATGATGATATACAAAGGTGGTAATTTTTTAATTACATTCAGCAAACTGTTTATATTTAATTTCATGAATACCAATTAAAACATTCAACATAAATTATTTATTAATATTAGTGGAATGAATAGGATAGTTGAAGATTAATTCCATAATCGTCGGATGATGCATCTGACGGATTGCTATCGTAATTATCAATACAGTGAAAGACCAATCTTAAATTGTCGCTAAAAATACTAATCTGTGGATTTAGATTGAATGATGTTCGGTATCTGCTTTCACCTGTTAAGTATGGAACATAACTATATTTGCATCAACCCACACTTTTGGGATTGTATATTTATAAACTTTCCATACTACAGTGAATATGCAGCAAGATCGTCGGTAATTCCACTATCATTATAAGGTGTTTCTCGTGCAACAGTTAAACCAGCCTGCATAAAACCTGTTCCAGTTGTTATATGAAATATCTTTAATTCCAATCAAACTCAAATCAAAGCCTTAGTTTCGTTCCTAGTTCGGTATTCTGAGTTGCTCCAAGGGCCAGCCCAACTAGTAAGGATTTTATTAATAATCGCTGTGCTGCTTAGGGTCAGGTCTGATTTGCTTGAACTCAATGTATCCCCCTGATAGGTATTGTTGTCGTCCCATGACAACTCAAAATAGAAGGCTCTTTTTCCTGTATTTAAAGGTCACCTGAAAATACAATTGTTCCAACATTACCTCCTTTTGAGAAATTTGCACCCAGACTAAAATCTCCGCTGGTTCGACTCCAGAAGTTTCTCTTGATGGGATATATTTCAACAATATCGTCTATATTGATTAATTTTTTTCCATTTGTAACCAACAGATATACTGCTCGCTCAACATTTGATGTGTCAAAAGACCCAAAATAGATCAAACCATCTTTCATCTTAATTTCAAATAGTTTACTTGATCTCATTGTATTGATCTTTACCTCTTCCAAACTAATGGTTCCCATTCCATCCATTTTTAGGTATCAACACCATAAACCAATTTCTTTAAATCGCCGGTCAGCACATTCCCATTGATGTGAACAATGGTATCTGTTTTTTGAGAATAACACTTGTTTTGAACAATTAATAAGGCAATCGTAAAAATAATGGAGAATATGGTAAATCTTTTCAAAACAATTGATGTGATTGAAATTATTAAGTTAATACAATAATATGTCAGAAAACCAGCATGGTAACTACATTTTATAGAGCTGAATTATTTTTCTCCAACGGTCATTTAGGAATATGTCCTGTAAATTTTGTTTCTATTGTATAACCAAAGATATACATATACAGTTCAAACTTCCTTCACTATTTTGGAAAAGCAAATTATTTATCAGGTATAAATGAGTATTGCGGCAAATACCATCCTTCAATGGTTTCCCACTTTCCTTACCAATTCCATCATTGCCATCCAGTATCGTTCCTTCGTCATCCAACAGCTCAATGTTTTCCTGGAGATTTAACTGGTAATCAAAGGGCTTTCCGCCCATGTTGGTGAAAATAATTGAACAGGCTGTTCAAGACCGACTACACCTTTAAATACCCTGAACCCATTTTTAATATCTTTATTTTGGTAAAGGTTTTCCAGGCCAGCAGGATTTCTCGGCTTCATTTTTTCGGCGTCTGGAACAAAATAAAATAGTTCCATCGCCGATAAGGGGCATCCTCAAGCCAGACCTTCCCATCGGGTACGTAGGATAATTCTGGTTCATACTTAACAATGTAAAACGAGTAACTTTCGATGGTTTGGTTCAAATCATCCCATATCAAATCAAACTCAGCAGATTTATTGTCACCATGTATAAATGCCCTCAATCCACTATTCACTTCATTCAGATCGTTAAGAACGGTAATATGTGAATAATGATAATTGTCCTGCAACTGGGTCATATAGTTCACATGCTTCACCTTGTTTTCGTCTAAAAATGACGCCAGATCAGAAAGCGATGCTTCATAATCAACAGTCATCGATGGATTTACAACATCTTCCCTCACCAATAAATATTTCCAATCCTTATCCGATAATTGGGAAAATCTCCCTCAGTTCCTAAAACAATAAGCAGTAATAGTAAAGAATAATATTTTTCAATTGTAATCAGTTTTAAATTGATTATTTAACCGTATAATTTTTACCTTCAAGACATGCTGTATAAGCTTTTTTAAATCCATCTACCAGGTTTTGATTTGTTTGAGCGGCTTGTTCATTTGCCTGCTGTTGTTGAGAGGCTTGCGCCATCATCCCCCTTCGGCGGCCAAGTACTGCACCGCTTACTGCCCCAATGGCAGCGCCTTTTCCGGCATCACCCGAAATGGCTCCGATGGCCGCACCTACGGCTGCACCACCAGCAGCACCTTTTACAGCAGAACCATCAGGGCCCTGGTCAACTTGTTTAGCCTGCACTGTAGTTGGATTAATCGGATCATAACCTGATTGCTGGACAGCCCAGGTATAACAATAGGATTCATCCTGTTCCTGTTGTTCAGCCGTTTGGTTATTGGAAGGAAACACATAAAGCCCTACCTTCTTGTTGATGGCGTCTCCGGTCGTTTGACCGAAAGAGCTAAGAGAAAGGCCCATGATTATAATGGCAAGACTCATTTTTAATTTTAGTTTTTTCATGTGTTTTACTTTTTATGTTTAATAATATTTTCATTATGACAAAAAAACCTATTTAACAGCATGAATAGGTGGATTTACCCATTCTCCATTTAATGCACTTTCCTTAGGCCAATATAACCTTAGAACAACCATAAATGGCCCATCTGGTGCAGGTAACCAGTTTGGTTCTTTATCTTTTCCGGGTGAAGATTTTTGGACATAAAATGTAATTCCTCCATCCTTGTCACGTTTAAAACTTTCTAGCATAGGTGAGTTAAGCAAATAGCGATTAATTGGATTATCTACCAATAGACTTGATGGCAATTTATACATGGTCAATGACCAGAATGCATTAACTGGTGGTAATTCATCTGCCTTAAAGTGGATGGTGTAATTTTTATCAGAAGCATCTAATTTTTGACCTTCAGCATCTATTGTATAAACAGGATACATGGCTTCCTGCTTCGAATTGCCGAATATTCCGAGTACTGCAGCACTCATCCGGTAGAGGTAGTTGCCTTTTAAATATGCACGGGTTCCAAACATCTCCCCTGATGTGACTTTCCCAGCATCTATTTGTTTCTTCAGTTGTGCAAAATCCTGTGTCCACGCTTCGTGTATTCCTTCTTTCATTGCTGCAATCACTTCCGGTGAAAACTGGGTTGTGTCAATTTTCTTACTGGACCAATTCCGATTTTAGCAAACCTTTCCATCAGTTCTATTTCACTTGGAACAAGTTGGGCAAAACTGAAACAAGAAGTTTAAAATATTAAAAGTCTCAATAGATTTTTTCTAACTCCAGAAGTAAGGGGTTGGATGATATTAAAATTATCCAGGGATTTGTTCTGAAGATCCTTTGTAAGTGGAGCATGGCGATCTATTTTATTTGTCTTTTGTGGGCCTCAGTATGTAAAAATGCTGAAAGTGGTTGCAAGTTATAGGCTTCCTGAATTTTTTTTAACATTCTCCAGGTCATCCTTATTTAAAAGTTGTGTTCTGCCTATTAATAAGACAAATTCGGTTTCTGAATAGAAAACCTTTGTAACTCCTTCTGGCATATCTCCTTTCCAGCCTGGTCCGGCTATCATAAAAACCCCGCCATCATTTCCAGTTGTTCTACTGCCGATATAATCAAAATTAAATGTGTATAAGTCTACCAACTGGAAGCTGAAATAACGATTTTTCAATTTTAGGAACAGTTAACACCATGGGTTCAGCCCGTAAATCCAATCCAGCCATCGAGTAGGGTGTGTCCGAATTTGGCGTTTGTACGGCTTTATCTGCAGGAGTAAACACATGCGCAATATTCCTTAATTGATTCAATGGAGCTTTGTACTCGGGATTAGTTTTATCAATGAAATAGGCATATTCAATGCGATAGGCATCAACCATTGGATAGGCATAAATGTATGCCTCTTTTGCGATTACTTTAACCGAATCAATATTTAACGTATCTAATGAATCACTTGTCTTTTTAGTTTGACTGAACTTACATGCTGTAAAGGATATAGCCAGAATGACAATAAGTGCTACATGGATAAATATTTTCCTTTTCATAACAAAATAATTTGATTGATTCATTCATTTATTTTATTTCAACCGTTACTTTAGGAATATGCCTGTAAATTTAGATTTCTTTTCGGCTCAATACGCTCAACTACCGGTGTAGCCAGGTCAATACCCACATCGGCTGTTTCGTCAGCAGAGAAAATTCTGGCTTGCGTGTGTTCTATCCTGCCTTCTCCAACTTTTTCACCATTGACATATATTGTTCCATTTCCGCCTTTACGGAGCACCTCCATCATAATCAAAATCAAATTTGATGGTTGACTTGCCGGCAGCCAGGCTTTTAGTTGATTCTATGGTAAATCGCTGAAGTCGAGGAAGTTGTAATCGTAAGCAGGAACACCATTATACACATACAATGCCCAACCTCCAGAGCGGCCAGCCTGTGCAATCACAATACCATGCCCTCCATCTTTTGGGACATCCACTTCTGCTGTAATTGTAAACGATTTGTTTTTAAAGCCAGAGTTGTTTTCTGTATCCCAGTCATTCCATCTGCCAGTGTTAATGAAGTTCTGCCTTCCATGATATCCGGCCTGCCAACACTTTCGGCTATTATTCTTTCCATGAGACGGTCATCAATAGGCAATACATGGTATTTTTCACCCTCTTTCATGAACAGGTCCTGCAATTCTTTCAGTTTTTCAGGATGCTCTCCAGAAAGATCATTTGATGAGTTTGAAATCTTCATTAACATTACAACTCCCAGATATCCTCAGCCAGCGGTCTACGGGGCTTCATTTCCCATGGGGCCCTGTGAATGGTCCGCAGCCAACCAGCCATCCTTATACATGGCTCTATTCCCGAACATTTCGAAGTATTGTGGGTATGCTGATCAGGTGCGTTTGCATCATTAAAAGAATATACCATGCTTGTTCCGGCCATTGGGACTTGCTTAATGCCATTTACTTCAACAGGTTCGGGTAAACCGGCAGGCTTCCAGAATAGTTGGAGCAACATCAATTACATGATGAAATTGGGTACGAAGCTCTCCTTCCGATTGAATACCTTTTGGCCAATGCACTGCCATGCCCACTTTGGTTACCACCATAGTCAGAACCCATTTGTTTCGTCCATTTATAAGGTGTATCAAACATAACTGCCCATCCTGCTGCCATGTGGGGATAAGTTTCCGGGGCCACCCCATTCATCCAGTTTCTTCAGCATATCCTCTACCTTTTCCTGCCCCATTGAAATAGGTCATTTCGCTGAACATTCCATTTCGTCCACCTTCGGCACTGGTACCATTGTCACCATACACAAAGAAGATCAGGGTATTGTCCAATTCTCCGATATCTTCAACGGATTTAACTACCCGGCCAACTTCATAATCCATCATGTCGATGTAGGCGGCAAAAACTTCAGCCTGGTGTTTAAATAGTTTCTTCTCATCTGCTGTCAGATCATCCCAGTTTGGAATGGCTGAGGGTTTCTCAGTAAGTTTTGTGCCTTCCGGTGCAATACCGTTTGCAATTTGTCTTGCCAGGATTTCTTCCCGCATTTATCCCAACCCTGATCGAACTGTCCCTTATGCCTTTCAATATATTTTTTTGGTACATGTGTGAGAACATGTGTAGCACGGGGGCATAATATACAAAAAACGGTTTTTCAGGTTGCAGTGCTTTTTGATATTTCATCCATGCAATGGTTTGATCCGTCATATCCTCCAGAAAGTGATAATCCGGATCGTCTGGTAATTCTACGGGTGTTGTTCCATCATAAATAAAGGGAGCCCACTGGTTGGTTTCTCCCCAAGAAATCGTAAAATTTATCAAACCCGCCATTTGGCCCGGTAGGCCAGCGGGTGTAGGGTCCTGCCATGTTTGCTTCCCATGCAGCCAGTTCGTGCCATTTTCCGAAGGCGGCTGTAGTGTATCCATTCAGGCGCAGCATTTCGGCTACCGGTTACCGTAATTGGTATAGAACCTGTATTGCCCGGAAAAGCAGTTCCGGTTTCAATGATGGATCCCATATTGTTTTGATTGGTGCATACTCTTAATTGCAGCACGCGTAGGTGAACCTACAGCCGTTGTATGGAAGTTGTTATAATAAACACCCTGGCTGGCTATCCGGTCAAAAGTAGGAGTGGCCACGGGTCTCCAATTTGCCTGGTACCGGCAAAGCCCAAATCATCAATTATAACGATCACTACGTTGGGAGCTTCTTTAGGAGCTTTTACCTCAAAATGTGGAGGTGGTGTTGCATTACGTACATCCAGCTCAGTATATAAGGGAGGAGTTGGCCCTTTAATTGGTAGTACTGTTCTGTCCAGTTCATCATTCGACTGAACTGCTGATTGTTTCTTATTTGTATCCTGCTTTGGAGCACAGGAGAACATCAAGCTCATTAACAATACAAAAACGATTAATTCAATTTTTGATTTTTTCATCTTTCTTGAAATTTGATTTTTATAAATACTATTATAAATTACTTTATATATGCCGGATATCTAAGTGTAAAAATTTGATTTATCAATGATAATTTTATATTGTAAAAGTACGCAAATTTTTATTTGTAATTAATACTTGATATTGCTCGACCCAAATTTAACGAAGGGCATTTTTTGCATCTTACAAATTTATTATTTCAAACCTCTTTATTCGTACTCATTATTAAGTAATTTTAAATTATTAATTTTTCTGAGAATTCGTCATATTCTTCTTTTGAAAAGCTTATGCATAGAGTTTATGAGAGCAATGTTGTCACTATTTAAATTGTTAGCCTTCATTGTTTTGGTTGTTAAATTGGAATCATGTTTTATTGAGGGCCTCTGGGGTTCATAAATAATATGTTATAATATCAGGAAATCATCAGGTTTTGATAGATGTTTAAAACAATTACTTTTACTAAAAAATATGCTGATTTATATGATTAGATATACTGGATTTTACTACTCTTTTTATTTTCAGGGTATTTGTTCTCACAGGAAACAGATAGCGTATATAAGAAAAAAACAATGCTTCAACGGATGGATTCCATATCCAACTGGAAAGTGGCACATGGACGATCCACACTTACCCCTTTTATTGCTCCCTCATATACACAAGAAACTTCCGTTATGCTGACAGCAGGAAGTTATTACTTTATGTTCAATAAGAAGGACAAATTATTATCACGATCAACTGTTCCTTTTTCAATTGGGTACAGTATTAATGGTTCAGTAAATGCGAGTGTCAGGGCGAATATATATGGTTTAAAAGATAAGTTACGGATAACGGGCGAGTGGTGGCATAAAAATATGCCCGATAATTATTGGGGTGTGGGATATGATAAGGCTTTGAATACACCTGAGTCAGACTCAACAACTGCTTACGATCGAAATTGGATTCAATTGAAGTTTAAAATCGCTTATAAAATCGTATCTGACTTTTATATAGGAGTCAACTACGATTATAATCAAACAAAAGGCTTCAAATATTAATCCGGTGATGGCAGTTGATTCAAATTATCTTTTGGATGGATCAGATGTTTATAATTCAGGATATGGATTGGTTTTAAGGTGGGATAGCAGGGATATGCCTGAAAATGCCTACAAAGGATTGCTTTTTGAGTTCGCAGGTACTACGTACGGTAGACATACCAGTGGGAATAGCAATTTTCAGGTGATCGAACTTGATTACAGGCAATTTCAGACAATAGTAAGGAAGGAAGTACCCTTGCCTGGCAGTTAAAAATAAGGTACAGTCATGGTGATGTTCCGTGGACTGACCTTTCGATGATCGGAACACCATTTGATCTGAGAGGATACAGGGTCAATACCGGGATTATTCTTCGGTTTTTGCTGGCCGAATACAGGTATATGTTTGGAAGAAAAAAATCCTAACAGCAGGAAGAAATGTGTGGTCCTTTGGTTTTGTAGTTTGGGGAGGGACAGGCTCGGTTACTCCTGATTATGGAGAGTTTGACAATTGGCTTCCCAATGCAGGTGTGGGGTTACGATTTGAATTGGTAAAGAGAATGAACCTCCGAATCGACTATGGAATTGGTAAGGATTCAAATGCCTTTTACTTTAAGTTTTGCGAAGCTTTTTAACGGGAATTGAGTGCTTCTAAAATTTTTACCGGTTCCAGAGAATGAACACCTTTCGTAAGCTCATTAAACTCATGAGCCTTTCCTACTAAATGAATAACAAAATCAGGCTTCGACTCTTTATCAGAAAGAAAGGTAAACAAAACGTAATCTCTGTTTTTTGGTATACTATCCTTAGCCAGGTTTAGAAATGCACCGGGTGCGATTTCCCAGACTGTCCTCATAAAAAGTGAATGCGGTTGTTGTTCATGCATCCTCCATTTTTCGGAAATTGTGATTTTAAATAACCCAAAGGCGGTATACGGTAGACCCAGCATCATCCTCATACTGAATTTCCTGCCCGTCAGCTTGATCAAAATAAACGATTATGGTTCCCCAAAAATCTTCCGGTAAAATGTATATCTCTTTTTCGCAGGGAGTTGATTTATGACACCCTGAAATTATGATCCAGCGAAAAATGAATAGGAATAGTTGTTTCATAAGAATACTGGAGTATGCAATATAACAAACTGAATAACAACAATCCCTGCACGGAATTGGTTTGTTACACAGTTTGATTCAACAGGTTACGAATATACTAATTCTAATTAGTCATCAACGCATGTACAGCTTCCATTCGTAAAAGCTTGAGCAGCATTTGCACATGCATCTTTGTAGTCGTTTACATCGCCATTATTCCCGCATACTTCAGCATACGTAAATGTTTGTTGTTGGCCAGTGATATCCTCATAGGTATATTGGCAGGTCGCACATTTTTGACATGACGATAAGGAGAAAGCACCAAATAAAGTACGCAAAAAATAAACTTGTTAAAATCCGTTTCATTTTGAATAGTTTTTAGTGAAATTGTTAAAAAAATTAAATTACTATTAATTGCTATTACGCATTGGTTCTTTTTCCAAAAACAGTAATTGAAAGTACTTTTTTGAATGGGTAAAGTTACAAAATGGCTTGGGAGTGGTTCATACTTATCATTAAGTATTTTATCTTCTGATGTTTTAATGATATGAAGAAATCAATCATTCATCAGAATAATTCAAAATTTGAATTAGAAAATATCAACAATTTTCAATCTTTAATTACATTTTATAATGATGCTAAGGCAGAATTCAACCTGTTTTGCAGGGGCGAATTGCAGTTTTTGAAAGTGGCAGCGTAAAGTACATTACTTCGTATTCTGAATTTTATGATGTAAAAGACCATATCGCAATTGTATGAATATCAAGGTTCGTTTTAACACACCCTTTTAAAAAGCCAGGTTTACGAACAAGTAAATTAATAATTGATAAACCTTAATTCATATTAAGACTGTTTATAAATTACATATTCGTGAACTTACACATGTTGTTTTCCCTTTTCTTTTATTACCCCCCTTAATTTCCTCATTTTCCAAATCATATGATAATTATCATACTTATTTAAATCCTTGCAAATTATTTTACTGGTAACTTTCTATTTCAATGATGTATTTTGTTGTTATTGTGGGTTCGTATTTTTTATAACTTTCGCCACAATTATTTGTAAAAAAATGAAAGACCCCGATTGTTGCCCGAGTGTAATAAATTGCCAGGCGGTTCTGTTCCCGGATTTGTGGGGTGTGAAAAACAGCGTGATAATTACATCCGGGAGTATTGCAGGTCGGAATCGAAAAACTGGAGTACCTGTAAGCGATTGATCCGTAAAAAATACATTGAACTTTTGTCCGGATTTTGTCATGCCTGATGCACAGTTATCTGCCGAAGAGATCATCGATAAGTTCGATGAACAAATTATGAATTCATAAAATAAAAGAATAATATGCCAACATTAGAAATTGAAAACAGGGTATTTGAAGTTGATGGTGACAGATTTCTTTCTAATCCAAGTGAATGGGATAGGGAAGTAGCCAATTTGTTTGCAAAGTACGATGGTATTGAAGAGATGAACGAAAAACACTGGGCGGTTGTTGATATCATCCGAAAGAATTTTTGAAGAAAAAGGAATGGCTCCCATGATCCGCACTATATGCCAGGAAACGGGCCTTCGGCTGCGTGAGATTTATGAACTATTTCCATTGGGCCCCGCCCACGGGGACTTGCCGCATTGCCGGTTTGCCCAAACCCGATGGATGTGTATAAACTCTTTTTCAAATGAATATTTACCTGAGTTTAGCTGTTTTTCCCTGATCGTATGTCTTGTTAGTTTGATCTATCATCTTTTCAGGTTGATCAGGTATGGAAAACCAAAGGATTATTCCCGGCAGAGGGGAAACATCAGATCAGCAATACGGTATGCCTATACAGGGCAATGAACCCTGTGAAAAAGAATCGGCATACATGCATTTGCCAACATATACATTGCTGGAATCCTTTACCATCTTGGAACTTTTTTGTCCATCTTTCTGTTTATTTTCTTCTTATTGAAACTTGAACCCTTCGGATGGCTGCGGTGGGCAATCATTGGTTTTTTGATTTTATCAGGTATCAGTGGATTGGGTATTTTGGTAAAGCGGATTTCAAAACAACAATTGCGTGCATTGTTCAATCCTGATTATCTTTCAAACTTTCTTGTAACCCTGTTCCAGCTTGTAACTGCTTTGACACTCTTTCAGGTTCAATATTTTCCATTGTACTTTATAATTGCTAGCATTTTATTATTGTATCTGCCATTGGAGAAGTTAAAACATACAGTGTATTTCTTTGCTACACGATATCATCTTGGGTATTTCTATGGATGGCGGGGTGTTTGGCCACCTAAACGATTGGGGGAATAAGCATGGAAAAGCTAACGAAAGAAAAAATAGAGAAGGGGCTGGAGGTATTGAATGGCAAAATGGATGGCAAATTGCTAACCCATTTGAACAAGTTGTGTCCATTGTGGTTTGTGTGCCGAAAGTTGCGTTTATTATAACGCACTGCCAGAACTAAATTTATCCCTGCCACAAAAGTTGACCTCGTATCTTCCATTTATCGGAAATACAAGACATTTACCGGGAAAGTAGCTCCGGGATTGGTGGGTGCAAGGGCCTTGGATGATACTACTGTAGAAGAAATGGTTGATCTCCTTTTGGGGGCATGCACCATGTGTGGCAGGTGCGTTTCGCATTGTTCCATAGGTGTAGATATAAGTTATGTTGTGAAAAAGGGTAGGGAGATGCTTTCAATATGGGTTATGTTCCGGAGACACTTCAGGCGACAGTTGATGCTGCCCTTGAAACCGGCAACAATATGGGTATTCCAACGCAGGATTTTATTGATACCCTGAAGTGGCTTGAAGAGGATTTGCAATTTGAGGTGAATGATGACAATGCTGCTATTCCGATAAATGAAAAAGGAAAGACATACTTTATACGCTTAACCCAAGGGAGCCGAAATTCTTCCCATTATCTATCTCTGCAATGGCTAAGGTTTTTCATGCTGCGAAAGAGAGTTGGACTTTGTCAACTCAGATGTATGATGTGACCAATTATGCTTATTATTCAGGAAATCTTGAAGAGTCGGCAATCATAGCTCAGCGTTTGTATGATGAAATGTTTAATCTGGATGCAAAAACCTGTGTGCTTGCTGAGTGTGGCCACGGATCCCGCGCATTCAGGTGGGAAGGCCCCAACTATATTAAAACGGAATATCCATTTGAGGTAATCACTTCAGTAGAATTGTTAGCCAAATACATCAGGGAGGGCATCGTTAAAGTTGACCCTGAAAAGATAACGGAAGTAGTTACCCTGCATGATCCATGCAACCTGGCAAGAAGCGGAGGGATATGGCAAGAACAGCGCTATATCCTTAATAAATCCGTTAAGAATTTTGTAGAAATGACTCCTGAAGGAATTGATAACCTGTGTTGCGGCGGTGGTGGCGGACAATTGGCCATGAGTGAATACAATGAACGTCGTATGAAAATCGGTGAATTGAAGGCTGAGCAAATCAGGGCAACGGGTGCAAAAATTGTCGCAACCCCTTGTCACAACTGCGTTGACCAACTTACCCAGATCAATGTAACTTTTAAACTGGGTGTCAAAATTATGACTTTGGGAGAAATTGTTGCGGATGCAATAATAATGGAAAACGAAGCAGGTCATACTGAACCTGCAGTATAAAAATTGGGTCATGCTGAGCATGTCGAGGTCTGGCCAATAGATTGAATTTTTTAGATTAAAACAAAAACAACAGGATAATGAGTAAATTAATATACTTGGATAATTCGGCAACAGCTTTCCCCAAACCGGAGGAAGTTTACCGGTTCATGGATTCTTTTTACCGCAAGCATGGGGTTAATCCCGGGCGTTCGGGATTTGATGCCGCGATCGAAACCGAGGAGGTGGTTCACGGAACCCGCAAACTGCTTACCGATTTGTTTAATGGCGACGACCCAAACCGTTTGACTTTCAGCTATAATGCCAGTGATTCATTAAACATGATTCTGCAAGGGCTTTCTGAAAAAGGTGATCATGTGGTAACTACTTTTCTGGAGCACAATTCTGTTTTGCGCCCTTTGCATCACCTGCAAATGGATGGTACAATTGAATTGACTCATGTAATGTTCGATGAAAAAGGACAGGTTCACCCCGATGATATCAAAAAGGCCATTAAAAAAAATACAAAAATGGTGGTTGTCAATCACAGTTCAAACGTGATAGGCACAATTCAACCCTTAGCAGAAATCGGGAAAATTTGCCAAGAAAAGGGTGTTTATTTTGTGGTAGATGCCAGCCAGAGTGCGGGAGCAGTCTCCATTGATATGAAAGCCATGGGAATTGATGTGGTTGTTTTCACCGGACATAAATGCCTGATGGGCCCGACCGGAATCGGTGGTTCCTACGTTATGGAGGATGTTCCCGTTAAATATACTCGTTTTGGCGGAACCGGAGTTCGTTCAGCAGTAAAAACCCACCTTCAGGAATTCCCATACCGATTGGAATGTGGGACGCTGAACATTGTGGGTGTTGCAGGCTTAAACGCCGGTGTTAGATGGATCAATGAACAGGGGATTGAAAACCTGCACAATAAGGAAATGGCTCTTTGGCAAAAACTTAAAAAAGGGATTCAACAAATTGAAGGGGTTATTACCTATTGTGCAAACGGTGTTGAAAATCAAAATCCGGTCTTGTGTTTTAATATCAATGGATTTGAAGCCGGAGATGTGGAACCATGTTGGATGTGGATTACAATATAGCCACCCGAACCGGATTGCATTGTGCCCCCAAGGTTCATGAAGGACTTGGAACAGTGGATATCCATGGAACGGTCCGGTTCAGTATCGGCCCGTTTAATACGGATGCAGATATTGAGGCCGCTATTGAGGCGGTGAGCGATATTGCAAGTATCAGGAATTAGATCAGGTTTTTCGAAAGTTTGTATTAAGTCTTGATGTGTAAGACTTCAGGGCTTTTGTTTTCCAATGCAATTTCTTCTGATTGAAACTATTAGATTGTTAAAACTTGACTTTCACTTTTCATTGCTTTAAATTTGCTATCACAAAATCAAAAATTCCTGACATTATGAAAGATAAAAGATTTCTGTTTGTTCTGCTGTCACTAATTGTTATTTTCAATCGCAGTAAAAAATCAGATGAAGAAACCAATAACGATAATCCTGCTACCGTAAACTTAGGTGAAGTTGGTAACCGGTGGAAGGTAAAAATTGATAACAGTTTTGATTTGAATGCTGAAATCATTTCGAAGGAAGGTGATGTGCGTACAATTGAAGTTTCGTATGCCAAGCTGGTGACAAAGGCTGTCAAGTTTGGATTTGCCGGTAACGAAGTTGTTGACTATGCCTACAGCAAAGGCGATCTTTCAAAACCATTCACAATGGTTAAGTTTGATGCCAAAGTTGGGGATATATATTCAACGGAAATAAACGGTATTTATCACTCCCGGGAAGTCATTGAAAAGAACACTTACCACATTCCGGCCCTGAATAAGGACCTCGAAACAATTGGGGTTTATGAATGGATACCAGAGGAAATACCATCCACGTTTTTTGGATTTACCATTCGCGAAATAATCTGGTACTGGCACCCAACATACGGGCTTGTATGTGTTGATGTTTATACCGAAGAAGGGGATTACATTGAGGTGGTCTTTGTGAATATTGAACTTTAGTACTTAAAAGTAGTTTGTTGTAAAGCCTTTTTAATGGTCTCCTCCGGCAATTTACACTCACTTCCCGAACAAACATAAATCAATGTTTTATCCCTCACAAAACGGTCCTTGAAAACGGGTAAATCTGAATTGCTGATGCTTACGGCTTTAATAATATTGGGAAGATAGATGCCATTCAATTCCTCAGCTTTCGAAATCGCTTCCCTTCCTGTAATTACAAATGTATAAAACGGATAAACCATGTTTAAGTATAGTGTTCCCCAATTGGAAAAAGCTGAAGGATAGGCAATCATTTTTTCTTCGACCTGCTTCAACATCTTTTCAGCCATGGTTCTGTATTCAGCTATTTCATAGATCAAACTCAGGATAAAAAGAGAATTGGCAATACTGGAATTGGAAGCAGGAATAACATTATCGGTAACTTCCATTTTGCGGGCAATCAAATCAGTACTTTCATCTGAAGTGAAGTAAAACATGCCGGAATGTTTATCGTAAAAATGGTCAATTGCATATTCCATCAATTGTTTCGCTTCCGTGATCCATTTTTCATTACAGGTTGCCTGATAAAGAGAAATCATTGCTTCCATCACAAAAGCATAATCTTCCAGAAATCCATTGATGGTTGCTTTGCCATTTTTATAATTGTGGTATATTCCACCATAAGGTTTCCTAACCTTCTGAAGCAGGAATTCAGCATTCGTTATAGCGGTGTTTAAAAATTCTTTTTGGCCTATTGCCTGAAAGGCATCCACGAATCCTTTTATCATCAGCGCATTCCATGAAGTAAGGATTTTATCATCCAGCCCCGGCCTTATTCTTTTTGATCGTTGATCGAGTAATTTCTTTTTGGCCTGCAATAGAATGCCCTTAATTTCATTCTCTGATTTGCCAGATTTATTCGCAAGGCTTTTGACAGGCTCTGCCCTGACCAGAATATTATTTCCATCCTCCCAATAGGCGTCTTCATCAATACCAAAATATGCCAAAACGATATCGGCATCTTCTCCTGAAATTCTTTCAATTTCCTTTTTTCCCCAAACATAAAACTTCCCCTCTACACCTTCGCTATCGGCATCCAGGGCAGAATAAAAGCCACCATCAAGGTTTGTCATTTCCCGTTTGATGAATTCCAGCGTTTCTTCAACTACACTTTTATAGGATTCATTTTTGGTAAGTTGATAAGCTTCAGAATAGAGCGAAACCAGTTGTGCATTGTCGTAAAGCATTTTTTCGAAATGGGGAACATGCCAATGGCCATCCACCGAATAGCGTGAAAATCCACCACCAACCTGGTCGTAAATTCCACCTGATGCCATTTTATGCAAAGTCAATTCAATATGCTTTAAAATAGCAGGGTTTTTGGTTCGGACATAGTATCTTAACAGAAAGATGTAATTGTTGGGCATGGGAAATTTCGGCGCACCTTTTGAGCCTCCTTCCGCCGAATCAAATCGCGATGAAAAATTGTGAACCATGTCTTCAGTCACTTCGTGGTTGAATACTGAATCGACTGGTGTTATTTCCAGAAAATTATTTTGTTTAATCCCTTCCGTGAGTTCTGCTGACTGTTGAATTAACTTTTCTTTTTGGGTTCTGTATAATTCAGTAATATTATTTAAAATGCCTATCCATTGGTCTCTGTGAAAATAAGTACCTCCCCAAAAAGGTTTTCCATCGGGCAATGCAAAACAATTCAACGGCCAGCCTCCCCTGCCGCTGATCAATTGCACCGCATCCATATACACCTGGTCCACATCAGGCCTTTCTTCCCTATCCACTTTTATACAGATAAAATTTTCGTTCATCACTTTTGCCACCGACTCATCTTCAAAAGATTCATGTTCCATAACATGACACCAATGGCAGGCTGAGTATCCGATTGAGACCAGAATCAATTTGTTTTCTCTTTTTGCTTTTTCCAGGGTTTGATCATTCCATGCATACCAGTCAACGGGATTGTGTGCATGTTGCAAAAGATAAGGGCTGGATTCGTGGATCAGCGAGTTGGTATGTGTATGCTCTGTTGTATTCATCGTGCAAAAATAACAAGGGATACAACAAATTGTTTTTGATTGCTATTACGATTAGACCGCTAAATCAGAATAAATTTGTTATTTTTGATAAAAATAAATGACATGAGCAGATATCTTGAGATTCTGATAGCAGCATTGATATTGGTTGGCTGCGCCACAGTTCCCATCACAGGCCGAAAACAATTATCGGTGATTCCCAACAGTCAATTACTTCCGTTAAGTTATTCGAGCTATCAGGATGTTTTGAAAGAAAGTAAACTCTCAACCAATCAGCAACAGGTAAATATGGTTAAAAATGTCGGCAAAAACATACAGCGTGCAGTTGAAGATTTCATGGCTAAAAATGACCTTGCTGACAAGTTGAATGGTTATGCATGGGAGTTTAATCTTATTGAAGAGAATACCATTAATGCCTGGTGTATGCCGGGTGGTAAGGTGGCTTTTATACCGGTATTATGCCCGTATGTAAGAATGAAGCAGGAGTCGCAGTTGTTATGGGACACGAAGTTGCTCATGCCATCGCCAATCATGGTTCGGAAAGGATGAGCCAGGGATTGATGCAACAGCTGGGTGGTGTTGCACTTGCCGTGGCAATTAAAGATAAACCACAGGAAACACAGGCATTGTTCTTTACAGCCTATGGTATTGGTACTACCTATGGTGCGATGTTGCCTTATAGCAGGCTTCATGAATCAGAAGGGGATAAGCTTGGCCTGATTTTTATGGCTATGGCCGGTTACGATCCTCATGAAGCCCCGAAATTCTGGCAGCGCATGGATGCAATGGCCGGCAGTCCGCCTGTGCCACAATGGATGTCAACACACCCATCGCATGAAACGCGGATAAATAATTTAAACGAGTTCATGCCCGAGGCAATGAAATTTTATAACCCCACCGGAAAGTCAACGGCCACACCTCCACAGATAAAGAGTATATTGAAGGAAGTTAAATAGCAGGTTTGCTCCAAAACCATGTCTGTTGGTGTCAATAACTGAATCTTAAGTTAACAACGGGGTGCAGGGTTATGAAATAATTCTGGCAGCATAACTTCTTGTATTCACTTTAAACCGAGAATTCTTTGTGCCTGATAAAATTCATTGGATAAGAAATTGTTACCCTTTAGAAGAATAAATAGGTGATGGGATAAATTTCAATTTTTCATGGCCCCGTGAAACACTTAATTTGCTTTATCATTAATTTTGATCGTCATAAGAAATAGTACAAGTTGAAATCGAACGGAAAAATTGTTTTTTTAATAATATTTTCATGTTGGCTGGAAATCCTTTACAGCCAGTATATTTTTAATAACATCACCGCCGATAAAGGCCTGCCATCCAATGCTGTCAGAACAATGCTTCAGGATGAATCAGGTTTCATGTGGATAGGTACCGGCAATGGTCTCTGCCGGTTCGACGGTTCGGAATATGTGTGGTTCAGGCATGATCCCTCCGACTCCGCCTCCATTTGTGACAATGACGTTAAAAGCATTATCCAGGACCATGAAGGCCGGATGTGGATCGGACCCGGAAGAGGGATCAGCACTTTAATACCGGCAGAAGGAAAGTTCAACCACTATCACCAGACTTCCACGGATAAGAATGCCCCCAGCCGGGAGAAAGTCAAATACCTGTTCGAGGATAAATTCCATCACATTATTATCGGCCCGGATGCCCTGGGAATTGACATGTTCGACCGGGAAACCGGTGTTTTCACTAACTACCTTCCTTCGAATCAGCTGACAGCAAAACCTGCCCGTTTTGTCAATACATTGATATGCTATGAGCCCGATCTGTTTGACAGTGCTGTAATTTGGTTTGGCAGCCAGCTTGGAGTGCTGAAGTTCGATACTAGAAGTAAATCCTGGAAACACATTCCGCTGTTAAAAGAAAATGCTGAAAATCCCGCCCTGTTCACTACCAAGGAAAACCTGGTTCGTGGAATAGCTGTTGACGGGGATGGCAGGTTGTGGCTTGGTACGTGGGGAGGTGGGTTGTGTTTGATGGATCCGAACACGGGGAAATTCAGGATTTTTAAATATGAAGAAACCTTACCCATCACAGGCTACCGGAACAACATCAATGGTGTATTGTGGAAATCACCCGAAGAATTGTGGATACTGGCCGAACACAAAGGCGTAGCGGTTTTTAATATCCGGGAGGAACGATTCAGGTTTTTAACCAATCCTGATTCAGGCGAGATCATTAGTTTCAATCCCTCTGCTCTTTTCACCGATACTGAAGGATTCCTCTGGATATCCTCATTTTCAAAAGGGGTGTTTTATACGCATTTAGATGCGCATCAATTCAAAAAAACAGGAATTCCGGGCACGGTGATGAATATAATACCTGACCCATATGATGATCAGGTTTTAAATCTCTCGTGCGTGAACCAGCAGGGAGGTAATATGGTACAGTTAAAAACGACTGATAACTCTTACCTTGAATACAATTATTTGCCAGTTATCAATCTGCCTGACAGATACTTCGCCGCTTTTATTCAGTCGCCCGAAAGACTCTGGTTGCTTGAATCATATGCACTTTATTACTGGGATGAAAAAAACAGGAAGATCATTCATTATCCTGCGTTTAATACCCTCGACTTCGGGGATGTCAACAAAAACGAAATGCCCTATTTGATCAGCGGTTGCAGTTCGTCTTCAGATGAAATATGGCTGGGTACAAAATTCGACGGGATTTTCAGGCTGAACACCAAAACCAACGATTTCAGCCATTATTATTATCCCAACGATCAGGTAGGAAGTATTTATTTCCAGAATTTTATTTTTTCACTTTTCTCCGACAGCAAAGGCCGGATATGGTATGGGATGACAGATTTTGGCTATTTCGATCCTCTGACCGGCAAATTCAGAAATTTCAAACTGGAAGCAGATTTTCCGAATCGCTTGTAAAAACAGAATGGTTCAGGGTAATCAGTGAAACTCCTGACGGCAATATTTGGCTAGGCACTGAAAATAACGGGATACTGGTGATCAATACGGATGAACCCGTTTCCTTTGTGGCTGCATACAACGAACGAACCGGGCTGGTTGGCAGCAGGATACGGGATATTTTGCCTGATAATAAAGGCAATGTGTGGGCCATAACCGACAAATGCCTGAACCGGATCGATATCTCCACAGGTGAGATTTTCAATTACGATGAAAAATACGGTCTGACAAAACTCAACAAGGCAGCTTTGATATCGTCCGGAGAAATTTACCTGAGTGCCAGCGGCGGCGTGTATCATTTTTTTCCTGACAGCATTAAACCAATGATTGCTCAAGTAAAACCTTATTTTAAAACGTTTAAAATTTTCGACAGGAGCATAGATATCAGCCGGAATTCAGGCCCCGGAACCGAAATCAGGCTCAAACACACTGAAAACTTCTTTTCGATTGAATACGGAGCCATCAACTATTTTAATCCCGAAGAAACAGAATTCTGTTACATGCTTGAAGGACAGGACCAGGATTGGGTCTCCGCAGGTAAACGAAAATATGTGAGCTATACCAACCTCCCGGGCGGGAATTATAACTTCAGGCTCCGGGTGATGTTGAATGGTGAAATACACTCCGAAGTTTCCCTGCCTTTATTTGTTGAAACTCCTTTTTGGAAAACGACCCTGTTCTATATAATTCTTATTTTGTTGGCGTTTACCTTCATTTATGCACTTTTTAAATACCGGACCAACCGGATAAAAAGGAGGAGGCGCTCAAAACCCGATACAATACTATGATCAATGAGCCTGAAATGAAAGCCCTCCGTGCCCAGATGAATCCGCACTTTTTGTTTAACAGCCTGAACAGCATCCGGTATTATGTCCTGCAGGAGGAGTTTGAAAATGCAACCGGCTATATCACCAAATTTTCTAAATTGCTCCGACTGATCCTGCACAATTCACGGCAGAACTCAGTCACCCTTTCCGAAGAGCCTGAAATGGTGAGAATTTATATTGAATTTGAGCAAATGCGTTATGACAACAAGCTTTGAATATAAGGAAGTAATGGATCAAACAGTGAACCCCGAGCAGATCACGATCCAGCCTATGACCATACAGCCCTTCCTTGAAAATGCCATCTGGCATGGCCTCATGCCCAAAGAATCGGACCGGCAGCTAAAACTCGAACTGGCAATTGAAAAAGGGATGTTACGGATCACTATTGAAGACAATGGGGTTGGGAGAGAAATTTCATCGCGAAAGCGATCCAACAGCGACCTGGCCGGAACCAAATCATACGGGCTTCAGATCATCCGGGAACGTTTTGAAGTATTGGCAAATATGCGGGGCAAACGATCGGATTTTGAGATAGAAGATCTGAAGGATAATGAAAATAGCGCGACAGGAACAAGGGTAAATATTTATTACGAAATTTAAAACAGAAAACCCATGCAAATCAGGGCAGTGATCATTGATGACGAAAAGCACAGTTTAATTTCAACCGAAATACTGATCCAAAAGTATTGTCCGGGGATTGATATTATCGGCAAATCCCTTTCACCGGAGCAGGGAATAGAATTGATCGAATCGCTTCATCCCGACCTGGTTTTCCTGGATATCGCCATGCCCCGCATGAATGGGTTTGAATTATTACAAGCACTGCAGTTCAGGGAATTTGCACTGATCTTTACTACGGCTTACAACACCTATGCGATCAACGCCTTTAAGGTAAACGCCATCGACTATTTATTAAAACCCATTGAACCCGAAGAGCCTGATCAAAGCCATTGAAAAAGTGAAGCAAAACATGGAAAAGGACTTTCAGTTGAAACGCATTGAAACCATCATCCGCAACTCGGCAAAGGGAGTACAGGCAATGATCGCCTTGCTTTGCCTTATGAAGGACGAATTCTGATGCTGGATCACCACAACATAGTTTGCTGCGAATCCGACCGGAATTACACCCGCATCCACCTGGCCGACAAAACAAGCCTGATGATCAGTCGTACCTCTCAAGGATATCGAACATATGCTTCCCACCCGGAATTTGTTCGTATCCATCATTCGTACCTTTATGAACATCAATCATATTAAAGAATACTACCGGGGTGAAGGAGGTGAGATCCTTCTGAGCAACGGGGAAGTTCTAAGGGTTTCGAGAAATAAGAAGGAAGAACTGCTCAATATTCTGTTTCAGAGTTCGCGGGATAAGGGGTTTTGAGGTTTCAAAGTTTCCAATAAAAAATGTTTTTTGGTGATGTAAACTTAAGTTGGTTAAATAGTGCCGTCAGGCACTAAATATGGGTAGTAAATCGCCAAAGAGAGGATCTGTCCCGTACGGGACGGGATAAATTTTGGAATATAATTTCACTAAGATTTTATCCCTTACGGGATTTCTCTCACGTTATTTTTGGATTTGTTTTTTATTGTTATTAAAGGTGCTATCAGACAATAAATCTGGGTAGAAATAACCGCCGAAGTATAGATTCCGTCCCTTACGGGACGAATAAATTCCTGGAATACAATTTCTACCCATATTCGATCCCTTACGGGATTATTTAAACATTAATTATTCGATTTAAAAATTATTGCTATTAAAAGTGCCGTCAGGCACTAAATATGGGTAGTAAATAATCGCCGAAGAGAGGATTCCGTCCCGTACGGGACGGGATAAATTCATTGAATACAACATTCTAACCCTTATCAATCCCTAGCGGGATTAATTATCCCTTAGTTTACTTTGTACCTTTTATTACAATTAGAATCTGCCGTCAGGAAATAAATCTGGGTAGTAGAGACAATCGTCGAAGAAAGGATTTCGTCCCTTTCGGTACGGGATAAATTATTTGGATACACTTTTCTACCCATATTTGATCCCAAACGGGATAACGATATCTCAATCCACCTGGAAAGTGTTTAACCAATCCCACCGGATAACAAATCCTGTCCTCTTATCCTTTCATCCCCGTCAACAGCTAAATTCCCTTTTAATATTGAATAATTCATAGCGTATTTAGCTCAAATTTTAAAGAGTTATCAAGTTAAATCACTGTATACAATGAAAAAATCAGCACTATCCATCATGATAATGGTTATCATGATTTCGATGAACAGCTTCGCCCAAAAAACCTGGACAGGAACAACAAGTACAGCCTGGAATGTTTCTTCAAACTGGAGTCCCTCAGGGATTCCGGCTGCCTCCGACAATGTTACCATTCCCTCATCACCGGCCAATCAGCCGTTGATCAGTGGAATTACCAGTGCGGTGTGTAAAAATCTTACGGTCGATTCCGGTGCTACATTGTCCATTAAAGGAACCAGCAGCAACAGTGCACTCCTGACGGTTACAGGAACGGCAACCTTCAACGGTGAGTTGTCCATCGGGGGGTATGGTATTTCTCCGTCCATAACCGGAAAACTGGCCGCCCTCAATGTAGTCTGGAACTCCACTTCCTCCATTGAACCCTTTTATGGCGCACGATGCGAAGTAAGCGGCAACTGGACCTTTGCGAGCGGCTCAGCCATCAACCTGGGACTATGCAGCCTCACCTTTACCGGAAGTTCCAGCTCCAACATCTACAATTACAGCAATACAAGTAGTTTTAACAGCGTAACCCTTTCGAAAACCGGGGGCGCAACCGTTTATATTAGTGCTTCATCTTCTGCGACGATGAACATCAACGGAACCTTGAACATCGGTTCGGGGTCGGTATTTAACGGTGCTTCGTCCATTACTACTATTTTAAAAGGTAACCTTATCAACTCAGGAAACATTTATTTAAATTCAGGAACCTTGAATCTTGAAAAAACTTCAGGAACACAGGATATACAGATCAACACCAACGACTATTTCAATTCGGTGGTTATCAATACCGGCGGAACAGTGACCCTCTCAACTTCATACCTCATGCAGTTGAAAGGTTCGATGACTATTCAGGCCGGAGTGCTGGATCCGCAAAACAATACCATCGCACTCTTTGGCAACTGGACCAACGCGGTAGGCCCGGATGCCTTTGTGCAGGGAACCGGCCGGGTGATCTTCAATGGGGGTAATTATCATCAATACTCCTCTGATGAAACCTTCTCGACCCTTGAAGTAAACAAATCGGCAGGTGGTGCACTTCGGATGAACGGGACTGATGTCACCTGCTCAAAATACGACTGGACCGCCGGCGCCATAGATGTATTGAACAACGGTACTTTCACTGTCAGCAACCAGTTGCTCGACAACGGCATTGCCGGGAATTTTTACCTGAACTCCGGTTGTACCATCAACCTGACCAACCTCACCGGAAATATTGACCTGAAAGGGAATTTGTATATCTATGGCGGGAATTTTATTGTATACGGTGGCGTAAACCCATGCTGGTGGCCTGCGGGCGGGAATGCTTCCATCACCATGTCGGGCGGAATCCTTGATTTTATGGATCAGGGAATGCTCATCAAAACCGATGCGACCTACAGCTTCAGTCATAACATTACCGGTGGAACCATCCGTACTGCGGGAAATTTCGCCTGTACCCGTTCCGATTTTAACCCCACTGCCGGTACCATTGAGTTGTATGGTCCAAGCGCTTGTTACCTGATCCCTTCTTCCGGAAGTTTGTTCAATGTGGAGATTGATAAAACTTCAGTACCATAGTGGATGTCACCTCCAATGCAACCATAAACGGATCGCTGACCGTCAACAGCGGAACCATGAAAGTGAACAACCAGGTGCTGACCACTTCCGAGAACATTATGGTTAACAATGGCGGAACCTTGTGGATGGATCAGAATTCACAACTGAAAATCGGCACATCAAAAACTTTGAACGTTTTTTCAGGAGGAACACTTCGAACAGAGGGTACCTCCGGAAACGAGGTTGTTGTCACCCGCAATGGCTCGTCCGGTAATTATGTGATCAACATCACCAACGGGGCAACCATAGCTGCACAACGCACTTCCTTCTATTATGTCGATCCGCTGAGGGTACATGCCGGCGCTACCATCGAAGATACCTATCCCTTCCACTACTGCAAATTCAGATATGCTGATTTCGGCATGCTACGCATCGATAACGACCAGGACCTGCTGCTACGAAATGTTGAATTTCTGGGGCCGGCCACCGGTTATAACGTCTACAAATCGGTGGATAGCGGGAACCTTGAGTTCAAGGATGCTTACGGGGACTATTCCGGTGCAACTTATGAGAATGACCCCTACAACCGAATTGCATGGACCGTTACCCAGCCCGGCCTCTGGACTGGCGCCGTTTCATCCAATTGGTACACCGGAGATAACTGGGACGATGGACTTGTTCCCAATGCAGCTATCAACGTTGTCATTCCGGCCTCAGCGCCCAACATGCCGGTGATTGATGCCGGTGTGTGGGAATGCAACAACCTGAATATTGATGGAACGCTGACCATATCAGGAGCTAATTTGACCGCCAACGGCAACATGACCGTTACCGGAACACTGGCCATGACTGCCGCTGCCGATATACTTTCTGTTCTTGGAGATGTGGTCTGGGAATCGGGCTCGCAAGCCAGTATTACGGCAGACGCCTCAATCGAAGTATATGGCCACTGGAACTTCAACAGCGGATCTAATACCCAGTTGAACAATGGGAAAGTCTATTTTGAGGGAACCACCAACAAATGGATCAGGATTTTTTCCGAAAACGCCAGATTCAATGATATTTATGTCACCAAAACTTCGGGCGCTCAGATCGGCTTCAGCGATCTGTCAACCGAACATCTATACATCGAAGGCGACCTCCGGGTTTTTGCCAACAGCAAGTTTGTTTCAGATAGCGATAAGGCTGTGGTCCTCAGAGATAACCTGATCAGCGATGGAACTACTCAATGCAACGCAGGAAGTTTCTGTCTCTTTGGCAACAATCAATCCATTAAACCCAACACGAACGACTATTTCAACGACCTGTATTTTTGGCAATCGGGAACGGTTACCATTAACACGGCCAATACCTCCATCCTGAATGTGAATGGAAACTTGACAATGGATTCAGGTGTTTTTAATGCAGGAAATAGCATCATCAAAGTGGGGGGGCATTGGTCAAATTTTGTGGGCACAACAGGTTTTGTTGAGGGTACAAGCCGGGTGGTATTTAATGGTGAAAATAATTTTCAGCAGATTATGGCGGATGAAACTTTTTACACTCTGGAGGTGGATAAACCATTGGGAGGAGCATTGAGATTAATTCAGGGTGATCAAGGTCAAACTGTTGTTTGCAGCGAATATGACTGGACGGCCGGTGCATTGGATGTTATGAATGGGAATTTTACGGCTACCAGCCTCCTTGACAATGGTATTGCAGGCGATTTTTATATAACAGATGGAGGCTCAATCACCCTGGGCAACATGAGTGGCATCCCACACTTAAAAGGCAACCTTCACATCAATGGCGGAACCTTCAACATCATTGCGCCCATCGGTAGCGAATGGGGCGGCGATGGCGATGCCTCCATCACCATGACCGACGGCGAACTGAACGTGTATCCCCATGGTGTCGAGATCATGGATGATCCCTCCTACACCTTTACGGCTAACATCACAGGCGGAACCATCCGTACCGAAGGCGCTTTCATCAATTACCGGACTGATTTTAATCCCACGGGTGGAACCCTTGAAATGCATGGAACCCAGGATGCCGGCCTGCTGATGAATGGCGGAAGCCTGTATGGCTTAACAGTAAACAAATCCTCAGGAAAATCGGTGACCTTATCCGGCAATGCAACGGTCAACGGCCCGCTTTTTGTCAACAGCGGTACCTTGCTGGCAGACGGCCATGTACTCACCACAGCCGAAAACATTGTGGTTCAGACCGGTGGAACGCTCTGGATGGATGAGAATTCGCAACTGAAGATCGGTTCTTCCCAGGCGCTCACTGTCTTTTCGGGCAGCACACTCCGCGTGGAAGGCAGTTCAGGCAATGAAGCGGTGGTCACCCGCAATGGCTCTTCCGGTAATTATGTAATCAACATCACCAGCGGAGCAACCATTGCCGCGCAGCGCGCTTCCTTCTATTATGTCGATCCGCTGAGGGTACATGCCGGTGCTATCATCGAAGACACCTATCCCTTCCATTACTGCAAATTCAGGTATGCCACTTTCGGCATGCTGCGCATCGACAACGACCAGGACCTGCTGCTGCGCAATGTGGAGTTCCTGAGTCCTGCCACCGGCTACAATGTTTACAAATCAGTGGATAGCGGGAACCTGGAGTTTAAAGATTATTACGGCGATTATGCCGGTGAGGCTTATGAAAGTGACCCCTACAACCGCATTGAATGGACCATTACCCAGCCCGGCCTTTGGACCGGTGCCGTTTCATCCAACTGGTACACTGCTGATAACTGGGATGATTTTAACATACCAACGGCAGTCACCAATGTAGTGATCCCCGCCACTGCCCCCAACATGCCGGTAATTGATGCCGGCGTGTGGGAATGCAATAACCTGGATATTAATGGAACACTGACCATATCAGGAGCTAATTTGACCGCCAACGGCAACATGACCGTTACCGGAACACTGGCCATGACTGCCACCGCCGATATACTTTCTGTTCTGGGAGATGTGGTTTGGGAATCAGGCTCGCAGGCCAGTATTACGGCAGACGCCGCAATCGAAGTATATGGCCACTGGGACTTCAACAGCGGGTCAAACGCCCAGTTGAACAATGGGAAAGTATATTTTGAGGGAACCACCAACAAATGGATCAGGAATTATTCCTCAACCAGCAGATTCAATGATGTTTATGTCACCAAAACCTCAGGTGCTCAAATCAGCTTCAGCGACCTGTCGACCGAAGATCTAAGCATTTACGGTGACCTGAAGGTTTTTGCCAATGGCAAGTTTGTTTCCGATGGGGATGCCGCGGGGGTGATCCTGCGTGGAGATCTAATCAGCGATGGAACCACACAATGCAACGCCGGAAATTTCTGGCTCAACGGCTCCGATCAATCCATCAAACCCAATACAAACGACTATTTCTACCACCTGAATTTCAACCAAACGGGCATTGTGACAATTAACCCGGCCAACACCTCCGTCCTGAATGTGAAAGCGGACCTGTATATCTATTCCGGGGTATTTAGTGCAGGAGCCAATATCATCAAAGTTGGAGGAAACTGGTCTAATAATGAGGGTACTACAGGTTTTGAAGAGGGTACAAGCCGTATAGTATTTAATGGCGGTAATTATGCACAGACTTGCTTCACTGATGAAACTTTTTGTACCCTGGAGGTGGATAAGCCATTAGGTGGTCCCCTTATGATTTGGGGCAGTTCTGTTGACCCAACCGTTGTCTGCAGCGAGTATGACTGGACTGCTGGTTATATCTCTGTTCATGGAAATTTTACGGCAACCAGCCTCCTTGACAATGGTATTGCAGGCACTTTCTTTTTGGAGAATGGTGGCTCAATCACTTTGGGAAACATGAGTGGAATACCCCACCTTAAAGGGAATCTACACATCAATGGCGGAACCTTTAACATCATTGCGCCCATCGGCAGCGAATGGGGCGGCCATGGCGATGCTTCCATTACCATGACCGACGGCGAACTGAACGTGTATCCCATGGTGTCGAGATCATGGATGATCCCTCCTACACCTTTACGGCTAACATCACAGGCGGAACCATCCGTACCGAAGGCGCTTTCATCAATTACCGGACTGATTTTAATCCCACGGGTGGAACCCTTGAAATGCATGGAACCCAGGATGCCGGCCTGCTGATGAATGGCGGAAGCCTGTATGGCTTAACAGTAAACAAATCCTCAGGAAAATCGGTGACCTTATCCGGCAATGCAACGGTCAACGGCCCGCTTTTTGTCAACAGCGGTACCTTGCTGGCAGACGGCCATGTACTCACCACAGCCGAAAACATTGTGGTTCAGACCGGTGGAACGCTCTGGATGGATGAGAATTCGCAACTGAAGATCGGTTCTTCCCAGGCGCTCACTGTCTTTTCGGGCAGCACACTCCGCGTGGAAGGCAGTTCAGGCAATGAAGCGGTGGTCACCCGCAATGGCTCTTCCGGCAATTATGTGATCAACATCACCGATGGGAGCCACCATCGCCGCGCAACGCGCCTCCTTTTATTATGTTGATCCTTTGCGGGTACATGCAGGGGCTACCATCGAAGATACCTATCCCTTCCATTACTGCAAGTTTAGGTATGCAACTCTGGAATGCTGCGCATCGACAATGACCAGGACCTGCTGCTACGCAATGTGGAATTCCTGGGGCCCGCCACCGGCTATAATGTATACAAATCAGTGGATAGCGTAAACCTTGAGTTCAAGGATGCTTATGGGGACTATTCCGGTGCGACTTATGAGAACGACCCCTACAACCGCATCGAATGGACATTTACCCAACCGGGATTGCGGACTGGCACAGTTTCCAACAACTGGTACACCGGCGATAACTGGGACGACGGACTGGTTCCTACTGCAGCTACCAATGTTGTTATTCCGGTTGCAGCACCCAATATGCCAGTGATGGATGCCGGCGTGTGGGAATGCAACAACCTGGATATTAATGGAACACTGACCATCTCCGGGGCCAACCTGACCGCCAACGGCAACCTGACCGTTACCGGCACACTGGCCATGACTACCGCTGCCGATATACTTTCCGTACTGGGTGATGTGGTATGGGAATCGGGCTCGCAAGCCAGTATTACGGCAGACGCCTCAATCGAAGTATATGGCCACTGGAACTTCAACAGCGGATCAAATGCCCAGATGTACTATGGTAAAGTTTATTTTGAGGGAACCTCCGACAAATGGATCAGGAATTACTCCGAAACGAGCAAATTCAATGATATTTATGTCACCAAAACTTTGGGCGCCCAGATCGGCTTCAGCGACCTGTCAACTGAATCGCTTTACATCTGGGGCGACCTGCGGATTTTTGCCAATGGCAAGTTTGTTTCAGATGCGGATGCGGTGGGGGTGATCCTGAAAGGCGACCTGATTAGCGATGGAATTACTCAATGCAACGCCGGAAATTTCTTTCTCATTGGAAACAATCAATCCATTAAACCCAACACGAACGACTATTTCAATAACCTGTATTTCAGTCATACGGGAACAGTCACAATAAACCCCGCAAACACCTCCATTCTGAATGTAAATGGAAACTTAGTTATAGTATATGGGGTTTTTAATGCTGAAAATAATATCATCAGAGTTGGGGGCAGCTGGGATAATAATGTTGGCACAACTGGTTTTATTGAGGGTACAAGCCGTGTGGTGTTTAATGGTAATGACGACCAGTTTTTCTTGTCGGATGAAACTTTTTACACCCTGGAGTTGGATAAACCTATGGGACAAAGTTTAAGAATTGTTGGCGGTGCATTTGGACATACAATTGTTTGCTCCGAATATGACTGGACTGCCGGAAGATTAATGGTAGAGGAAGGAGATTTTACGGCTACCAGTCTTCTGGATAATGGAATTACAGGTAATTTCTATGTGGACGATGGAGGCTCAATTACCCTTGGAAACATGAGCGGAATACCTCATCTAAGAGGAAATATTGATATCTGTGGCGGCACCTTTAATATCATTGCACCTATAGGCAGTGAATGGGGAGGCGATGGGGACCTCAACATCTTTATGACAGGCGGTGAACTTAATGTGTATCCCTATGGTATCGAAATCATAGATAATCCCACCTACACCCTCACCCTTGACATTATTGGCGGAACCATCCGCACCGAAGGCGCTTTCATTAATAACCGCACAGATTTCAACCCAACAGGCGGAACCCTTGAACTATACGGAAACCAGGATGCCGGCCTGCTGATGAATGGCGGCAGTCTGTTCGGGTTAACCGTTAACAAATCTGCAGGGAAAAGCGTTTTACTTTCAAGTGATGTTACCGTTAATGATCTGCTGACAGTCAATTCCGGAACACTCTATGCGAACAACCAGGTACTGACTACCGGTGGAAACATTGAAGTGAACAATGGCGGTACCCTGTGGATGGATATGAATTCACAGTTGAAGGTAGGCTGGAATAAAATCATGGATGTGAACAGCGGCGGACTTTTGAAAGCAAGCGGAACCGAAGGCAACGAGGTGGTTTTCACGCACAATGGGTCCGGATACTATTTCATTTACATCAATGGAACTGGCTCAATCAGCGCCCGAAGGACTTCGTTTTATTATGTGAGCCCGCTGATCGTGCAATCCTCAGCCACCATTGATCCTGCCAATGCTTTTGATTATTGCAAATTCAGGTATTCAACCACAGAGATGCTCAAGGTGCTGAATAACCAGGATCTCACCCTTCACAACGTGCAATTCCTGACTCCCGGCGGTGATCACAATGTCTATAAGCCAAATGATGAAGGTTCGCTTACTTTTGTTGATTCATTCGGTGACTTCGCAGGAGAAACATTCGAATACGATCCTTACAACCGGGTTCACTGGATTGAGAACCAGTTTTCGGTAGATGTGAAGGTTTATCTTGAAGGCCCGTTTAATGGTACCGATATGAATACCGACCTGAACCCCATCATTCCCCTTCAGCAAACCCTGACGGTGGTTGGCTACAACGGCTCCGAAGAAGTGGGTGCAATCCCCAATGCAAATGTGGTGGATTGGATCGGCCTTGAACTTCGGGATGCGCCGGACATCAACTCAGCCACCGAATCAACCGCCATTGGCGGAGGCGCTTTCTTCCTGCTGAAAGACGGCAGCATCAGTCGGGTTGATGGAAGTTCACTGCCTACCTTTGATGAAGAGATCAGCCAGCAATTGTTCGTCGTCATCTGGCACCGCAACCATCTGCCTGTTATTTCCGCCTATCCGCTCATCGAATCAGGAGGAACATACACGTTTGATTTCACAAACAGCTGCTGCGCAGGCATTTGGAAACAATCAAAGCAACCTGGTTCTGGGAAATATGGAATTTTTGCCGGGGATATGAACGCCGATGGAACCATTAACGAACTTGATAAAACAGCGTCCTGGATCAATGAAACGGGCCAAACCGGCTACCTGCAAAGCGATGTGAACATGGATGGACAGTCGGATAACAGAGATAAAAATGATCTGTGGTACCTGAATCTCGAAAAATTTAAGATAATACCAGAATAAGGCTTGACATCTTCGCTATGAAAGGGCTCCCGTTTCGGCGGGGCTTTTTTTTCAGGTCTACTTCAAAGGTGAGCGATAATATTAAAAAATTATTCCACAAAGCAGGAATAACATTGAAGACAGAAATATAGGTAAAGCATGAGGAATTGGATTTTTAACTTTGAGTTTTACCTTAATGCCTGATGGAAATAAACATTTATGGATGCTACTTTTTCAGCATTTTTGCGAAAACAACTATTTTTGAAATTTTTATTAATGCTAATTTTTTCTCGATGCACAAAGCATATTATTCTTGTCTTTTAACCGTTTTTCAAGTGCTGTTTTTAAAAAACTGATTTTGTTTATAGTCAAACAATAGCCCCACCTTCCCGTGAGTGTTCCATTGATCACATATATCAGTATATTAAACAAAGTAAAGATTCTCTTGAAAGAATGCTTCTGAAACTGGTTGAGAATGAAAACTTAACTCCATCCGAAAGGATTAGTTTTGATCAGTTTTATTTCAAATTACAATTATTGGAAGATATTAGCCTGATCTCGGTCTTCCCGGGGATTGATCCACCGGATACGCTCAACAAAGTAGGATTGATCGGGCAAGCCATAAATTATCTTGTCCAGTCAAGGCCCGATAATGGAATTCCACTATTGCTCAAATACCTTAGTAAATCATCGTTAAATGCCGATTCGGCTGCGTTTGCTAAAATTTATCTTACAGAGGCCTATCGGCAGAAACAAGAGTATGCGAAAGCCATTGATATGTTGTACGACATCATGAACAATCCTGAAATCAGCCAGTATAACCTGGCCTTTGCTTTTAATCGAATGGCTGCCTTGTACAATGAATGTAAATGGTGTTCCGAAAGTAGGTTGGATTCGGTATCAAAATATTCACATGCCTGTATTTTAATCTCAAAAAACACGGATACATTAAATACCTTGCAGCATCCCAAAATGAAATGGCCCAGATTTCATGAAACCGGACAATTGGATTCGGCACTTTTATATGTATCCGGGGCAAAAGAAAACTTTATCAGCATTCAAATGATTCCGCAAGCCATAAATGCAATTATTAATATGGGTGGTATTTACAACTCAATGAAACAACCTGTAAAATCACGAAATATATTGATGGAAGCATTTGAATTTGGGAGATATTAAAAAAAACAGGAACCTGTTCAGGTATATTTATTATGATCTTTCAAAGGTAAGCTATTTATTGGGTGATTATCAAAATGCTTACGATTACTTGAGGTTGGCCCACGATTTATTAAATCATTTCTATCACGAAAGGATCCAAAGCCAGATCAATGAAATGTCAGCCAAATACGACCTACAGGAAAAAGAGGCTAAAATCAGGGAAGAGAAGCAAAAGAACAAAACTTACAGACTTCAGAAAAGCTATCTTACAATTATTGCAATTATCCTGGTTGTTCTGACTATTATTGTACTTATTCTTCTCAGGTTTAAAAACAAGGCATACAAAAAGTTGGTTGATCAAAGCATGAAGTCACTCAAAATAGAAAAAGAACTTGAAAAGAAAATTATTAATTCTACCACCTTTAGCATCACTGATAAAGCTAATGAAAATGAAAAATTCAGCGTGTTGGCAGAAAGACTCAATAAATACCTTGTAGAAAAAAAACCTTATCTTAGACCGGAAGTTAACATGGACGACTTTTGCAGGGATATAAATACGAACCGTTCATACCTGTCGAAGTTATTAAACGAATCCATGAAAATTTCATTCAACGACCTGCTTACCGATTTCAGGGTCCGGACTGCAAGAGAACTTCTGGCCGATACTACGAAAAAACACCTTTCCATTGATGGAATCCGCGAACTGTCAGGATTTAAATCAAATACTACTTTCAACAGAACCTTTAAACAGCAGGTTGGCGTTACGCCATCTATTTTCAGGTTAAGGGCAGTGAATAAATAATCATTCACAAAAGTTCAGGCTTTTTATGTTTTGGTCAAACAATTTACGCATTGGTCAAACAAAGTCTTTTGCACGTTAATCCAACTTCATAATTTCGTCGTTAAAGGCTGTAAATAATTCTAACACCTGTTATCCATTCAAGCGATTGATGACGGATTTAGTTTTATAGAACTCAATATCTAACAAAAATAAATCAAGGTTATGTGTAGTATTTACCAATTTATTAAAAGAATCCAAAAGTATTGGATAATCTTATTGCTCTTTATTATTGTAAGTGAAACAAATGGATTTTCACAACCTTCCAATAGCTATCTCAAATTTGACGGAGTGGATGATTACGTCTCGTTGGGAAATTCCTCGGCATTAAAACCCACTGATAGCATCACCATCGAAGGCTGGGTGTATTTAAATGACTGGTCAATGGCTTCGAATTATGTATTTTTTGGCAATACCCAAGCCGGAGGCTGCAACATCCGCACCAGTTCAACACATATCAGTACCAGTTACCGCATCAATGGAAGTTACCTGAATGTCAGCTTCTCAAAAACGTTAATGGAATCGGGTTGGCACCATGTAGCCTCCACATTCGATGGGCAATTTGTAAAACTTTACCTCGATGGCGTACTAAAAAGCACCGGGGATGCAGGCGGGGTTTATCCCGTACAATATGATGATAACAACTGTACTTTTCTGGGGGCGGAGGTGAATGGCGATTGCAGCACGGAAGGCCTTTTCTTTAAGGGTTATATGGATGAAATCCGTTACTGGAATATTGTAAGGACTGGCGAGGAAATAGCCAATGATAAAAACAGTGAGATCAACTCTTTGACACCGGGTTTGATTGGCTACTGGCGATTAAATGATAAAACAGGCACCCAGGCAGCAGATGAATTAAACCTCAATAATGGTATACTGTACAATTTCCCTCCTGATCCCTGGGTTTTCCTTCCATATACATTCCCGGAGACAGGGCTTTCCTTCGATGGCGTTGACGATTATGTGATTGTACCGCACAGTAGTATAGGCAACCCATCAGACGATGGAGATTTTACAGTGGAAGCCCATGTTAAGATGCTTGGTTGGCCTTCCTCCACCGGGGATATTATTTCAAAACATAAAAGTGACGGAACCCCTAAAAGCGGTTATGCCATAGAATACAATAACAACAACCGCCTGTCGGCAGCCCTGGGAACTGCCAGCGGATGGCAAAATATCACCGGACAAAGCTGGAATCTGGATGAATGGCATCATGTGGCCATCACCTATCAGGCTGCGAGTGATCAGTTTTGTTTGTATGACAATGGGTTGCTTCAAGGTGCTATTACTGTTCCCGATCCTGATTTCAATACCAACGACCTTTGTATTGGCTCATCACAACATTACAATACCAACTTATTTGAAGGGATAATAGATGAAATAAGAATTTGGGACATTGCCCTCGATTCAGCACAGATAAGGAACCAGCTATTTATTTCCTTTGATAGCCTGCCGGAAAACCTGCGTGCTTACTGGCTGTGCAATGAGGCAACAGGCAGTAACATCTATGACGAAACCGGAAATCACACTGGAAGCCTGATCAATAAGGAACCAGCATGACTGGGTAACATCAGGTTTTCCTTTCGGGCCGGGAACTGCCAGCACACATACGGAGATTTCGGGGCCACTAACATTTGAAAACACAGGAGTAGAAATGGATTTTATACAACAGAACGGCGTTTCGCTTTTAGTTGCACCTGATACACTTCCCAATGTTTTACCATCCTTCGTTGATACCAGTTTTAGTGAACAATACTGATCATGTACCGCAATGAAGAGAGCACATTCGGAAGCCAATATAGCTTTTACTCCTATTGAAAACTTTGATAATGGAGATGCCATTCAACTCGCACAATTAAGGCTATATCACAGGGATGTCATGTCGATGCTCCCCGGACAGATTTAACCATGGCCGACTCAGTGGATTTTAACAACAACAACTGGGCCTGGTTTAGCGGCATATCAAAAACAGGCCAGTTTATCCTGTGCCGGAAAACCGCTGCTGAAATTGCACTGGAATCAAACATACTTAATTTTGGCTCCATTTGGCCCGGTGATACCCTGAACCTTACACTAAGCATAAATAATACAGGTTTAGATACCCTCTTTATTGATTCGCTGATGCTAATCAATAACTTTTTTATGTACAGGAACCCGTTAGCTATGTGTTGCCACAGCAAAAAGCAGATATTATTGTAAGTTTTACCCATGAAAGCAAAGGTAATTATACTGCTGTATTAAGTATATTCTCAAGTGATGAAGATGAAGCAGAAACCCGCCTTTTACTTAAGGGGACTGTTGACTCGCCAAAAATTACATTTTTGGAAAATCCCGAAAGATTTAAATTATTAACCACTTTAATAATATTGATGTCGGTGAATATTCCCACCCTTTTATAATTGACATTGATCGGGATGGCTTGCTTGATTTAATTATCGGGGAGAAATTGGGAATTTGATTCATTACAAACAACAGGCAGAAAACTCTAATGTTTTTACCTTAATAATTTCAAACTTCAATGACATTATTGCGGGTACATATTCAAAACCATTCATTATAGATTTGGACCACGATGGTTTATTGGACTTATTGATTGGAGAAAGTGCCGGAATATTAAGTCATTATGAGCAAATATTTCCGGATTCCTGTGGTTTTCAAAATATTTCGGATACTTTTAATGGATTTGATATTGGTGCATCTGCGGCTCCCCTTGTTGCTGACGTTGATAGCAATGGGTTGCTGGATTTAATTATAGGCAATTATATTAACCTGATCCTTTATGAACAAGACCATGTGAAAGTTGGCATTTTCAATTGAAAGATCCTCTCTGGTGTAATATTGATGTTGGATTTAAATCAATTCCCCGCTTTACGAATTTGTTTGATAATAGTTTATTGGACCTTATTATTGGGGAAGAATCGGTGAACCTGAATTATTATTCTCAATCGGAAATTAACCCCAACAACTTCTTTAGCCTAAAAACCCAAAATCTCAGTGGAATTAACGTAGGCCCTAAATCAGAACCATTTTTGAGTGACCTGTATGATGACGGGTTTTGACCTCTTAATAGGTGAAGAATCTGGAAACATTAACCATTATGAACAAGCCTGTATTTGATACCATTATTTTAAAAAATGGTTCGGAGACTTATATCCTTAGCCAATTACTATTTAAAAGCACAAAACCTTAAAGAAACTTTTTTCCTTTCCATCAATAATCCGGCATTTAGTATGAACCCTCTCAGAAAACGGTATTTACCAGCAAAGCTCTTCTTGAACCGAAAACGGCAATGTTTCCGATACTGTTTTTATAAAATTCTGAATCTTCTGTTGAAGGCTGGTTTACTGACAGCATCGCGCATGTTTCGCAGGGAGGAAATACAATATCTGCATTTAGTCGGTCTAAAGCATTTTCCTGACAACTACCCCGGCACTTCCCTTCAATTTGATGGCATTGAGGATTATGTCAGCATCGCCCATAATGATATTGGCAATCCATCAGTTGACGGAGATTTTACTATTGAAGCCTGGGTAAAGCTGATGGCATACCCGGGCTCAACCGCAGATATTGTCTCTAAACATAAAAGTAACGGCACCCCAAAACAAGGTTATGCCATTGAATATAACACCAGCAATGGCCTGACAGGAACCCTGGGAACTTCAGCCGGATGGCAAAATATTACCGGCCAAACCTGGGGGCTGGAGGAATGGCATCACGTTGCCATCACCTACAATGCATCCAGCGATGAATTTTGTTTGTATGACAGTGGGGTGTTACAGGGGTTCATTATCGTTACAAACCCTGACTTTACTACAAATGATCTCTATTTTGGATCATCACAACATTATACTGGCAACCTTTTTAATGGTGTACTGGATGAAGTAAAAATCTGGGATATTGCCCTGGATTCAATTCAGATCAGAGAGCAAATGTATGTAGCATCTCCTCCCCAAACAAATCTGGCCGCTTACTGGCAGTTCAATGAGGCTGAAGGAGATGAATTATTTGATTTAAGTCAAGCGTCAAATGGCTCTTTACATAATATGGATAATGCTGACTGGATCGTGTCTTCGATTCCATTCGGGCCGGGTTACGCAGCTTCGCATACAGAAGCCAGCGGGCAGGTTGATTTCAGCAATACAGGGCTAAGTATGAATTTCGATACGCAAACCAGTGCAGAAATTACCGTTGCAAGAATAGACACTTTGCCCAATACCATTCCTTCCAGCCCGGAAACTATATTTTCGGGGCAATATTGGATAGTCAACCGTTATGGTAGCGGTAGTTTTGAAACAGACCTCACTTTCACTGTGGAGGAAAACCTTAGAACAAGCGATGAAAACCATCCTGCCAACATCAGCCTTTATACCCGTGGCAGCACTTCCGATACCGCATGGGCATTGCTGACTTCAGCAAGCTCTGTCAACGCAGAAAATAACACAGTCACCTTTGAGGGTATTAGTGGTTTCAGCCAGTTTATCCTTGCAAGGGAGTTAGATTTGGGTATAGAACTTAATCTTTCTGTTTTCCTCGAAGGCCCGTTCAATGGTACTGATATGATTACCGACCTGAACTCCATCATTCCGCTACAACAAACCCTGACGGTGGTTGGTTATTACGGCAACGAAGAAGTGGATGCCATACCCAACGCAGATGTTGTAGATTGGATCGGTCTTGAACTTCGGGATGCACCGGATATCAACTCAGCCACCGAATCAACCGCCATTGGCGGAGGCGCTTTCTTCCTGCTGAAAGACGGCAGCATAGTCGGACTTGATGGCAGTTCACTTCCGACATTTGATGGCGAAGTAAGCCAGCAACTGTTTGTCGTTATCTGGCACCGGAACCATCTGCCTGTCATCTCGGCTTATCCGCTTATCGAAACAGGCGGCATTTATACTTATGACTTTACAACCGGAATAACCCAAGCCTACGGTGATTCAGATGGATACAAACAATGGGAAAACGGAGTTGCAGTAATGGTGGCCGGTGATGGAGATGCCGATGGGTATATTCTCTCATCCGATAAAACTAGTGTTTGGACATTTCAAGCTGCCAAAAATGGATATTTCTCTGGTGATTTTAACATGGATACCCAGGTAAACAATGTAGATAAAAATAACATTTGGATTCCGAACAATGATTATGGCTATTCTAGCCAGGTACCTGATTAACCGCTCATTCAGGAACAGACAATTCACATCTTCTCAATTATTTTCAAATAAACCCTGCCTTTTGGCGGGGTTTATTACAGATGCAACATTAGAGCTTAAATTGTAATTATTTCGGAGTTGATTCTTTGAAATTTTGTTTCGAAATAAAAACTCCCTCGTTAAGATAGCAAAATTGTTAAAGCTTATTTATAAGCCGGAATTCCTGTTATTTCTTGGCCTGTTATCAACAAGTGAACATCGTGTGTCCCTTCATAGGTAATAACAGATTCCAGGTTCATCATGTGCCTCATCATCGGGTAATCGCTGGTAATTCCCATTGCTCCGAGTACCTGACGCAAATTGCGGGCTATGTCAAGTGCCATGGCAACATTGTTCCTTTTTGCCATAGAAACCATGGCCGGGGTTGATTTTCCTGATTGTAAAGTGCCTTAACCGCCATGCAAGAAGTTGAGCCTTTTGTAATTTCAGTGAGTGCTTCAGCAAATTTTTTGTTGCAACTGAAAGGATGGGCCGGGTTTTCCGAACTGATGCTCGAGGGAATATTTCAGGGTTGCGTCATAACAATCGAATGCCGCTCCAATGGGCCTCGCTAATTCCATAACGATTTGAGTTCAGACAACTCAAGGGCCTTTAAGACCCATCGTATTAGGTGAAATATTTTAGGAACTTTTAGCATTGTCAAAAATGCTCTCCCCGCAATGGATATGCCCGAAGTGACCATTTACCATGTGTTTCAGGGAGCAGTAAGGCCTCTCATTTCTTTTTCCACTACCATTCCCCTGACAACACCTGTTTCATCTTTGGCCCATACTATAGCTATATCAGCAATACTTGAATTGGTGATCCAAGACATTTGGCCCCATTGAGCAAATAACGCATCTCCTTTATCTTTAATGGTTGATTTCATCCTTCCCGGATCTGAACCATGATTGGGTTCAGTCAACCCAAAACAACCAATAATTTCGCCTGTTGCAAGCCGGGCAGGTATTTCATCTTTTGTTCCTCATCACAAATTCATAAATTGGAAACATCACAAGGCTTGTTTGAACCGATGCCATAGACCGAATGCTCCGAATCCCCGGCCTCAAGTTCCTGCATGATGAGCCCATAGGAAATGAAATCCATTCCTGCGCCTCCGTATTGCCCCGGGATAAAACGGCCCGAAAGCACCAAGTTCACCCAACTCTTTTACGAGGTGTGCCGGAAATTTTGCATCCTCAAAAATATTTTTCAATATCGGGTCTTATCCTCCCGGGTTACCCAATCCCTGACTGCATCTCTGACAATTTTATGCTCATCGGTAAAAAGCCTCCTCTACCAGATAGCATCAGAGAAACAAATTTTGTTGTAGTTGACATATGTTAATCTTTAAAAGCAATGGGCAAATTTAAAAATTAAAGAACACGATAAATGTTTTCCAATTTTTAGTCGTTTCGACCTTAAAAATGCCGATTATTCAATATATCTTTTTCATCCTCAACAAATCTGTAAACTGTTCCGGTGATTATCCTTATGAAATATATGATGAAAGTTGTCAGAAGTTAATAGAATTAATGGATAATTCTAATAGATCTGCTCCGATGTTTGAGCATTTTCGTACTCACAGAAAAAATTATATTTGCAGCTTCAAGCATCACTTGATGATCAAATGATTCGTTTTGTTTTTTTGAATGGACGCAGCAAACACGATTTAACTTCAAACATTAAATCAAATTTATAATGACACTAAAGGATTTTATAGATTATAAGATAATCCACACGGAAAATATTTCTTCCGTTTACCATAAGATTGGTTTTTGGTTTAATTATTTTCACCACATGGTTGTTGTTGAAAATGATCAAGAAATTGATAAACCGAAAATTAAAAAGGCTGAAACCAGCGGGGGGTCAAGATATGCTGTGTTTCAAATATTAAAATATTTTGTTTGGGTGATTGTCGCAGGCATTGCCCTTGAAACTATTAACCATTATAACCTGCTCATTGCAAAGCTCAATTTGTTTGTTAGTTGGTATTGGGTTTGATTACAGCAAATATTCACGATTTATCAGGAATTATTATTTTGTTCGAGGGGAATCTGAAAGTAAAATGATGTGGTTCAAAATCAATATGGCACAATAGGAATGGTAAAAGAGATTCATTTGCGGACATCTAAAATTGAAACACGCGATGATTATACTATTATTAACCCTAATCATAAATTAATCAGCGATAATATTATTAACTGAGTCACATGGATTCACGTACCCGTTTTCATATTAGTGTAGGTGTAGCTTATGGGTCAGACACAAACTGGTTAAGGATGTTCTATTTGGTTGTGTCATAATTGTCCTTGAAAATTGTGACAAAACCCGAAAGCCTTTTTTAGGTTTTGTTGATTTCGGCAGTTCGTCTCTTGATTTTCGCCTTTACTTTTGGACAATAAAAACTTTTAGGGTCGAAAATATAAAAAGTACCCTGGTTTAATATTGATGCAGAATTCAGAAAGAATGGAATCCGATACCTTCCTCAGAGGGATGTTCAGATTAAAGAAGGATGATTATTTGTGCGGCTATTCTTAAGGATTGTTTTTTGTAAGCCTTACCAATCTCTTTGTCCAACTCGTCCCAATCATCAAATTCAAGTATATCAACAGGTGCTTTTTGTTTGCCTTTTGCTACCAAAATGACGGTCATGATGATACTTGAGAAAAATTATGGTGTAAAGCAATATCCCTGAACTGAATTGCACCTGCTGAATGCCGGTGGAATGCTGAAGAAGAGCAAAATAGTGATCAACCCCCGAGCGATAAAAGTTCGATCATAATTTTCTTCATTCTGAATAGTTTTAAGCAGATATACCTAATCGTAAATATTATTGCCACCACAGCAATGCTGATAAGAGCCTGCACGTATGTCAGTCAAATTCGCCCAATTCAAGTAATTCCAAAGATTACAAAGAAGAATGTCCGAACGGTAAAAGTTGACTCTATGATCAGGACATGAAAATCTTTCAGAGCAGGGTCCCCCAACTTATTTTCATCAACCCAGCCTTTTGATTTTTCCCATGAAAAACCTTATGGTTGTTTAGTATCAATCCGAAAAACCAATATCATAAATAAGGAAGAAAAATGCAATAATTTACCAATGGAATAAAGCATTACCAAAACGGCAATCAGTAAAAACAATTTCACTTGAGAATTCATCCGGCTTACAAGAATAACCAGAACATAACTGATAATAACTGATATTGTAATCGTTATACTTATGTTTCCTGAAACAGAAAGGACAATATCGGCGACTGAGCCATTTTCGGCATTGCTAATTAAAAAGAAGAAAAACATAATACCCAGAATATCGGAGATAGTGCTCTCGTATATCAGAAATTCTTTTTTGCTTTTAATGAGTCCCTTAACACTTGGGATTATTATTGAACTGCTCATAATGGAGAGAGGCACGGCATAAACCAGGCTTGTGGTAAAATCATCAAATAGTAAATAATAAAACAGCAGGGCTAAAAGGTGGGAGGTTAAAATCAATGATACAAGAGAAATAAAAAACGATTTTATGATCAATGGTCTTTTTTCTCGTGTTAATTCAAGCTCAAGCGATCCTTCGAGGACAATCATAATCAACCCAACAATTCCAACTACCTCAAGTATATGGAAAATAAAATCCCCCGTTTCAACATCCATCATCATTAATCCTCTCTTAATACCTATCCCTAACAGGATAAGCAGCAGGACACTGGGAACATTGGTGTATTTGGCGATCAGGTCAAAGTTAAATGAGATGATCAAGACAATACACAAAGCAATTACTTCGATGTATGGATTGAAAATGTCCATTTATATATTTCTTGTAGTTTAATAAAAATATAAAATTAACTGAAAAAACTTAATTGCTTCGTTGATAAAAAAATATTTACCTTTATCGAAAGTGTATACGAACTCTTTTTATTCATTACTATAGTTTTTTATTGAATTAATTAATCATGGCAAAATCAAATAAATTTGGGGCTTTCGGTGGAGTGTTCACACCCTCTATACTTACCATTTTAGGTGTGATCATGTACATGCGTTTTCCTATGATTATCGGACAGGCAGGATTGTTTGCTACTTTAGGGATTATATTTGTAGCACATATAATTTCCATAACAACAGGTTTAAGTGTTTCGTCCATTGCTACCGATAAAAAAGTAAAAGCCGGAGGTACCTACTACATTATTTCCAGAAGCCTGGGGCTGCCGATCGGAGGTACACTCGGACTGGCCCTGTTTGTTGGTTTATCTTTCAGTGTAAGCCTTTACCTGATCGGTTTTGCCGAGAGTTTTTTGGGCTTTTGGGGCTATGAAATAAACATCAACAATATCCGGATTGCAGGAAGTCTAATTTTACTTGCGGTCACCATTATTACTTTTATCAGCACTTCATTGGCAGTTAAAACTCAATACATCATTATGACAGCTATTTTCCTGTCACTGTTGTCCATCTTTTTTGGGAGGCATGATTTTACACCCGTTGTACCCAGTTTTTCCGGCAGTGGTTCCGCTGTGCCACTGATGGTTTTGTTTGGAATATTTTTTCCTGCTGTTACCGGTTTTGAAGCAGGCGTTTCCATGTCGGGGGATTTGAAGGATCCGAAGAAATCCATCCCCAAAGGGACCATTGCAGCGATTGCCATCGGCCTTGTTGTATATGTCCTACTTGCATTGTTCCTTTCTTTTACCGTCAGCAGTGACATGCTCGCCAATGACCCCAACGTATTGCTCAATATCTCATTAATCCCTGAACTTGTTGTTGCCGGAATCTGGGGGCTACCCTTTCATCGGCTTTGGGAAGTATTTTGCAGCACCACGGATATTACAAGCAACGGCCATTGATAAAATCACTCCCAAGTTTTTTTGTCCGTGGCACAAAGATGACCAATGAGCCAAGAAATGCACTACTGCTTACTTTTTTAATTGCAGAAAGTGAATTCTTATCGGGCAATTGGATGTTATTGCAAGAATTGTTTCGTCTTCTTTATTACCACTTATGGATTTCTAACCTCAGCAGTGCTTTCGAGGCAAAACAAGTCCTGATTTTCGTCCCGACTTTAAGGTTCTTTATTGGGTTAGCCTGATCGGTGCAACGGCATGTATTCTGGTGATGATCCACTGATTTCCTTGCCATGATAGGGAGCAGTTGTGCTGTTAGGGCTTTTTGTATCTGTTTATCAAAAGGAAAGAATTGACCCTTGAATCGGGTGATGCCTGGAGCAGCGTATGGGCATCGCTTGTCAAAAAGGACTGCAGCGACTCAGTATCTCAAGTATTCAGTCCATAACTGGAGGCCCAATATCATTATGTTCAGTGGTGATGTGGCTGCGCGGCCTCATCTTACAAAGATGGGTCAGCACCTTGCAGGCAAACTGGGAATGATTAGCGGGTTCGGAACCGTCCCGTCCACAGAGCCTGTTCTGATTAAAATGTGAGGTCGTTGATATGCCTCCCTCAAAAACTTCCGAACTCATCATTCATAAACATCAATGCCGTGATATTTATGCGGGGATAGACGAAATTGTAAGAACGTATGGTTTCACCGGTATTGAACCAAATACCATTCTTTTGGGTTGGAGCAGGAAAGAAACCAACAGGGATTCATTCACACGGGTTATACAAAGTTTTAAAAGAAATAATTATAATTCTGTTTATTTGAATTACCATCCGGTTCGAAAATTCGGTAAACATCAAACCATTGATATTTGGTGGGGAGGATGGGGTTATAACCTTGTTTTTTCCATTTCCCTGATCCGCCATCTTACTCATCGGGCGAATGGCGCGATGCCAAAGTCCGGCTTTTTTAGTTATCAATACAGATAACAACTAACGGAAAAGATCCATAAAACACTGGGCGGTATATTGGATCAATACCGTGCCAATATTCAGGTCAAGGTAATTAATAACAGTGTGGATAATTATTTAACAGAAGAAATTATCGGCAAGGAAAGCGAGCAAACGGATTTAACCATCGGAAATCCTCACCCAAAACCTGAAAACAGATGAGATCTTTGAGGAAATAAATCTGATAACCCGGCATTTAGGGACATGCTTAATAATTAACGGATCTTCCCTTTTGAGGAATATGATCTTGAACTTGACAAGGTGCTCACCGAAAAGGAAAAGTTAATTGCCAGAATCAACAGTTGTTCCTGATCCTCCACGTATCAAAATATGGGATAATTAATGAGAATATCCGTAAGATAGATGTCAACGGAAGCAAAGTGTTGGAACGTTTTTGTGAAAAAACATTTGTGCCTTATTTTAGCGATAACCACTCATTTCTAACAGAGGTTGATGGATTTTAAAATCCACTTTCGGTGTTTTGTCAAAAATTTCAAATCAAACCGATCAACACCGAAAGTTCCGGATCCTCAGAAATGGGAAGAGTGATTTTTACTATCACATTGATGTGCAATTAAAAAAATTCATAGAACAAAAGCTTGCTCTCCAAAAGGAATCGTTTGAAGAGGGTGTGGAATGGTATATCAACAAGCTTGAAGAAGATATTCTGAGGTTTCCACAACATTTGGCAATGATTTATGACAAGTCGGATTTTAAAATTTTAAAAGGTGATTCGGCAAAGGTGAGGGCCGCCAAATTGAAAAAACTTCTTCTAAATCCATTTGCAAAGAAATACATCAATGGAAGCATTCGGTTCAGAGAATTAGGAAGTTATTATCTTAAGGACAATCGGTTTCAGTTTCTGATCTCACTTCTCGGTAAATTTGAACAAGATGTTTTTGGCATCCTTTCTAATATCCGGCCATTGATCACAAGTATGGATGATTTGATTGTGAAAACCGAAAGGCAGCTTCAGAATAAGAGTTTTCAGGCGGAGGCTTTTGAAGTGTCCAAAAAGGAAATTTTGGAAAAAGCACAGTTCATTTCACGGGATTTTGATTCATTGCAAGGGCTTTTTGAGAAAAGACTGTTTGTTGAGTACCGGAAAAACCTGAACATCATGGCCGTTGAGCTTGAAAAAGTTAACGTCAACAGCCTGATCAAAAGGAAACGCAGAAGCAGGAAGTATTATAAATCAATTAAACTTAAATGCAATGGTTTTGCCGAAGAGTTTTACAACCATATGGTTTATGCCCTTAACAAAATATATATGGATGTACTGCTTCAGTCGCACATGCACAGGATTGAAGATAAATTTGAAGCGTTTTCAAAGAATATACTGATGAAGCAGGAATCAGGCCTCATTAAAAAACTGGAATTGATAAAATCCGATATTTTACTAATTGCAAAAAATCCAGAAAAAACTTCCAGGTTGAAAATTGATATGAATAGTGTAGAAGATGGAATTAATCTATTGGATGAATTTGAAACGCTTAGCCAGGATATAGCAAAACTTAACGATACCCTGCCGGAAACCCTTGTGATAGCTACTTCTTCCAATAGTACCGAAATGTCAGGGAAAAGGATGACAGATGATTTTGTTGCTGTTCCATTGCGAAAGATCGCAGTTCATTTCATTGAAACCAAGTTACTGAATTCCGCCTTCGACTATCTTGAAAATAGCACTGCTACTATTAGAAAGACTGTTTTTGTCATCAAGGATCAATTAAGCCTTGCCCGTTTTAATGTGGAAAACATAACAAATGCCAATAGAGAAAATAAAGCTTTTGTAGATGAGGTCATTCAGAGAACCATTGGAAAGATTTCAAAAGAAGAGGAAAAGATCATTGAGATTAGAAAGGAGTTAAATAAAAAGTTGCATACCTATTTAGTTGAAGCGTTTGAACCCTTGTATTCCTATAAAATTGAAGAAAGTGTTGAAGAATTTTCAAGTTTCGTCAGGGAATATCAGAGTCGGAAAGTCAGGAATAAATTTGAAGCTAAAAGCTTGCAGTTGAGAAATTATCTGCAAAAAAAGTCTGCCCGGCTAATGTATTCGAAGAGTGAAGGCATTCTGCTGGCAAAGCAGTTAATGAAAAATGAAAGCCTTCAATCAACCAATGAAAGTGTCCTTGACTTTATAGAAAAAGTAAGCCCGAAACAAAAGGTACTGGACAACTTACCCCATTATTATAATAATCTTTTTAGCGGTCGGTCGAGCATTAGCGAAGATTTTTGGGTAAGTCGCACTTATGAAGAATCCATGTTGTCCAAAGCGCTTAGAAGATACAGGGAAGGACACTATGGGGGGATCTTGATAGTGGGTGATCGAAATTGTGGCAAAACAGCCTTTTGTCGTTATTATACCAAAAATCATTTTTCAAAAGAAAAAGTTTATCATCTTTTCCCTTTGTTACGGGGTTCAACGGCAGTTACTGATTTCAAAGCTGAAATTCAAAAGATTACCAATCTTTCAGGTGAGGTTGATGAAATCCTTGAAGCTCTTCCTCATGAAAGCGTTATTGTTATTCATGATCTGGAAATGTGGTGGGAGCGGTCGCCTAAAGGGTATGCTGTCATTAAAGAAATTATTCGATTGATCACTGAATATTGCAGCAAATGCTTATTCATTGTGAACCTGAATCCTTATGCCTATGAAATCATCAATGATACACTTAAGATCGAAGATGTATTTATTAGCATGATCAATTCAATGCCTTTCGATTCGCAGGAACTTAAAGAAATGATCATTCGCAGGCATCATTCCAGCGGAATGAAATTCAAACTGAAAAACAGGGATGAGGATAGTTTGTCGGAATTTAAATTGGCGGGGCTGTTCAGCAGGTTTTTCGACAATACAGAAGGGAATCCCGGAGTTAGCCTGAACCTATGGCTATCGAGTATTGAAAAAATATCAGGCGAGACGATATACATCAACAGTCCACACCAACCTGAAGTTTCCATACTTGAAACATTGGATCCCGAATGGCAAATCATTTTGATCCAGTTTATCCTTCACAAACGATTAACCCGTGAAAAATTGGAAAACTTGCTCCTGCTTGAATCAGGAGTTGTTGAAGATATGGTGGAGTCAATGAGACGGAATGGATTGTTGACGGAACGGGCAAATGATTTATATATGATTAATGTTTTTGCTGAGCCATTTTTAATAAAGTATTTTAAACAAAAGGGTTTGTTATGAAAATCATTGTTGTTTTGATTATTGGTGTTGCATTGTTTTTATTGCTAAAGGTTTTAGGCTTATTTAAAAACTATTTAGTTCGGAAATATTCAAAGTGGGTAAGGAAATTCAACGTATTGCCCGCCATTGAACTAATAACATGGTTGCTTTATGTTTTTTGGGCAAACGATTTTCTTTTCAAAGAGAAATCGTACTACCAGTATTTAGTTGCAAGCCTTGTAATTATTCTTGTTGCATTCTTTGCGTGGTTCCTTGTCCGGGACTTTATTGCCGGAATAATCTTCAGGGTTCAAAACGATTTGCCAGCAAACAAGAATATTCAATTGGGCTCCATTAATGGGAAGATAAAATCGAAGCACCTAACCCATTTAATTGTTGAAACGACCGATAACCAAATGGTTAAAATTCCCTATTCAAAGCTGCAGCAGGAAGTCGTTTCAGAGTTATCCGACTCACAAGGTGCAGATGAATACAAAATAATGCTTACTGTGAAAAAGAATGTGACAAAAGCTCAAATAGAAGAAAAAATCAGGATATTAATTCTCAATAACCCGTGGAGCAATTTCAGAAAAAAGCCGATGATTAAACTGCTATCGGAAGATGACACAAACTATTCTTTTGAAATCAAGGTGAATACTATGGAACATAAGCATATGAGATTGCTTGAAAAGTCTATAATCGATCAATTGCTTGAAACTGATTAAATCAGGAATATATTTTCTTCAGGTTTTCGACAATTTCATAAACAGCAGGGCAGGTAATTGTGTTCTTGATGGTCAGCGGAAAAATTTGATGAAACTTCCTCCGGTCGGTATGGGGGTACTCTCTGCAGGCTTTGGGCCGGGCTTCATAAACCGAACAATAATTATCAGCTTGTAAAAACGGGCAGGGCATTGACTGAAAAACATAATCACCATCTTCATCAATTCGAAGATATTGTTGGATAAAATTGTCTTTCTTTATTTTAAGGTATTTTGAAATTCGTTCAATGTCTTTTTCAAGAATGCGTGGGCCAAGGTGTTTACAACAGTAAGCGCAGTCAAGGCAATCAATCTCTGAAAATGCCATAGTGTGCAGTTTATGTACTTTCTCATCAAGGTCCCTGGGTGTTTTTGCTTTTAAGCGTTTGAAGAATTTTTTATTTTGGCTCTCTTTGCTGGCAGCCAACTCCTTTAGCTTTTCCTGGCTTATCATTGCACCATTTTTTATGGACAAATCTATGATTTTTATAGCTAAGGTATTCCTGACTATATTGCAATTATTATTAATCAATTGAAAAATTGCAACCCTTAATTGAAAACATTGTCGTTAGGTTTAGTAATAAATCTTTGTATCATGGCGACACTGCAAAAAACAATCATGAGCGATAATTCACGCTTATTTGCCTGTATTGAGAACAAATCGTTATCCCAAAACCTGATCAAAAGAATTCCGTCAAGGGAGACTGTAAGATTGTCGGAAAGTGCATTGAAAAAATATGTCTGGGCTGATTTTAATTATCGGGATGAAAATATTTCGGTCTTTAGCGGAACCGGCGATTTGATGTTGTTTGTTGAGAACCAAAATTGTTCTGAAAGGATTTTGAAGGAATTGGTAGAGGTTTTTCTGGATTAAATTGAATCCAGGATTAATTTTCAGCGGGTTCAATTACTTTATAATCTATTAAAACTTTCACGATATCAAGAATTTCAGAGGTGTGGTTATTATCAATACCAGAATTCTTCATAATGGTCGATATGCTCTTAAAATCAGCACTTGGAAAAGGGAGATGGTATAAGAATTTTCCCTGTGGGATACTTAGATTTAGTTTTCGCTCTTTCCTGTCGCGTCCTTCTCCAAACCATATGTAAACATTGCTGATATACTGGTTGTTTCTGGCAACGGTAAACCGTACCCGGGCATTTTTCATTTCCCTGATTTCTTGTGCTAGGTTATCATTTGCTTCTGATTTTTCAAACAATGGAGATAGGTCAATATCCATGTGAATATTCCGGGTTTTTAATGAATATCTGAAATACGGGCGTTTTCCTTCTGTTGCTTCTGACTTTTCAAGAATATTAAGAGAGGTCATTGCTTCCAGAAAATCTTGTACAGTCTTAATATGCATTCCCAATCTTGATGCAGCTTCTGAAGCAGAAATGTCTTTATAAGTAGCCAACAACCTGAACAAGGGCTCTGCATAGTCCTTTGAAATATATGATCCTAATATGGCAGCTTTTTTAAAATCCATTTTTATTTTCTAACCAAAAGGGCGCAAAGAAACACTGTATTTTTTCTTTTTACAGCTTATTATTTATTCAAAATATCGAAACTTCAATGAATTCAATTTATGCAAAATCCTTTCGGTTTCATTCTTCTTGTAATACTCCATAAATTCAATGAATAACTTCCCCATTGAATCGCACAATTGGTCAAATGCCAATTCCTCAGTAAAGGCCAGGTAATCTTTTTTTGAAATACTGGCCGAAACGTTTCCATCGAAGTCAAAAGAAACCCAGGTATAGTATCGATAATCCCCGGCAAATCCCAAAAGAAAGGTATATTCATCACCCATTTTGACCGGAACAAAAACCAAACTGTTATCTTCAGAGTAGGCTAATGCAATTAAATTCCGTTTTAAAAATTCGGCGAAACCAAACAATTCGCTTTTAGAGTATTCTACTTGTCCGGCATGCCTTGGCCGCTCAGTAAAACCATCAACAGTTTCATTAACCTGTCGTGCTGCCAGCTCAAATATGTGTTTACCCTTCCATTTACCTTTTCCTGTGTACATCATATACACAAGCCAAACGGCGACGATCAATCCACAGAAATAAAAAAACCAGGATTCCTTTTTACCAATGGGCATTAATCCGTAGGGAACCGTCAAGAAATAGGCTACCATAAGCGATTGGAACAGGAAAGCCCCAAAATAAGCAATATTCCTGGTTTGTGCATAGGCCCAAATAGAAAATAGCGCATACAACAAAAACACAAACAGAACAACCATAATTCCTGCTGAAACTCCAATGAATGATGTTGCGAAGGCAAAAGCAACGAGGGTAATGACTATTGGGATAAACACCCCAATATTAAATGACGGTTTGAATTTTCTGGTACTATGCATATCAATATTTTTAAGAACTTGCTTTTTCAATTATAAAAACGAAGTCAATTTTTCGAGTCACTCCGTAAATTTGCAAAAAAGTTGTTTTTGCGACATTGGGAACGATAGATACAACTTCTCCTTTTAAACTGTTAAGAAATCGTTCCAGGCTTTCCTGATCTCGATTCATGTTGATTTCCAGTTTGTGAACTTTGTATTTCATAATATTGATTTTTGTAGTAAGGTTAATCACTTTTTAGTTTTGCCAGCATCTCTTCTCCATCGGTATTTTCAGGATTTAATTTGATGGATTTCTTGTAGCTTTTAATGGCGAGCTTTTTATCCCCGTTTTTCATATACGCCTCACCAAGGCTATCAAAAACATTCCATGATTCGGGATATTCTTCAGCGTTTAATTTAAAAATTTCAATGGCTTCTGTTTTTTTATCTTCCGAAAGGTATTTATAACCCAGGTTATTCAATGCCAATTCATTAAAAATAATATCTCCGCTATTTTCATTTTTTAACTGATAATATTGATTGATACCCTTTTCAACACCTGAATTTTCAATAGTCTCTTCCACAAAATTGCTCACAAGAACGCCCCTGGTTAAATAGATATTCTGATAATAATTTAGCTGAACTACATTCCCGCTTTCGTCTTTTTCAAATGAGACTTCATTATTGGAAACAGCCAATTTCCACTTTCCTGTTTCTTCGTTCAGCTCAAGTTTTGTATCTGTACTTGTATGTGGATCGCTCATAAAAAGCTCACCATTATTGTTCGAAACTTTAATTTCAATATTAGCAGGTGCAAATGCATATAAACCTATATAAGGCTGCAAATTTTCAGGAGTACCTTCGAGAATGGATTCTTGTTCCGCTTTTTTTGAAACCGGCATCAATTGTTGCAGCCACATGGCTTTAACCTTTCCATCTTCATCTCTTTCAAAACGAAAATTAACCTGACGTGTAGCTGTAGGATAATACAAACCATTTTCATCCGCATCATGCAAAGCCAACACAGCTCTACCTGGGATATCAACAGCAATAGAGCCCTCTCTATATAAGACTTCAAAGATTTTATTATATTCAATTATGGAATATTTACCAATCAGGTCTGCATACTTGTCAGGTACGATATTATCTGCCTCACTCATTTTCTGACCTCCAATTTCATACTCCAGAATTTTCATTTCAATAGGCATGAAGCTGTTCAACTCTCCTAATCTAATATGTCCGGCATCTACATAATCTATTTCTGCGGCTGTTGCATCTACCGCGATCCAACCAGCATCACCCATATAAATCTCCGTCCACGCATGTTGCCCAAAACTTCCATGATAATAAGTAGTGTACATACAGCCGATCGAAAGCCTGGCAGGAATTCCCACAGCCCTGCAAAAAGCCGCCAGCAATCGGGAATGTGAACCACACTCTCCCAATCTTGTTTTATAAGTATTAATTGCTGATGTTCCGCCAGGAATGGCACCATGGATATTGTCGGACACCCATCTGCTAAGTAAAATTGACGCTTCCCATGAATCATTAGCACTTTTGGTTATTTCCTGAGCTTCTTTAATTATATCAGGATGATCGGATTCAATTAAACTTTCAGGTACCAGATATTTTTGTAAAGAATCTGCTATTGTGTAATCATATGGAAAAGCTGGAGCATTGGTTCCATCATAACGTATGGATTCGATTTCAAAAATTCCCTCTGCCAAATTATCGACGACAGTACCTGTAAATTTTTGACTATAAAATTGAGAGATTCCTCTGTAATCCAGGTTCCATCACTTTTGATCTTGGCTTCAACCTTCATATAGGTAATTTCCGGAACATTGGTAATGACTTTATTGACTTTGGCAAAGATCACATCATCAAAATCGACGGTTTGAATTTTCTTTTTAACACTAGCATCTGATTTACTAATCGTTCTGCCTGAATAAGTAAATTTTACCACTTCCTGGGTCGGAACATCAATCCAGTAATGAATTTGGGTGCCGATGCTGTGATCGATCTCTTTTAATAATATTGTTGAATAAGATATTCCATTTACTTCAATTTCTTCCTCCTGCACAAAGCTGTAGGACTTTTCTACAATCTGCCCCCTGAAATTATCAAAGACTTTATATGTTTTCTCTTTTTCATCGCCCAAAATAAAATCTTTAATTAAATGATTGACTTCATAAGTTGACTCCAAAAGGACGTTATCAGATAACTCAAACTCCTTGGTTCCATTTTCCTGGTTCGAAGTAAAATATGCTTTACCATCTTTCACTTCTGTGGTTGAGATCAATTCAACTGCGCCATTATTATAATTTCGATTGGAGTAAAAGTAAATTTCTGTTTCCGGATCCACTTTGTATTCATTTTGAATATGAATATCAACACCTTCGCCCAGCACGGTTAACTTCATTACCACGTCATCGTTTACCTGAAGCCATTCTTTTCCATTTTCATTCATGAGCGTTTTGTTTGTCTCGAAATAGCCACAAATGATACCACTCATTTCAAGGCTGTAATACTCTGTTTCATAATCATTTGCCGATTTCTGACCCATTCCTGAGCAACCCCAAATGAATAGGGCTGCCAGAAGGATCCACCTGTTGTTTTTGTTCGTTGTTTTCATGATTTAAATTGTTTTATGGTTTAAAATGATTTTTATCGAGCTGTTTTCAGTTCTGTTATAATTCTTGATTCATTCCCCTCTTTATAATAGTTGAGAAATCGAAGAAAAACACTGGCAATATTTTCATTGAGCTGATTAAAGTTAAAAGTCGCTTTGTATTGATGATAGTCTTTTTCAGAAATTTTCACAGAAATATCACCTTCGTTCGTAATTTCAAAATAACTGACATCTAAAGGTTCTTCAACTTTCAAAACACTTTTATTCATTGAAAAAATTAAATAGATTGATTCCTTTTGATGGATAGCACGAGCGATGAACTTTCCATTCATAAACCTTACAAATCCGCTTATTTCGTCCCTGCCAAATGGAATTTTACCAGCGGCAAAAGGCCTGTGTGTATAACCATTAGACGTCTCGGTTATCAACTCAACAGCAAGCTTAAATAGTCTTCGGGCATTGGCTTCATATCGCTCTTGTGAGCTCAGGGTTGACCAGTTTATAATAATTAGAAGTATTACGATTAATAGGTTTACAAAGTAAAATATACCTAAAGTTTTAGGAGGACCCGGTACAATATAGGCAGCCAAAACGCAACCAATTCCAGCAAAAAACCCAAGTGCAAGATAAATCCACAGCCGATACCGATTCAACTGTATAAATCCCATTATCAGGAAAAAAAGTCCGGCAATATAAAAGGAAAATTGGGGAACAAGAGTATTGTGTTCATCATTTCGTATTTGCCATCGAATAAAGATCTCTATCAAACATAAAATATATATCAAGATCAAACCAATGGGATAAAACCTTCCGAATGAACCTCTGAGTTTAGTTTTATATAACATTGTTTGTGTGTTTATTATAAACTTCAAAAAAAATGAAGTTTACAAATATAGAAATAATAAACACCCTTTGTCAAGTTTTTTAGAAACTTTTTTACATCTATATTTGCAACATATTAATTCACAGAGGAAAACAAAACATGGAAAAGAAATACAAAAATTGTCAGAGTTGTGGAATGCCACTTTCAAAAGATCCTGAAAAAGGAGGATTGGAATCCGATGGAACAAAAAACAAATTGTATTGCAGCTATTGCTATGTGGATGGGAAATTTGTAAATCCAGACATAACGGTTGATGAAATGAAAATTTTAGTCAAAGGTAAAATGAAAGAGATGGGATTTCCGGGATTTATTGCAGGATTTTTTACGAAGGGCATTCCAAAGCTGGAGCGGTGGAAAAACTAAAATTACTTGACAATAATCTTTTTTACCAAATTCATCGTATTATTAGAAATTGTCAAGAAATACAATCCGCTTTCATATCCTGTAACATCTATGATCAAAGGCGAATCGTGCAGTAGGTTCCCTCCAAAAACCATTTTACCATTCGAATCGTGAATTTGTATTTTATAGAATGATGAAGGATTGTCATTTTGAATAATTAGCCTCCTGGATGAGGGGTTGGGAAAAATATCAATTTGTGGCTCATTGCTATTTGAAATAGATATATAAGGTGAATAATGCAAAAGGGAGCCATTATCGCCGACCGCCCATCCTTCTATTTCGTTTAGCATGCAGATACTGTTTAAATTTTCAGTAACTCCTGAATTTTGATACGTCCAACCCAGCAAATAATTGGGTGAATACAAGATGGTGCCATTATCACCTACAACCCACAATTTGTTTGTAACTGTTTCTCCTGATACTCCATTAAGGTCCTCGCTTGTGTTGGAGTTTTGTTCAATGTATTGGTACCAATTGTTTATCGTATACAAAATTGTTCCCTCATCTCCCACAATGCAACCATTGAGTATCCCAAAATTAAAGATGTCATTCAACTTCACTATGGGCATTGATACACCCATGGCCCAGCTTTGGGTTCCCCCGTTATTAGTGATAAAAAATGCGCCATCATTACCACATGTTGATCCAAGATTTTCATCCCTAAATGATACCGCAAACAACTCACCATCAACTACAGATAAACTCTCTTGGATTATCCAGGTATTCCCACCATCAATAGTATACAGACAACTGTTTAAATTCCACTCATCTATTGATCCCACAGCCCAACCAATATCATCATTGATGAAATACACATCATTTAATCTATTGATCTTGAAATGGTCAACTTCAGACCAGTTTTCCCCCCCATCCTCCGAAATTAGGATCAGGGAGCTATCTGATGGAGTGATTGTTCTGCCAACAATGCAACCATGATTGTTATTTGAAAAAAATACACTTTCAAGTATTCCGGATAGATTTTTTAGCTGCCAGCTGTTTCCCCCGTCCTTAGTAAAGATCAGAGCCCCTTGTTCAGAGACTATCCAACCATTGTCCTGGTCAATGAAATAAACGGATTGGAAGTTATCCGTTGAAGGGGAATTTTGTGGGATCCAACTGCTTTGTTGAGATTGACAAACTAAAAAGAATGCAGATGAAATAATGCTTAGGAGTAGTTTTGTTTTCATAGGGCTACGAGTTTGGTTTTATATCGAAGCTATAAAGATACAAAAAGTTGAACTTAAAATCAAGTCATTAAGATATCCTCTAATTAGTATTAATGATTAAACAAGTCCCTGTAGCCATAAATTGAACCAATAATCTAGCATATGAGTTGAAGGGGAAGTGTAATTATTACAAAGGATCAGCTAATACGATAGCCATATCAATGACTGAGCTTAGAAAAGGTGGCATTTTGAAACTCCAGGAATACTCACTATAATTATGACCGGCCAAATATTTCATTATTTTCCTGCCCTTTATTAAGAAATGTAATAAGATGTCAGTACGTGTCAATCAATGAAATTACCTTCAAATTATTTTTTAGGTAATCATAATCGCATTTTGAAATAAAATTGACCTGTTTTTCTTCTCCGGGCAACAAATCGAAATAATTGTCCGAAAAGAAACCATCTTTGTCAATTGAAAGAAAAACATTTTTTGCCAGATGGCCGGATGACAGTATTATCCGAAACCCTCCCTCTGTTTCCACAATCTTTTTTTCTATTTTGGGCTCAGGAAGGTTTAAGTATTTTGTTGGAAGAAAGTAATATTTATTTGAGGCAAGTTCATTGCCCTCGGATAGCAAACTTGCAGTGAATAAACAATCCTTTTTCGAAAATCTGCTAATTTTTTTCATAAAATAAGTATTACTTGAATTTGCTCCAATTTCCACAATTTGACTATTCGTCCATTGTTCTTCTCCTTTAAAATCTAATATTTTTAAATCCAAATCTGCCTTGATTGTTTCTAGTTTATCAGATGCTACAAAAACAAACAATGAATCGTTTCTTTCTTCGAATGAAATCAGGTAATCTTTAAACGTATCCCTTGCAAAATAATGCAAAGCTTTCCACCGATTGTAATAATCCACACTCGACCAGGAGATGACGGGCCAGCAATCATTCAGTTGCCAGTATAGAGTCCCCATGCAATATGGCTTAGCTCTGCGATGTGCTTCAAGTGCTTTTTTTATTCCATAGGCCTGGAGCAACTGGCTTACATAAGTGTAATGATCGAAATTTTCCGGTACTTTGTATTCCCTTTCCATATAGGTCTGGATAAGCTCCATTCCCCTTGGATGCTTCTGGTGATTTTGCAATGCAACTGAACTAAGGCTTAAGTCATCTTTTAAAAGACATGAATCGAGTGTTTGCAAATTCGGAAATCCCTGAAAACCAAATTCTGTCATAAACCGGCCTACTTTCTCTTCGTAAACCCCGAATGGTTCCTCTCCCCACCAAACACCCCAGTAGTGCATATCTCCTTGGGTTAGTGCTTCTTCATGTCCCCAGCCAATTTTTGGGGAAGAGGGGACATAGGGTATATAGGGTGAATAAGTTATTATGGTTGAAGGTAAAACGTCCTCGAAAATTTTTAAATAATTATTCCAGACTTCTGTGGAATCTTCTTTAGAATAATTTAGTGCTTTTTGCCAACCCCAATTGTGCCAGCCTTCATCAACTTCATTGTTGCCGCACCAGATTGCAATGCAAGGATGATTTCGCAGTCGTTTTATTTGTTGTGAAGCTTCCTGCTTCACATTTTCAATAAATTCTTCATCTCCCGGATACATATTACAGGCAAACATAAAATCCTGCCAAACCAGAATTCCCTTTTCATCGCAGAGATTATAAAAAATATCCTTTTCATAAACTCCACCTCCCCAAACACGCAACATGTTCATATTAGCATCAACAGCTGATTGAATAGTCTCCAAATATTTTTCATCAGATACCCTGCTCAAAAAATTATCTTGAGGGATGTAATTCGCACCTTTCATAAAAACCGGTGTTCCATTTACGGAAAAATAAAAACTACTTCCTGTTGAATCAGGTTCCTGGACCAACTCTATTGTTCGAAGGCCGATTTTCAAATTGTGGTTATCTGTGGCCTGGTTGGTTTGAATTTTGAAATTAAACTGATAAAGAAACTGATCTCCAAGCCCTTTTGGCCACCAGAGTTTTGGATTTGCAATTGTAAAATCTGTACTAATTGAGTTTTTTCCCTGTTTTAATTTTGTTTTGGATTGATGAATGATTTCTCCCTTTTCACTGTTTGAGATTTGCAATCTGCATACTGATCTTTATACGATTCAATTTCAAAGATGCCAGTTATCCATGCCGAATCTTCTGTGATTTTATTCTGAATAATTTGAATATCATTGATCTTAGCTTCATTCCATGCTCTTATAAATACGGGTTTCCAAATTCCGGATGTTATGAATCTTGGACCCCAGTCCCAACCGTAATGGTATGGGGCTTTGCGTGAGAAACCCCTTATGTCAGGCAGGGAGTATGGAACCATAGAAGCCAAAATAGAGTCCATGAACAAAGGTGACAAAACTTTATATGCAGGTGATTCTCTCCTAGGGTTAGTAATTCTTTGCAATCTGCTACCCATTCCCTGAACATATTATTTGAAAACAATAGCATTGTATCGTTAAGGTAAACTTCTGCATAAGTGTCAAGTCCGGTAAAAACCATTTCAATTTTATTATAATCCAGAAGACCACTGGCATAAAAGTGGGTTTCTGTATTCCCAATCCTCTTGTCCGACCCATTGCAACTTTTGTTCATTATCCCCCAAAATGGATCCTATTATACCATTAGCCATCAGATCAGTATGGACGCATCCGGTACATTTGCTGGATACCATTGATCAGTGTTTATTTGTTTGAACTGCCAGTTTTCGTTAAGGTTTATATGCACAGTTGGTTGCTTCGTGCACGAGATAGTTAAAAATAATATTACTAAAAAAAAGCCCACTATATACTTCTTCATGAGGAATGTTTTAAAAATGTAAAGTTAAACCATAACGATTAATAATTTATCATTTAGAAATTCTTTGGATAAATATTAGTAAATCCAAAACTCTATATTTGCAGGCTAAATTTTTACACAATGACTTTACTAGCCCTTGCCCTGGCGCCCATCTTCATTATCCTTTTTTACGTTTACATCAGGGATAAGTACGAACGAGAACCGATCGGACTGCTTATAAAGGCATTCTTTTCGCCTTTGACTGTTATCCCAATCCTGTTTATTGGTTCTTTTATTGAATCCTTTGAGGCTAATTTTAGTGGACTTTTTGCAGCAGCCTATCGAGCCTTTATTGTTGCTGCTTTTAATGAAGAATTCTTCAAGTTCATTGCCTTGTATTTATTGATTTGGAAAAGCAGTGAGTTTGATGAAAAATTTGACGGCATTGTTTATGCGGTTTTCATATCTCTTGGTTTTGCTGCGGTAGAGAATGTTATGTATGTTTACCAATATGGCCATGAGACTGAGTAATCTGCAATTACTGCAGTTCCCGCACATGCCATTGATAGCATTGTTATGGGTTATTTCTTTGGGATGGCATGATTTAGTTCTGACAAAAGAAAGTGAATATTTATTCAAAGCCTTTTTTATCCATTTTTACTGCATGGTATTTATGACTTCATCTTAATGGCCGGGTATAACTGGTATTTACTGGTCTTTATTCCTTTTCTTTTTTACTTGTACAAAACGGGATTGAAAAAAATGAAATTGTCGGATAATTCACGCTTTAAACCATGGAGGTTCAAATAATCAGGAATTAATTTTGTTAAATTCCCGGATTGTATATAAAGCAACATCTTTTTTCGAAGTTAAAAATCCATTGTCAATAACTTAGGGCTATCAGAGATTCAGATGGCTTTAATATATATAACTTTGTCGCTTGCTTTGCGTTAAACATTTGTCCATTTTACTGTAGCTGTAAATGAAGAAGAATTTTTCGGACTGGAAGTATGTCATCATTGCGATATTTGTTATTGTGGGTGTGATATTTTTGATTCGGATTTTTTACCTGCAGGTAATCAATGATTCGTATTTTCTCTCAGCAGAGAATAATGTATTGAGACAAACAACCATTTATCCGAACAGGGGATTGATATTTGACTGGAATGAGAATATCATGGTTTTTGATGAAGCAGCCTTATGACCTAATGGTGATTCCGCGACAGGTTAAAGATCTTGATACCGCTGAGTTTTGCAGTTTGCTCACTATTTCAGATTCAACTTTTCGTGCCATTATGAAACGAGTGACTAAGTATTCTCGCTATAAAGCTTCTGTTTTTGTTGCACAGATTTCGAAAGAGGAGTATGGATTTATCGAGGAGAAGATGTATAAGTTCCCGGGTTTTTATGTTCAATCCCGATCGTTAAGGAAATACCCTTTCCCGATTGCTGCCCACACATTGGGTTATATTGGCGAAGTAAACCAAAAGGAAATTGAGTCTGACCCTTATTATAAAACTGGCGACTACATTGGAAAGAGTGGTATAGAGAAATTCTACGAAAAGGAATTGCGTGGGAAAAAGGGAATGAAAGTGATGATGGTCGATGTTCACAACCGGGCTCAGGGTTCTTATAAGGAAGGAAAATACGATACCCTTTCGGAGGCAGGACAAAACCTGTACCTGTCAATTGATGCTGAGCTGCAGGATTATGGAGAAAATTTGATGATCAATAAAATCGGAAGCATCGTAGCCATTGATCCGAATACCGGTGAAATATTGGCATTTGTCACCAGCCCTGTTTACGATCCCAATTTATTGGTTGGAAGGGTTAGGGGACAAAATTTCACATTCTTGATGGAAGATTCGCTGAAACCATTGATGAATAGGGCAATCATGGGCACTTATCCCCCTGGTTCCACCTTTAAAATGGTGAATGCGCTGGTCGGTTTACAAGAAGGTGTTTTGGGTGAATTTACTTCCTATTCTTGTTATGGGCCTGCATCAAGTCCTATTCGCTGCACCCATAACCATGTATCCCCACTTGAGCTGCAGATGGCCATAGAGCAATCATGCAATCCTTATTTTTACAATGTTTTCCGGTCGGTTATTAACAATCCAAAATATGGCAATTATGAGGATTCCTTTAATTCCTGGTACAGCCATGTTACAAGTATGGGATTTGGAAGTAAGTTTAACACTGATATTCCTTTTGAAGTAAGTGGAAATATTCCTACTTCTGAAACATATGATAACATTTACGGGAAAGACCATTGGAATGCACTGACAATCCGTTCACTTGCTATTGGCCAGGGTGAGATTCTGGTGACTCCGTTACAGTTGGCTAATTTTTCGGTCATCATTGCAAATAAAGGTTTTTACTATCCTCCGCATCTGGTAACAGCCATTGGTTCGAAACAAAACATAATTAAAGAGTTCGAAGCAAAGAAGGAGACAACCATCAATCCCCGTCATTTTGATGTAGTACAGGAAGCCATGTTGGAGGTTTTTGAAGGGGATCATGGAACTGCCCGCTGGTCGAAGCTCGAAGGTGTGGAAATATGTGGCAAAACCGGAACAGTTCAAAATCCGCATGGAGAAGACCATTCGATGTTCATTGCTTTTGCCCCAAAGGAAAACCCTCAGATTGCCTTGTCTGTGATTGTTGAGAACTCCGGTTATGGATCAACATGGGCGGCACCCATTGCATCCTTAATGATTGAAAAATATTTGAACGATACTATTTCCAGGCCTCATATTGAAAAACGTATGTTCGAGGGAAATTTGATTCAGAAAAATTGAGAGAACGAAAAAACATATTTCAAAACATTGACTGGATAACTGTCCTGCTGTACTTTGTTTTGGTACTGATAGGTTGGGTAAATATTTATGCAGCGGTTTACAATCTGGAACATCAAAGTATATTTGACATGTCGCAAAATTATGGCAAGCAATTGATCTGGATTTGTACGTCTATGCTTTTGGCTTTTGTTATATTGATCATAGATGCCAAATTCTATCCGACTTTTTCATATTTGATTTATATTGCAATTTTAGCCTTGCTTATAGGTGTGATACTTTTTGGCAAAGAAATAGCCGGATCCAGATCCTAGTTCATATTGGGAGCTTTTCGATACAACCTTCTGAATTTGCAAAATTTGCAACGGCTTTGGCCCTTGCCAAGTACTTGAGCCAAATAGATCTGAATATTAATAAAATCTCAACAAAATTCGTTGCGGCTTTTATAATCGTTTTTCCTTCCTTCTGATATTGCTTCAGTACGATACCGGATCGGCCATGGTGTTTTCTGCATTTATCCTTGTATTGTACCGCGAAGGGCTTTCCGGAAATTTGCTTTTGGCAGGCCTGGGTGCTTTGCTATTTATCTTAGCCCTGCTAGTCAACAAATTCATTTTAATCGATATTGGCGGTAAATGCCATATTGGTTTATTATCTTTATAAAGGCCTCCGGAAAAAGATATTTTATATAGTTGCATTTTTTATCTTTATTGCCGGATATGTATATAGTACGTAGATTACGCTTTTGAAAATATACTTGAACCTCATCAGAAAAAAAGGGATCAGTGTTTTACTGGGAATGGAAACTGACTTACATGGTGCCGGTTACAATGTCAACCAGTCGAAAATAGCCATATAGTCCGGTGGATTTTGGGGTAAAGGTTTTTTGAATGGAACCCAGACCAAATTGACTTTGTACCTGAACAAAGCACCGATTTTATATTTTGCACGATAGGCGAAGAGTGGGGCTTTATCGGAAGCCTATTATTATTGTTTTATTTCTTTCGCTGTTCTCGCGAATCATATTTTTAGCCGAGAGGCAACGATCAAAATTCAGCCGGATATATGGTTATGGAGTAGCCGCTGTTTTGTTTTTCCATTTTGCCGTTAATATTGGTATGACAATCGGGTTGTTTCCGGTAATTGGAATACCGCTGCCCCTTATCTCATATGGTGGGTCTTCCTTGTGGGCATTTACGATTCTGATTTTTATCTTTGTAAAACTTGACTCTGTCAGGCTGGAGTTGTTGTAATAGAAAATCCTGGATTTTTTATTTTTTCGTTCAATCGTAAAATCAACCAATTGTTTCAGTGATTTGCTGGATTTGGAATCGGGAAATTCACTCAATAATTGCAGGGCTTCGCTGTGATAGTCATGCATTTTATTTTTAGCATATTCTATACCGCCGCTTTGGTTTACCTTGTCAATGACATATTTTACCTTTTGGGGATTGGTATTGTGGTTTTTAACAATGTTGATGATCTTCCTTTTTTCGGCCCAATTACTATTGTTCAATAAGTAAATAAGGGGAAGGGTCATTTTTTGTTCTTTGATATCAATTCCATTGGGTTTGCCGGTTTTATTTGAACTTTCGTAGTCGAACAGGTCATCTTTGATCTGGAAAGCAATTCCCACCTTTTCCCCAAAAAGTTTCATTTTGCTGATATTTTCTTTGAAGTTTTACTGATGCCGTGCCGGCTGCACAGCAAGAGGCGATAAGGAAGCCGTTTTCTTGCGATAATTTCAAAATAAATGTCTTCACTGATATCCAAACTTTTCGGGCTTTTTCAATTTGGAGCAGTTCTCCTTCACTCATTTCGCGTGGCCTCTGAAACAATCTTCAAAAGTTAAATTCATTGTTGTTTCAAGCTGAATAGCAAACCCTTGAAAGTAAAATCACCTACCAAAACAGCTTGCCTTATTTTTCCATAGTGCATTGATGGAAAAAAGCCTCTTCTTTCGTTCGAATCATCTACTACGTCATCGTGCACAAGGGTTGCTGTATGCAACAGTTCAATCAAAGAGGCAGCGGTGTAAGTTGACTCATTGATCTTTCCATTGATGTCAGCACATAAAAATACAAACATGGGCCTCATTTGCTTGCCTTTTCGCTTTACAATGTAGCGGGTAATAATATCAAGCATAGCCACATTGCTCTTCATGGAGTCTTTGAATTTCTTCTCAAAGACATCGAGATGTGACTGGATGGGTTGTTTTATTTCATCGCCTTGCTCATTCATTTTCAGCATCAGCCGGTAAAATTAAAAGATTTTTTTGTTCATCGGGTGTTATTAATTATTGAATGTAGGATTGATAAAGTTTGCACAGTAAGATCAATGCATAATTCGCATTTAATTAATAATAGATAAACATATAAAACGTTTCAAATTGAAAACTATTTTTGCATTTACAAATATTAGAAAAGATGACATTTTTGTTTGATGAAATTGTTTTCGGGCCGGTCAAAAGCCGGCGTTTTGGAGTTTCTCTGGGTGTTAATTTACTGCCGGTTGGTTATAAATACTGTACATTCAATTGTCTTTATTGTGAATGCGGATGGAGCCATACCGGTGAATCCGATAAAAATGTTTTACCTGCAAGAAAAGAAATATTTTCGGCGCTTGAGGAGCGTTTGTTGAAGATGAAAAATGATGGCGCGGCTCCGGACAACATAACTTTTGCCGGAAACGGCGAGCCAACACCATCCCGACTTTGAAGGAGTAATCAATGATACTCTTTTGCTCTGGGATCGTCATTTCAAAAGTGCCTGAAGTTACTGTTCTTTCCAATGCAACACTTTTACACAAGCAACCGGTTTTTGATGCCCTTAATAAAGTGGATAATAATGTACTGAAGTTGATACTGTAAATGAAGTTACCTTTCGATTGCTAAACCAACCGTATTCCGGTACATATCTCAAGACAATTATTGAAAACATAAAAGGTTTGATGGAAATCAAATCATTCAAACATTGTTTGTCAGGGGAAAATATAAAAACCAATATATTGATAACACCTCAGAGCAAGAAATACAACCCTGACTGAAAGTCCTTAAAGAAATAAATCCTAAATATGTGATGATCTATCCGATTGACCGGGATACTCCCTTGAAGGGTTGGAGAAAATTTCAAAAGAATTGGATCAAATTTCGGGACGGTTGAAGCAGAGGGCATTGATACGAGAACTTATTATTAGTGACTAAAATTTTGAATGACCAGAACAACTTAAGTTATTTGATAAGAGTTTATGGTGGCCATAATTTCCGGTTCATCTTTTTTATAATTTTATAAGCTAAAACAATACTATCTTGGTAAAAGCAGAATTGACAAAATACCCGACAAAAATCCTCCTTGCATTTGGAGAAGCCATAGATGGCAATGAAAAATATTTACATGGCTGTTGAATAATGGTTATCCTGAACTGGCTGCATTGTCAAAAGCCATTCGTGGCAGCGATGATGCTTTCAACTGGCTAATGCAAAATGGATTTCACTTTGCAGCGCTCGACATGGCTATAGTCAACGATAAAAAAGCCTATGAATGGCTGGAAAAAGTATAAATTCAATTTTTAATAGTGTTTGCTGACGCCAGCAAAGGAAAAGCAGAAGCAATACGTTGGCTTGCCACCCATGACCTTCAGATTTTCATCCGTCTTGCCAAAAATAAAGGCCTTCACCGATAAGCAAACATTCAATTATCATAAGTTGCATTTTTGATTTTATCTATATTTGAAGAATAATTTTCATCAATTTGTTCCAATGACAAATAATAAGTTCATTCTCATTGTAAAGGATGATGAGATTTGTTTTACCATCCCGGCGAATTACTTGGTTTGATATAGAATATGTTAATCTTCTTCACTTTCTATTTTGTGCTTAAAAACATCCTCAAATGTAAATGCATCAAATAGTATGTTTTAAGCAAATTGTTGTATGCATAAATAATAAAAATCAAAAACACTTTAAATGGTTTACTTATAAATAAAACAATTTAATTATTGCTAAAGAAAGCCTGGCAACCAAACACATTTCTGTTCAAACTTTTCAATCAATCGCTGTGTATGTTCAAAATGGTGATTCCGTTCACCAAAAGCATAACATTATTGTGCATCCTGACCACCATTTTCCAATCCCAATTATTTTCAAAAGAATCAAATAACCCATATCATATCTCAAGAATCAAAAATCCTCCGCTTTACTTCATCCAGAAATCCCATAGGTTCGTCCTTGAATATGGCCCCTTCATACAATAAGTCGGCAATTGCTTGCTTTTGCTATAGTGTTATGGTAATTTTGTTGGGTGATGAAATGAAGAATGGAATAAACCTGATTATTAATCATCATGCTCATTGCACCATCAATCCATAGACCCATCTAAATTATTTTCCTCAATTCCTTTCTTTTCTTTGCCACCATGAACCAACAAACCCACAATCAACAACATTCTTTTCTAATAAACATTTCAATCTTATTCCTATCTTTGCGCCCTAAAATTGTAACTGAATAGGAACTTGAAAAACATTCGCAACTTCTGTATTATTGCCCATATTGACCATGGGAAAAGTACGCTGGCAGACAGGCTGTTGGATATGACTGATACCATTGATGAGCGTGACAAACAGGCACAGGTGCTGGACAGTATGGACCTGGAACGTGAAAGGGGTATTACCATTAAAAGTCATGCCATCCAGATGAACTATGAAGAGAATGGTGAGAAATACATATTGAACCTGATTGATACACCTGTAATAATGTTGACTTTTCATACGAAGTATCCTGTCTGATAAAGCAGCCTGTAAATGAGCCTTTGCTTATTGTAGATGCAACCCATAGGATACAGGCGCAGACGATTTCGAATTTGTACCTGGCCATAGAGCACGACCTTGAAATTATCCCTGTCCTTAACAAAATGGACCTGAGGCAGCCATGCCTGATGAGGTGAAGGACCAAATAGTTGACCTTGATGGGTTGTCAGCGAGAGGATTATCATTGAGGCAAGTGGCAAGACAGGTTATGGAGTTGATAAAATCCGGAGCACATCAGGCAAAGTACCGGCACCCAAGGGAGATCCCAAATGCACCCCTTGAGGCCCTGATCTTTTGATTCCGTATTCAATTCATACCGTAAGTACTCATTGCCTATTTCAGGATCATGAACGGTACCATTAAAAAGGGTGAATTGGTTAAGTTTTTTGCAACGGATAAAGAATACAATGCGGATGAAGTCGGTGTCATGAAACTTAGACTGGACCCCAAACCCAGTTTGAGTGCCGGTGATGTAGGTTATATCATATCGGGGATAAAAACTTCAAAAGAGGTAAAAGTCGGGGATACCATTACCCATGTTGTAAATCCCTGTTTAAAAGCCATTGAAGGGTTTAAAAATGTGAAGCCCATGGTGTTTGCCGGTATTTATCCGGTTGATGCCGATGATTATGAGGATTTGAGGGCTTCCATTGAAAAGCCTTCAACTGAACGATGCTTCCTGACTTTTGAACCGGAATCAAGTGCTGCTTTGGGATTTGGGTTTCGTTGTGGATTTTTGGGATTGCTGCACATGGAAATCGTGCAGGAAAGGCTCGACAGGGAGTTTGATATGGATGTGATAACTACTGTTCCCAACGTCTCTTTCAATGTGATTACCCATAAAGCGAGAAAACCATCGAAGTTCACAATCCTTCCGGTATGCCCGACCAAAAATACATCGGACATGTGGAGGAGCCCTATATTCATGCACAAATTATCTCGAAAGCGGAATATGTTGGTAGTATCATGAAACTTTGTATTGACAAAAGGGGAACCTTGAAAAACCATATTTACATTGGCGTGGACAGGGTTGAGATCGCTTTTGAATTGCCCTTGAGTGAAATCGTTTTCGATTTTTATGATAAACGAAGAGTATTTCAAAAGGATACGCTTCCTTCGATTATTACCAAACAGGTTATAAAAAGGCTACCTTGATGTTTTGATATATTGGTTGAATGGCGAAACCGTTGATGCATTGTCAACCCTTATTCATGTGGACAATGCTTATTATTCCTTTGCCGAAGATGCGAAAAACTAAAAGAATGATTCTCGCCAGCAGTTTGATGGGGGAAGCGTATTCAGGAAAGCCATAGGAGCTATGTTTATATCCCGTGAAACCGTAAAAGCCCTTCGAAAAGATGTTACTGCAAAATGTTATGGTGGTGATATTGTTCGAAAGGAAATTGCTTGAGAAGCAAAAGAAAGGTAAAAAACGGATGCGCCAGGTGGGTAAATGCAGAAGTACCGCAGTCAGCATTTCTGGCATGGGAAGTCTTTCGACCAGAAACCGTTCGAATTCCGGGTTTCGCGGCCTTTTGTTCTTGTTTACATTTGGGTATTGATAACAGCTTGCCTTGAGATTTTTATATGAATCTAATCAGTAAAAATAAATTTGTCCAGTTTGCATGCGCCTTGTAATTTTCTTGTGTAATTTAAACAATATCAATAAATTTTATTGTTTATTTTAGCACAAATTTTCTATATCCATTTCCTGAAATATAGAATGATCAGATTGATTTATCTGTGACATATGGACCCGGCTGCGGGTGGCTGTAATTTTGTCTCTTCTTCATTGTTTGGAAGAGGACAATCCCAGTTCTACAATGGCTCACAGATGAGCTTTGGAAAGAACCAAAAGTAGCACAAGGAGTTTTTATGGACCTATTATAAATTCGAGAATTACGATATTCATTTACCTTGGAGTGGCATGAGTTGGCTTTGTGGCGGCAACAAGTATAAGAAGAACACCTGGATGAAATTGAAGATGCTTCGATACGGGCCTGATGATAAAATCCAGTTTGATAGCCATAACCTTTACCATCCAGCTTAAAGCAAATATAGGACTAAAGTGAAGAACAATACAATACTGTGGTGTAAATAACATTATTGTAAAATGTTCTAGTTTTCTGACGGAAGCTATGGATAATTTTGATCAGCAAATTCAATTGGTGTAGCGCAAACCTTAGTCAACCAGCTATTGTGCATGGCCGGGCATCTTATCGCAAATTAAAAATACATCCTTGTTCCCTTTTCCCGATTGGTATATGAACGGCCTGGTATCCTATGTCGCAGAGGATCGAACATGATATTGAGAATTGCCAGTTATTGGGTATAACTTCTGGCAGATCGATAAATTGAACCACTGGCTGGAGAAGAGGCTGCGACGGCGCCGGGCATGCTTTCTGGCGATATGTAGCTGAAAAATATGGGGAATCTTCTATTTCGAATATCATTTACATGGCCAAGGTAAGCCGAAGGCTGGAAAGTGGTTTTCTTTATATTTTAGGCGTTTCATACAAAAACCTTCAAAGCGAAGCCATTGAATACTACCGGGAACAATATACTCAATCCGATTCTGAGAAGGAATTCCCGGAAGAGTCCATCCTGAAACGGGTAAAACCAACACAGCCATAACAGGCTGTGTTTTAAGAGCCTGATGGTAACTATTCAGCATATACCTACAATCGTTCGGGTCAGTATAAGGTTTTTTTAAAGGATATGATTTCAGGGAAAACGAAAAAGCTTAAAAAGGCGGGTTTTCGTCTTGAAGATGGCACTGATTATCTGTATCCGCTGCTTGCCTGGCATCCTACAGGCCGCATACTTGCGATCCTGCTTGAACGAAAAGGAGATTTCACTTACTATTATTTTGATGGATGAAAGAATGGAAGAGATTGTATACTGAATGAAAAGGAAAGCCAGATATGTCCAGTCTTAAATGACGGGGAGAAGTATGGTGATGTCGGCTGTGCAAAAGGCCAGTCTGACATTTTCGTTTACATGAGATGGTGGTTCGAATTCGTATGAACAAATTACCAAAGATCATTTTGATGACTTGTATCCAAGGTTTACTCTCAACAATTCAAAAAGATGAGATTGTTTTCAGTTCGAACAAGGGATCGTTGACACGTTACTTACGAAAATAAATACGAATCCGAAGTAGTTCATGAAACGATATGATTTGTTTCCTATACAATTACCAATATCAGGGTCAATTTAAGATTTGTTACAAAAACACCTTTATGTGAATTTGAACAGCCAATGAACATGAATCCAACTACATTTCCTATTTATCTGGACAAAATGGGAATCTATAACCGTTACATCGGCCGATTCGTGATATGTCATCAGCTACACTTTGATACCACAACCCATTATCGCTATTTTACCCATTCATTTGAGCTGTTACTGATTATTCGGAGAAACATTTTGAGCATGATAAGTTGTTCCGGGAATTGATAAATATGCCTGCAGATTGTGAGTAAGGAGCGGAAATACCGCATGTGCGTTTTGATCAATTGTCAGAATCATTAACTCCTTACGTCTCTCCAATGTTCTTACATGGTCTAATTGATTCAACCTGTTTGAACCTGCTGAAACTGGCCAGGTAATTGACTCCAACACCGGAAAAGCGTCAAGCCAAAGGCGGGCAGGGTTTTTCCACCGTGCGGGCAAAGGAAGCCATTGAAGAGATTAAAAATTCTGATTTCGGCTGATTCAACAAGCGATGACAAAGGGAATTTAACATTAATGACTACCAGTTTAATGATACTGAAAACCAGACAGGTAATAAGAACTGAATACACTATGATTGATGTTCCTTTGCCTGGCCAGAAGAAATCAGATAAGGATGAACCGCCCAAGCGTTTGAACTACAATGTTGAGTATTTCCTCAGTCAGATCGTAACACAGGTTGATTTTTCGTATTTAAATGCGACCTATCAACCCTTTACAGGTGCTTTCTTCACCCATTTTTCTGAATCCGGGATTCAATGCTTTGTTCAAGGTTGGGGTTACGGATCTTCTAGAGGATTATCGGATAACCGGTGGGGTACGATTAAACCTTGATCTGGTTAATAATGAATACCTGCTCAGTTTTGCCAATTTGAAAAAACGCCTCGATAAGGAAATTGTATTTCACCGGAATTCGGTTGAAACCTATAGCGCATTTGAAATTGTCAGGGTTTATTCCCATGAACTCTTTTACATGGTGAAATGGCCTTTTAATCCGGTAATGGCAGTTAAAGGTACAGCCTCATACCGAAACGATATGGCTGTATATCTCTCAACTGATCTTTATTCTTTGCAGGAGCCAAATTACTACCGGAATACCTTTGGTGGGAAAGCAGAGTTTATTTACGACAACACCAAAAGCCTGGGAGTAAACCTTTATCATGGGACACGGTTTAAGTTTTTTGGAGAATACTATTATTTTACGGCACCATTGAACCACAACCTTGAAGTTTTGGGTTTCGATTTTAGAAATTACCAACGAATACACAGGACTTTGATCTGGGCCAATCGTTTTGCCATTAGTTCTTCTTTTGGCGACAATAAATTGATCTATTATATGGGTGGTGTTGATAATTGGCTGTTTCCAACATTCAATGTAAGTACCCCTGTTGACCAGGAACAGAACTATGCCTACCAAACCCTGGCTACCAACATGCGGGGTTTTAATCAGAATATCCGGAATGGAAATAGTTTTGCGGTGATCAACAGTGAAATTCGTTTTCCCGTTTTCAGGTATCTGGCCAATAAACCCATCAAGTCTGATTTTATCAATAATTTTCAAATTGTAGGCTTTGGCGATGTGGGGACTGCCTGGACGGGCTTCATCCCTATTCGACGAAAATTATCTGTTCACCATAACATTGGAGCAACCACCTAACATTTCCATCGTTAAAGTTCAAAAAGGAACCCATTGTTGGCGGTTTGGCTTTGGTGCACGAACACGTTTGCTCGGTATTTTTATCCGGGCCGATGTTGCCTGGGGTGTTGGAAGATAATCAGGTCCAGCTTCCGCAATCTTTATTTCAGTTTGCCTGATTTTTAGTTTTGATAGTATCTTGTGCCTTTTGCCAAGTTCACATATTCGTGTTATCAAATAACAAAAACGTTGAATCAAAATAATTTAAGAAAGCTACTGCCCCGATTTATTGATCCTTAGCCCCACATTCGTGGCCTTACCTTCCTGTTCTTCAAAAAATGATTTTATAAAAACCTGGGATGATGACTCTATATTATTGATAATCCGCACATAAAGGATTTTGGGTGCCGGGAGTTTCGTGGATTTGTTTAGCCTCTATTACGATGGACATTATCATCCACTTACGCTTGTTTCACTTGCTCGACTATAAGATTGGGGAGTTAAATCCGAAGGCTTATCACATCACCAATATCGTTTTGCACCTCATCAATACCTTGCTAGTTTTTGGATTTGTATTTCTTTTGTTCAGGAAAACAACTCCTATGTTGCTCTATTAACGGCATTGTTATTTGGAATTGCTACATTGAATGTTGAATCGGTGGTCTGGGCATCGAAAGGAAAACCTATTGTATGCACTTTTTTCTTTGTTTCTTTAATAAGTTATGTAGCCTATGTGCAAAAGGGTAGCAATCGGTACTTCCTTTTAGCCATTGCTTTTTTTGTTTTATCGGCTCTTTCAAAGGCTATGGCTGTCTCGTTGTGTGTAAGCCTGATCGCTATAGATTACTTTTATGAGCGACAAATTGTTTAGTAAAAAGAATTATTCTTGAAAAGATCTGTTCCTCTTTATTGTTGCATTTATTTTCGCAATTGTTGCCATTTTTGCTCAGAAGACAAATTGGGGCGATGAATTGGGGCAGGAGTATCATTCTTTTTTTGAGAGGGTGCTGTTTGCAGCCAATGCATTTATCTTTTACATTTTAAAGCTGATCATCCCTTTCAAATTGTCGGGTTTTTATCCTTATCCAACTGTTATTTCGGGACTGTATGTTTTTCAAAGCATACTGTTTCTGATCATTTCAATTGGCATTGCAGGATGCATTGTCTATTTCTTAAGAAATCAAAAACACTTGTTTTTGACTGGCGTTTTTTATCATTAATATTTTTCTTCTCCTAAAATTATTTGAAGTTCCGGCCGGTGATTATTTTATGGCAGATCGCTATGCCTATATCCCTTCAGTAGACCGTTTTTATTGGCTTCTGTTGGTTTGGCCAGGCTTGCCGGAAAGATGATACACGCCAACGCATCATCCATAAGATTCGTTGTTGTGTATATACTTTTTATTACACTTCAAACATTTAACAGAAGTACGGTTTGGAAAGATGATATTACCTTTTATACGAATATTATTTCTAATTATCCCGATGCGAGGGTAGCCTATACAAATCGGGGCAGTGCGTGAAAAAGGAGTTAGGGCAGCTTCCGGGAGCCCTGTCTGATTTTACCAAATCAATTCAGCTTGGGGCAACAAGCTATAAAGGGTATGCCAACAGGGGTGCTGTATATACAAGTATGGGCGATTTAAGCAAGGCTTTGGTTGATTATCAAAAGGCCTTTTCGTTAAACCCGAATAATGCCCAGGTCATGTCTGGTTATGGTTATGCTCAGTTGCAGACCGGAGATTTGAAAGGGGCTATCAAGACCTATGACAGGGCTATTCAGTTTCAGCCTGTCAATCCGGAAGCCTATTCCAATAGAGGTACTGCGAAGTACAATACAGGGAATCTTGCAGGGGCTATCGAAGATTACAATGTGGCCATTCAGCAGCAGCCCGATTATTTATTTGCAATTTTTAACAGGGGTTTGGCTAAAATACATTCTGGAAATCCGCAGGGAGCTATTAATGATTTTGTTTTGGTGTTGGAAATTGATCCGAATTACGTAGAGGCATATTCAAATATGGGTATAGCTTGGTCGAGATTGGGAGATTCTGAAAAAGCCTTTGAAAGCTATGACAAGGCGATAGAGATAAACCCCACCTATTTTGAGGCTTACCTGAACCGGGGTATAGATCGGTATTACACAAAGGATTTTGATAAGGCTTTGCTTGATTTGAATACTGTGATACAGTTAAACACACAAGTTGGGGCCGCTTATTATTTCAGGGGTATGATACAGTTGGCTTCTGACAGGGAAAAGGCGTGCAATGATTTTCAAACAGCTGCTCAATTGGGCTTTCCGATGGCCTCCCAGGCAGTCCGCACACATTGCAGTTAATGGCTTTTTGCTTTCGTTAAAAAGTAATTCAGTTTTTTCTTTTGATTTAAAAAAAAGTTACTCCTGTTTTTTGTTCATTCCCCTTTGGGAAGTCAGTAATGATAATATTAACAGAGGTTTGGCATACGTTCAGATTCTGTATCGAAGCTTTGATTTTTTTATTAAAAAATTGTTAATAAATCCTTAATAGGGCATTTAGTAAATTTTAATTCAAGGCAATACGATTTTTTCAACATTGATTTGTTTATAACTGATTTTTTCTAACCCTTAATTGTGTTGTACTTTAGCTCAGCGTTAAAAGAGAATAGGGAAAGTATCTACCCTTCATAAGATCAGCATTTTACAAATAGTTAATTACAAAATATCACCCGTATGAATAACAATCTTTTTGCAAATGTAGAGGATAAGAAAGAAGCCATAAAGGCAGTTAAAACGTATGAGAGTTTGATGGAAAATCGCCAGCGGCCTGCAATGCCTGATGAGCCCGTTACCTATGAGGTAGCTGATGAAAAAGAATTAGCAGAGGCAAAAAGGAAGTCCCCTAAAAGGGATTTGCAAATGTATCCCAATGAATTGGTAAAGCAATAAGCAACAGCTTATTTTAAGGGTGATGAATTGGCTGGAAATGTTTGGTTGAACAAATATGCACTGAAAGACAGTGAAGGGAATATTTATGAACAAACCCCTGATGAAATGCACTGGCGCCTTGCCAACGAAATAGCCCGGATCGAGAACAAATACCCCAATCCGATAAGCGCTCAGGAAGTTTATATCCTTTTAAAAGACTTTAAATACATCATCCCCCAGGGTGGCCCAATGGCAGGAATTGGAAATGACCTGCAAATTTCATCTTTGTCTAATTGTTTTGTGATAGGAAACAAAGGCAATTCAGATTCTTATGGCGGGATTATGAAAATTGACCAGGAACAGGTACAATTGATGAAACGAAGGGGGGGAGTCGGACATGACCTGAGTCACATCCGGCCTGAAGGAAGCCCGGTAAAAAATAGTGCACTTACGTCTACAGGAATTGTCCCTTTTATGGAGCGTTATTCCAATTCAACCCGCGAAGTAGCCCAGGATGGAAGACGCGGTGCTTTGATGTTGAGCATATCGATTAAGCACCCGGATGCTGAGAGTTTTATTGATGCAAAACTCACGAAAGGAAAAGTAACGGGTGCGAATGTGTCTGTCAAGATTGATGATGAGTTCATGCAGGCGGTTATTGATAATAGGCCATATGTTCAGCAGTATCCAATAGATGCTGCAAAACCAATTTACACAAAAGAAATTGATGCCAGAGCTCTGTGGAATAAGATTATTCACAATGCATGGTCTTCTGCCGAACCGGGTGTTTTGTTCTGGGATACCGTTACCCGCGAAGCCATTCCCGATTGTTATGCCGACTTAGGATTTAAAACCGTTTCGACAAACCCCTGTGGAGAGATTCCATTGTGTCCATATGATAGTTGTCGTTTGTTGGCACTGAATCTTTACAGCTATGTTGAAAATCCCTTTTCTGAAGACGCAAGTTTTAATTCCGAATTGTTTTCCAAACATGTTCGCTATGCGCAGCGGATCATGGATGATATCATTGATTTGGAAGTTGAAAAGATAGATGCCATATTGGCTAAAATAGATGTCGATCCTGAAGCGATGGAGATCAAAAGCATCGAACGAAATTTATGGGTAAACATTCGTAAAAAAGCATTGCAAGGAAGACGTACAGGAATTGGCATCACTGCCGAAGGGGATATGATTGCTGCACTCAATTGCCGGTATGGAACCAAAGAGGCTACTGACTTTTCAGTTGAAGTCCATAAAAACCTCGCCATCGAAGCTTACCGATCATCTGTTGATTTGGCAGAGGAGAGGGGTGCTTTTGAGGTGTTTGATATTGAACGTGAGCGAAACAATCCATTTATCAACCGGATCAGGGAGGCCGCTCCGAAGGTTTATCATAAAATGGAAAGGGTAGGCAGAAGAAATATTGCTATGCTCACCATCGCCCCGACAGGAAGTGTGAGTATTTGTACGCAGACAACTTCCGGTATAGAGCCGGTTTATATGATCTCCTACAAACGCAGAAGAAAAGTTAATCCAAACGATAAAGATGTTACGATCACATTTACGGATGAGGTCGGTGATGCCTGGGAAGAATATAATGTTTTTCATCCGAAGTTTATTACCTGGCTTGAAAAGAACGGCTATGATGTTAACGAGGTGAAATCCTACTCAGATGAAAAATTGCAACCAATCATAAAGGAATCACCTTATTATAAGGCTACATCAAACGATGTGGATTGGATGGAAAAAGTAAGGATGCAGGGCGAAGTACAGAAATGGGTTGATCATTCAATTAGCGTAACTGTTAACCTGCCCAAAGAAGCCACCGAAGAGCTTGTCAGTGATGTTTATCGCACTGCATGGGAAAGCGGATGCAAAGGGATGACAATTTACCGCGATGGCTCACGTGACGGAGTTCTGATCAGCAACGAGAAAAAATCAAATGATTCAGTTGTTTTTAAAGAAACGCAAGCACCTCCCAGGCCAGAAGTTCTGAATGCAGAAATTGTAAGGTTCCAGAATGATTATGAAAAATGGATCGCAGTTGTTGGTTTGATGGATGGCAAACCGTATGAGATTTTCACAGGCAAGGCGGATGAGTTTTATTTACCCCCATGGGTAAGTGAAGGCAGGGTTATTAAAACCAAAGATAAAAAGGACAAAGCAAGGTATGATTTTGAATTTATCGACAAAGCCGGTTATCCCATCAACGTGCCGGCACTATCCCGTTCATTCAATAAAGAATACTGGAATTATGCAAAACTGATCTCCGGGATCCTTCGTCATGGTATGCCTCTGCAATATGCCATTAACCTTGTGGATAACCTGACACTGGATAACGATTCAATCAATACCTGGAAAACGGTGTTGTAAGGGCTCTTAAAAAGTTCATCCCCGATGGAACAGTGGATAAAAAGAGTACCTGCCCGGAATGCGATACCGAGGGTGCTTTAATGTACAAAGAAGGTTGTTTGGTGTGCAAAGAGTGTGGGTATTCGAAATGTGGATAGAAGACTTATTTTAGTTTTTTACAATACTTTATTCCCGGCTTTGTCCGGGATTTTTTTTATCCTTTTTCTTTTAAAATACCCCCAAATCAATGTTGAAGGAATAACGAAAACAGCCGTTGGTATGGTTGATTCAAAGGGTTTGGGTGTTCCTTTCAAACTATGAACTCCAAAGGTCAATGCAAGTGATACGGCAGATGGTATCAGCATAGCAAAAAAGACAGCAGGATAAAAGGGTTTTATTTTGATGGCAATGATTTCGCACAACCTCATGATCATTCCTCCGAAAAAGAATGTATAAATACCTTGTTTGATAGCTGCGGTGAAAGAATGGAAAATACCTGAAGTGGGAGAGTAATTGATAAAAAAAACAATGATGCCCATCACCAACCCTCCGGCTAACCCGACCTTCCAGTCGAAATACTTAAAAAAGGATTGAATCCATCTATTCATATAGAGCGTTGACGGCTAATGCTGAGTAATGAAGCCTTAAACCAGCCCCGGGAAATTGGGCAACATTCCTTTTGTGATCTCTTTCATTTCGGCTTCACCCAATTGAGCAGCTTCTTCCAAAGCTTTATTCATGGCTGTCAGTAACATATCTTCAAGGGCTTCTTTATCAGCTTTCTTATAAAAATCATCAGAGATGTCAATACTCATAATCGTTTTGTTGGCATTGGCAGTAACCTTTACCGAACCATTTCCCACATTGGAACTGACAATAATATCGTTTAACTTTTTTTTGGATTCCTCGATCTGCTGGCGGGCCTCCTGAAGTTTTGAGAATAAATCACCTATCATGAAACAACGTTTAAAAGATTGTGCAAAAATAGCAATAGTGTAGAATTTTCAAATATAAGCATAAAAACTGAATGAAGCTATTTCGTGTCAAAAACATTTAATCAATCGGGAATCGAATTGAAATGTTTCACACCAACTAACCTATCGTAGTACTTACCAGACTCCCTGTTGTAAACCATGATGGTATATTGATTTTCTGTTTCCCAATGGTTGCCCTCGATAAAAGAAACATCGCCCATGCTCTGCCCACGGTACCTCAGAATATATTGATAATTGTAGTACCCCTGTTTCAGCAGCAGGGTTTTTTCATAGCCTTTTCTTTTGAAGTTATAATCCATTTTGCTCTCATCCGAAAAATTCCAGTCGGTGAGTTGACCAATAATAAAAATGTCGGCGTCAACCATAGGTGCAGGATAGGTCAGGAAGAAGTGGATATGTAAATACTCAGCTTCCGTTTCAGAAATATTATGGTCTTCGGTTTTGATTTTCAAACGACCATTGATATCATCTTCTCTTTTATAAATTCGGAATGTTTTGCGCTCATCCGTCTGGAGGGTAACATCATAACCCTCTCCCGTGTAATCAATTTTGGCTATGTACTCGGTGTAATAGGAAAGGCTTTTTGTGTCAAACGACCTAAACTCGCTTCCTCCATCGAAAACATTTTCTTTATCGTAATTATAATCCAGCTTGTCGTTTACCACCATTTTGGGTTTTAAATCCATGATGGCATTATCCCATCTTCCGTTTTGAACCAGGGAAACCTTGATATCTGTATAGGGATTTAAAACGCTGTAGCCCGAAGTGTTGATGCTAAAATCGAGCTCCTGCTTGTATTTACTGTCTTCAATAAGGGTCGCTTTTCTCACACTGGCCTCTATGTTCACATTTTTTTCCGTAAGGAAAAATCGTCTTGTGAAAAATACACTGTCAGGATTGTCAACAAAAACCTTTAAAATATAGTTGCCGCTTACTTTGGGAATAAGATCATCAGTCGGAAAAATCAATTCATAATGTGTATAAGGTTGTATGGTGTTCAACGAAAAGCTATAGTCGTTGATGTAATCCTCATAATATCCATCCATGTATTCATCCTGTCTCATGTCAGATGGTTTCCAGCTGGCATCGCAATGAACAATGGTGTATAGAAATTCCTTAACATCGCTATCCAGGTCATCGAAGGACAACTTTAGTTTTTCATCTGAATTAAAAATGATGAGGGGAGGGGAGAGCTCCCAGCCATCCCGATGCAGTAGAATGGTTTTAATGTTTTTTTTAAAGGCTCTGTTACTTTCATATATGTAGTCAATGGAGTCGGTTTCTTGTGAAAAGGAGGGCTTTAGAATAAATGTAATTAGGGTTAATAGTGTAAATAAGACCAATGGATTCATTCTTTTATATGACATCGTATTTTTTTTATTTTATTTTTCAACTCACCCATTTACTTTAAAACTACTCACTTAGTTCCCTGTAAGCCAGCCAAGCCATTAATCCCATACCGGTTTCAAGGCTCGATTCATCCACATCAAAAGTAGCAGTGTGCAAATTGGAATCAATCCCTTTTTTTACATTTCTTATGCCAAGCCGGTAAAAGCATCCGGGAACCTTTTGAGAAAAATAGGCAAAGTCTTCCGCTGTTGTCCTTAATTCAAGTTCTTTTACATTTTCTTCTCCAAGGAATTCTTTCGCATAACTCCGGGCATTTTCAGTAACTTTTTCATCATTCACCAGGAAAGGGTAACCCTGATCAATAAAAACTTCACATTCACCCCCCATGCTTTTGGCAATGAGCTGGGACATTTCTGTTACTTTTTTCTTGATCTCGGTGCGCCAGGTTTCATCAAATGTGCGCATAATGCCTGATAATTTTACTACATCCGGTATCACATTGGTTTGCCCGTCGGCAATAAACCTGCCGAAGGAAAGAACAGTGGGAAGGGATGGATTTGCATTTCTGCTGACAATTTGCTGCAATGCAACCACGATGTGGGATGCAATTAAAACCGGGTCAATGTTTTTATGAGGAATGGCCCCATGGCCGCCTTGGCCTTTTACCGTCAAAAAAATCTCATCCGTAGAAGCCATGTACTGGCCGCTTTTCATACCAACCATTCCTGCGTCCAATTCGGGATAAACATGCTGGCCAAAAATAACATCCGGTGCCGGGTTATCCAAAACGCCTTCTTCAATCATCACCTTTGCCCCCCCCGGGTATTTCTCTTCCGAAGGCTGAAAAATCAGTTTTATTGTTCCTTCAAATTCAAGGCTTAAGGTTTTTAAAATTTTAGCTGCTCCCAACAATGAAGAAGTATGGACATCATGTCCGCAGGCATGCATCTTGCCATCATTTTTCGATTTGTAATCAACATCATTCAATTCAAAAATTGGCAAGGCATCCATATCTGCCCGTAAGGCAATTGTTTTTGATTCCGGATTTTTTCCTCTGATCAATCCTACCACACCGGTTTTCGCAACGCCTCCCCGGCATTCGATTCCATTGTCATTTAAAAACTTTAGGATGAGCGCTGCGGTTTCATATTCTTCAAATGCCAATTCCGGATTGCTGTGGATTTGTCTTCGGAGTGAAATTATTTCCGTGTGGTATTCCTTTGCCAATTGCTTTATTTTGCTTTTCATTGATTTCATGCAATATTTTGTAAAAAAACAGAAGGACAAAGATAAGCAAATGATACTGATTTTTTGGATTGGGCTTAAGACTGGATTTAGAATTCTTCCGTATCTCCACCACCATTTTGGCCTGACCTTTTGCTGACTTTAAAATTATTAAAGCGGTAAGAAATCGTCAAAGCAACAGAAGGTGATTTGGGGTCGTATTTAGAGTAACTGTAGAAGCCAGGGCCTTCTGAAGAGTTTTCACGCAATTCGGTACCCAGCAAATCCCTGGCTTGCAAATTGGCTGAAAGTGCCCTGTTGAGGAACGAAACCCGAAAAGCAGCATCCACGGTGAAATATCCCGAACTGGTTCCCTGGGCAGTAACAGATGCGCTGTTGTAGCGGCTGTTGATTTGGAGTACTCCGTTTTTCCATACTCGAAAAGTATTGTTCAGGCGTGAATTCCAGTTTCTTGATGAACGATTAATGGGGTCAATGATAATTTCATCTCCCAAAGCATAACTCAATTCGCCCTCAAGCTTGTAGTTGTAGTAGTTTCCGCTCAATTCAAAATCCCACCATTTTAAAACCTGAAAATTGAGCATGGCCTCAAATCCAAGAGAATAATCCTGTCCAACATTTTCTGGTTTTTGCATCATAACGTTTTCGTCATAGACAGATGAAATTCGCTCTACTTTGTTATGGGTTATTCTGTAATAAGCTTCGAGTGAGAAAAAGTTTTCACCGAATTTTTTCAGGTATCCGGCATCATAAGAGTCAATATACTCGGGTTGCAAATCCGGATTTCCTTGTCGGACATTATAAGCGTCTACCCATGTGATAAAAGGTTCGAGCCACCAGCCCCTCGGACGGTCAATACGGCGGGAATAGCTGGCCATAATTTGTTGGTCGGCAGGCATGCTGTAAGAAACATGTATGGTTGGGAAGTAGTCCCAGCGGTTGATGGTAAAAGGATCTTCTGTATCAGCTTTAATTTTCCGATCGGTATATTCTGTTCGTAAACCCAGTTGATAGCCAAATTTTCCTGCATATCCTGCATACAACCCATAGGCAGCATAAATATTTCGATAATAATCTGTTAAATAGCTGTACTCATCAATTTGTTCAAGTTCATTTGTTGCAGTATTGTAAAGCCAAAGTTCAGTTATGTCTTTACTTTTACCACTTCTCCATTGCATTCCTGCCTCAAATTTATCCAATTTACCTACCGGTAAGGTATAATCAATTTTGTAATGGAGTGACTCGGAAGGGCCTTTCTCGACATTCTTGTTTCCACCGATCAACTCATCCGAAAGCTCCCTTAATTCGCTCATTGACGATTCATTAAAATCCCGGTTCCGGTAGTTTATTTCAAAACTCAATAAATGCTTTGCTGAGGGTTTATTCATCTCACCATCACCCTTAGGAACTTTATTTTTTAAACTATCAGGACGGCCAACGGTGTTATCGGGTTTTTTGTTATTGAATGTGTGTTGATAAACTCCATCCAGGCTATAATAATTTCCACCCCTGGTTGCATCATCGAAACTATTGTATGAAAAAAGTTCTGCTATCGGGTCCGAAGATTCATTGTATCTTAAGGTTGAATTGCTGTTCATATCCCAGCCTCCGTAAGTTCCGGCAATCGACACAAAATCATTTTTGGAAATATCATATTCCAAACCCCCGCGTATACTGCTACCTGTGTGTCCTCTTTCTGAATCTCCATACGACTCAACAAAAAAAATTGTATCGTTTGCGTGTGTCGTCCTTTCGTTGTTTGAATACCCCGGCCGGCCACGTTTATTGTAATTCGCACCAAATATGATGTTAAGTTTATTCATTCGGTAGTTCATCTGAAAATCTCCTCCATACTGATCATGCATTCCAACATTTACATTTGCAATGCCGCTGAGCCCATCCAGCCTGTTCTTTTTCGTAATAATGTTGATGATACCTGTAGCGCCATCCGGCTCATATTTAACTGATGGATTGGTAATGATCTCAATATTTTCAATACTGCTTGAAGGGATTTGCCGGAGTGCATCGCTGGGGTCAAGGATGGTGGGTTTCCCATCAATCAAAACGGTAAAGCCGGTGCTTCCCCTTAATGAAACATTGCCCTCAACATCTACCTGAACGGAAGGAATACTTTCCAATACATCAACAGCAGTTCCGGCTTCAGAGGTGATCTGTTTATCTACGGTAATTACTTTTTTGTCAATCTTATATTCTATTGGAGCCCGTTTCGCAACAATTTCTACACCCTCAAGCTCATTAACTGACGATTCGAAAAAGAAATTTCCCAGGTTTATGTTATCATGTGCTTCTTCAATCTCGAAAACTTCTGTTTGTATGTCTTTTAATCCGATGAAAGAAATCAACAAATAATAAGAACCGGTATCCGGCTGGTTGATTTTAAAATGTCCGAGGTGGTCAGTGATTACTCCATCTATTAATGTGTTGTCGCTTGTACGGTACAGCGCAACAGTGGCATATTCAACCGGCTCCTTTGATTTTTTGTCAGCTACAGCCCCTTTTATTTTCCCATCCGGATTAATATTATCATCTGAAAAACCTGTCGAATAAATGAGCTGCATAAATAAAATGCTGACAATCGTTAATATTCTACCTAACATCGTATCGAATCGTATCATTAAATATTTTGCAAAAATTGAAATAATAAAACATTTTAGACTAAAAAAAATTGTGAACGTTTAATTCTTATGAATATATATTTTCGAAAAAACTTCCTGGGAAGTGGGATGTTGTTTTTGCTTTAGAATATATAATGGAGTCGTATCTCTCTTTTTCTATTCAAAATGCCATTGTTTAAACATCAAATTTTAACTACTTTTCTTTCATATTCCAAAGAGCCAGATAAAACTTTAACTGTATAAATACCCCTTGGCCAATACTTTATATCTACTAATCTATTTTTATTCATCTTTCCCTCAAATATACATCCTCCAAATTGATTGAATACCTTAACAAAGGAGGGTTTGTTTGTGTTCATGTTAATGTGAATAAAATTTTTGCAGGGTTTGGAAAAACATTAATATCCTGAATTGAAGTTACATCAGTGGATGTTGCAGAATTGCAATTCCAATTGTATACATGAAACCACGTCCGTGGGTAGCTGCCAATACTCTATTGTCCTGAGGCCTTAATTTAATCATGTCAATCCTCACATTGGGCATGCCTGCATCCGGCTCCCAAATTACATCATCTGAACCGGCGTCATTGGTTGTCCATATTCCGATTTCTGTTGCCAGCATTACCTGCTTGCTGTTTTGAGGGTGGTACAGGCACCAGCGAATGGGCATATCGGGGAGGTTCCCTTCAATGTTTTCCCAGCTAAACCCTCCATTGTATGTTTGCCAAACAGAAGGTATTCCGAAATTTGTGAACGTCACCATTAGTGTATCTTCAGATTTGCCAAAGGCCAAACTTGACAAATAAGCTTCCGGTAAATCGGAGGTTTCAACTTCGGTTACTGTTGGATTGTTTTGTGCATTTAATACTTTAAAAAGCTTCCCGTTTTGTGATCCGAGATATAAGGTAGAAACCCCATCAGGAGAAAAGGGTGAAACTTTAACGTGTGAAAACCATGTATTTAATCCGGTAGACAAAGTGATCAGCTCTTCTGATGGGTTTTCGGGAATGTCAGAGACTCGCAGGATTTGATTCGGATAACCATTGTTGAATTTTACGGCATTTGCAAACAGGATATTGTTTTCACTATCATAATCTGCCGGATTGATAAAAATCCCGGAATTTGCCAGTCCCATTTCTCCTTCATTATTCCAGCCGTAAAACAACGTATAAAGATTATAATAGGTAGAGGTAATCATGATCTGGGGTTCATTTTTATCAAAAAAGCAATAAGCACCATCACCTTCATCTACCATGTCGTTCAGGTCAAATGGAAAGCCTGTATAAACCAACGTGCCATTGTCTTGTAAACCCCCTACGAAGATATCTGCCTCCGGTTCCGGGTAAATATCGCAGGTGTAAAATTGAAGTGTGCTATAGTTTTTGTTTTTTTCTTCGAAAACCGGAATGTTTGATGAAGCATTTCCTGTAAAAAAAATACCCCCATCAGTACTGATAAACATACTATCGGCTGAGTTTGGGGCATAAAGCAGTGTGTGTTGATCACAATGAACGTATTCATCACCACCTCCTGAATACATCAAGGTCCAATCGGATAATTGTGACCATGTAGACCCACTATTAACCGACTTCCAGACATCTTTACCGCCAACATACAATTCATTTGGATTTGTTGGGTTTACACCAGCCATAAAAGCATGCCATGAAATATTTGCCCACTCGGCATTAAACCCGGGTAAGTTTTTTTCGAACCAGTTTTGTCCTCCATTATTGGATTGAAGGATATAACGTCCATGGGCATAATTGAAATTGGAGGAATTTAACCAGCCGGCACCAACCAGTGCGTAAACCCTGTTTGCATCGGAAGGAGCGCAGGCTATAATGACCCGTCCGGGTATCGGGTAACTAAAATCATTTTGAATGATCTCTTCATAATCATCAAAAACAGTCCAGGTTCCGGAAGTTCCCATATCCGAATATAAGATGGTTGCACCACCATTGCCTTCCAGATTTTTTAACGTTCCAACGAATATCCTCCCGTTGGGCCCCAACTCAATATCTGCCGGTGCAAAAGGAACCTCTTCTCCAACAATATTTGGAAGAACCTGTTGCCAGGATTCACCGCCATCAGTGGAGCGGTATAGGCCATCATTGGGTTCACTTTGAAAAATTGCTTCGTGATATACCCCCGAAACCACACCTGCATAAATTGTACTTCCTGCATCTTCATTCCTGATTTTTACATCGGAAATGTATTGAAACTCTTCTGTGGAGGGAAGGAGTTCCCAGCTTTCTCCTCCATCCGATGATTTCCAAATTCCAATTCCCACAGCGGAAGATTCGCGGTAAATAATCCTCGCTGTTTGATGCTCTCCGGTACCTGCATAAAATGTCATCGGATCGTTTGGGTCGGAAACCAGACAACTGATCGAAAGGCTTGGCCAAAAGTCGTTTACGTTTTGCCAGTTGGATGAATTGTTGTAAATATTATCGTTATACCAGAGACCACCAGTTATACCTGCGGCCCACATTTTGGTTTTATTCGGATCATTGGGATCCCACATTATGGCTCTGGTGCGGCCACCCATATTCGACCCGGTTTCAATCCATTCCTGATCTAACGATGATTTTTTCAAGTCTTTCTGACGGATTAATGCTTTGGTTTCCTGGTAGGCTAAGTACAACCTTTCAGAAGGAACTCGTTTCAAAGAAGGGTCAATGGTCATGTAATAATCTTGTAAAGAGGCTAGTTCCGGCTTATCGGCTTGCAATGGCTTTTTTGAATTTGAAGGCAATGGGTGGTGAGTAAGGAAATCCAATGGATTGCCCGGATTATGAAATATGGTAAAAGAAATAAAAGTAGCAATCACCAATACAATAAATAATCCTGTTATGATTTTTTTTCTTTCCATGCATCAACGTGAAGAAATGACAGCGAAGGTATTTAAAAATTTGATATTGTGAAAAAGAGCTTGCTCAGGATTTTGTTAAGATTTATGGTAAACTATAAATCACAGGAGCTCTGCCAATTTCAGCTATTGAGACGGTTATTTCTTCCAGATAAAACACCTCAAAAGCTGGATTGCTGGGTACTTCATAAATTCCTTTTACAAGCGGGCTAACTTCAAAAACTTTTTCTTTTATTTTCAAATTATCGTTGAAAACCACCTTTGCTTTGATTCGCAACCAAGATTTATCCTCAATTGAAGTGCAAAGCTCAACGTGCGGTTGTTTTTGTATTTCTTTGTAAACCTCCTTTTTATTTGATGTGCAAAACCACAACTTCCCATCCTCTTCAAACATAAACTGGAAAGGGCGAACTTTGGGCTTTCCATCCAAGCCAATGGTTGCCAGATATTGCATCTTGCTCTTTGATAAAATGGCTATTACGTTTTTCATCATTCCTGTTTTATTTTTTTATAAAGCTCCCGAAATAACCGAATTATTTTCCCGCTTTTCAACTCATCCAATACTTCGTTTTCCATTTTATAGTTTGTTCCGCTTCTATCCTTAATGGGTGCTCTGTACAGCCTTTTTTCTGGAATTGTACATTTGCAGTAGTTCTTTATTCGTGAAAATCCTCTTCCCGCCTTATGGAGTGTGTTTCTAAGCTATTCAACTCTTGCTATCCCCAAAACGCGCATCATCTGTTCTAAGAGCGGAATATGTATAGCTGAAAATATTAAATGATGATTTCCAAGGCTATTATTCATTAATTGTGTAGCCTGTTCTTTACTGGTTCTAAATTCAATTTGTGTCCGACAAGCAAAATCATAATCGGGAGTATTAACAATATCGCCCTGAAGGAGCATAAACTTATCCAATTTATTGTTCACCCGAAACACACCCACTTTTTGTTTCTCAAACTTTCCCCTGATGGCAGTTCCACAATTGGTTTCGAAATGAGTAGCAATATCATATGATTTCAATGCATTAAGCGGAGCTGTACAATGAGCAAACAATATGGTTTCTTCCTTTATTTCAGCTACATTGGCCTGCCAGGGAATTTCGCCTGCTACTGCCCGAATTAGCATCATCCCTAAAAGGGAACAAATATCTCCTTCACAGGCAGCAACAGTATTTTTTTGGTTCAACACCGCTAACGGTAAACATGCAGTAACCTTGTCGCGTTTTACCATCGAAAAGCATTCTACACTTATAGCAGAAATCTCTTTTTCCTTGATAACTTCATCCAATGAGCTATACACTTTAGCTGTTTCGTGAAGCCATTCCTGATCATATCCAGGAAAACATTCCAAAAATTCATGGGACGGTTCTTTTTCCCGATAATCGTTTACTTTGCTCCATGGCAACCTTAGCAACTCAATACCCAATTTTTCTTTAACCAACCGGCTTTCTACGTCGGAAACAATTAGCCAATCACTAACGTCACCTATTAATGCAGCTCTTTTGCCGGGTAAGCATTTCCAATGCTTGATTTACTTTGAGGCTCTTCTCCAATTCCTGAAAAGCGCATGGAGCAAAAACATCAATAATGTTTACTCTTTTACCTTTTGCCCTCAAATATGCTGCAATTTCAAGCGCGGCTGCATATGAATTATTTTCTCTATGGCAAAGGAGTGATATGTTTTGATTCTCTTTGTTCGTTGAACTGCATATTGTTCTGACCCACCACTGGCAATAAAAACCAACTTCCCTTCATCCGGTTTAATGGTGTAATTCGATACTGAAAAAAAATCGTTAAGAATTTGAACGGAACGATTTTTTAAATCCTGATCATCGTTATTATAGGATATGTATCCTATAGTATAATTCATAAGCCAATATTCTTAAAAAAAACCACTTTCCAAAAGTAAATAAAAGCTCATAAAAATGGAACTGAATGATTTTCTTAAATGCTGCTTGCAGGGTTGCCTGGTTCAGCAAATATTAATAAAACGTGCCAGGTTTGTAGATTGTATTTAATCCGCTGAAGTTTTGATTGACATTTAAGGCAATTTGCATTGACAGGTAATTCAAAATGATTATAAATAATAAAACATAAACATAAATGAATATATAAATATAAGATTTTGAGGAGTATAGGGTTCTTCTACAAATCAAAGTTGTATTTTTATGGCTCGCATCAGCACAAAGGTTGATAAATATCAATTATTTGAAATATGTATTTATATAAGATTTATTAATTTAGCGCCTTCAAATTTTTTAGGATTATCTGTTTATCAATTAACAATATATTTTAAAAGCATGTCAAATGTTATAAGGATTAAGAAGGGGTTGATATTAAGCTTTTAGGTGAAGCCGACAAAAAGGTATCCAACATTACTTCTAAACAGTTTGCCTTAAAACCACCTGATTTTCATGGAGTATTTCCAAAAATTGTTTGTCAAAGAAGGAGATAAGGTAAAAGCCGGTACTCCGGTATTCTTTCATAAGTACAGGGAAAATGTCATTTTTACTTCTCCTGTCAGTGGGACGATTACAGAAATTTACCGTGGTGCGAAAAGAAAAATGCTTGAGATCAGAATTGAAGCTGATGATATGAAAGAATACGTGGATTTTGGCAAGGATGACCCCGCAATTCTGAACAAGGAAAAAGTAACTCAAAAGTTGCTTAAAAGCGGTGTGTGGTCATACATTCGTCAAAGGCCCTATTCTGTAATTGCTAACCCTGAGGACAATCCAAAAGCCATTTTTATTTCAGCATTTGATTCAGCCCCTCTCGCTCCTGATTATGATTTTATTCTGGAAAATGAGGAAAAGAATTTCCAGGCTGGAATTGATGCCCTTTCCAAATTAACTTCCGGGAAGATTCATTTGAATGTAAAAGAAGGTCAAACTTCCTCAAAGCTATTTCTGAATGCTAAAGGTGTACAGATCAACCATTTTAGTGGGCCTCATCCAGCAGGCAATGTTGGGATTCAAATCCATAAAATTGACCCCGTTAATAAAGGGGACATTGTATGGTATGTTAAGCCTGACGATGTAGCTTTGATTGGGAAACTATTTACCGAGGGGATTTACGACGCTACAAAAATCATCGCTTTGACTGGTTCTGAGGTGTCAAAACCACAATATTACAAAATCATAGCAGGTAGTTCAATCCTGCCTCTCGTTAAGGATAATGTTAAAACATCAAATGTAAGATTCATTAGCGGGAATGTTTTAACTGGAACGAAAGTTGAAAAATCGGGTTATTTAGGATTTTATGATAGCCAGATTAGTGTAATTCCTGAAGGAGATTATTTTGAATTTTTTGGCTGGGGAATGCCCCGATTTGACAAATTCAGTTTTTCAAAATCATTTTTCTCCTGGTTAACACCCAATAAGAAGTATAAACTTGACACCAATTTGAATGGCGGCCACAGGGCATTTGTTATTACCGGTGAATATGAAAAGGTATTTCCAATGGATATTTATCCCATGCAATTGTTAAAGGCCATCATGGTAAAAGACATTGACTTAATGGAAAACCTTGGTATTTATGAAGTCGATGAAGAGGACTTTGCATTGTGTGAATTCATTGATGTTTCTAAAACAGAAATGCAGGCTACCGTTCGTGAAGGACTGGACTATATGTTAAAAGAGATGTCATAGTAGATTATAGACCATAGATATTAGACTTTGAACTTGAAACTTGAAACTTTGAACTTATAGATGAAGGCATTAAGAAATTATATTGATAAATTAAAACCGCAATTTTCGAAGGGAGGAAAGTTTGAAAAGCTTGAATCCACTTTCGAGGCCTTTGAAACTTTCCTTTTTGTGCCTGATAAGGTAACTTTTAAAGGAAGCCATATTCGAGATATTATGGATATGAAAAGGACCATGATTGTGGTGGTATTAGCTGTTATTCCAGCGCTATTGTTTGGAATGTGGAATGTGGGATATCAGCACTTTACTTCATTGGGAGAAACAGTTGGATTATGGCCGGCTTTCTGGTATGGCTTTTTAAAAGTTTTACCATTAATTGTTGTTGCCTATGTCGTGGGACTTGGTATTGAATTTGCCTTTGCCCAGATGCGAGGCCATGAGGTGAATGAAGGTTACCTGGTTTCCGGAATTTTAATCCCCTTGATTGTTCCACCAGATATTCCTTTATGGATGTTAGCTATTTCGGTCGTATTTGCCGTTGTAATTGGAAAAGAAGTATTTGGAGGAACAGGGATGAATATCCTGAATCCGGCACTTACAGCCAGAGCATTCCTTTTCTTTGCTTATCCCCAGGATATGTCGGGTGATAAAGTTTGGATTTCTGACATGGCAGATGGATATTCCGGGGCAACTCCATTAGGAGATGCGCTAATAGATAATTTTGGAAATTTACCTTCGGTTTTGGATATGTTTTATGGAATTATCCCTGGTTCTGTCGGAGAAACTTCAACCTTAGCCATTTTGCTTGGCGGGCTCATTTTAATCGCGACTGGCATTGGTAGTTGGAGGATCATGCTGTCAGTATTCCTTGGCGGATTTGTGATGGGATACATCTTCAATATATTTGCTGTTAATGAATATATGGAGTTGCCCTTCTATTACCATTTTGTAATGGGTGGATTTGCATTTGGTGCTGTGTTTATGGCAACCGATCCTGTTTCGGCCGCTCAAACAAATAAAGGAAAATACATTTACGGATTCCTCATTGGGGTATTAGCTGTTTTAATCAGAGTGGTTAATCCTGCATATCCCGAAGGAATGATGCTGGCCATCTTATTTATGAATGTATTTGCACCATTAGTTGACTACTATGTTGTAGAGGCGAATATTAAGAAACGGTTGAAAAGAATTAAAGTTAAAGCATAAATCATATAAACTATAACAGATGTTTACAAACAGATATATATTTATTTATGCCTCCGTGATGGTCATCATAGTGGCAGCGATATTATCCTCTGCAGCATCCTTCCTGAAGCCTTTTCAAGAGCAGAATGTTCGGACTGAGAAAATAATGAATATCTTAAGTTCAGCCAGCATTTCTACTGAAAAGGCCAATGCCGATGCCAACTACACGAAATATATTGTTAAAGAATATACCATTGATCGTGAAGGTAATATTACAAGCATCTACAAAGGTGGCAAACAAGAACAAGGAGATATCAGGGCTTTTGATATTAACTTAAAGGTTGAGTTGAAGAAGAATGCTGAAGTAAAAGCCGGTAAATCTTCAGAAGAACCTCAATTTCCAATTTTCGTTTGTGAAAAAGACGGTAAAACATTTTACGTGATCCCTGTGCTTGGAAACGGCCTTTGGGGACCAGTCTGGGGAAATATTGCTTTAGAAAGTGATTTTAGTACCATTTATGGAGCTAACTTCGACCACCAGGGTGAAACTCCTGGCTTGGGTGCAGAAATTTCAACAGACATATTCCAGGATCAGTTTCCTGGTAAAACCATTTTTGATGATGATTATAATTTTAAATCCATTAAAGTGGTAAAAGGAGGGGCTGCCACATTACCCCAAGCAGAGCAAATTCATGGAGTTGATGCCATTTCCGGCGGAACGATTACCAGTAATGGAGTTGATGCAATGATCCATGATTGTCTGATTAATTATGTACCATACATTAAAAAAATATTTAAACCATGGCTGAAGATACAAAAATGAAAGAACCTTTATTCTCAACAAAGAATAAAAGGCTTATATTTAATCCGTTAAGTAGGGAAAACCCGATTACCGTGCAAGTATTAGGGATCTGTTCTGCATTGGCTGTAACCGCTAAACTTGAGCCTGCTGTGGTAATGTCGATATCAGTTATCGCCGTTTTGGTATTTGCCAACCTTATTATTTCATTGTTAAGAAATACAATTCCACCGCGTATCAGGATCATTGTACAATTGGTTATCATTGCTTCACTGGTAATTTTGGTTGACCAGGTTCTAAAAGCTTTTGCTTATGATGTTAGCAAGCAGCTTTCGGTTTTCGTTGGGTTGATCATAACCAATTGTATTATTATGGAGCGGTTGGAAGGCTTTTGCGATGGGCAATAAACCCTGGCCTTCTGTATTGGATGGATTTGGTAATGCCTTCGGTTATGCATGGATCTTAATTGTGGTCGCTTTTTTCAGAGAACTTTTGGGATCAGGTACGCTCTATAATTACCCCGTATTGGAATGGCTTGGAGTTTATGAATTGGGCTATAAAAACAATGGATTAATGATCCTTTCTCCCATGGCTTTGATCACGGTTGGGATCATCATCTGGATCCAACGATCAAGAAATAAAGAATTGGTAGAGGATAACTAAGAAACGGGAGAAATAAAACGAAGAACAAAAGATAAAAATATAAATTATGCAAGATCTAATTAACATATTTGTCAAATCCATCTTTATTGATAATATGGTGTTTGCATATTTTCTTGGAATGTGCTCATACCTTGCTGTATCGAAAACAGTCAAAACATCATTCGGACTTGGAATTGCAGTCGTATTTGTTTTGGGAATTACCGTGCCAGTTGACTATTTATTAAACAAGTATATTTTATTACTGGTGCATTGGTCTGGTTGGGCGAAGATTTCGCAACTGTTGATTTAAGGCTTCCTGAGTTTTATTATGTTTATTGCTGTTATTGCATCTATGGTGCAGTTGGTTGAAATGGTGGTTGAGAAATTTGCACCTGCCCTGTATACATCACTAGGCATATTTTTACCTTTGATTGCTGTTAACTGTGCAATTCTTGGAGGTTCATTGTTCATGCAGCAACGCGAATATCAATCCATAGCTGAAGCAACTTCATTTGGTCTTGGTTCAGGAGTTGGGTTCTTTTTAGCGATTATTGGTATTGCAGCCATTCGCGAAAAAATTAAATATTCAAATATTCCGGCCCCCCTCAGAGGTTTGGGAATCACGTTTATAATTACGGGATTGATGGGGATTGCATTTATGAGTTTTATGGGTATAAAACTGTAGTTAAATTGTCGATAATCTAATGTCTAATAGCTAAAAATCTAATAAAAGAATGATATTACTTGAAATAGGAATCGGAACGATAATTTTGACAAGTGTCATTGTCTTTTTATCTGTTATTTTATTGCTTGTAATGGTACTGCTTTTTGCACGAAAAAAATTAACTCCCCAGGGAGATGTAACCATTACCATCAATGATGAGAAGAAGTTGGTTACCAACCCCGGATCTACATTGCTTTCAACCCTTTCAGCAGAAAAAATATTTATTCCTTCAGCATGCGGTGGAGGTGGTACTTGCGGAATGTGCAAAGTTCAGATACACGAGGGTGCAGGCTCCATTTTACCTACTGAAACCGGATTCTTTACCCGCAAAGAGCAAATGAACGATTGGCGGTTGGGTTGCCAGGTGAAAGTAAAGGAAGATATGAAGATTGAGGTTCCACCTGAAATTTTTGGAATCAAGAAATGGGAGTGTGAGGTTGTGTCCAATCGCAATGTTGCTACCTTTATCAAAGAGTTTGTTGTGAGGCTGCCTGAAGGCGAAACTCTTGATTTCAAATCGGGTGGATATATACAAATTGACGTTCCGCGATGCGAAGTTGACTTTGGAAAAGATATTGAAGTTGAGGACGAATACCGGGAAGATTGGGACAAGTTTAAAATGTGGGATTTGAAAATGAAAAACCCGGAACCGATTTACAGAGCTTATTCCATGGCAAACCATCCTGCAGAGGGTAACATTGTGATGTTGAACATCCGTATTGCCACTCCTCCATGGGATCGTGCGAAAAATGGGTTTATGAATGTAAACCCCGGAATTTGTTCTTCTTTCATTTTCTCTCGTAAGCCAGGCGATAAAGTTACTGTTTCAGGCCCTTATGGCGAATTCTTTATCAAACCAACCAAGCGCGAAATGATGTTTATTGGTGGTGGTGCCGGAATGGCTCCGATGCGCTCACATATTTTCCATCTTTTCAATACTGAGCATACCGATCGCAAAGCTACTTTCTGGTATGGAGGCCGTTCGAGCCGCGAATTGTTTTATGTTGACCAGTTTGAAAAGATCGAAAAGGAGAATCCTAATTTTGAGTTCCATATTGGGCTGTCGGAACCCTTACCCGAGGATAATTGGGAAGGATATACAGGTTTTATACATCAGGTAATTTACGATAATTATCTAAAGAATCATCCAGAACCGGAGGATATTGAATATTACCTCTGTGGACCTCCTATGATGAATGATGCCGTTCAGAAAATGCTGGACGATTTGGGAGTCCCTCAGGAAATGATTGCTTTTGATGATTTCGGTGGATAAACACTTAAAATAATAAAATGAAATTCCTGGCTGCAACCAGGAATTTTTTTTACTTTTACTCCATCTCAAAATTGTATGATTATGAACCTCCGAAATATACTATTTTTACTTGCATTTACTTCCTTGTTTTTCGATGTACAGGCGCAGGATACCATAGTTTTTAAATCAGGGGAAAGGACTTTGGGTATCGTGAAAGAAATTAGTGATCTGGAAATCTTATACAAAGATTTTAATTTCCCCGATGGCCCTGATTATAAAGTTCGCAAGAGTTCACTGTCACGAGTTGCTTTAAAAAATGGGCAGGTAAAGCAGTTTTCTAAGGAAAAGCCATTAACGGTTTATCCAAGAAATATTATTGCATACCATATTTTTGATATGGTTTACCCGGAATTTACAATTTCTTATGAGCACATTTTAAATAGTGGGAAACTGGGGTTAAAAGTACCGTTTAGTCTGGGGTATAATTATTCTGATGGAAATAACGGCCCACGCAATTATAATAGCATTTGGTATACAGGAGTGGGACTCAATGTATATTTGATGGGACAACGTATGGCCTCATATTTCATCGGCCCTGAAATACATGTAGGTGAAGGAGTAGAATATTATGGTTATTACGACGAAGATTATTATGGTTATGGCCAGCATTTTAATGTCCAAAAGCGATTTTATTATACCCGTTTTATAATTAATAATGGAATTGCTTTCTGCCCCATTCCGGAATTCAGGCTTGCAGCCGTTTTGGGTTTGGGTTTTCGCTATTATAATATCGATTCGGAATATGATTATAGCGAAGATGGAATGAAGTCAACCGCCTATTTTACTTTTTCAATGGGATACCGGTTTTAATTGGAAACCTGATACTCCTATTCCCGACTTTTGCTTTTTTCATTAATCTCGTTTTAATATATTGACAGGAGAACAATTTTTTGTTATTTTTGTTAGAATGCATACTAACTAAGAACTTATAAAATGAGAAAAATATTCGTCTTAACATTTATTCTTACTATACTCCTGGGTACTGTATTTTCGCAAACTCAGGTAAACTTTGGTGAGCTCATTAATTCGGTTGACTTGGGTAGTCAAACCGCTACTCCCGATAGAAACATAGTTGGTATTCAATCTGTGGGGGATTATTTATTTGTAACGGGTTTTGATCCGGATGATTATTGGCAGCACAAGCTTTATAAATTTACATCTGATGGAAGTGAATTGCTTGACACATATAGTTACGGGATTGAAGCTGCAGGCTGGAAGGATCTGGCCTGGGATGGTGAGTTTTTGTATGTGACTGATATGGACACCATCAGGCAATTGGATTTAACCAATGGGCAAAAAACGGGAGTTACGATTCCTGCACCCTTTTATTATAATCAGGGTTTAGCTTACAATCCAATGAATGATCATTTTTATGTATCAGGAGAAGGAGGCAATAATATTTATGAAATTGATCGTAATGGAGAGATTATCGGAGCTATAGCCAATTATCCCAATTATTACACAGGAGGTTTAGCTATTGACACTGTTTCTCCTGGCGCCCCTTTTTTGTGGACATATAGCAGTGAAGCTATCGGTTATAATATGTACCTAAAAGGAAGCCAAATATCACTTCTAACAAATGAATTTACAGGAATTGAATTTGAAGGAGAATCGATCTCAAGTTTCATCGTTGAAAGTGCTGGTGGAGCAACTATATCGTATGATTATATTGCGGATTCAGTAGCTTTTATTACAATCAACATCAGGAATGGAAATATAAATGATCAGATGGAGTATGCTATGTTTTATGATATTACCCGGGATGAGGTTCCCGGACCTCAAATCTCTGTTAACCCCACATCCATTCAAAATACATTGCCTTCAGGTGATTCGATAGATGTTGTAGTTAACGTTTTTAATGATGGTGATGCAGAATTATCCTGGTCAGCCTATGTTGAAACTCCAAACCAGGATACGATTGATAATTTGGGGGATCTTTTATATTCGTTCAATGCAAGCCAATTATCTCAAAACAATGATAAGGGAATGAACGGAATAACCTTTCTTAACGATCGGATTTGGGTGAACGGAAGAAATTTCCCTAATCAGCAATCTGTTTTATATGAATTTGATAAAACCGGTTTATTGCTTCAGTCACATCCTTATTATACTCAAAACTCAATAGGTTTTAGATCCATAACAAATGATGGTGAATATTTATATGGTGAGGATACTTACGTTATTACTCAGATTGATCCTGAAACATTTTCGGTAGTTGGTTATATTTTAAAGCCAAGCGGAACATTCAGCGGATTAACCTATGATCCTCAAACCGATCATTTTTGGGGTGGAAATGGTAATGGTTTAATAATTGAATTTGACCGGGATGGAAACGAAATAAATGTTTTCATTACACCTTATGATATTCAGGGATTAGCGTGGGATCAGTGGTCGCCCCAGGGTCCTTTCATTTGGGCATGGAATGAAATTGAAACTTCAGAGGGTAGCAAATGCGAAGCAATCCGTCTAGATCCTGCAACGTGCACTACGACAGGGGTTGAATTTAATGGATTTAACTTCAGTAATGCTACCTACCGGGATATTCCAAAGGATGCTGTAGTAACAAATCAATGGGAAGACAATAAGGTTACTTTAATTGGCCTTCAAAGTGCAGATGTGATCGTTGGCAATGATACCATAATTGGCGAAGACTATGTTAGTGTTTATGACCTTGATGTAATACCTCCTCCCGGATGGATTGAATTGCTTGATCCTTCATTTGGATCTGTGCCTTTTGGTGAATCCGGACAGTTTACCGTAAGGTTAAAGTCAATTATGAACGATACCTTAATGACGGCACTGATCAGAGTATACAACAATGATATTTTGAATCCCCAACTTATAATTCCTGTGAATTTCGAAATGACTTCTAATTTTGCCACAAGCCTTAATCAAAATATCGAGCAGCAGGAGTTTTATCTTGGGAAAAATTATCCGAATCCTTTTAACCAAAAAACGATTATTCCTATTCGATTGACTAATCCTTCTGATATCAGAATAAATATTTTCAATACATTTGGAGTGAAGGTTGGTGAAATAGCATTTGACCAATTGGGTGAAGGTGATCATCAACTAGTATTTGATGCGGGAAAATTGCCATCGGGAATGTATTATTATTCTGTTGAAACCGATTCTCAAAGAATAACTCATCAAATGATCATTAAAAAATAGAAAGATATAGGCTGGTAATTTCCAGCCTTTCTTATTTTTGAGGAAAAAAGAAATGATTAAAATTTTAAATCCTTTTCTCCTTCTCATCTCCGCTCTGCTATTTAATTCATGCAACCCCTCCAAAGATCCGACTTTGGTTAAGTTCAATGGCCAAATACAAGGAACTTATTATGCTGTAACCTATTACGATAAGGATGGAAGAAACCTGCAAATTGAAATTGATTCGCTGTTAAAGGAGTTTGACCATACGGCTTCGATGTGGGTTGATAATTCGATTATTTCCAAAATTAACAGAAATGATCCCACGGTGGAGATTAATCAGGATTTTATTAGACTATTTGATCTGTCCAATGAAGTTTACCAACGTTCTATGGGTGCTTTCGATCCGACTATAGGCCCATTGGTCAACGCATGGGGGTTTGGTTTTGCCGACCGCATGAAAGTAGATCAGCACGTGATTGACAGCCTCTTACCTTTAGTGGATTTTGCAAAAGTAAGGCTTGAGGGTAATATTATTTCCAAAGCAGATGAGCGCATTCAATTTGATTTTAATGCCATAGCACAGGGTTATTCGGTTGACTTGCTTGGTGCATTTCTGGAGGAAAATCGAATAACAAACTACCTGTTGGACATTGGTGGCGAAGTATTGGCCAAAGGGAAAAAACCAAGGGGTGAATCATGGCGGGTAGGAATTGAAAAACCGCTGGATAATGCAACCTATGGAGAAGGCCTGAAAGCCATAGTGAAACTCAACGATAAAGCCTTGGCCACGTCGGGTAACTACCGCAAGTTTTACGAAGAGGAGGGGGTCAGGTATTCCCATACGATTGATCCGAAAACCGGCTATCCAGTTCAGCATACACTTTTAAGTGTTTCTGTATTGGCTGGAGATTGCGCCTCAGCTGATGCCTATGCTACAGTCTTTATGGTAATGGGTCTGGAGAAGTCAAAAGCTTTTTTGAACGATTCACAAAATATGGAAGCTTATTTTATTTACTCCGATGAATTGGGAAATTTGAGAACCTATTTTACCCAGGGATTTAAGGAGATTATTATCGAAGAGATGGAGTAATGGGATGAAAACATTAAGATTCTTTAAGCACTCCGTGGTGTTTTTCATAGTTCTCGCATTTTGTAGGTTCGCCATCACCACATGTGCAACCTACTCTTTTGCCAGTTGAAGTATCCACTGTACTACATGTTTTAGTAAACTGGCCATCCTTTTGCAAAAACATTTTTATGCCAATTCCTGCAATAGCTAAACCCACCAATACAACCGATAAAACTAATATTGTCATCACTTCTATAATTTTGTATAAATAGAAACGCAAAATTAGTTGATTTGTTTAGCAATAGGAAACATATACATCGACATTTCGACTATTTAGATGGTTTTCTAAATTATTTGGCCCTTCCACTTTTGCTTCATTGTATGTTTCTTCTGGCTGTTTTCAGCTATTTTTTTTGTTGGCAGGTTTCCACCACAATTCTTAATTATATTATTGTTAGTATTGTTTTCACTATATTTCTTAATCGATGGATAGTGATATTCTTGCTCAAAAATAAGTAAGTAGATGTTTAATTATGAGTGATTTGAGAGTGAAAAAGTTTAGTGAATCAACAAAAAATAACTATCTTAGAGCAAATTATTTTCTGCTCAATATTTAGAACTTACATATTTAATAACCAAACAAATCAAAAAATTATGACAGCAAAAAAATCAATTGATGAGAAAGTGACATTGTATCTTATTCCTCATCCCGGCTATGTTAATCCATCTGTGTACATCAAAATTCTGGATGGCAAAAGAATTCGCTTTGCAGATATTACCACCGATAAAGTGAAATCATTAGATTCTGCTGATAAGAAAGAAGGATACCAAACCACCATTTGGTATGTCTCAACTGATGAAGATACCAGCGAGCTTGTTTTCCATGATGCCAGTCACGATTTGCCGGGCCTTCCTCATGAAGTAAATATTGAGTTTACAGGTAGTGGAGGAGTATCAACGGTTAAAGATGTGATACTGCCCGATTAGGGATGCCTTTAGAATAGCTGTAAAACAGGGGTGCTTTCTCCTGTTTTTGATGGGAACTTAAAACTATTATCCAAAGCAGGATTGGCTTAAACCCATTGATTGTATTTCGGCATTTCTTTAGGAATCCAAACCATCTTGATTATGAAACTTTTTACTAGTCATTTAACGGTTAAAATTTACCTTGCAGTGCTGTTTTCTGCTGTAAACATGTGTTATGGTAGTTGGGATTTAGACAGCCTATTGCGACAATCATCTTTTCAGAATGATGATACCTGTAGGGTAAAAACATTATTGCTCCTTGGTGATGGGCACTGTAAGACAAACCCACAATTGGCGCTTACGTATTGTGATGAAGCTTTTTTATTATCCAAAAAAATCAATTTCAATCCTGGTATAATAGATGCTTACCACGAAATGGGAAGGTGTTATCAGTCACTTGGGTACTTTGATTCTGCCCTTATTGTGATCCGAAAAGCCATTAAACTGAGCGATTCAACTGCTGATTTAAAAAGGTATGCAGACAATACAATTCAGATGGGTAATTTGGTATTCAGAACAGAAGGACCCCGGAAAGCCAATCCTTATTATCTGGAAAGTAAAGAAATCTATCAACGCCTTGCTGATTCAGCAGGAATTGCAAATTCACTAAATGGTCTGGGAGTAATGTTGATGCAATTAACGGAATACGATTCTGCCATTCGATACTTCCTTGATTATCTGCGAATTTGTCAATCCATAGATGATAGAGAAAGCCTGGGTAAAGGATATGTAAATTTAGGATTAACCTATTTTGAACTCGGTGATCTGGAAAAAGCCGGGGATTATTATCTCAAGAGTATCATCATTAATGAAGAACACAACAATCAGCGATATTTGGGATCAGCCTACAATAATTTAGGTGCTATTGCCTACGAAAAGGGCGATTACGACACTGCCCTTAAATTTTACAAAATGGGATTGTTGATTGATGAAAAGCTAAAAAACCTCCCGGGGATTGCTGACAGGAATACAAATATTGGCAATATATATTTGGAGAAAAATGATTTGGATGCTGCATTTAGCCACTATTCCCTAGCGCTTGATATTTATCATCAAACCGGACAGAAAGACGGAATGATAGCTGCTTATAAAAACCAGGGATGGATATTTTATTTGCGAGGAAACTATAGGCAAGCCTTAAGGGTTTACGATTCCTGCCTGGTTCTGGCCGAATTGTATAATTTGCCCTACAGGAGCATAGAGCTGTACTGGAACATTTTTACGGCCTATGAAAAGATGGGAAACTACAAGCTGGCCTTTGAAAATCTTGTAAAGTACTATGCCAAAAACGATAGTGTGTTTACGCTCGAAAAGGAAGAGATCATCGCCCATCTTACCCTGGAATATGAAAAGGAAAAAGACCAGGCTCAAATACTTGCATTGCAAAATGAGAACCTTGAAAAAGACCTTGATCTAAGGCAACGGACAAACCAGAGAAATATTTATTTAGCCTCAGGATCTGTTCTGGTTTTGGCCCTGTCATTCCTTTTTGTGCTATTTCAATACAAATCACGAAAGGATAAAATCATTTCAGAGCAAAAAATAGTGCAATTGGAAGAAGAGAAAAAACTGCTGGCTGCACGTGCCATTGTTGAAGGCCAGGAAGAGGAACGCAAGCGTATTGCCAAGGACTTACATGATGGGTTAGGGGTAATTCTTTCTACGGTTAAAATGCATTTTTCCCTCCTTAAGGAAAAGAGCCCGGACAATAAACCCCTGATTGAAAAAGCCTCAAAACTTCTTGAACAGGCCACTGGTGATGTCAGAAGGATTTCACACAACATGATGCCGGGATTGCTTACCAAGCTGGGATTGTATGAAGCTGCCGAAGAACTCTTTGATAAAGTAAATGAAATTGAAGGATTGGAAGCACATATTCGGATAGAAGGAGAGCAAGCCCGATTGCCCGAGAATACCGAAATCATGCTTTATCGGATTATCCAGGAAATGGTGAACAATACCATCAAACATGCAAATGCAAAAAATTTAGTTTTAAGTATGGAAATTAATCCCGGTCAACTTCTGTTAAAATATTCAGATGATGGCACCGGTTTTAATGTTGATGATAAACTGGCTCAGAAATCAATTGGATTATCCAGCATTCAATCAAGGGTAAGTTTTTTGAACGGAACGGAAGAAATTGAATCATCTGAAGGAAACGGGGTGACCTATACCATACTGGTTCCTGTATAGGTAAATTGCTGCATAGTTGAAACTAAATAATTGACTTCACTTAATATTTTAACTATTTTAGTAAATTGTTTTTTACCAAAGTCATTTTTTATTTAACCCTAAAAAATTAATGTTATGGATTATTACAAACCAATGCAACACTTAAAAAAAATTACCAACGACACTGAAATCAAGTCTACCTTTTACGTTCGGCTCAACCAAAACGAAACTTTAAAGAAGATGAGGACTTCAACCCCTCCGGGGCAAACCATTTACGAATATTGGATTACCCTTGATAGCAGGGAAAGGCCAATTTACGATTATTCAGAACCAAATGTTTTGACCTATACCGCAAATTACCTGGTTACTGTTAAAATAATGGATACTGATGGAAATGTGCAGAAAGGAATCGTAACCAATAATTCCGATCATGCTGAATAAAGTTGTAATTTTCATGTGATTACTTGAATCGTTACTTCTCAGTAGTAGTATATCACTAATAATAAAAAGGTTGCCACAGATTCACAGATTAAAGAAAAAATTAAAAAATGATTTTCACAGAAAAACAAACAACGTTTGTTTACATCTTTGTAAATAATATGTCGAAGAACATTACTAATCTATGGATCTGTGGCATTTTTAAGCGTGTACCTGCTAAGTAGCAGACTTGAATCAATGGAAATTGAAAGTTGGGCTTGAGAAGGCTGAAATGGGCTGAAGTTGTTTTGTCTTGCAATCGATCTGAAGAGAATTGCCATTATTTGATGTATCCTTCATCTCAAATTGCTTATTTTGTAAAGAAGTAATTGTTTGATGTTGACTGTAATTTATTCTCAGAAATTGGATTTATTTTCAATTAAATTATAAAACTATGCTTATGATCTCTTCGTTAAAATGTGGGCAATTTTTCAATGTATTTGTTTTATCAATATTGCTCCTTACTGGCTATGGCCAATCCGGTTCAAAAAGTAAGATTGACAGTTTGATGAACGTAATTTCCCTACAGTTGGATGATACAAGTAAATTACAAAATTTGTTATTGATCACAAAGGAATACAAGAACACCGACCCCATGGAAGCCATTCGATTTGCGGATCTTTCACTTAAGCTATCCGATCAATTGGATATCCCTTATGGGCAAGCTGATGCACTTTATGAAAAAGCAAATTTATACAAACTAACAGGGCGGCTCGATTCTGCTCAGTTTTTTAGTGAAAGGGCAATCGCGATTTGCGATTCTATCCATGATTCAAAACGCCTTGCTGATAATCGCTTGCTGTATGCAAGCATCGTTCGCAATAAAGGGGAAACAGACCTTGCATATGTCAATTATAAAAATGCCTTGCAAACCTTTATTCAGTTGCATGATTCTTCGGGGATGATAAATGTGTACAATGGCCTGGGAATCATTTTTAAAATAAAAGGCATTCTTGATTCTGCTGCTTTTTATTACCAGGAGTCCATTAGGCTTTGTGAAAAAACTGCCTCTTTACAAAACATAAGTGCCGGTATGATCAATTTGGGAAAGGTTTATATGGCACTTGGCGATTTTGAAAATACAAAGAAATATCTTTTTGAAAGCATCCGGTTTGCTGAAAAGTATAATCGTATTAATCATTTGGTTATTGCCTATACAAATCTGGGAATAGTGGCTTATAGCGAAAATGATTTTGACCTGGCATTGGATTATTATAATCAGGCATTACCCTGGAGTGAACAAATTCAGGACATGTCAGGAATGGCCAACCTGTTCAACAATATTGGAAATATTTATTTCCAGCAAAAGAAGGATAATGCAAGAGCATATTCATATTACAATAAGGCCCTGGGTATTTTCCGCAACATCGGTCACAAAAGCGGATTGTTGGTTAACCTAATGAACATAGCTGTTATCCATGAGGGATGGGGAAACTTTGAAAGGGCGTTGAGGATCAATGATACGTGTCTTCAAATAGCAAAAGAAATAGGGGCATTGGACAAGCAGGAAACAATATATCAAAACAGCATGGCAGTTTATACCCAAATGGGTAATTATAAAAAAGCATTTGATTATCAGACAATTTACTATGAACTAAAGGATAGCATTTATAATCTTGAGAAAACAGAAATCATTGCCAACCTCACTTTAGCGTATGAGAAAGAAAAAGACCAGGCTCGCATCCTGGCTTTGGAGAATGAAAACCTGCAAAAAGACCTGGCTTTAAAGAAACGTACCAACCAGCGAAATTTATACCTTGTTGGTGGATCGGGGGCAATTTTGGTTTTTCTGTTAATCTTGTTTTATACCCGGCAAAAGAACCGGAAAGACCAGATTATTGCTGAACAAAAGATCATGCAACTGGAGGAAGAAAAAATACCTGGCTGCAAGTTCCATCGTTGAAGGCCAGGAAGACGAGCGCAGAAGAATAGCTACAGAGCCTGCATGATGGACTGGGCGTTTTGTTGTCATCTGCCGTGCTCTATTTTACATCAATTAAAGACATGTCACTTGCTAATAAACCCATCATTGATAAAGCTACCCGGCTATTGGAAAAAGCTTCCTATGATGTAAGAAGAATATCACACAATATGATGCCCGGAATCTTATCAAAATATGGACTGTTTGAAGCGGTGGCTGGTATCTTTGACGAAATTGATGGAATTGATGGATTGCATACTGAACTTGATATAACAGGTGACCCAATGCGTTTTAACGAAAACAAAGAAATTATGATGTACCGGGTCATTCAGGAAATGATAAACAATTCGCTGAAACATGCCGAGCCCAAAAATATCTTTTTAGCGATGCATGTCAGCACTGATAAAATTGCCGTTAAATACCGTGATAATGGAAAGGGCTTTGATGTTGAAGAAAAAATGAAATTGAAATCTTTTGGATTGAACAATATCATATCGCGGGTAAAATTCCTTGGCGGGGATTTGAAAATTGAATCGGAAGTGGGGAATGGGGTAGAGTGTTCATTCGAGGTACCGGTCAGAAGTGCGGCAAATAGAACTGAGTAGATTTTCAGAACAATGGTGAAGGAGAACAAGCACCTCAAATGACGATGTTAAATAACTCAACGATTCGTGTTGACTTTTATGGTACATACAGGTTTATGAAAGTCCTAAATGATACCAGTTGTACATCACAGTTTGCACCTGTGATGCCTCAGATGAAATGGGTTTTAATTAAAAATACCAAACCTAAGCGCAATTTCCTTTTCCCCAAAAACCTGTTAAGTTAATGTCCAGAAGAGGAAGCAAATTACCATGCCTCATACTAATCACAATCAAAATCAATTATTAAACATGCATCAAGACCAGGCGCAACCCTGCAAAATTATCAAAGAAAATTTTTAGGTGACCCATTGCGGAAAAAAGGAAGCTGGACCCAACAAAGAAATTGAATAGCAAAAAGGCCATCCTTCAATAAAGAATGGCCTTTTTTTATGATATAAAAGCTCCATTATGCACCAAGCATCAAACGCTTGAATCCGGTAACTTTGAGTGACGGGTCAACGCTTTTCAGATACTGGCCTACAGTAATTTTTGTGTCCCTTACATAATCTTGGTTTAATAAAGTACTCTCCTTAAAGAATTTATTGAGTTTACCCATGGCTATTTTTTCAAGCATGTCTTCCGGTTTGCCTTCCTCGCGGGCCTGCTCCTTGCCAATCTCTATTTCTTTATCAATTACTGATTGTGGAACATCATCTTTATCTACAGCAACAGGACTCATCGCTGCAACCTGCATACACAGCTGGTGACCGATATCATCTGATGATTTGTTCAATCCAAGAATGGTAGCCACTCATTACCCATATGGTTATAAGCATACACATTTTCCGCAGCAATCGTTTCATAACCTGCCAATTCCATTTTCTCGCCGGTCTTTCCAACCATCTCAGTAATTTGTTCAGCAACTGTATGGTCTTTCAATTTCAGTGCATTCAATGCATCCACATCAGCAGGTTTCTGAGCTAAAATCAAATCCATTACATCATTAGCAAAAGCAACAAATTCTTCGTTTTTGGCAACAAAGTCAGTTTCGCAACTGAGTTTTAAAACAAATTGCAAATTTATTATCGTCGGATGTTTTGGCCAAAACAATACCTTCATTAGCTTCTTTGTCGGCTCTTTTACTGGCTACTTTTTGTCCTTTTTTACGAAGAATATCTATCGCTTTCTCTGTATCACCTTCACTTCAATCAGTGCCTTTTGCAATCCATCATGCCGGCTTCCTGTCATTTTCCGGAGGTTATTAACTTCTTGTGCTGTTATATTAATCATTTTAATATCAATTGAAAATTATAAATAATTTAATTCTGGTTTAATTCTTAGGGGTTCTTTTCACCGCTTTAGAGATAACTTTTCTGGGCCGTTTCGGCTTATCTTCCGTTTCGTCATCCATGCTCTTCACCTTCAATTTTGCTATTTTCTTCCCTTTTTCTATTTCTGCATCTTCTTCCTCTTCCAGCTTGTTCTATGGTTTCCGATTTAACCCTTACTCTTTCCTCTTCTTCCTCCCGTTCCTTATCTTCTTCGGCTTTTTTATCCCTATCGAGTTTACGCTCAACCAAACCCTCTTCAATTGCCTGAACCATCAGGTCAACAATCAGGTCAATAGCCTTGGATGCATCATCGTTGGCAGGAATCGGGAAATCTACCTTGGTAGGATCTGAATTGGTATCTACAATAGCAAAAGTAGGGATATTAAGTTTCCTGGCTTCTGCGATCGCAATGTGCTCCTTCAAAATGTCAACAACAAACAATGCAGAAGGCAACCTGTTCAGGTCAGAGATACTACCGAGTTGTTTCTCCAGTTTAGCCCTTTCACGTTGTATTTGCAGTCTTTCTCTTTTCGAGAGGTTTTGATAGGTATCCTGAGTCATCATTTTATCAATGGATGCCATTTTTCGTACCGCCTTGCGAATGGTAGCAAAATTGGTGAGCATTCCACCGGGCCAGCGTTCTGTTACGTAAGGCATTCCAACCCTGCTAACATGTTTGGCTACGATGTCCTTCGCCTGCTTTTTTGTAGCTACAAACAATATTTTTTTACCTGATTTGGCAATTTGCTTAATAGCTGATGCAGCCTCTTCGAGTTTTGCCGCTGTTTTGTAAAGATCAATAATGTGAATACCACTACGCTCCATAAAAATATAGGGAGCCATGTTTGGGTTCCATTTTCTTTTCAGGTGGCCAAAATGCACGCCTGCTTCTAATAATTGAGTGAAATTTGTTCTTGACATGATTTTAATGTTTACATTCTGTTAATAAATGCAATTGCTAAGTAGTCCGTCATCAGTGCTTTTACTTTTCTGCAAAAAATCAGGAGTCTCAACAATTTAGATACTAAACATTGATATATAATATTAACGTTTACTAAATTGAAATTTCTTCCGGGCTTTCTTTTGGCCGAATTTTTTACGCTCAACCATACGGGGATCCCTTCTGAGTAATCCTTTTGCTTTGAGTGGAGGCCTTTGTTCAGGATCCATCTCAATCATTGCTTTTGAAATAGCAAGGCGTAGCGCCTCAGCTTGTCCGGTAATTCCTCCACCATCAAGATTTGCCTGAATGTCGAATTTACCAACGTTTTCAGTAATTTCTAAAGGCTGGTTAACGATATACTGTAAGGTCGCTAAAGGAAAATATTCTTTGTAATCTTTGTTGTTAATGGTAATGGTACCTTTTCCCGGCTTCACATAGATTCGTGCGATAGCGGTTTTTCTTCTTCCGGTAGTGTTGATTACTTCCATATATATTATTTAATTTTAGTCAAATCTATTGATTTGGGTTTTTGAGCTTCGTGCAGATGTTCCGGACCTGCATAAACATACAAATTTCTGAACAAAGCACTTCCCAGCCTGTTTTTTGGCAACATCCCTTTAATGGCCATTTCAACAATAGCGGTTGGCTTTTTTACGATCAACTCTTTGGGTGTTCTTGTCCTTTGACCGCCGGGATATCCTGAATGACGGACATATTCTTTATCAGTCCATTTCTTTCCGGTGAGTTTGATTTTATCCGCATTTATAATAATGACGTTATCGCCACAATCAACATGAGGGGTAAAATTGGGTTTGTATTTGCCCCGAATGAATTTCGCAGCTATGCTTGAAAGCCTTCCCAAAACTTCATTTTCAGCATCAATAATAACCCACTCTTTGTTTACGGTTGCACTATTTGCGCTGACTGTTTTATAACTTAAAGTATCCATCTAAATATCAATTACTTGTTTTACTATTTTTCCCAATGTAATAAACCTTCAAACAAGGGCTTATGAAATCGGGGTGCAAAAGTAGAATTAATTTTTTTATATTACAAATTTTGTCAACAAGATTTTGTTGATATTTTAATTCGGTGCAAACTTAGTACTAAATTTGCTGATATGGAGTTATTTTTTCAAGACAAATATTTCAATTAAAATCATTAAGCCACGACATGGAAAAGAAAACAGCTCAACGAATTATCCTGCTTGCTATATTTTCAATTGCTATGGGCTTTTTGGAAAGTGCAGTTGTGGTATATTTAAGGAAAATATACTATAAAGACGGATTCCAATTCCCATTGCAACCCATTGATCAATTGATTGGCAAAACTGAAATCCTCAGGGAAGCCTGCACACTAATTATGCTGGTGATATTAGGAATGATGAATGGAAGAACAAAAACTGAAAAATTTGGATTTTTTCTTTTTTGCTTTGCCATTTGGGATATTTTCTATTATGTCTTTCTGAAAATCCTCCTTGGCTGGCCCGAATCTCTCTTAACATGGGACGTATTGTTTCTAATACCGGTAACCTGGGTGGGCCCCGTTTTTGGCCCGATAATAAATTCCCTGACAATGATCATCCTGGCACTTTTTATTAGCTATTTTACCGATAAGTCAAAGCAAACCAGGATTATATTGAAAGAGTGGGTAATCCTTATTCTTGGATCATTGATAATAATTATTTCCTATACCAGTGACTATGTGACATTTATCAGGAGGGAATTGACTCTTCAGGAAATTATAACCTTTAGTGAAAAAGTCCATCAAAAGGCCGCTGCTTATATTCCCGAAAACTTTTGCTGGCCGATTTTTCTTACAGGAGAACTAATTCTGTTAAGTGGTATTTGGGTTTTTTATTATCGAAACTACAAACGATTAAAAATCAGGAATTAATTTAAACCCTCATAAGGTTAAATAATGCAAATTTGATTTTGTAACCAAAACCAGAAGAATTCTTATACATTAAACCGGATCAACATGATATCACCGTCCTGAACAATATAATCTTTCCCTTCCAGTTTCATTTTACCGGCATCCTTAACGGCATTTTCTGAACCAAGCTCCATAAAATCTTTGTATTTGATAACTTCTGCGCGAATAAACCCTCTCTCCAGGTCACTATGAATGACACCGGCAGATTGCTTTGCATTCATACCTTTCTTAATGGTCCAGGCCCTTACTTCCTTGGGTCCTTCCGTAAAGAATGCCTGTAAGTTTAGTAAATCATATGCAGCCCTGATCATTAAATTAACGCTTGGTTCAGAAAGGCCAGCATCCGCTAGAAACTCCATTCGCTCCTCTTGGGTTTCCAACTCTGCAATATCGGCTTCCAGTGCGCCTGCAACAACAAGGACTTCCGCTTTCTGACCTGCCAAAGCCTCTCTGACCTGATCAACATAGGCATTACCCGATTTTGCAGAAGCCTCATCCACATTGCAAACGTACACAACGGGTTTATCGGTCAGCAAAAATAAATCCCCAACGACCTCTTTCTCTTTCTCCGATAAATCAATTGTTCGTGCATTCTGAAAGTTTTCAAAGTGATCCTTGTATTTTTTCAATATTTCAATGATTTTCAGGGGTTCCTTTTCGCCTGATTTGGCGAGCTTTTCCATTCGTTGAATTTTCCGCTCCACCATTTCCAAATCCTTAACCTGTAATTCAAGATCAACAATTTCAAGGTCGCGAACCGGATTAACCGACCCTTCAATATGTGGCAGGTTCTCATCATCAAAACAACGAAGCACATGGATCATGGCATCGGTCCTTTGAATATCGTCCAAAAATTTGTTCCCAATACCCTCACCCTGGCTGGCTCCTTTGGCAAGTCCAGGAATGTCAACGATCTCAACAGTCGCAGGGGTAAGGCTTTACAGGATTTACGAGCCTTTGCAATATTATACAAACGATTATCAGGAACCTCAACAATCCCAAGATTTGATTTGGAGGCACTAAACGCAAAATTACTTGTTTGTGCTTTGGTTTTCGAAATACAATTAAAAATCGTTGTTTTACCAATATTGGTAATTCCAATAATTCCACATTTTAGCGCCATCGAATAAAGTGTTAAATATGTTATTTGTCAAAGGGGTATGATGGAAGCAAAAAACACCCTAAAAAAATCGTCCGGGGTTTTCAACTACTCTTTATACCTTAAAAATAATTCAGAAAACAAATGCAATTTCATAATGCAAAAGTTTTTCTTGCTGCAAAGATATGGGATATAATAAAAATAATAGTACTTTTGCACCCCCGATTTTGAAATATTGTTTAACAATTTCCGGAGCATGTTTTTTAAATCCTTTTAATCGGGTAGGAAACAGAAAACAAAACGGAATACAAATTTAAAATTAATGTCAGAAGAAATTAAAGAAAACAAGAATCCTGAAATTCCTGCTGAAGAGTTAGAAGCACAAAAGGTGGAAGAGGTTGTTGAGGAAGTTGCTGAAAAAGTGGAGGAAGAAGTGATCGAAGATGTATCAGCAGAAATTAAGGAAGAAGAGAAGGTTAAAGAAGTTGAAGCAGTGAAAGCAGAAGAACCCACTGAAGTTATTGAAGAGAAAATTGAACTTGTTGCAGAACCAGTTGCTGAGGAAAAAGGGGTTACTGAAGAAGCAAAACCTGAAGCCAAAGTTACCGCAGTTGTTACACCTCCTGAATTTGACTGGGATTCTGTTGGGAAAAAACAAGAGAATTACACATCGAGTGAACGGTTAAAACTCGAAGGACTTTACGACAATACGCTGAAATCCATTACCGAGCACGAAGTACTTGATGGAAGTGTTGTTTCGATGAACAACAGAGAGGTTGTTGTTAACATTGGTTACAAGTCGGATGGCGTTATTCCTCTTAACGAACTCAGGTACAATCCCAACATCAAAGTTGGTGATGCCATTGAAGTTTATGTTGAGAACCAGGAAGACGGATCGGGGCAGTTGATCTTATCACACAAAAAAGCACGCATTTTACGCTCGTGGGAAAGAATTAATACAGCTCACGAAAAAGATGAAATTATCAACGGTTATGTTAAATGCCGAACAAAGGGCGGACTTATCGTTGATGTATTCGGAATTGAAGCTTTCCTTCCCGGGTCGCAAATTGATGTTAAGCCTATCCGCGATTATGATATATTTGTAGATAAAACAATGGAATTCAAGGTTGTAAAGATCAACCAGGAATACAAAAACGTTGTTGTATCTCACAAAGCACTTATTGAGGACGAACTGGAGGCCCAGAAAGTTGAGATTATGTCGAAACTTGAAAAAGGACAGGTTCTGGAAGGTACTGTAAAGAACATTACTTCTTATGGTGTATTTATTGATCTTGGTGGTGTTGACGGACTTATCCATATTACTGACCTTTCATGGGGAAGGATCAACCATCCGGAAGAGGTAGTTGAATTGGATCAGAAGATCAAAGTGGTAATCCTTGATTTTGATGACAACAAAAAACGTATTGCACTTGGATTAAAACAACTTACACCTCATCCTTGGGAAGCATTGGATACCAACCTGAAAGTGGGTGATACCGTTAAAGGCAAAGTTGTTGTAATTGCAGATTACGGTGCTTTTATTGAAATTGCGCCTGGTGTAGAGGGATTGATCCACGTATCTGAAATGTCATGGTCGCAGCACCTCAGAACTGCACAGGATTTCCTGAATGTTGGTGATGAAGTGGAAGCAGTAATTCTTACACTTGATCGTGAAGAACGCAAAATGTCATTGGGTATCAAGCAACTGATTCCTGATCCATGGATTGATATCAAAGGCAGGTATCCTGCAAACTCCAAGCATGTTGCTATTGTTCGCAACTTCACTAACTTCGGTATTTTTGTTGAACTGGAAGAAGGCGTTGACGGACTGATCCACATATCTGACCTTTCGTGGTCGAAAAAGATCAAGCACCCTGCTGAATTCACAAAAATAGGTGAGAATATTGACGTTGTTGTCCTTGATGTTGATGAAGAAAACAGAAGGCTGAGCCTCGGACACAAACAATTGGAAGAAAATCCATGGGATGTATTCGAAACGGTATTTACCGTAGGATCGATCCATAAAGGAACCATTATTGAAGTGAATGATAAAGGTGCTGTTGCAGCACTTCCATATGGTGTTGAAGGATTTGTTCCAAAGCGTCATCTGGCGAAAGAAGACAATTCGAACGTAAAGATTGATGATGGCCTGGATTTCAAAGTGATCGAATTTTCGAAAGAGAACAAAAAAATTATTCTTTCGCATTCCAAAGTATATCAGGATGTTCAAGCTGAAGAAAAAGCAAAGGAAACCGCTAAGGAGAGAAATGAAGAAAGGGCTACTCAACGCACTGTTAAGAAGATCAAAGACAGCGTTGAAAAAACAACCCTTGGTGACATCGAAGCTTTGGCTACCCTAAAATCGGATATGGAGCAGGAAGCACGCGAAAAACTGGAGAAGATGTCGAAGCGGAAAAAAACTGCGGAGAAGAATGAGGAAGAGAAACCGGTTGATGAAGTGAAAGAAGGTGAAACCGATAATACGAAGGAAGAAAAATAGTTTCTTTTTTCTTGAAATAAAAGAGCCCTGCCCTATTTTGGGTGGGGTTTTTTGTTTTATAGCATCTTCGTCTTATTTTTATTGACCATACAATTGGAATAAAATATTTTTATCTTTACAATAATTTCTAAATCCAACACCTTGTTCTAATTAAAAATTGAACCGATGAAAATTGCCAACGAATTGTTTGTCTGTGGTTTTTTGATTTTTTTAGTATCTGGAACATTTGTCACAATGGCGCAAAAAAGCGAGAATAATTTAGCCATGAACGAAGATACAGCCTATGCCAGAACGATGATGGAAAAAGCCAAAAGCTATGTTTCTGTTGCAAAATTTGATAGTGCTATATTTTTTTACAAAAAGGCCAGTGAGATATATAGGCAAAATGAAGTCGTAGAGGGCTATTCCCAGTGTCTGAATTATATTAGTGAACAATATATTCAAATCGGAAATTTAGTTGATGCTGAAAACTATGCGAAAATAGCATTAGCTCAAAGCCTTAAGGATTCAAACCTTCATGAAATAGGAAAGGCATATAATAATCTTGGCGCAGTAAGTGCTCATAAAGGTCTGCTGGAAAAAGCTGTTGTGAATTTTGAAAATGCCCTCACCTATTGGTTAAAAGAAGAAACAGATGACAAAATTCCTATTGTTGTGATCTATACAAATATGTGTTCCATTGAAAGAAGTTTTGGTAATTATGAGAAATCACTAGACAACGCTTATAAAGCGATCGAAATATTACTTACTCTTGAAAACAATGCCGATGAGTATTTAAGTTACAATTACAATAATATAGGAACAATTCTTCATCAAAAAGGCAGATATAGCGAGGCAATAATTTATTATGATAAGGCACTCCAGATATGGTTAAAAAACTATAATGAGACACACCCGATTATACCAAGCATTTACAATAATCTGGGTGAGCTATACCGACTTGAAGGGGACAATAAAAAGGCTTTGTTATATTTCGACAAAGCACTTTCGGTTTTTTTAAAAACAGCAGGGCCAACAAATATGAGTGTTGCCATTTGTTATACCAATATGGGAGAAGTTCTGTTATCTATGAAGAAATACTACGAAGCAAAAAGAGCGATGCTAAAAGCATTGGAAATATACAAATCGATAAACCCTGAACATACGAATTTGGCTGTAGGTTATAATAGTTTAAGCATTGTCTATAGCGAAACAAATGATTTTGATTCTGCTCTGTATTATTTAAATGAATCGTACATTCTATTAGAGAAAAACTTACCAAAATACCACTATGATCTGGCAGCTTGTGATTTCGCTCTAGGATTATACCATTACCAACAACATAATTATGAAAAAGCGATACAACATTACAATCTTGCAGCAGAAGGATTTTACAATACCTTAGGCCCGAAAAATCCAATGCTGGCAAAAATGTATCAATATCTTGGCAAGGCATATTTTGAAAAGGGAAATAGAGATGCAGCACTGGAATACTATCAAAAATCTATAATATCGAATGTGAAATCGTTTAGCGATACATCTATTTTTAACTACCCTGCATTGGCCGATATTTATTCAAAATTATATCTAATCTCAACCTTAAAGGACAAAGCTCAAGCATTATACTCCATTTATATTGACAGCCCGGATTCTTTGATTTTTTTGAAAACAGCATATAATAACTGCATAATTTCTATTCAACTTATAGATATGGTGAGAAATGATTACAAAACCGAGGATTCGAAAATATTTCTAAATAAACAGAATTTTAAAATATTCTCCATTGCAATGGAATATGCTTTAGAACTATATAAAACTACCGGGGAGCAAGTATATTTCGACAGGGCTTTTGAATTTTCAGAAAAAAGCAAAAACATTGTACTTCACGCTTCATTAATGAATTTAGATGCTCTAAACATAGCTGGAATACCGGATACTCTATTAAAAATGGAAAGAAACCTTAAACTTGATATTAATTTTTACGATAAACAAATTATTGATGAGAAGGGAAAAGAAAAGCCAGACCTGAAAAAAGTTGATTTTTGGCAAAATGAAGTCTTCAATTTGAGTGAAACTCATGATAGCCTTATCCAGTCATTTGAGGAGAATTTCCCAGAATACTACAATTTAAAATATAGTTATAGCATAACTGATATTAAAACAATACAGTCTCATTTATCAGAAAAAGAAGCATTGATTGAATACGCATTATCTGATTCGGCATTGATTTATTTCGTTATTACAAAAAACACTGCTGATGTGATTTCCCAAAAAACTGACAACCAATTCTATACCAATATTGATTCATTGCGAAATTTTCTAATCTACAAAAGGACTAGCAACAACGCTAGTTATACATATCATCAATTAGCTTATGATTTGTATGATAAACTATTATCTCCATGTCAAAAGACAATTGATGGAATGGATTTAATTATTATCCCTTTTGGCAAACTTGGAACCATCCCATTCGAGGCGTTGGCCACATCCGCACCCAATGAAAAAACTAATAACTATAAGTCAATACCCTATCTGATAAATAAACATGCCATTAGTTATGGCTATTCTTCAACAATCTGGTTAACTCATTTGAAAAGGAAGGCAGAAAGGCAAACAAAAAATTAATTGCATTTGCTCCTTCCTTCACAAAAGAAAATAAGGAATTAATTGCAGAGCTTAGTGAACGAGGTAATGAATATGCATCGCTTAAAGGAGCTGAACAAGAGGTCAAGAGCATCATTCAATTAATGTCAGGGCAACTGTATACAGATTCCCTGGCAACGGAAAGAAACTTCAAAGAGCATGCAGCCAATTTCAAGATCCTGCACGTTGCGACGCACGGAATATTGAATGACCATGATCCGATGAGCAGCCGATTGGTTTTTTACCAGGATAATGACACAGTTGAAGATGGTAACCTTTATGCCTATGAAATATACAATATGCAACTAAATGCAGATCTTGCTGTTTTGAGTGCCTGCAATACAGGCTCAGGAAAATTGCAAGAAGGTGAAGGAATAATGAACTTGGCTCGTGGGTTTCTTTATGCAGGTGTACCAGGAATTGTTATGAGTTTATGGAGTGTAAACGATCTTTCATCAGCAGAAATCATGAAAGGGTTTTATAGCTATTTGAAATCTGGGTTATCAAAATCTGAAGCATTGCAAAAAGCAAAAAAAGACTATATTGTAAATGTCGACAATCTAACTGCAAATCCTTATTATTGGGCAGGTTTTGTAATCATTGGAAACCAGCATGAAATTTCATTTAAACCAAATACAAGCCTATCGATTGTTTTTCTTTCAAGCTTAGTGGTTGCAGTCATCGTTATTCTTGGAAGGAAAAGGTATAAACAAAAGAAATAGGATCAATACTTTTCAAGCAATTTTTGTGCTTTCGACTTGTAGGAAGAATTTGACTGAATAATTTCAAGCAGGAGGACTTCACTTTCTCCAATCAATCGCTCCCTTTCTTTCTTATCAGCCTTAGCAGCTTTACCAAGATAAGAAAGGGACAAATACCATGGGGACTGTTCTTCAAAAAGATTGCTCTCCAGGTTCAATAATTCATCAAACAGTGCAATAGCTTTATCATACTTTTTAAGGGATAAACAAGTATTGGCATAATAAAAAATAATAACATCACTTCTATTGCCTTTTTCATATAAAATTTCGAAAAACAAGCTTGCACTGTCGTAATTCTGCGTATTGTAATAATGTGTCAATACTTTGGCAAGCGTGGAGTCAACATTTATGTTTTCGCCATTTCTGCTTGTTATGACATCAGCATATGGATTAAAATTATCGGCATACAACTGATCATAATCAGGAGCTTCAAAAAACAAAAAGTACAAAATAGCAGCTACAGCAATAAATACTGCAAATCCGGCTACCAGCCTCAAGCCTTTATTGTATTCCTTCAGATTGAACGTCTTGATTCTATTAGATCCATCATTTTGGTTCTTTTCAATTTCTGAAACAGTATCGCTAAGTTCAATAATTTCTTTTTTACATGGAAAACAATCTTCAACGTGTTTGAGTATTTGGGGTGGCAATTCATCTACCTCTCCTTTATTCAAAGCATCGGTATAGAAGGAAACGCCCATTTCGTTCAAATGGCCATCCTCATTAAAATAATTCTCTTTGCTAGATTTTGTTTCCATGTTTAATAAAGGTTAATCTCGTTTTCAAATTATACTTTATTATATATATCAATTTGACGGTGAGAATGGAAATTTTTTCTCTGAATTTTTAAATGCATAATACTTTTCGACCAATATTTGAAATACCTCTTTATTATATGTGCCCTCAATACGTCCCGTGTTCAGAAGATCGATCATCTCCTCTATTTTTGTTTTAAGCCATCGCCTTACAGCATCTTCAGAGTTCTCTTTTTTATCGCACTTATTCAAAAAGGGTGTTACAACTTTATAAATTTCCTTTTCAGTAAAAGACTCTCCATAGGGTAACTTCTTCTCAACTTCATCATGAAAGGATTGGGCCAGAACTTATAACAATAATTACTAAAATCACTTAAAAAAACAGCAATCCTATAAATTAGTTTCAGACAAAGTTCAATCTTGCTTCTTTTGGTATAATACGTTATTAATATTTTCTCAAAGCGGCTGTATTCATCCCTGAATGCAAGTTCCTCCTCGGGATTCAAACCTCTTGAGGGTGTTTTGTAGTTTTTATTTTCTAAAGAATCAAAACCAGGATCAGATTTCCTTTTTCGTTTAATCTCTCGGCAAATATTAAGTATGACCTTGGAAACATAAGTTTTCACTGAAGCCTTTCCATTATATTTTTTTCTAATGTTTTCCATTCTTCCCCATAGGGCCTCATTTACCATTTGAATTAACTCCTCTTTCTCCTGAGAATGAAAAAAGCCTTTATCAATAAGGTTTATCTGCACAATTATACTGATCACAACCTGATATTTCAATAACATCTTTTCAGGATTATTATGCAGAAGGAATAGGTCTTCTTGATTGTTACTCATCGTTTTGCAGCTAAAACTCAAAAATCAACATTACCAAAAGTAAAAAATATTTTCCACTTCAGTTAGCCCCATGCATATATATTAACAAATAAGAAAAACCACAAAACGAAACAAAATGAAAACAACTACAAAAAACCGGGATCACAAACATTTTTACTTTCATCAACAATACAATTTTCAGGATTGCAATCAGCACCAGCCCTTTGAAGAGCTATTTACTGATCGCTTCAATCCTGTTTGATGATTTTATTTCTGGCCATAGGAATTGTATAGAAAACTTTCCATTCGAAATCAATTTGAGCATATAAACAATAAACACCAATCAATTAAATGTCAAATAAAAAATAAGGAGGAACAAAAAATGGAACATCTAAATCCTATTATCATCGCAGCCCTTGTTATTCAAGGATTAATTTCAAGAATCTCAAGACTTGCTTGGGTGCCATCGTTGGCTACCTGATCACAACAGGAATCTTAATCTGGGGATTGAGCCTTTACCAGGCAGGAGATGCCGTTGCTCTTTTCGGGATCGTCTTAACCAAACAGGTTTTTATCTATGCTTGCCTTTTCTGGTATGGGGTTGATACTTATGAATTACTAAAAATAGTTGGCTCTGAAAGTCAAGATATCGAGGAAGAAACAAGCATGGATACCAGTACCCAGGAAAATCTTTAAAGCAATATATTAAAACACTAAAACCTAAGTAAAATGAAAACAAATTCAAACCAAAGCAAAACTCTTTCAGTTTATCAAAAGAAAGAAACAACCATAATTCCTCATAAGAAAAACGGGCAAGGAATAAACTATTCAGCAAAGCAGGGGCTCCTGATCATGCTGTTGCTATTTTTCTACAGTTTCAATTACGGGCAAATCAACCCATCAACAGATAAAGTGATCATGAATGATGGAACAATTCTGCAAGGAAAGATTTCTGAAAATCTTAATACCGATTACCTATCCATCGAAACTACTGAAGGAAAGACATTAAAAATCAAATACACTGAGATTAAAGAATTCCAAATGGCAAAGCCTGAGGTTGATCTTAGTATATATGGCGGAGATATATCAATTGGTGCTGCAGTTGGAGGTGGGGGACTTATCGGCTTGCCTATCCGATACTTTATAACAGAAAAAATGCCTGTTGAAGCCGGTATACATCTTAGGCCAATCGTAGATGATGACTTTTACTGGAATATTCTGATTACCGGTACTTACAATTACTATTTCAATAAAAAATTGAAAAAATACAAAAACAGGGTCCAAATGAATGGTCTATTCCTGAACGGCGGATATCACTTTGGGAAAGAATACAATGGAACCATGGTAGGCTTTGGCTGGGCATATGAGCGATTCAAATTGCAACACAAAAACTATTCGGTATCATTTGAATTGGGGTGGGCCTGGAATTTTTGAGAGAAAATGAGGAAGCATACTATGACTATTACCCTTCCTATTCTGAGCCAACTGCAACTACCAGTCCAATGATTTTCTGGAAAATAGCCTGGAACTTCTTTGTAAAAAAATAATCTATAACCGATCAAAGCCATAAGATCAAATAAGTCCCAAGGGCATGGGCATCAAAAATGAAAAATCTAACAATTCTTATTATTTCAGCAATTCTTAGCAGTACGCTTTCATTCGGTCAAAACAAAATTATGATGGTGAATGGTGAAACAACCAATGCATCTTCGATTGATGGAAGGTCAACAAAAAAAGGAAGCACAATCAGCCTGGTGGTTGATGGTGAGAATAAGTCGATTCCAAAGAATAATATTTTGTGTGTAATTCCTGAAGGGAAAAAGGGCTTTACGTTCAGTAGCCGGAATAATGTAAAAGCAAATATTCCAAAAAAGGATATCAAAAATAATTATCAGGGTACCGATATTCCGCATTTGTATGCACATAAATATTTCAAATCGAAATTAGGTGTTGAGGATTTGTATAAGCTTAACCCTGGTATGAACCTATCATTTGATGATTTTGAAAGTGCCTATTATGAGCAGGAGCAAAGACTCAGAACCAGAAATACAATCAATAAAACGGTTTCAACAGTTTCAACAATTCTGTTAACTACTCTCATTATTTTGTAGATTAAGGGGTGTATTATTTATTAAATTATGTTTCATGTAAAAGGAGTTCTGTTCGGAATTCCTTTTCTTGATATAGATATGTTAAAAGCCTTAAAACCTTTTGAGTGTATTCCCTTTTATCAAAGCACATTACGATTGCACCTTTCCCGAATCATTAAAATCCAGGCAGGAATATTCCTAAGTTCAAAAAAACCTAAATTAGCAACTAAAAAACAATGAATCCAAAATTGTCCCATCTCATACTTTTGCTTTTATTTCTTTCTTTTATAATTCTATCCTAATCATGCAATAAAGATGAAAATAACGACGACCAAAAAGGCAATGAAGCCAACACTCCTTTTTCGGTTCAGTTTTTGAATGGTAATGGAAAGGAATATGGATGGGTGGTGTTGCATAGCATTGAGGGAACCCAGGTAGCGGATTCTAAAAAGTATGAGGGGGATGCACTTGTGGGCTTCGGAATGGTGGCATCACAGGGAACAGTAACTGCGACCAGGGTTGATACAATAGGTTCATTAGGCAAATCGGTTTCATACAACATCAGCATTGAAACTGACCTTGCTTCACCTGCCGGCTACTGGGTCTTCAACGATATGATGATCTTATATTTACCAACCGGATACGCTGACATTACGTAAACTTATCCTGAAAACGACTACTCTTATCGGTTTCTGCGCTGTAAAGGTTTTTCACGTTCGGCAAATACTGTTCCGCCTGGAATTATAAAGGTCGAACATGTTTAATTTATTGGATCCCGGAGATCGTTTTTCAATTTATGCATACGTTGATTCTGACGAATTAAGCTTGTGCATTTGGTCATTGGACAATAATTTTCAGCTTAACGCTACTAACCATTTTCAATTGAATTTAGAAAAATCAATGACTGAAAAAACCATTTCGTTTAATACAAATTTTACCATGGTAAATACAAGCGGATAATGGAATGAACGAAATTCTAATATAAGGTTATCGCATGGCAATTCAATAAGCCCGCCATTCGAATATGTATTTAGGTTGGCTTCTGAGATGCCTTTTGATGAAATACTTTTGAGAACTTACCAATTTTCAGATACAAGTCAATCGTTTTACAAAAAGTACAATAATTTTCCCCAAAACGTTCCTATTCAGGTTCAGATTCCGGAGAGTACCCTTGGTGCTGAATTTTCGCAGGACAACAAAACAATTTCCAATATTTATGTGTAAGGAAATGCGGACTAGATTTTGGATATTGGGGTTTTTATGATTATGAAAATTCATGGTCAAATTGGATGGTTTATTCGAAAAATAACATTACAGAAATTTCGAGACCAGGCCTGCCACAGGAAATTACAAATGAAATAGGATTTTTAATAGACCAAATGGAAATATACAGTGTTGCTATGATGGATAATAATACAATACAAAGCCATACAACTATTATTGACCGATTCTTTATTCAAAATGTTCCCATCTATTACAGGTCTGATGAGTCAATCAATTATCATTATTCAAATACACTTATTAATATGACAAAGCAAGAAAAGGAAGTGATTTTTTAGACGAGAAAGGGTCGGTAAATTTCAATTCCTTTGAAAACACTAAAGTTATTCTGCTTTTATAAATTTGCCGAGTGCTTTAGCTTGTCAAAATAATCTTTACTTTTACTGCCTAAACAAGAAACATGGTTTTTAAAGTTACAATTCTTGGCAGTAATTCAGCAATTCCCACCATTAAACGAAATCCCACTGCACAAATAGTAAATCACAACGAACATTTATACCTGGTTGATTGTGCAGAAGGAACCCAGGTTCAATTACGCCGGAATCGAATTAAAATGCAAAGGATCAATCATATTTTTATAAGCCATCTTCATGGTGATCATTTTTTTGGATTAATTGGGTTGATCTCTTCTATGCATCTGCTTGGAAGAAAAAAAGATCTGCATATCTACGGTCCTCCCCAATTGGAAGATATCCTCAATTTGCAGCTTGAAGTTTCCCTGACCGTATTAAATTACCCAATGATATTTCATCCCATCAATCCGGATGCTCATGATTTGATTTATGAGGATGCCAATCTAACAATCAAAACCATACCACTCAAGCACAGTATTCCAACCTGTGGGTTTATCTTTAAAGAAAAGAAGGGGAAACGAAAAATTAAGAAGGATGCGGTTCAGACTTATAATATTCCAAAAGATCAAATGCTAAATCTGAAGAATGGTGAAGATTTTATTGATGAAGAGGGTAATCGCATTGAGAACAAACAAATTACCGACGACCCTTTCCCCATCCGTTCATATGCATACTGTTCCGATACGAACTATTATGAAAAAATCATCCCACTGATTATGGGTGTGAACCTGCTTTACCATGAGGCTACTTTCACAAAGGATTTTGAAGAGGTGGCCAGGGCAAAATTTCATTCCACCTCAGCTGATGCCGCAACGATTGCAAAAAAGGCCGGCGTCGAAAAGCTATTGATCGGGCATTTTTCAACACGTTATGAAACAGTCGATCAATTGCTGGATGAGGCGCGCAAAATTTTCCCAAATACGGATGCAGTTACTGACGGAAACGTTTATGAAATTGAATAAACCGGGTTTTAATAGTAATAATTATTCTCCCTTTAAACGCTCAATGACATCTTCCGGGACTTTCTGCTCATTCTTAAACTCTTCAATCTCTTCCCTGCTTAAAATCCCCTTTCGAACCAGGTAGTCTTCATAACGCTTGTTAAATGCCGTCCTGAACTTAGACGAGTCTTTCTTTGCATCTGTATTCTCTAAGGTTACGGATGCATTGATAAGGCGCTCAAGGGTATCCTTTGAAAATTCAGTAGAGAGAATAACCAAATCATCAGTGAGCCACCTGAATTTAGCAATTCGGCTCATCCCTTTCCTCCTGCTATCAATATCGGAATAGAGGCTGTCATTCTTAACATAATACTTATTCCCGGCAGTTAAACCATACCGCATATTATAGGTGTAGTAAATGCTATCCATGAAAAGTGCTTCATTATAATTTCCCCTGACATCAAGGAATGCCCATGTGCCTAACAATTTATTCTGTGGTTTTTGATCGGGCTGGGAACAACCCAATATCCCAATTAAAACCACAATAATTAATTTTCTCATCATAGATTTCTTAAAATTTAGCTTTCATCAAATCCAATTGTTTTGCAAATATATAATTCCTCATTAAACATTAAACAGTTTGCCCTCAGCTTCAATGCTTCATCCGGTAAGCCAATGATGGCAATCCCTGGATAACCGATATGGAATGCGAAAATTGTACTAATTAAAAAGTTGTGAAACAAATCGATCAATCTGGATATCTGTCATTTTATGTATATCCTGTGTATTTTGTAACCTAACTTTTAACTCTTTTGGATCAAAAGTGCAATCCGCTAAAATTTGGTTCCACTGCAGTTGGAGGGAGCGAACTTCCGATTCAATTTTCTTAATAATACCTTTTTCAATGGTAATTTCAACATTTACAAATTTCTTTTCTGTCTCAATTTTGGCATTCGATATAAACTTTGGCGAATAACCATAATTCCATTGCCAGGTTCCATATTTCGTATTAACCATTTCCTGTATCTGGTCAATGTCATCAGGGGTTAAAGCATATTCCGTACAATTGGGAAACCTCTCACCAATAAATTGTATGATTTTTTCTTTGAAGACATTGATCGCTATTGGTTCATGAAGAAAGTCAACAATATTGGCGACCTTGCTTCGAATCGACTTTACAGACTTGTCAGTATACTTTTCGCTATCAACTTTAATAAAATGATTAAGTTGGCTTAAATCAGATGAAAATAAAAGGGTTCCGTGGTGCAGCACTTTGTTTTTGAAAACATGTTCAGCATTCCCTGATATCTTCAATCCCTTTACACGCAAATCATTCTTTCCCTCAAATTTTGCAGCAACATGCATTTGATTCAAAAGGTCAATGATGGGTTCGGTGAATTTCCTGAAATCAACCAGTTTTCCCGTTCACCTGTTTTGATAAACGAAAAGTTCAGGTTTCCCCGATCGTGCACAACTGTACCACCTCCGCTAATTCTTCGAACAACAGGAATATTCTGACTCATAACCAGCGAAAGATTAATTTCAGCAAGTGTATTCTGATGTTTGCCAACAATAATAGAAGGTTCGTTTTGCCAGAGCATAAAACAATCTTCATCCATCTTCTTAAGCAAATACTCTTCTGCAGCTATGTTAAAATATGGATTTGTTTGAGGGCGGTGAATGATTACCATTTTCTTAATTAATATGAAATGGTTAAATAAATCGATTTCAAAAATCTAAAATCGTAAATAAAAAAAGAGCCTCTCATGGGACTCGAACCCACGACCTGCTCATTACGAGTGAGCTGCTCTACCAACTGAGCTAAAGAGGCTTGCATTAAATTTCTCCGTCTGATCAAAGAAATAGCCTTTAGGCAAAGGAAAAGGATCATAGTTTTAACCGTTTGACTGCCCTGGTTAACGCAATAATAATTATTACCATGAAAAAAGCTTTCAGGAGAAGACTAATTCTTATAAAACTCCATTCCAAACTGGTTGACGACCATTCCGGCAATTTTTCTGAGAGATCTACCCCAATTATATTTAAAACATGGCTACTTACGTAATCTTGATTTATATCATGCAGGGCTAAAAAATCAACAAAGATCAGAACAATAACAAAAAAGCTTAAAACAAATGCCCAGCTTATGATTGATTCTTTTGATTTCATTTTATTTGTTTTGGAATTATTTCTTTTTGTTCATTTATTTGTCTTTGTGGGGCCCCGCTTAGCGGGGGAACTAACGACCTCTTCGTCCCGAACGAAGCGTTTCGCTCAGCAGGGCTGCATTCCTACAAGCATCCTGCGAAAAGGATTTCCTCCCTTATAACCCTTAATTTCTTTTTCCCTTTTTAATGCCTACGATCTGGTTTCATATTCATAAAAATAAATCAAATAAAAAGGATTACGATCTTTGGTTGATCGTTGCCTTCCAGTATTATGATATGCAATCCTTGCTGTCAAATCAGGTGTAGAGCCCGTATAATATTTACCATCCTTTTTACTTTGAAGGACATAAATATAAAACTTAGTGAAAATAAATTAGGATAAATCCAATTTTACTGTCGGGGTGGGGAGACTCGAACTCCCGACCTCTTCGTCCCGAACGAAGCGCGCTACCGGGCTGCGCTACACCCCGAAATAGAATTCCAAAAAACAATAAATCAAATAACGAATTCCAATAAATTTTTTACAAACCGTTTCTGAATACCATGGACCGTTTCCAAAATGGGTTCGCAAAAATAATTATTCCGCTTAAATTATTATCAAATTATCACTTTTTTTCTTCTTCATTTACCTTCCAGCCAAAATCGATGTATTCCCATGTAAAATCTTCACCATCAATATGAACCATCAAAAAACCTTCTTCAAGGCCATTATTTCTTCCGCTCCACCACTTTGAAGAAACAGCACCTCCGGTGATAAAATGAATTCCATTGGCATATATATCTTCAAGAAAGTGCAGATGACCTTGCAATACCAATTTCAGGTTACGGTCGGTAAATAAATCCATAACATCCTTAGCATTTGTAGTAACCAAACCATTGCCATTGGCTTCCGTTGATCCGTAAAAGATTTGCATATAGGAGGTGATGAAAGGCATATGGACACTAATAGCAATGGGTCGGTCTGGATCAACACTTTCCAAATCCTTGGCAATCCATGCCATTTGAACACTGTCAACCAACCCTATATAGGAGCTTTCGCGGCTATCTTCTACTGCATCCAAAATCATAAAATGCCAACCCTTATGATCAAATGAATAATATCGTTTGCCAATCCGGCCTTCGTACATTCGTTCTCCATATTCTGGATGATTGTCCTCAATTCCACTTTCATCATAAATCCCAAAAATTTCGTGATTGCCCATTGTATTATAAACAGGCATCTTGAATTGTTCGGAAGTTTCGATATACAAATTGTAAAGCGAATCTGCACGGCCATAGCCCTGGCCAAGAGCATCCATGATAAGGTCCCCGCCGGTTATCACAAAATCAGGGTTCAATTTATTGACAGAATCAATGGCTTGTTTGAACCCCTTAATCGCATTTCTTTCCGGCTGGAGATGGATATCCGTCATAAAAACAAATGAAAAAACATTATCATTTTTATCATTTGGCTGACGATTTGAGGAGTCACATCCCGCAAAAATTACAAATCCAAAAATCACAAAAACTATACTTTTCAGGAACATATTATTCATCATAAAAGCATTTATTCATTTTGAGCAAATTTATATAAAAGCAACCGAGAAATACGAAGCAAATGAACATTAATTGTTTTAAAAGAATGAGAATTCTGCTAAATATCTTTCAAAATAATTTTTTATTTAAAATAATTCCTAAATTTGCCGTACGATTTAAAACAATTGTCATGGTAAATAACATCATCAAAATCCTGTTATTAGTAATTATTGTAATTTTAGCTTACCTGGTTTTCGAAAGTGTAATGAAACCTGTTCGTTTTAACAAGGCTGTTGATAAAAGAAGCAAAGCCGTAATTCAAAACCTTCAGGATATCCGTTCAGCAGAATTAACTTTTAAGGCAATAAACGGAAAATATACTGCCAGTTTTGATACTTTATTCGATTTCTTACAAAATGGGATGATTCCGGTTGTTAAAATGGTTCCGGACCCGACTGATACCACATTTACCAAAACAATTCGCGACACAACCGGATATATCCGGGTCATGGATTCATTGTTTCACAGCAGGCCAAATTTCGATGTTAAACATCTGAAATACATTCCATTTACCGATAAGAAAGAATTTACATTAGATGCCGGTATCATTGAGAAAGGTGGTGTTGATATCAATGTATTTGAGGCTACTGCTCATTTCAATCTGATCCTCCATGGGCTGGACGAACAAATGGTTATCAACCTGATTGCCGCTAAAGAACAAATTGAACGGTATCCGGGATTGAAGGTAGGTTCCATGACGGAAGCCTCAACCGATGGTAATTGGGAGTAATTAATCAGGTTTGATGCATGAATCCGTTATTCAGATTGTAAACAAATACGATGAGGCTTTAAATATAGTCGATTCGAATAAATACAGACTATCCATTCAGCTTTCGCCGGATGGATTTTCTTTTTGCATTTTTAATGATGTAACCCGAAAATTCCTGTCTATAGAATCCGTATCATTTGGCACCAGAAACAGACCTTCAGAGGTTTGTGGACAACTAAAGAATTTCTGGACAACAAATAAGTGGTTGAAATTGGAGTTTAAATCGGTGTGCATTTTATACGAAAGTGAAAAAACCACCCTTATCCCCTCAACTCTATTCGAAGAGCTTCCGAAAAGGAAACCTATTCCTCCTTTAATTTTGTATTGAATAACGATCATGAATTATTATCTGATCAACTTTCGGTGCTCGACGCCTTTTTTACTTATGCAATACCCTGTGAGGTTTTAGAAACATTGCAACAAATGTTTCTGAAACACATTTTAGCAAGCCACTCAGGTCGATTAATTGAAGGCATATTGATTGCAAACAAAAACCTGCTTAATCAAAAGAGGTCTTTGTTAATGTTCGGAATGCCTATCTTGATATTGTATTTTTGGATGGCAGTAAACTTCAGTATTACAATTCATTCCTTTATAAATCGAAAGAGATTTTATTTATTATGTAATCTTTGTAATGGAACAACTGGGACTTAATCCCAGAAGAAACTGAACTGCGGTTGTCCGGTTATATTGATAAAAACTCATTGCTATTTGAATTGATCTATAAATATGTAAAGACATAGCTTTTCAAAAGCCGTCCGAATCTTTTCATTACAGTTATGTTTTCAATGAAATTCCATTGCATTATTATTTCAATTTATTAAACCACGGACTATGCGAATTGTAAGCGGCAAAAACAAAGGCCGAAAAATCAATGCACCCAGAATCTGCTCGTCAGGCCATCAACCGATATGGCCAAAGAAAGCCTGTTTAACATTTTAAACAACCGTATTGACTTTGATGAAATTGAGGTTTTGGACCTGTTTGCAGGAACCGGAAACATCACCTATGAGTTTATTTCGAGGGATGTAAAGAAATAACCTCGGTCGACAACAACTCAAAATGTGTTCAATTTATCAGACAGACTCTACAACTTCTCAATTACCAACATGCCCAAATAATTCAATCCGACTTTAAAGTATTTCTGAATAATACCCATCAAAAATGGGATTTAATATTTGCTGACCCACCTTACCAACTCACAAACCTTCATGAAATTCCGGGCCTTGTATTTAACAATAATCTGCTCAATGCCGGAGGATGGCTTATAGTGGAACATGATAGAAACACTTCGTTTGCTGATATTCCCGAATTTCACGAAATCAGGGCCTATGGAAAAGTTAACTTTTCATTTTTTTATTTCGAAAAATAAATTCCGGCATATTGTTTTGATATTCTGGAAATAATGTCTACTTTTGCCCTCCTTTTAAAAAACTGTATAAACGTTAAATTAAATTTGAAATTATGTTAAATCAGTATGAAACCGTTTTCATTATGACTCCCGTTTTATCTGTTGAACAGATGAAGGAAGCGGTAAAGAAGTATAGAGATTATCTTACTAACAAGGGGCGAAATTGTTTTCGAAGACAATTAGGGTATGCGCAAATTAGCTTACCCAATCCAGAAAAAGTCAACCGGATTTTATCATTTTGATAGAATTTAAGGCAGAAGGTGAAGTGATTCGCGATTACGAAGTAGCATTCAAACGTGATGAAAGAGATCCTTAGGTTTTTGACTGTTAAACTGGATAAACATGCTATTGCCTACAACGAAAAGAAACGTAAAAAAGCAAAAGAAGAACAAACTTTGGAAGGCTTAGTTATTAACTCAAAAAAACAATTAAACAATGGCTCAGCAAAATTCAGACATAAAATATTTAACCCCGATAGCGGTTGATACAAAGAAAAAGAAATACTGCCGGTTTAAGAAAAGCGGTATTAAGTATATCGATTATAAAGATGCCAACTTTCTGTTGAAATTTGTAAACGAACAAGGTAAAATTTTACCTCGCAGGATTACCGGTACTTCTACAAAATATCAGAAAAAAGTTGCACAAGCGATCAAACGGGCAAGACATTTATCGTTGATGCCTTATGTTGGTGATTTATTAAAATAAGGAGGGTGATATGGAAATTATTTTAACACAAGATTTAAAGAACCTTGGCTTTACAAACGATGTTGTAAAGGTAAAGGCCGGCTATGCCCGCAATTATTTAATTCCTAAAGGGTATGCAATTGCAGCTACGGAAACCAACAAGAAAATACTTTCGGAAAACCTGAAACAGAAGTCTTTCAAAGAAGAGAAAATTAGAAAGGAATCAGAAACTCTGGGTAAGGCCCTGGAAGGTATTACTGTTAAAATTGGCGCTAAAGCAGCTGAAACAGGAAAAATCTTTGGTTCAGTCAATAGCATTCAAATAGCTGAAGCGATCAAAGATCAATTCAATTACGACATTGACAGGAAAAAGATTAATGTTGATGGTGAAAACATCAAGGAATTGGGAACTTATACTGCTGAAATTGTCCTTCATAAAGAAGTTAGGGCAAATATCAATTTTGAAGTTTTTGCAGAGTAAACTTCCAACCCCATAAAATAAAAAACCCGGACCAGCGTCCGGGTTTTTTTTCAGGTCGATTTCAATAGGCAAGAATTACGAACATTAAAGTCGTAAATGAAATGTAGGGGGTAATTTTATTCTTTTCATATCCAATACATTATTTCAAGGTTGTTTCATATTTATCTTCCATTAAGGGCTTGTTTAATTTCGAAGTGGAAGTTGTAATCAACATCAGTAGCATAAGCAAAACCGCAACGTACAATCCAATGTACAAAGATGATTTTATATTTTCCTTCCATTTATCTTTTTCCGCTACCATATTTCCTTATTTAAGTCATATTGACTAATACCACACATTTTGATTTTAATGGCTGCAAAATACAATATGTTTTTGCCATAGGCATAGCAGAATTCTACTATAAAAAGAAATAGCAGAATTCTGCTATAAAACCCCTATATAACATTGATATTGTTTGTATTAAAGAATGTAAAATGGATTTTTTTGAGAAAATAATTTACTAACAATTAAGAGAAAAGCTGTTAATAGAATAAAATACAAAAGATCAGGGACTAATCAACCTGTCCGCTTTCAACAGCCCATCGAACCAGGCCAGCTGTATTTCGCGCCCCGGCTTTGATCATAAGTTTTACTCTATGCGATTCAATGGTATGAAAGCTAATGTTTAATTTTTCTGCAATTTCCTGTGTTGAATATTCCTGACAGATAAGGTGTAATATCTCTTTTTCGCGATCGGATAATTTTGGGAATAAGGAACTGTTATTATTTTTCTTAATGTCCTGATCTATCAAATTGAGGCTGAGTTTTTCAGAAAAATACTTTTCGCCTGCAAAAACCTTCCTGATGGCCCGAAGCAATTCTTCCTGGCCGGTATCTTTTAGCAAATATCCAACTGCTCCATTTTTTACAAGCCGCTTAACAAGGCGAACCTCATCAAATTGAGATAATCCGATAACCTTTACCCTGGGATATTTTTTACTTACCAACCTCGTACATTCCAGTCCATCCATCACAGGCATATTTATATCCATAAGGATTATATCTGGTTTTTTACGGGCAAGTATTTTTATAACTTCTTCACCATTGTTGGCTTCAGCGACAATATTAATATCCGGCACTTCATCAAGATTGGTTCTTAACCCATCAATGATAAGCTGATGATCATCGGCTATCATGAGTTTAATCATAAGAAATACACTTTGAGATGTAAAAATACAAAATATTAAGTTCTAAAAAGAAAATCGAAATATAAAGATCAAAATTAATCCCGTTTCAATGGAATTTGGATATAGCACAAATAGCCTTTTCCGGGTTCGGTATCAAAATTAAGCTCCCCTCCTAAAAATTCTACCCGTGTTTGCAAACTTGATAATCCAACAGTTCCTGACTCTAATTTTTCCTTGAAGTCAAACCCTTTTCCATTATCCGAGTATTGAAGGGTTATTTTTTCCTTATCAAAAACCACATTTAAAGATATTATTGATGCTTCAGCATGCTTAATCGTATTGTTAACAAGTTCCTGGACAATCCTGTAAATCATTATTTCCGAGTTCTCAGTCAAGGATGCTGCATCTTCATTTAAAATTGAAATACGGGCAGCGAGCTCCTTGCTTTCATTAACTTTCTCGAACAGATCTTCCAGTGCTTCCTCCAATCCCAATTTGGTTAAAATACTGGGCATCATGTTGTGGGATATTTTGCGCACATCGCCTGATGCCTGATTAAGCAAATCCTCTGCTTTTTTCAATTCCTCCTCATTTTCCTTACTCTTTTCCCGAATGTTTGAAAATTGCATTTTAACAGTAGTAAGCAAAACTCCAATCCCATCATGCAAGTCACTGGCAATTCGCCTTCGTTCCACTTCCTGTCCTTCAACAAGGGCCCTTGCAGCCAACAACTTTTTCTCTTGTTCCAGCTTAGCTATTTTCTGTTCTGAAATTATTTTGTCCTTCCTTGTTTTACTTTTAAAAAATATAAAAATGATCAAGGCAATTACAATAATGGCTGTAGCAAGAATAAAAAAAACATTTCGCTGATGAGTCCGGGTGCGCAGATCTATGCTCTTTTGAAGGTTCTCATTTTGCAACTGAAGAATATGTGCCTGGTCTTTTTCTTTTTCGTATTTTAGCTCCAGTTCTCCAATCAACTCTTCCTTTTCAAGGCTAAAAATAGAATCCTTTAAGCTTATATATCGGGTTGAGTAGTAGTAGGCCTGTTCAAAATTACCGGCAAGTTCATGCGTTTTATAAATATTGTTATAGGTATGCAATATTCGTTCTCTTCGATTGTACCGATAATTAATCTGAAGACAAGTGTCATAAATATTCAATGCCAAATTATAGTTCCCTAAACGCTCGTGAATCAGTGCAATATTTGATAAAGCCAATTCTTCATTTCCGATATCGGAAATATCAATGAAGATGGCCCTTGCCTTTTTAAATTCTTCCATAGCTTGTAAATAACTACCCTCAAGATCCAATAGAGTTGCTATATTTGAGATAGCATTCGCAAAGCCTGTTTTATCTCCAAAAGAAGAGTATTTTCCTTTAGAAAGCTCGTAGTACTCCCTGGCTTTTTTATAGTCTTCCAATCTTTGATAAACCATTCCGATACTCGAATAACAGAGAGCAGCTGAAGACAAAACATTGTACTCCAGGCTTAACGCCAGCCCTTGCTCGAAATATTGCATGGCCTTTTCATAATCCTTCAAATTAAAATATACTTTCCCCAGGTTTATAAAAACAATATGTTTCCTGTATTGGATATTCTCTTCTTCGTAAATTTTAATTGCCTCAAGAAACAATACCATGGCGGAATCATAATTAGCCATATCCAATTGATAGGTGCCAAGCGAATTGTATAAAACTGCTACCCTTTTCATATTTCCTGTTTGGCGATACATTTCAAGTGATTTTTTATAATATTCCATAGCCATAGGGCTTTTTCCTGTTGCACGAAGAAGCATTGCGTGGGCACGAAAATACCCAGCCTTGCGATTTAAATCATGAAACTCTTCAGCAAGCTCAAGTGACCTGTTATCATGAAAAATAGCAGAATCAATATGGCCCGTTATGTTAAAAATTGCCCCTTTAAGAAAATGATAATCAGCTATGCCAGGTTTAAAATCCAAAGCGCACGACAATTTATAAATCTGCTGAGCATAATATCCTGCTTCATCAAGATCTGACGCAAGCAATCGCGTAGCCAGGCTCCACCATCATATTAACCTTTGTAGTATCATCCTCTTGTGTTGATATGGACATTCTCAAACTGTCTGGTGAAGTTTGAGAAAATATAACATTGCTTCGTATTATAGAAACAATAAATATCCCAACTACCACTATAATTAGTTTCCGATGTTTCACTTAACCTATGATTAATTTTAAATTGGCCAACTTTCTATTTTGCTAATACAATTCGGCAGTATTTGAATTAATTGTTGCTGATCCACCATTTACACCACTTCCGCTTCCTATAACATTCTCAACCTCATGAGGATTGGAATTCCAATCAATTTCATGCTCAAACTCCTCCATGTGATCGGCCAATTGATTGAGATCGGGAACTACGCTATAGATAATAGTTGTTTTATCATTAGATGTTGTCAACCGGACAAAATCAAGGGTTTTACTTTTCGGAATCCAACTAACGAAGCAAGATTTCAACTTAGATGGTTTTACCACCCTTTTATACAAATAGGAATAAGGTTTGTAATAATTCATTTTCATTGCTACTTTGATTTAGGTTCTTAAAATAGCATTGTTCAAGCTAATAAGATACATTTTTACAGGTAATTTTATATTTTTAACTTATTATATAATTCTTTCCTTATCGGGCATGTGCAAATTTGTTCATTGCCAAAATTCACAACATAAGAGCAAATTATTTTCTTTTTTACATTCAGGAAATATACCTTATTGTTGATGCAATCTTTGACCTCACAACATTTATGACCATTACCATTCAAGCATCCAAAAAATTTACTGCATTTGGTAGCCTTTGCAATGGTAGATTCATTGATTATTAGTTTATCGGTATCTGCCTCTTTCATTTGATTAATTGTTCAATTGGAGCTTTTCTTTTGAGGGCAAATATGCACTTTCATTTTTATATATTTATAGCAGAATTCTGCTATTAGCAGGAATGGTAGAATTCTGCTATAAAAACCCCATATTTAACTATATTTCAACAAATTAAAGGCTGCAAAACAAACCTATGTTAATAAGTTTATTAAAAAGAAAAAAATGGAAATGGAAAAAGGCCCATACCAACTTATCTCGATTGAACCACCTTTTAATCCACAAAAAGACACTATAAAACTCAAAACCCTCTAATGCTATTTTTGATAGAATGAATAATCAACTAAAACCAGGGGAAAAGTGAAGTGCAATAATAGATCTAAAAGTTCAATACAAAATACAATTTTCTAAATCAACTCAATATCGGAGTTTTCGGTAGCATTCACTTTTATGGCCTTAACCCATGAAGGGAGATTATTAAAACGAAAGACTACATCCACTTCCATGTCGACCTCAATATTTTCGGCATTTGTTGTACCAAGCACGAAATCCAACTCGAAGATGCCATCTTCAGGAGGCTGTTCATATTTCTTTGAAGTAACAAGTGCAGGAGTAAACAGTTGTTTCAAAACAGCAATACCGGATGCTTTCACAGCCATCAAATTCGACTCAGCCTCTTCCTTCACTATCCGAATCTCCTTAACCAGTTTTATCTTTCTTGTCATGGCAACAAATTTCCTCTATCAAAACTATTTAAATATAGCAGAATTCAGCTATAAAAAAAATAGCAGAATTCAGCTACAAAACAATTGTAATTTATTGGTATATAATTATTTGAGGTCTGCAATTTCGAATCTTGTTGAAAACTTTTTTAGCTTACTTTTGCAATATTATTAGAATTGCAAAATGTTATCGAAGAATCAAATACAATTTATAAGTTCATTAAAAACAAATAAATTCCGTAAAATTCACAGGAGTTTTATTGCCGAAGGGCCCAAGCTTGTTGAAGAGCTTTTAATGAGTTCGTATAGAACAAGGCAATTGTTTGCGCTTTCTTCATGGTTTGATAACCATAAGGAGATCATTCCAGCTGAAACATCTGTTTCTATTGTTTCAACCGGGGAACTGGAGCGGGTCAGCAGCTTAAAAACAGCGAACCAGGTATTGGCAGTGGCCGAAATACCCCTCCTGAAAGGAGCTTCGGTAAACTTCAAAAACCTAATTCTAATGCTTGATGACATTAGTGATCCGGGAAACTTGGGAACCATCATTCGTACAGCTGATTGGTTTGGTATAACAAGGATTATTTGCTCAGAAGGTTGCGTAGACGTTTATAATCCAAAAGTGATCCAGGCTACTATGGGATCAGTTTTTCGAATGGAAATCAGTTATTGCAACCTGGATGAAGTTTTGAAAAACGTACCGGATGCAACGCCGGTTTATGGTGCATTGCTGAAGGGTTCTAATGTATTTACGGCCAAACTTGTTAATGAAGGAATAATTATTATTGGAAATGAATCAAAAGGAATTTCATCCTCATTGGTGCCTTTTATCACAAAAAAAATTAGCATCCCAAGCTTTGCCGTCTCAAAATCAAATTCTGCCGAATCATTAAACGCAGCCATTGCAACTGCCATAGTGCTGGCCGAGTTCAGAAAAAGGAAATAGTTAAAATAAAAATTTCACAAAGGTTCTGGTAACTACGAATCACTAAGTTCATTTTATCAGGCATAATCGAGACTTTGTGTGCCTTACCGGGGCTTTGCGGTGACAATAGAATGCCGTGCGATTTCATCCCCTGATTCAGCGCAGCACCCGTTTTTTTAGCCAAACTTAATCAGCCAATATTTTTTATGGCAGTAATCAGCCATGATTTCCCTTTCATTTGATCGTAATTTTGAATCATCAATTTAATCAAAAAATAACAAACCAAAAACAGGAGGTTATCATGAAAACAACAAAAGTAATTCTCGTAACAGCATTAATGGCCTTTGCTTCGATTGGATTTGCCCAATCGGAGGTTCAACCCATGACAAAAAAACACATTACACACAACAAAATTCTTATTGCATTTCAGGATGCAATTCAAATTCATGGATTGTTTACCGAAATGCACAGACAAGTGAGCCCGGACATTTTGATCCCGGACCAGTATGCCTACTACGCACATGTAAATTACAGAGGCAACCTTTATGTAATAAAAGGGTCGTATGATTCGTGGGCACATTTCTTTGAAAGTAAATTAACCGTAAAAAAGAAAAAGTGAATACGCCTAAATAGAAAGGTGTTCCACGCAATAAAAAGTCTGTCCAAATCGGGTAGATTTTTTTTGTACCCGAAATAAAGTTTTCAGCCAAATTTAATTGTAGCTGAAATCAGCCATGCTTTTCAAGCCAAGTGATCGTAATTTTGAATCATCAATTTAATCAAAAAATAACAAACCAAAAACAGGAGGTTATCATGAAAACAACAAAAGTAATTTTAGTAGCAATGCTCATGGCTTTAGCCACAATTGGATTTTCACAGGTAGAATCAAAAATTAAGACAGAAGCCCCACCGGCACAGAAATCTGCCCTGATTCAGCTTGATGAAGCTTTACAGATTCCAGGTATGAGAATGGCAATTTATCGACAAGTAACACCCGGGATGGTGACCAAAACAATTCCCTATTATGTGGTACCTATAAAATTTAACCACAGGATTTATAATGTAGCTGGTACGTATGGCCAGTGGATGAATTTTTTCAGGATAAGGCCGCTTCCTATAAAGAAAGAAAGTTAATCCTTTGGTATTACCACTCTAACCAAAAGCCAAAAAAGGTCTGTTATTTATAGCAGATCTTTTTTTTATTCCCAAAAATGGTAATCTGCCAAAATCATTCATAGCGGAATTCAGCCATGCATCTCCAGCTGTTTGAAGGTAATTTTGAATCATCAATTTAAACAAAGAATAATAAACCAAAAACAGGAGGTTATCATGAAAACAACAAAAACAATTCTCGTAGTAATTCTCATGCTAATTACTACCATCGGATTTTCTCAGGTGGATGGAAATGAACAGAAAGAGCCGCCACCCGTTCAACTGTCAGTCAAGATATCGCTTGAAAGGGCGGTACAAATCCCCGGATTAAAAATGGCCATTTACGATCAGGTGTCACCGCGCATTTTGCTGAAGCCCGTACGGGTTATTACAGTCAAAGTGGTATATCGCAACACTATTTTTAGTGTTTATGGTGAATACAATGCCTGGAAAGCTTTCTTTAAAGTAAGGCCGGTAGCTAAAAAGGAAGAAAGATGAGAATTTAGTTTTTTCTTCTTAAAATTAAAAGCCTGTTAAACTTAGCAGGCTTTTTACTTTTTATAAATTCAGCCAAAATAATCCTTAGCTGATTTCAGCCATGTTTTTCCCTTGATTTGATAGTAATTTTAAATAGTCAATTTAATCAATTATAAAAACCAAAAACAGGAGGTTATCATGAAAACAGTAAAAGTAGTGCTCGTCGCAATCTTAATGGCATTTGTCGCATTCGGATTTGCCCAAAATGAAGTCAGGCCGGAAGTTGAGAAACCGGTTCCGACAATTGTATCAATTCTCACGATTCAATCAGCTTTGCAAATCCCTGGTATGGAAAGTGCAATGTATTCGCAACTGACAACAGAATTTCTGAAGGCAGATAAGCAAATATACATTGTCAGGATTAAATTCAGGAATCGTATTTATTTCATCTATGGAGAGTACAGAGACTGGACAAGTTTCTTCAAAATTCATCCCTTACCAATTAAGGAACTGGATTGATCAGAATGTCGTAATGCATCACTAAACTAAAAAGGCCTGTTATATGAACACAGGCCTTTTTCTTTGGTTTGCATTTATTAAATCAGCCAAATATTTTTTTGGCTGATTTCAGCCATACTTTTCCCTCGAAATGGTATTATCTTTAAACAATCAATTCAAACAAATAATTAACAAACCAAAAACAGGAGGTTATCATGAAAACAGTAAATGTAATGTTCGTAGCAGTTTTAATGGCTGTTATGTCTTTCGGATTTGCAGAAAATGCTGAAAGGCCAGGAGTTGAAAATCAGGATCAACAATTACCAAAAGTCATTCCACTGGAGTTGGCAATGCAAAACCCAGATTTGGTATTGGCAATGTTCAATCAACTAACGAAACAAATTCTGGTTCCGGACAAACCATTTTATACAGTTAAGATTAAATACGATAACAGAATTTATTTTGTTTGCGGGACATACGGAGCCTGGATGCATTTTTTCTCAATTCAGCCGATAAGCAAAAATGGTATAGCAAATCATTAGTTATTGTTCCTGATCTGCCGGCGATAAAACTGGTCTGTCGAAATCATGACAGGCCTTTTTTAATGCCTTCTTAAAAAAACAACCAAAAAATATTTTAGCTGATTTCAGCCACGATTTTCAGTATAGTTTGTAGTAATTTTAAGGGGTAATAGAAAAACAAACCAACCAAAAACAGGAGGTTATTATGAAAACAAATAAATTAATATTTCTGCTATTCTTTGTCTCATTCGCTTTGCCGGCTTACACCAAATCCAATCATTACCCAATGTTGAACTCTTAACCCTTGATGGCATCAAAGTAAACGCATCTGAAATTTCAAATAATGATAAACCCATGGTTGTTGTTTTTTGGAAAAGCAACCAGAAAGAATGCTGCGATCAATTAAATATGATGAATGATGTTTATGAAGATTTTTTTAAACAAAAAGGAGTCAAAGTCATAGCCATTTGTGTAGACTGCAAAGGAAGCATTCAGCATATCAAACCGTTTGTATATGGCCATAGCATTGATTTCGAAGTTTACATTGATAAGAACGGGGATTTTAAAAGATCGATGAACGTCTCGCAAGTTCCGTATACAATATTGTACGATGACAAAATGGATATCTATTGCCAATATGTAGGCTATTGCAACGGCAGCGAGGACATTATTTGCACGAAAATAGAAAACTGCCTGGCTGCATCGGATTATTCGGGATCAAAATAAGTCAAGAGGTTTGCCTTAACCAATAAGATTCAGCCATTCGAATCCTTTATTCAGAGTAGTTTGAAGGAAACAATAAAACCAAAAGCCACAAAGCCTAAAAAACCCTCCGATGGAGGGTTTTTTATATGGAGCATTTCTAATCCACAAAATCATTTTCAACTGCCCATCTTACCAGGCCAGCCGTATTTCGTGCACCTGCCTTACTCATAAGGTTGGCGCGGTGGCTTTCAATGGTATTAAAACTTAGAAATAACTTTTCAGCAATTTCATGATTTGAAAACTCTTTACAGATCAGGTTCAGCACCTCTTTTTCACGGGCAGACAATTTGGGGAACAAGGATTTGGTGTCTTCCATTTTTAGCTCCTGTTGTGCAACACGGAACGACAATTGATTACAGAAATAATTTTTCCCAGAATGGACAGTTCGGATGGCTTTTTCCAATACATCTTTATCGGAGTCTTTCAGAATATATCCTTTCGCACCGTTTTTAAGCATGCGTTTCACAAATCGCTTTTCGTCATACTGTGATAAAGCAATTATTTTTATGTCAGGATATTTTCGATGGACCTGTTTGGTGCATTCCAGGCCATCCAATTTTGGCATACTGATGTCCATCAGTATAACATCAATATCATCTCGCGATTCAAGCATCTTTAATACCTGGAAACCTTCTTTTGCTTCAGCTACGACTTCAATATCAGGTATATCTTCAAGCGTAGCTTTGATTCCGCCAATAATTAACTGATGATCATCAGCGATGAGGACTTTGATCATGGCTTTACTTATAGGTTAATACGAAATGCAAATATAGTAAATATCAGATATAAAGTCAATTATTTAAAGTATAAAAATAAAGTTGTCAAAAGTTAAAACATTAAAACAATAAGTTATTAAAATATTGAATTTTGTGCTGATACTGCCCTGTTCCTGCCTTGTAAAAGAGAGAATTGGAAATCATTCATTCGTAATCAATTCTTTACGTTTATCTTTTGACAATTCCATTGATATAACTCCTTTTTTGTAATGAGTTTTCTCCGGACTTTGTGTTGTAGATACAATCATAACCTATAATTGCAGACCGGGGAATTGATCCTGGATAGAAATTAAGGTTAACATGCAACAAGGAAGTCAGGAGGTAGCTTTGTTTTTTTGCCCATTCATACAAACTTATTTCACTACAGTCATCTTCTTCGAAGCGGTGGTTTTCCCGTTTACTTTTATTGAATAATAATATATACCACCGGGCAGGTTGCTTGCATTGAACTCTAGATAATGGTTGCATTTAGTTTGAATGCCCAACTCAAATGAACGAATTGGTCGGCCGGAGCTATTGTGGATTTAAATGTTAACAGTTGAATCATTTCCTATAGAATTAAATATGCAAATGTTGGTATTGATTGGTTTTAATAAGCAAAGTTGTGTTAACAACGTCTTTATATGGAGATGCCGCTGCAATCGTTAAATAATGCAAGCACTCAAATTATTATCCTGTTCTGATATAAATTGAAAAACGTTAATTATTTAGTGGTGAATTGCAAATTAGGTAGTCAGCAATTCCCTTACTATTCCCGAAATAATCTTATTATCTGCTTTTCCAGCCAGGGATTTGGATGCCATTCCCATCACTTTGCCCATATCTTTCATGGTAGATGCACCGGTTTTGGAAATGATATTTTGAACTTCCTTACGTATTTCTTCTTCGCTCATTTGTTCAGGAAGGTATTTTTCAATCACCGATAATTGAAACAATTCATCCTCTGCAAGGTCATTTCTTTTTTGCTCCTGGTAAAGAGCTGCTGAATCTTTCCTTTGTTTCACGAGCTTTTGCAGAATCTTTATCTCTATATCGTCTTCTATATCGCCCGATCCTGACTTTTCAGTTTTTGCCAATAAAATAGCAGCCTTAACAGCTCGCAGTGCTTCAAGGGTTCTCCTGTCTTTGGCCAGCATGGCAGCCTTGATGTCGTCGTTTATGGTTTTTTCGAGGCTCATATGATATGGTCGATTTTAGAATATAGATGTAAGATTTTGGATTTTAATCTACATTGTCGTGCAAATACGAATTACCTGATTTTATCTCGGGTTGTTTGTCTTCCGTTTCACCCAGTGTAAATCGTGAAATGACCGTATCAGAAGAATGCCTAATTTCTTTGAGTTCTACATTGCGGCGCAGGTAAGCCGGTGTGTTTTCCAACTCCTCCAATTCATGTGGGGTTCGGATTTTAATGCTCAAATCTTTCAGTTTCCTGATCCGCTCCTGTGATTTCTTTTCAATCTCCTCCCGTTCCATATCTATGGGATAAGTATTCGCACTTGAACTGATGGTTTCAACGGGCTTGGCCGTCTTAAGAATTTCAGCTTTTTTCTCTTGAGAAAATGATGATTTGATCTCCTGTGAAATTGCTTTTTCTTCTTCGGTTTTCAGCCGAATTTCCATCACAGGCATCTCAACAGGCTTATTGTGTTTTTCAGCCTCTTCCATTTTAGGTTTTTCTTCCTCGGTTTTTTTTGTTTCAGGCGAAATCAAAGTAATTTCCGTTATGGGTTCTGTAATTCGTGGGGCCGAAGTTTTGTTTTCAGGTTTTGGGACTTCAACCAAAGGATGAACGATTCGATTGGCAGGCCTGTATGCGGAAGAATCTTTATCTTCGGTTTTAAATCCTGTTGCCACAAGTGTAATGCTTATTTTATTTCCAAGGGATGAATCTTTCCCATTACCCCAGATAATTTCAGCATTTTGGCCTGCTTCATTTTGAATGTACTCCGTGATTTCCATCACTTCGTCCATGGTAATTTCTTCTTCGCCGGAGGCAATATACAATAATATGTTATCAGCTCCTTTTATTTGGTTTTCATTGAGCAATGGTGAGTTCAATGCTTCCTCAATGGCAACCATAGCCCTGTTTTCGCCCTCAGCAGTTGCAGAACCCATAATCGCAGTCCCGCTGTCTTTCATTACTGTTTTTACGTCCTCAAAGTCAACGTTTATATAACCTGTTACCGTAATAATTTCTGCAATTCCTTTTGCTGCGACCGACAATATATTATCTGCTTTTTGAAATGCTTCTGATAATTTCAGGTCACCATGAACTTCACGCAATTTATCGTTTGAAATGATCAGGAGTGTGTCAACGTGTTTTCGAAGCTCTTCGATCCCTGCATCTGCCTGCAGTTTTCTTTTGCGGCCTTCGAATGAAAACGGGAGGGTAACGATACCTACGGTTAATATGCCCAAATCTTTGGCCACCTGGGCAATTACAGGTGCTGCGCCGGTGCCTGTTCCGCCACCCATACCAGCAGTTATGAACAACATCTTGGTGTTTTTCTCCATGATCTGTTTAATGTCCTCGATGTTTTCATCGGCAGACTCCTTTCCAACGGCAGGAATAGAGCCCGCACCGAGCCCTTTCGAACCCAACTGGATCTTAACAGGAACCGGACTGGCCTCCATTGATTGTGCATCTGTATTGCATATTAAAAAGTCTACTCCCTCAATTCCTTGCTGGTACATATAGGAAACAGCATTGCTTCCACCACCCCCAACGCCAACAACTTTTATGATAGACGATTGATTTTTAGGCAGATCAAATTTTAGCATGTTATTCATTTTTTTTGTTTTAAAATTATTACTAAATACTCCCTTAATATTGTTGCCAGCTATTTTTTTTCAACAAAATCTATGTTAATATTTCTCTTTGTTTTCTTGTGCTGACTCAAGGATCTCTGAAAGTCTGGCACGGAGTCCGCCAATCCTTAGTTTATTTCAGTAATTATTAGTTTTTTTTATGATTATTAATTCTCTTTAATTCAGGGAAAAGTACGCGGCCTATGGGATATAGTGGTGTAAGGGCCAATATAGTGAAGTAATATCAGGAGTTAAGAGTATTTCTTTTGATTTAATAATCTTTTATTTCCCTTGTTCCGTAATTTCCTTTTAGCCGTTATCTTTTATATAAATTAAATTCCCTTTACGATATTCCATCTTTTTCAAAAAAGTCCTGAATCTTCTTTAAAAAACTCAGTGGCTTCTCATCGGAATTGGATTCATTTTCTTCTTCTGGTTGATCTACTTCCTTGTTGATTTCTTCTTTTACTGCTTCTTTTTCAAAATTATTCTCATTACAATACCTCTTCATCCCTTCAATTACAAGCCCAATTCCTGTTGCATACATAGGACTTGCAAGTTCATCCGCTACTTCATTTGACAGGTGTTCGTTGGGATAACCAATTCGGGTGTCCATTCCGGTAATAAATTCAGTAAGTTGTGTAAGGTGTTTCAGTTGAGCCCCCCGCCTGTAAGCACAATGCCTGCAATCAGTTTCTTCTCGTAACCTGAATTTTTAATTTCGTAATAAACATGTTCTACAATCTCTTCCATACGAGCCTGGATAATGCTGACAGGTTTTTCAGGCTGATCTCTTTTGGCAGCCTTCCGCGCAGTCCGGGATAGCGACAATTTCATCATCCCGGTTTTCGCTTGCCAGGGATGATCCGAACTTAACCTTGAGTTCTTCAGCATGCTTACGAATAATTGTGCAACCTTCTTTTACATCTTCAGTAATAACATCACCCCCAAAAGGAATAACAGTTGTATGGCGGATAATTCCATATGGAAAATGGCAAGGTCAGTTGTCCCGCCACCAATATCCACCAAAACAACACCGGCCTCTTTTTCTTCCTCACTGAGAACGGCTTCTGCTGAAGCTATGGGTTCAAGGATCAAATCAACTACTTGAGTCAGCTTTTGTTACACATTTGTAAATATTTTTTGCAGCAGTAGTCTGGCCAATGATGATATGAAAATTTGCTTCAAGGCTGTTGCCGAGCATTCCAACAGGTTGTTTTATTCCCTGTTCATCATCAACAATATATTCCTGTGCTATCACATCAATGATTTCTTCGCCCGGGCTCATATTCAGGTTGTACATGTTGTTGAGCAGGGTCTCCACATCCGCTTTGCTGATCTCATCGTCATAATTCTCTCTTATAATACCTCCTGTGTTGTAAGCTCTTGATGTGTTGCCCTGCTATCCCAACATTGACGTATTTAATATTAATGCCTGATTTTTGTGATGCTTCTTCAACGGCCGTCCGAATAGAATTTACCGTATTCTCGATGTTTGAGACTACTCCTCTTTTCACTCCAATGGATTCGGAGCGGCCATGCCCAAGGATTTCAATTTTTTATGCTCGTTTTTCCGGCCAACGATGGCGGCAATTTTTGTTGTACCGATATCTAAACCGACGATGATTTCTGAAGATTTCATATTGTTAATTTTTAGAACATACTACTGGTTATCAAATTTTAGATTTATCGTATTGTATTTATCCCAGCCCGTTTTGTTCATTCCTTATGAGTAAAATACGATGAGTTTGTCGAATTTCTTTTCCATGTCTTCGATGTCGCCAAAGATGATCAATTGCCTTCCAACTTTGGGCACCAGTTCAAATTCTCCGTCCTGTGTTACATATATTTGTTCGATTTGTGATTTTAAAAAATCATGCTGATAGATATAGCGTGAAATAGTATGGAGTTTGGCAAGGGTTGAATTTGGTAAATTCGCATGTATCGTGAGCGTATCCGAATACTTTTCCAGGATGTTTCCGCTGGCAACGAGCACCCTTGAAGGATAGCCGTTCACTGACGGCATTGCAGCTCCCGTTTCATCAATGTAAAAGTTTTGATTTGAAGAGTTGACGATGCGGAGTATGGGTTTTCGTTGGATAACTTTTACTTTTAACGTTCCCGTCAGGGTTGTAAATACATCTGCATCTGCTATCAGTGCAGTTTCATTCAGTTTGTTTTCGATGGTTTTCGTTTCAATATCCGATAGCCTTTTTCCCACAACCGTGTCCAGAATCGTATTGATTTGTCTTTCAATATCAGACTTTGTAATCATGGGATCGCCATTCTGATAATCAATAATTACTTCAAGCCCTTTGCAGGAAGTCTTTTTGTGTTCGGCTTCAATAAATCCAAGCAGAACCAGAATCCCTGCAATCACTACAACCCAAATGGTTATGCTGAGTATCCTTTTCATGTGGCTGATTTATTTTTGTGTTTATTAATGCTTTCTTTTATCGGTTCAACCAATTGATCAATATCCCCTGCTCCCAGGGTCAGAATGATATCAAATTGTTTGTTTGCAATTCCATTAATGAGTTTATCTTTTGTGCATATCTGCTTGTTGCTTTTTCTGATCCGGTCGAGTATCATTTCAGAATTAACCCCTTCAATGGGAAGCTCCCTTGCCGGATAGATGGGTAACAAAATAATATCGTCGAGCAACTCAAGGCTTCGTGCAAATTCATCAGCAAAATCCCTGGTTCTGGTAAAGAGATGAGGTTGAAAAATACCAGTATCTTTTTGCCGGGATACATTTCTTTACGGAAGTTACAAAACCTTTAATCTCCTCGGGATGATGTGCATAATCATCAATATAGATCACATCCTCAGTTGAAATTTGATACTCGAAACGTCTTTTAATGCCTGAAAATGTTGAAAGTGCCTGCCTGATTTCATCTTCGTTTGCACCGCAAAACAAAGCTGTTGCAATAGCAATAACAGAATTTTCGACGTTGATAAGCCCTCGAACACCGAGCTTGATACCGCGAATGATCCCCTCCTTGTAACGACATCGTAGTGGTACTTCCCTTCTTTGAATACGATATTTTTTGCATAAAAATCAGTCGTGTTATTCAAGGAGTATTTGAAAATCTGAATGTTTTTGACAATCATTGACAAATTAAGATTGACACTGTCCTTTATCAAAAGAGTTCCCTGGTTTTTTATTTGGGCTGCAAACTGTGTAAAAGAAGAGAGCAGATTTTCGATGCTTCCATAAATATCCAAATGATCGGCATCAATTGAGTAATGACCCCTATTTCGGGATGCAGTTTTAAAAATGACCGGTCGAATTCATCGGCTTCTGTCACGATCCATTCCGATCTTTCGGAGCTGATCAGGTTTGAATTATAATTCTTTACAATCCCACCCAGAAAAGCGGTACAACCAACCTGTGAATTGTTCAGAATGTGCGAGATCATAGAGGAAACAGTAGTCTTTCCATGGGTTCCACCAACGGCAATTGTTTTTTTATCTTCTGTAAGGATTTCGAGCAATTCAGCCCTTTTCAGCATCAGGATGGGCGAATTCTTAAGGTATTGAAATTCGATTAAGTCGTGCGGTATTGCAGGTGTGTAAACAACCAGGTCAAGATCTGAGGGTATTTGGTTGATGTCGTCTTTATAGTGGATGTCAATTCCCTCTTCCTGAAGGCGAATCGTAAGGCTTGTTTTGGTTTTGTCGTAACCGCTTACCTTGATCCCCTTTGCTAATAAGTACCTTGCAAGCGCACTCATTCCAATGCCTCCGGCTCCCAAAAAATAAACGCTATGCAAGTTTTCAATTTTCACTATTGTTCTGAATCTGCTAATTTTAAAATTTCATCTACGATCCTGTCAGCCGCATCCTTTATGGCCAAACTGCTTAAGTTTTCACTGATCTCTTTTTGCCTGTCAGTATTTTCAACAAGTTGAATCAGTGCATCGCCCAATTTTTCATCGGCTTCGTTATTCAACACCAAAATGGCAGCATTTTTATCCACAAGTGCCTGGGCATTTTTTCTCTGATGATCCTCGGCAGCAGTGGGTAGGGGTATAAAAATAGCTGGCTTGGCCACTACAGATTTCTGATATTGCAATTGCACCTGCTCGTGAAATAATCACATCTGCCGCAGCATAAGCATAATCCATTCGGTCAATAAATTCCACGGGTAATACTCCTTTTAGCCCTTTACTTTTAACAGCCTCTTTGGCTTCTTCAATATACAATTTACCGGTTTGCCAGATCAACTGAAGTTCTTTCTTGGCAAAATCATCCAAGAATTTATTGACAGCCCTATTAATGGAAACAGCCCCCTGGCTTCCGCCAACAACCAAGATTGTTTTTTTATCATTTTGAAGACCAAATAATTTCAACGCATCTTCTTTCTTCCCTTTTATATCAATAACTTCACTTCGTACCGGATTTCCTGTAAGTGTGATTTTCTCTATCGGAAAGAAACGCTCGGTATGATCATAAGCAACGCAAATCCGATCAACCGTTTTCGAGAGCACTTTATTGGTGATACCAGGGTAAGAGTTTTGCTCCTGGATCAAGGTTGGAATTTTTAGATTTGCAGCAACCCTTAATGTCGGGCCACTGGCAAAACCACCCACTCCGATAACCACATTGGGCTTGAAGTTTTTAATGATTGTTTTTGCCTTTGCAAGACTTGATAAAACTTTGAATGGAAATGCCAGGTTTTTAAATGTAAGTTTGCGCTGGAGTCCGCTAATCCATAGCCCTTCAATGGGATAACCCGCTGCCGGAACTTTTTCCATTTCCATTTTGTCTTTTGCTCCAATAAAAAGGATTTCAATATCCTTCACCCTTGCCTTCAATGCATTCGCAATAGCAATGGCTGGGAAGATATGCCCTCCGGTGCCACCACCACTGATGATGACCCTAAGCCGCTGTTGCTTGTAATGCTTGTACATTTTCGGGATTGTTTTCAATTTCTTTACTTACACTTAATATTATTCCTATCGAAATGCTGGTAAACCAAATGGATGTCCCACCCATGCTGATAAATGGCAGGGTTTGTCCTGTAACAGGCAGCAAATTCACAGCCACAGCCATATTGATCATTGCCTGGAACACAAGGCTAAAAGCAACTCCAATGGTAAGGAATGCCCCAAAATTCTGCGGACATTTTGTTACTATTTTTACTGCCCTGAATAGCAAAATCAGATAGAGTAAAACCACTACTATCCCTCCAATAAGTCCATATTCCTCAATAATGATGGCAAATATAAAATCAGAATAGGGGTGGGGTAAAAAATTTCTTTGCTCACTGTTTCCGGGCATCACACCAAGCAGGCCACCGTTTGCAATAGCAATTTTTGATTGTTCAACCTGGTAATTAACTTCCGAATCCCCTTCTTTGAAGCTTTCGATACGTGTGATCCAGGTATCGACACGCGGCAGAAGGTCTGGAACGGATTTGGCTATAAGTATCATGATGACCATTGTTACTACACCAATACCGATCATGGAAAAAATATGCTTTAAGCTAACCCTGCCAATGAACATCAAAACCAAACTGGTAGTAAAGAGAATAGCAGCTGTTGAAAAGTTGGCGGGTAAAATCAGAAAACAGATGATCAGTACCGGAATGATGATCGGTAGAAATGCTGATTTGAAATCTTTGATGTTATCCTGCCGTTTGGTCAACATCCTGGCAAGGTACATTATAAGTGTAAGTTTGGCCAGGTCGGAAGTTTGGAAACTCAATCCAAATGGAAGCGGTAAAACACGGCGTGCTTCATTTAGGTTCAACCCCACAAATAGGGTGAGCAGCAATAAGGGAATGGCTACCCACAAAGCAATCTGGAAAATTCTGGAAAAATAGGTGTACTTGACCAGGTGGGCCAGGTACATTAAAAAGAGCCCAAACATAAGAATGATAAAATGCTTGATCATATAATATTCAGTATTTCCACCCTGGTATTTATAAGCCAGGGTACCAGTTGAACTATAAACTGCCAACAACGAAAACACCGAAAGGATGATCACGATCAGCCATATGATTTTATCACCTTTTATTCTGCTAAGGAAATACTGCATTTCTAATGTTTATTACAGGTTAAAGACTTGCAACTGCTGCTTTAAATTTATTGCCACGCTCTTCATAATTCTCATAAAGGTCAAAGCTGGCACAGGCCGGAGACAGTAAAACCGTATCATCCCGTTTTCCAAGGAAAAGAGCATATTTTATGGCATCGTCCATTGACCGGGTTTCAACGATGTTTTCCACATGGTCCTCGAAGGCATCCATAAGTTTTTTATTATCTACGCCAAGGCAAATAATGGCTTTCACCTTACTTTTAACCATGTCGGAAAGCAGGGTGTAGTCGTTTCCTTTGTCAATACCGCCTGCAATCCAGATGATGGGTTTTTGAACACTCTCAAGAGCATACCATGTAGAATTTACATTGGTTGCTTTTGAATCGTTAATAAAATCGATGCCATGAATACGGGCAACAAACTCAAGGCGATGCTCCACATTTTGAAAGTCTGCCAGACTTTCTTTGATCTTGTCTTTCCTGATGTCTAAAATCCGGGCGGCAATGCTTGCGGCCATCGAATTGTAAATGTTGTGTTTCCCTTGAAGCGCTAAATTTTCCAGTGTCATTATAAATAAATTTGGTTGTGTGTTAATTATCATCCTGTTTTCTTTCAAACAGGCTCCTGTACCTTCAATGTTTTGTTGTATTGAGAAAGGGTATTTTTTTGCCTTGATATCCCATTGCTGAATTTCTTTCATGATCACAGGATCATCCGCACAAAATATAAATGCATCTTCCTTTTGCTGATTTTGAATGATCCTGAATTTCGACTGCACATAATTAGCGAACTGATAATCATACCTGTCGAGATGATCGGGGGTGATGTTCATAAGGATCGCAATATCAGCTTTGAAATCAAACATGCCATCCAGTTGAAAACTGCTGATCTCAAGAACGTAATGGTCAAAATCCTTTTCCGCAACCTGGAGTGCAAAACTCTGTCCTACATTTCCTGCAAGGCCTGCATTCAAACCTGCTTTTTTCAAAATATGCCAGGTGAGCATTGTGGTGGTGGTTTTACCATTGCTCCCGGTAATGCATATTTTCGTTGCCTTTGTGTACCTTGCTGCAAACTCAATTTCAGAAATTACAGGTATGTTTTTTCCTTTAATATTTTTTATGATTGTTGCGGTATCTGGTATTCCAGGACTTTTAATCACTTCGTCCGAATTTAAAATCAGGCTTTCCGAATGCTTTCCTTCCTCAAACTTTATATCAAAATGTGTAAGAACGTTCTTGTATTTTTCCCTGATGTTTCCGAAATCAGAAACAAAAACCTCAAATCCTTTTTTCTGAGCCAGAACAGCAGCTCCTGCTCCGCTTTCTCCTCCGCCCAATATGACGATTCTCTTTTTCAAGGTTCATTATCTTAGTTTTAATGTTATGATTGTCAATACTGCCAGCATGATCCCTACGATCATAAACCGTTGCACGATTTTAGGCTCGGCATAACCTTTTATCTGGTAATGATGATGAAGCGGCGACATTTTGAAAATCCTTCTGCCTTCACCAAATTTCCTTTTTGTATATTTAAAATAGCTTACCTGCATGATAACCGAAAGGCTTTCGACCAGGAAAATCCCGCAAAGGACGGGTATCAGGAATTCCTTCCGGATAAGAATGGCAAACACAGCAATGATCCCCCCAATGGCCAGGCTTCCTGTATCACCCATAAATACTTGAGCCGGGTAGGAATTGTACCAAAGAAACCCAATGCATGCTCCTACAAAAGCACTGATGAATATGGTGAGCTCACCGGTATTGGGTATGTACATAATGTTGAGATAATCTGCAAAAACAATGTTGCCGGAAACCCATGCCAGTATTCCAAGCGTAGCTCCAATGATTGCAGAGGTGCCGGTGGCAAGTCCGTCAATCCCATCAGTTAAATTTGCCCCGTTTGATACCCCTGTGATAATCAGGATTACAATGGGAATGAAAATCAAAAAGGCCCAGTTTTGAAATCCTTCACCAAGGAATGCCAGAATTTTAGAATAGTCAGCTTCATTGTTTTTAAAAAATGGAATGGTGGTCTTGGTGGATTTTACTTCTTCTTTTGAAAATTTTAAAGTTGGGTCCGTAATTTTTATGATTTCCCCATTTTCTGCAGTTTGAATAAGTTGATCTGTGCTAATTTTTTCCCTGATAACAATATCATCGCTGAAGTACATGCTTAGGCCAATGATAAGACCAAGACTAACCTGTCCGTATATTTTGAATTTACCGGCAAGCCCTTTTTTGTTTTTTCGGAAGACTTTAATGTAATCATCTAAAAAGCCGATCAGTCCAAGCCATATTGTGGTGAATATCATTAATAAGATGTAGATGTTATCCAGCTTGGCAAACAGAAGAGTTGGAATTAGAATGGCTCCCAGAATAATTAAGCCGCCCATTGTGGGTGTCCCTTGTTTTTCCATCTGCCCTTCCAATCCCAGGTCGCGGATGGATTCTCCCACCTGCTTTCTATTTAGCAGCCTGATGAGCTGTTTCCCGAAAAGCAATGAAATGGTCAAAGAAATGATAACAGCTGCCGCTGCACGGAAAGAGATGTATTTAAACACCCCCGCCCCCGGGAAGTCAAATGCTGTATCTAAATATGTGAACAAATAATAAAACATACTAATTCTCCATTGTTTGGGTTAACAGAAATTCCTTCAATAATTCTTTATCATCAAAGGGATGCTTAACTCCATTTATTTCCTGGTATTTTTCATGGCCTTTCCCGGCCAGCAAAATGATATCTCCCGGATTTGCAAATGAACATGCTGTCTTGATTGCTTCTTTCCGGTTGATGATCGTCATGACCTTTCTCTTGTTTTCCGGATCAACCCCATCTTCCATATCCCTGATGATAGCTTCAGGCTTTTCGTCCCTGGGGTTATCTGATGTTAGGATCACTTTGTCACTTTTTAGGCTTGCCACCCGGGCCATCAACGGACGCTTCCCTTTGTCCCTGTTTCCTCCTGCACCTACTATCGTAATCAGGGTTTCGTTGTGAGTGCGAATGAAATCAATCGTTTCCAAGACGTTTTTCAACGCATCCGGCGAATGTGCATAATCCACTATTCCTATAATATTGGAATGAGAGCGGATGTATTCAAACCGGCCTTCAACAGTTTCTAATGTACTTAAAGCAGTAAGGACTTCGGTTTTGTTAATTCCCAATAGAATTGCCGTTGAGTAAACTGCCAACAAATTGTACGCATTGAAAGCGCCAATTAAATGACTCCATAATTCCTGCCCATCTATTTCTAACTGCAAGCCATCGAATTGATTTTCTATGATGCGGCATTTAAAATCAGAGGCGCTTTTTAAACTGTATGTTTTTTTATTTGCTATAGTGTTTTGCAGCATGAACCTTCCATTCCGGTCATCAATATTGCTCAGTGCAAACGCGCTTTCCGGCAGCTCATCAAAGAATTTTTTCTTGGCGTTAATGTAATTCTCAAAAGTGATATGATAATCAAGATGATCGCGCGTGATATTGGTAAATATACCTCCTGAAAATTTAAGCCCGGCAATCCTTTCCTGATGAATTGAATGGGAACTGACTTCCATGAAACAATAAGTACACCCTTCCATCACCATTTTGTTCATCAACTTATTAAGTTGAACAGGATCGGGAGTAGTGTGGGTGGCATTGATAATTTCATCCTCAATTTTATTTTCGATGGTGGAAATCAATCCACAGGTATATCCCAGGCTTCTGAAAAGAGAATAGAGCAAACTTGCAATGGTTGTTTTACCATTGGTTCCGGTAACCCCAATCAGGATTAAACTTGAGGAAGGGTTGTCGTAAAATGTAGAAGCGACTTCACCCAGTGCTATGGCGCTGTTTTTCACCTTGATGTAAGTTACATCCGAATTGCTGAAATCCGGGATCTCTTCACAAACGATGGCCCTGCTGCCGGCCGCTATCGCCTTGCCAATATAGTCATGGCCATCAACCTGGCTGCCTTTCACGGCCACGAAAAGGGACCCATCCCTTACTTTTCGGGAGTCAAATTCGATCCCGCCTATCCTGTACGCGATAGACCCAACGATCTGCTCCACTTCAATGCCATTTAATATGTCTTTAAGAGTTTTCACAGAGTTAGACCTTCAGTATTAAATTTATCTGGTTTCCTTTAATTACCCTTGATCCTGGCGATATACTTTGCTGAACCACAAATCCCCTTCCTGAAATGTTGACCTTTAATCCCAGGTTTTCCAATACATACATGGCATCCTTCACACCCATCCCTTTAACATTCGGCACCAATCCTTCCTTAATGATCCGTGGTTCCAACCTGACTGCACTGTCTGCTTCTAAGGCTATTGCCCATTTGGCATGGGTGCTTAGTGAATCGAGGGGTATATTTAAGTAGCCATATATTGCTTCCAGTTCATCCTGGTATCCCGTAGCATACACCGGGTATTCAATGCTCTGTTCCGTTGGCTCTTCATTGGTTTGAATGGCAAGGTCCGTGGCATATACCTTATCGGCAATTTCTTTAAATACCGGAACGGCTACCGAACTGGCATAATACCGTCCTGTGGTTGGCCGGCTGACAACCACTATGCATGAATACTTTGGATTGTCTGCCGGAAAATATCCAACGAAAGACGCATTGTAATTGCTCTTGTTATAGCCCTGGTTCTGATCTGCTATTTGCGCTGTTCCTGTTTTTCCGGCTATTTTGTAGGGCGATTTTTTGAGGCTCTTTGCTGTTCCATTTTCAATAACTCCCTGTAAAATCTCCTGCGCTTTTTGTATTGATGATTCGCTACAAATGGATTTATTTATAATCTCGGTATCAAATTCTGATACGGTTTTCCCGGCTTTTTTAATCTCACTTACAAACATCGGTTTGACCATAACACCATTGTTGGCAACTGCATTGTAAAAAGTGAGGACTTGCAAGGGCGTTAAGCGAAGCTCATAACCAATTGACATAAAGGGCATGGAAACTTTTGACCAGGAAACATCTTTGGTATTTTTGATGTAAGGCTTTCCTTCTCCCGGAATGACAATATTGTTTTTCTCCTGTATCGACATTGCATATAGCCTGTCAATATAGTTTTGTGGTTTTTCAGAAAAATTCTCATAAACCAACTTCGATACACCAACATTGGAGGATTGTTCGAATACTTCTCTTACAGATACCCTGCCATCGCGGATGCCATGAACATCTTGAATTGTTAGCCCTGAATAAGTTGTGTATCCGCTTCCAATACTGATGGTATCATCAAGATTATCTAACCCATTTTCAAAACATGCAATCATGGAAGCCAGCTTAAAAGTGGATCCAGGTTCAATACTGGTTCCTACGGCATGATTATAATTCTCGACATATTGGCCCGTTTTCTTGTCTCTTCCAAGATTTGCAATGGCTTTTATTTTACCGGTTTCTACTTCCATTAAAACCGCGCATCCCCAATCCGCCTGGTGTTCAATCAAATGGTTGTTCAATGCTGATTCAGCTACGTCCTGCACATTCAAATCAATGGTGGTGATGATATCCTGTCCGTTTTGGGGCTCAACGGTATTATCGTCGAAAACAGGTATCCAATCGCCATTGTTTATTTTTCGGCGTAACTGCGTACCATCCCGCCCGGCCAATTGTTCATTAAAGGCTCCCTCAAGGCCAACGAGCAATCCTTCCTCGATGTTTTCGTAGCCGATGGTTCTTTCGGCCAGGTTGCCATAAGGCTTTTGCCTTTTGGTTTTAGGCGTAAAGATCAAACCGCTTTTGTAGCCTCCCCTGTCAAATATTGGAAAATGCCGTACTTTTTTTAAATCACCATAAGTAACATTCCGTTTGATCAAATAGTAGCGGTTACCCTTTTTTCTGGCTTGAAGTAAGTTTTTCTTGTATTCCGATTTTGATTTGTCCTTGAACAACCCGGCCAGCTCCCTTGCCAATGCATCAACATGATTTTGAAAATAGGCATCAGAGATGAGCGGTGAAGCCACATCCATCCGGATATCGAAAATGGGTATGGATGTAGCCAGCAATTCGCCGTTTTCTGCACATATATTTCCTCTTACCGAACTGACATTAAAATACTTCAGAAATTGCTTGTCGGCTTTTTCCAATAACGCTGGGCCTTCGGCTATCTGGATATAGGCTACCTTTACGATTATGGCCACTCCAAAAATGAACATCCCGAGATAAACCAGGAAAACCCTTCTTAATATGTCAGTTTTAATGTTTTTCAATTTATTCTTTCATTAATCGGATTCAGTAAATATTTTTTTTGGTGGAACCGTTGATTCCTTTATCCCTTTGTTTGCAAGGTTGCCAGCCACTTTCGACTGCCGGTTGTTTTGCATCAAATCAGATTTTATGCTTATGTACTCGTACCTGATTTCTTTTAATTGTTTTTGCAAACTTTCCACCTGCCTTATGTTTTTTTCAGCGTAATAGGAATTGCCGATATAAATAATGGCAAGCCCGGCGAGGAAAAGCAAAAAGGGAAAATTCCGTGAAGTGCTCTCTCGTGTTAGAAAAGAGCCGCCCAGGAAACTTTGTATTCCTTTTGCTGCCGATTTGCTTGTATTTTTATTCTTTTTTCCCATTTTATAATTTTTCTGCGATTCTCAGTTTTGCGCTTCTCGACCTGCCATTCCGTTTAATTTCTTCGTCATTTGCTACTATTGGTTTTTTATTGATCAACTTAAACGGTGTCAGCACATTCCCGTAAAAATCCTTTTCCATCTCCCCTTTAAAATTTCCAGCCTTAAAAAAATTCTTCACCAATCTGTCTTCCAGCGAATGATAGGAAATGACCACTATCCGTCCGCCACTTTTCAAAAGGTCCGCGGATTGTTCAAGCAATTGTTTCAATGCCCCCAGTTCGTCATTTACTTCTATGCGCAAAGCCTGGAATAATTTTGCGTAAAATTTGTTTTCCAGGCCTCTCGGAGCACATTTGTGGACCGCTTCCATCAATTGGGCTGTTGTTTTAATCTCCTGTTCCGACCGTGCACTTTCAATCTGTGAAGCTATTTTGTATGCATTGTTTAACTCACCGTACGCAATTAAAATCTCTTTCAGCTTGTTGACTGAATATTCGTTCACCACATTTTTTGCAGTCAGGCTTTTACGGCGGTTCATCCGCAAATCGAGTTCTCCTTCAAATCGAACTGAGAAGCCCCTTTCCGGTTTATCAATCTGATACGATGAAACACCCAAGTCTGCGAGAATCCCATCAACAGGCAATGCTTTGTAAAGCTTCAGGAAGTTGCGCATGTACCTGAAATTTTGATTGATCAGTATGAGCCGCTCATCTTCCAATTTGTTCACCAGTGCATCCTGGTCGTGGTCAAATGCTATCAAAGAACCTTTTCTTAATTTTTTGAGAATTTCTTCCGAATGGCCTCCACCTCCATAGGTTGCATCAACGTAAATGCCTTCCTCTTTTATTTGTAAACCTTCAATGCTCTCCGCTAATAAAACCGGCTGATGGTACATCATTCGTCGGATTTATCTGTGTTTCCCATAACATCTTCAGCCAGCGTGCCGAAGTCTACTTCATCATCATTCAATACGTTCTCATAATTCTCTTTATCCCAGATTTCAATTTTATTGATCTGGGAAGTCAATACAATATTTTTTTTGATGCCTGCAAAAGCAATTAGTTCGTTGGGAATGTTCACCCTGCCTGTGCTGTCAATCTCAACCGGCCTGACGCCCGCCATAAATTTCCGAATGAAGTCCACATTCTTTTTATAAAGCGGTTGAGCCTTGTCAATTCCGGCCATCTCTTTTTCCCATTCAAGCTTTTGGGTATAATTCAAGACAGTTGTAAAAAACACTTTTCTTGATCACAAACCCGTTGTTCAATACAGGCGTAAGCTCTTTTTGAGTCCTCCGGGAAGCGCTACACGCCCTTTGAATCGGCTTTACATTCGTATGTGTATGTAAGGTTTGTCATGGATCAAATTTTCAGTGGATAAAAGTATAAATAAATCTCCACTTTTTACCTAATGTTAACAACTTTTTTGCACTTTTCCCCACTTTGAATTAAATAACTCCATTTTTTTAGAAATGTTGCACATTTCGGGGTTTTTGTTTTATTAACAATCAACGGTAATGGAGGAGGGGGCAAAAGATTTATTTGCCGTTAACTGATTTGTTCCGACCGTAAACTGATAAACTGTTGATTTGGACGGATAAGATTGCGTATATTCGTAAACCACAAAAAAATGACACCACAATGAAGAGAATCGAAATCATTTTCCTGATTTTATTTTTTCTAGTTTTTAGAATAGCTTTTTGTCAATCCATTTGGGATTGGAAAAATCCTATGCCTCCTGAAGCATACTATTGGGATGTACATTTTAATAATGAATTAACAGGTTGGGCAGTTGGATTTGGAATGCTTATAAAAACTGAGAATAGTGGACAAAATTGGGAAGTAGTTAATAACTATAGTAAAGGTATGATTAGTAGGATTTTGTTTATTAATGATTCAATAGGTTGGATGACTGGTAAGGAATGCTATAAAACCATAGATGGTGGAGAAACATGGGAATACCAGTATGTTTCTCAATTAATTCAACCTTATGATATCCTGTTTTTTGTAAGCGAGACAACAGGTTGGATGGGTATTAGTAGAGGCACTATTTATTCTACAACAAATGGGGGTATTGATTGGCTTCCCATAGAAAATAGCGGCTCTCATTCCATTTTTGATTTGTTTTTTATTGATGAAAACAACGGATGGGCAATTTCTTCATATGGATTGCTACATACTACCAATGGTGGCCATGATTGGGAAAGCCAAGGAGCACCAAGTCTTCCAACAAATCTATATAGTTTGTTCTTTAGTGATTTATCAAATGGTTGGTTAGGTTCTGAAAATGGCATGGTCTTTAATACATCAAATGGTGGTTTATCTTGGGATACTTTACAAATAAACACTCAAAAAGCAATAATTGATATAAAATTTATTAGTTTAAACAATGGTGTAGCTGCTACCAATGAGGACTGCTTTTTAACATCAGATGGTGGTGTTACATGGCAAGAGTTTCCACTTTTGGTTCATAGTGTCAGAGCAATTGCTTATCCTAATCAGGACTTAATATATACAGTGGGAAGTCATCTTCAATATTCATTAGATAGTGGAACGAATTGGACGTTAGTTGAGCATGGATTTACAGATCACATAAGAAGCGTTTTCATGATTGATGAAGATATCGTCTATGTAGTGGGTGATAATGGTCTGATATTTACAAGCAATGATAGAGGAGATAGTTGGATAGGACAAAATTCAAATACTACAGAGCATTTACAGGATGTTTTTTTTATAAATGACAATTATGGATGGATTACCGGCTTAAACCACACTTTGCTAAAAACATCGGATGGTGGAAATAACTGGTTACCAGTAAGTGTTGAAGTTGAAGGTGATTTTTATAGTATCACTTTTTGGGGGGATCAGTTGGGATGGTTTGTTACGAATAATGGAAAAGTACTGAAAACAACCAATGGGGGAATAAGCTGGCATTCTTTTCCTACTGTTAATTACGCAGCTTTAAATTGTCTGTATTTTGTAAATGAGTATGTTGGTTGGGCAGTTGGAGATGGAGGTAAAATTGTAAAAACTCTAAATGGAGGACTAAGCTGGGAATTGCAGAACTCAAATCTATCGAATGATCTTTACTCAGTTTGTTTTGTTGATGAATTAAGAGGTTGGGCTACTGGATGGCAGGTAATCCTTCATACAGAAAACGGGGGGCAAAGCTGGCAAGTGCAGTTTGAAAAGGATGATAAGCCATGGCTGACCCTGCATTCTATTATCTTTACTGATCCTTTTAATGGATGGGCATGTGGCACTAACGGTGTTGCATTGCACACAACTGATGGAGGAAATCAGTGGACATACCAGAATGCTGGTTATAATGTTGAGATTAATTCAGAAAATATTGATTTAAACGATGTTTTCTTTTTGAACCATAATCAGGGCTTTTTGGCTGGGCAGGATGGTTCGGTGTTTTATACTAATCATGGTACATCTACAGGTCCGTCTATTCATGTGCAACCTTCTGATACAAACTTATGTGTTGGAAGTTTACTAAGCCTTTCCGTGATTGCAACAGGTGACTCCCTAAGATTTCAATGGCTTAAAAATGACAAGACTATTCAGGGTGAAAATACAAATCCATTGGTAATTGATTCTATTGAAAATTCAGATGGTGGGAAGTATACATGCAGGGTATACAATAACTCAAGTGTCGTATCAAGTAATCCAATTATTGTAAATGTTGTAAATCCTATGGAAATAATTTTACAACCATCTGACATTACTGCATCAGTAAATGATTATGTCGTTTTTAACCAGGCAATTATAGGAAGTATCCCAATAGCTTACCAATGGCAGAAAAATGGTTTGGATATTCCCAATGCCAATTTTCATACCTATGCGATTACTTCAGTTCAACATAGTGATACCGGAATGTACCGTTGTGTTATTTCAAACCTTTGCAATGAAGTTGTAACTGACGAAGCTAAACTGACTGTAATTCCAGGATCAGGTATTGATGAATATAAAAGTGATACTATATTAGAAGTGTTCCCTAATCCGGTATCAAAACTTCTACAAGTCAAGTTCTTCGATCCACAAAAAGAGAGTTCAATTGTGAGTTTATTTGATGCGCATGGAATTTGGATTCTGGATGAATATATTCCGGCGGGATCTATTAAAACAAGCATTGATGTGGAGAGTTTTATAGCGGGTTTGTATTTTATTCGGATCAAACAGAGTAATGTTAACTTTTTTAAGAAATTCATTAAATATTAATTTTAAGTAATTTGCAATCAAATCCTATTGATTATGAAACCAAAAGTTTTCCTTTTAATCTTGTTGCTTTCTGTGGCATTTTCTAATGCCCAGAATAATCCTCCTGTTGCCGTAAACGATACAATTGATGGTGTACCTGAGTGGGATATGATAATAAACCTTACACAAAATGATTATGACCCGGATGGTGACCCTGTATTTATAGGTTATGTCGGCATGGGAGATAATGGTTGCTATATTATTTCGGATAGCACAGTTTATATTACATTAAGCATGGAACCAAAAAAAGATTTCTTTAATGGTTTTACAAAACTGGTTTATTATGTTTCGGATGATACAACTTCATGGGGTTATTCTTTCGATACTGGCTATGTTATTATTCGTTACAACGATTTGATGTTTTATGATTCTCTCAATATAAACAATGTAAATGCCATGTTTAATTGCTTTGGACATCATTTTTGGGATTTACCGGGAGGGGTTGGTTCAAAGTTTTTTGTACCAGATGGTAGCTCACAGACTTCAATTTTTAATAATACGCTTTGGATTGGTGGATTGGATGAAGATGAAGAGCTCCATTTGGCAGCAGAGCGTTACCGACAGGTTGGAGAGGATTATTACCATGGGCCTTTTTCGAATTCCTACGATTCAATCTATGATGCCAAATGGTTTCGAATATGGAAGTTGAATAAGGAAGAAATTGAATACCATAAAGCCCATTGGTGGCAAGAGGACTATGTTCCCATCAAAGATATTGCTGAATGGCCCGGGAACGGAAATCCGGAATTGGGACAATCGGAAAACCTGGCTCCCTATTTCGATTATAACAATGATGGTACCTATGATCCGATAGCCGGTGATTGGCCGGTTATCAAAGGCGATCAGGCATTATTTTTTGTGTTTAATGATGATCGGAAAGAGCATACTGAAACAGAAGGAAAAGCTTTGGGCATTGAAATCCGGGCAATGGCTTATGCTTTCAACGAGCCTACTGATTCGGCACTATGGCATACAGTATTTTTGAATTATGAGATTGAAAATAAAAGTGATACTACTTATGGTGAAACCTATGTTGGTACTTTTTCTGATATTGACTTAGGAAACTCCTGGATGATTATATTGGTAGTAATGTTCGAAATGGATATTATTTTGTATATAATGGTGATAATTTTGATGATTATAATACTTCGTCCGATTCAATGAACCGTGGATACGGCTATCATCCGCCGGCACAGGCAGTCATGATTTTGGGTGGCCCCTATTTGGATGAGGATGGAGTTGACAATCCCAAATATGATGCAAATAACCAACTCTTGTGTGATTTGAGTATCAACGGTTTAAATTTCGGTGATACCATTGCAGATAATGAAAGACTTGGGATGACTGGGTTTATTTATATGCATAATTATGGGCCTGCCTATAGTACGGACCCTCATAATCCTATTGATTATTATAATTATCTAAAAATGCATTGGAGAGATGGGTCAAAATTATTATATGGTGGATGGAATGGACATGTTTCAACAGGATCTTTAGGACCAGAATGTAATTTCATGTTCCCTGGTGATTCGGATCCTTGCAATTGGGGCACATACGGTATCCTGCCCAACGGAGGCTACAATCAAAATGGATTATTCTGGACAGAAAATCAGGTTGGGAACATGCCACAAGACAGAAGAGGCCTGGGTGTTTCCGGTCCGTTTACCTTTGAGCCGGGTGATGTCCATGAGCTTGACCTTGCCTTTGTTTGGGCCCGGGATTATGACGGGACTCCAGTGTCTTCAGCGGAATTACTGGAAGAGTATTGTGCTGCCATAAAAGAGCGTTTTGAAAATGATGAGGATTTCTTTTCTGCCATAGCTTCAAATCCGAAATCAGAAATTACCGGCATCCGGGTTTACCCCAATCCTTTGCGAAATGAACTGAACCTGGAACTGAACGCTATTGTTGATCAGGGAAATGTTGCCATTTACAATATGAAAGGAGAGGTTTTAATTAAAACTTCTTTTGCACATAAGAGGAATCTGAAAATCAAAACCCGGCAATTACCCGAAGGGCTTTATATTGTCAAATTATTTGACGGAACCCTCAATCATGTTTCTAAGTTTGTAAAGAAATAGAAAGTTACTCTAATTTCTTTGGAAATTTGTTATTCCGCATCTCAAACATTGTTTCGGATAAATGCGTAATTTTGTTTTTGTTAATGATAACAGATGGAAGATTTTAAAATTACCAAACGTACCATTGATGTGGAAAGGGTTTTCAGGGAGAAAAGCCCCGGCCTTGCTCGCTGGATTCCAGGATTTGTATTTTCCTACTTGCGAAGGGTCGTTCACGAAAGTTGGATCAATAATTTTTTATACGAGAACAGGAACATCGAAGGGCTTCCATTTGTTGACGCCATTATCAGTGGATTTGGAGCGAATGTGGTTGTAAAAGGGCTGGAAAATATCCCCACCGAGGGAAGATGTATTTTGGCTTCCAATCACCCATTGGGTGGTTTGGATGGGGTTGCATTAATGCAGGCTGTCGGTAAGAGAAGAAGTGATATTATCTTCCCTGTAAATGATATTTTAACCAATCTTCCCAACTTACAGGTTTTGTTTATCCCCATCAACAAGCACGGAAGCAATTCAGAAAACATACAGATCATTCAGAATACGTTTGAATCGGATAAAATGGTTCTTTATTTTCCGGCAGGGTTGGTTTCGCGAAAGCAAAAAGGTAAAATAGAAGACCTTGCCTGGAAAAAAACGTTTATTGCTAAATCGGTGCAATATAAAAGGGATGTGATCCCAATTTTTATAAAAGGACAAAATTCAACCTTTTTTTACAACCTTGCTAACTTTCGAAAAAAGCTTGGAATAAAAGCAAATATTGAAATGCTTTACCTGGTAGATGAAATGTTTAAATACAAAAATAAAACGATTGAAATTATCATTGGCCAACCTATTCCTTACAAAACCTTTGATAAAAGGCATAATTTTACGGAATGGGCAGATTTGCTAAAAAGGCACGTTTATAATATCGGTAGCGGATATACGGGGACTTTCATCCCGGATTAACAAATTTTATAAATCAGTATTATGGAAACAATCATACCTCCTGTTGACCGGACGTTAATTGAAAAAGAATTGACGAAAAAACTATTGATCAGGGATACCAATAATGGCCACAATAAAATATATGTCTTTTCACATGATCAGGCTCCGAATGTGATGCGTGAGGTGGGTAGGCTAAGGGAGTTAACTTTCAGGGAGGCCGGAGGTGGAACCGGTAAATCCTGCGACATTGATATGTATGACACGGCTGCCTCACCTTTCAAACAATTGATCGTATGGAACCCTGAAGACAAGGAAATTGTGGGAGGTTACCGCTTTATTTACGGAAAGGATGTTGCCAATGATAAAAGTGGCCATCCCTTAAGCCCCACATCCCGCTTGTTTCAGTTTTCGAAAAGATTTATTGAAGAGTTCTGGCCGGATACGTATGAATTGGGCAGGTCATTTGTTCAGCCTTTATACCAGCCAACTGTTAATCTGAGAAGAGGGATGTATTCGCTCGACAATTTGTGGGATGGATTAGGTGCCATAGTCATTATGGAGCCGACCGTAAAATATTTTTCGGGAAGATCACCATGTACCCTGATTTTGACACGTTGGCCCGTGATATGATCCTCTTTTTATGCACAAGTATTTTCCCGACCCGGATAGCCTGGTTGAACCACGTGACCCGCTTAAATTGCAGACGCGTGAAAAAGTTCTGAAGAGCATCTTTACGGGGGCCAATTATGATGAAGACTATCGCATATTGACTCAAAAAGTAAGAAGGCTAAAGGAGAATATCCCACCGCTGGTAAATGCCTACATGAATCTCTCAGGATCGATGAGGACCTTTGGGACATCTGTCAATGGCGCTTTTGGGGATGTGGAAGAAACAGCCATTATCATTACCATAGCCGATATTTATGATTATAAAAAGGACAGGCATATGTCTACCTTTAAGAAAGGGGAATAATTCCTTCCGTCAATATAATTCCTGGAAAGATGAAAATTAGCAGTGCCCGGTTTGTCATGAGCAACACCGACCATCAGAAATGCCCAAAACCGGAATTGCCGGAATATGCTTTTATCGGACGATCGAATGTAGGAAAATCTTCGGTGATCAATTCGCTTACCAACATGAAAAACCTGGCCAAAACATCCGGTACACCAGGGAAGACACAGCTTATCAACCACTTTATGATAAATGAAAGTTGGTACCTTGTTGATTTGCCCGGTTATGGTTTTGCAAAAATTTCAAAGGATATCCGGAAGAACTGGGAGTTGATGATCAATAACTATTTGCTTAACAGGGAAAACCTGAGGGCTACCTTCATTTTGATTGATGCACGCCATGAGCCGCAAAAGCTCGATACCGATTTGATTTCCTGGTTTGGTGAAAAGGGTTTGCCCTTTATCCTTGTTTTTACCAAAATTGATAAATTATCGAAAAGGCAACTCTCGAAAAACATTACTGATTACCGAAACTTTTTGATGGAGGATTGGGATGAGCTCCCGATTTCTATCTTAACTTCAGCCAAAACCGGACAGGGAAAAGAGGATATTCTTGATTTGATTGAAGAGATGAATGGAAATGAATAAGTGCCTAAAGTTTAGAGTAATTGGTGTTGAAATGGGATTCGTATAAGATTGGTTATAATACACGATCTTAATTTTTCAGAGAATTTACAGTCCCCAACTTCAGGCATTTTAAATACTCTAAACTTCAGGCTCTTTAAAAACCAATCACGTTTTAAATTTTGAAATAACATCCTGAATGGGTTGATGGATATTGTTAAGGACAATGATTTTTATCCCTTCCGATTCCAGCGTGCTTATCATATTAGGGCCAATATTAGTTGTCACAACTGTATCAATTTCCCATTCTTTAAGTAAGGCTGATAAATGCTCGCTTCTTTTTTCCAGTTGCCGAGACAAGTTGTTTTTAATAAACTCAACCTTGTCGCTGTGGCTATCATAAATGCAGAAATACTTGCATTTACCAAATTTTAAATCCAAATTGCTCTCTACGTTAATAGCGGTTGCCGGAATTATGATTTTCATATGCTTACAATGGCCGTGAATGCTCGAATGCCTGCTATTTTTATTACAATCCTTCGGCGGCAGGTTGCCCAAAGTTTCAGAATTACTGGTTTTGTTTGTTTCATCTTTTAGGAGTGGTTTTATTTACAGGGTTTCTGCCAACCGGCTTACTTGTTCATTGGAATTGCACATGGGGCAGTTTTCTTTTTCATCATATACATTATAAGTTATGTCGCATTTCTGGCAGGCGTACCAGTTTTCAGCATAGTAAAAATCTCCCCCTCCAATCTTTATGTTTCTTCCTTCTACCAGTGCAGCAGCAATTTTTTGCCTAGCTTTTTCGTATATCCTTGTAAGTGTGGGCCGGGACACATTCATACAAACAGCTACTTTTTCCTGGTTCATGTTTTCAAAATCCAGTAGCTTGATGGCTTCAAACTCATCAAGGCCAAGGTTTATATCAGCCCCGGATCGTTGTGAGCCCGATGCGAAATAGTTAACCTTCGGAGGCAGGTGGATTCTTCGTTTCTTTTTAATTCGTCCCATAATTTAAAAACAAAGTTAATGAACATTCGTTCACTTTGCTGTTTTTTTAAATAATGTAATTTTACGGAAACTAAATTGCAAAGTTGTGGCAAAAATAGTTGTTGAAAAGCTAAATGAATACAAGGTCAAAAATCGGTTAATTGGGTCATGTCCATTGTGGGAAAAGGAAGTTTCAAAATTTGTCTGGGGTATTTCGGGGTCAAAGAATGTCTGATCATTGACGGTGAGGTGAAGTTGTATCAGGTGATGGGAATTTTATTTTCCGAACGGGTGATTTTGAATTTTTAAAAAGGGGTTGAAATGTTTTTGGGATATTTAAAAGCCGATAAAAAGTATTTCAGTTTTCCGTAATTTTCCAGTAGTCAGTTTAAAAGAGGAAATGGCTAAATCTTTTTTTTTGAGGTACTGAGGTTGTTTTATTGATCCAAGGTTGTTCTATTCTTAGTGCAACTCTTGTGGCTCTTTGCGTAACTTTGTGTCATAGCTTTTACACAGAGAACCACTAAGAAGGCTCAAAGTTTCACAAAGACAAAAACAAGTATTATGATCGAAAATGAATTATCAAAAACAATTATTGGTTGTGCTATTGAAGTGCACAAACATTTAGGGCCAGGTTTATTGGAGTCTGCTTACAAAGAATGCTTGTTTTATGAGTTAAAGAATGCAGGCTTAAAAGTTAAGAAAGAGAAACCAATGCCCATTGTGTATAAAGAAGTAAAGCCTTGATCATGGCTATAGAATTGATTTATTAGTCGAAGAAAAAGTAGTAATAGAAGTCAAAACTGTTGAGGCATTTCATGATGTATATACTGCTCAAGTCTTAACTTATTTAAGGTTGGGCAAATATAAACTGGCTTGCTACTTAATTTTCAAACGACAGTACTTAAAAATGGCATAAAAAGAGTCATAAACTAAGGCAAGCACATCGAAACTATGTTTTAGCTATGGAAATTCAATGTTGAATAATGAATAGTTTTGTAGAGGGATGGTAAAAATTTCAAATGTATGAAAGGCGTTGTAATAAAATCAACTGGTAGCTGGCTTACGGTCAGTGAGTGAGGATGGAATGTCATACGACTGCGTTAAAGGGACTTTCCGGCTGAAAGGCATTAAAGCAACGAACCCGGTGGCGGTTGGCGATAAAGTTGAATTTGACAAACCCGAAAACAACGATATTGGATTTATTAAGCAAATATTACCACGTTTTAATTACATCGTCCGCAAATCGAAAAAACTTTCGAAAGTTTCACACATCATAGCCAGCAACATTGACCAGGCATTGATCATTGTAACTTTGGCACATCCGCGAACCTCAACTGGGTTTATCGACCGCTTTCTTATTACAACTGAAGCCTATCATATTCCGGCAAGCATTATTTTCAATAAATTTGATCTTTATGATGAAAAGATCATTGCTCAGTTGGATGCACTTACTCAAATATATACTCAGGCGGGTTATCACTGCCTGACGGTTTCAGCACTTCGGGGGGATAACCTGGATAAATTAGAGGCCCTGTTAAAAAATAAAACATCCTTATTTCAGGACATTCAGGTGTTGGGAAATCCGCTTTGATCAATACTTTTGAACCGGGCTTGAACCTCAAACAAAAGCGTTATCAGGGTATCATAAGGTAGGGATGCATACCACAACTTTTGCGGAGATGCACAAACTAAGGATGGGAGGTTTTGTAATTGACACCCCGGGGATAAAGGAATTTGGCCTCACCGATTTCAACCGGAAAGAGATCGCTGAAAGATTTCCGGAAATGAGGCGATATATGCACGATTGTAAGTTCAGTAATTGTACCCATGTGCATGAGCCAGGCTGCGCCATCATTGAAAAAATTCAGGAAGGAGCGATCAGTAGGATGCGTTATGAGAGTTATTTAAGCATTTTAAATGATGATTATTGGAAGGCAGCGGAATCGGATTTCAGGCCAACCTGAAATGAAAGTGTCCCGTTGATTAAAACATACCGTTAATTTTGGCGTTTGTTTGAAATATCGTTTTTTTTTTGATTTGTATCCATAGAAATAGTAACACGATGATAGCAAAACAACTTATTTCCACGACCGTACCGGTGTTGCAGACTACCAATACCGGCGCTGAGGCATTGTACCAAATGGATGAAAGCAGGTTTTATATATTGCCTGTTTTTGAGGATGGCCGGTTTTTAGGCCTGATTTCGGAAGTTGATATTTATAATATGAGTGATCCGGATTTGCCGGTTTCCGAATCTACCGTGGCGTTGAAAAAGTATTTTATTAGTGAATATCAACACATCTTTGATGTTATTAAAATGATGTCGTCCTATAAATTGTCCTTGCTACCGGTGCTGGATGAAAACGATGCTTACCTTGGCGCCATCAGTGCTGTTGATGTGGTGAAAATGCTTGGTGAACGATCGGCTATTAATAATCCTGGTGGCATTATTGTTTTGGAACTAAATCAAAATGATTACGTACTATCTCAAATAGCACAGATTGTAGAGTCGCAGGATGGGAAGATATTGAGTTTGTTAATTACTTCGGACAAGGATTCAACAAAACTGGAAATTGACATGAAGATTAATATAATGGAACTTCAGCCGCTGATCCAGACATTGAACAGGTACAATTACAGCATCAAAGCCACGTATTCGGAAGATGAAGAAATGTTTGAGGATATGCGGGACCGCTACAATTCGTTAATGAATTATCTGAATATTTGAGAATGAAGTTTTCTTTCACCTTCTTAATTGGGTTGTTTTTTTATCTATCAGTATTTTCTTCTTCATTTATTGAAGGTGAGGCCTCGCGTAAATCGGATACCACAGTTGATGGTGATTTCGTCATAATTCATAAAATTATTCTTTTGGGGAATAAAATAACCAAAGACCGGATTATCTTTCGGGAACTGATCTTTTCGGAGGATGATACCATCGCTGCCGGAACATTGGATGAGAAATTGCAGCAAAGCCGTAAAAATCTTGTAAATACATCCCTTTTCAATTTTGTTACTATATCCTATATGCTTATAGAGGACAGTGCAAACCTGGTGGATGTGACAATTGAATTCATTGAACGGTGGTATGTTTGGCCTGTTCCCATATTTGAATTTGCCGACAGAAATTTCAATGAGTGGCTCAAGAAGAGGGATTGGAGCCGATTGAATTATGGTGTATTCCTGACGTGGAATAATTTTAGGGGCCGGCGTGAGAAGTTGATTTTGTACGCTCGATTCGGATACGATCAGAAATATGAATTGTCCTACCAGATTCCTTATATAAACCGTAAACAAACCTGGGGAATGGGTTTTGCGGGAGGGCTTTCCCAAAATCATGAAATTCCCTATAACTCTGTTGATAACAAGGAAGTTTATTATAAGAGTGAAGAGTTTTACCCCAAAAGGGA